>CAWBHQ010000014.1:0-26882 GCA_963788755.1 uncultured Nitrososphaerales archaeon
TTGTACCGTAGTCCAATTTTTATAAATGATCTCTACTACTTAGGAGGTACATAGTTATGCCAATGCTCCATCTTGTTACATTCCCGCTTGAGACGGCTGCTGGCATCCCGATATAAAAGGTCCCGCACAAACGTGCCAGAAATTTCTAACCTCTTTCCTAACATAGGTCTTAAGCCATATATTTTCAGCATCCAGGATTCCGCTCTATCGCCAGTGTAAGAGAAAAATTCATTTTCAACAATACTTTTCAAAATATCCTTTCTCATAGTCCAAGAGTAAGGTGAGATAAGTGGAGGCAAATACCTTAAAAATGGACTGTGAAAAGTATACGCTGAAACTATCTTCACTGAATCCCCAAATAACTCCTCTACCATGGACTTTCTAGTTCCAAAACTGAAAGGAAAGCTCCTTGTGTTTAATTCTTGACGTTTGTTCACAAATTTAACTGGAAATAGATATACTTGATAGTCCTTACTTAAGCGGGAAATTATGTCAGAATGTGATTTTGTGACCGGGTTCAGATGAGCAAGATAAATCGCAGCATTCTTCGACAAAGTGTTCGAACATGATGAAAATAAGCAACAAAAATAACGGAGAGATTAAGAGGCTCTGTTTACTTCAATCTCTATTGTTGACACGTTTCTAGTTCTCCCGTCCTCCGAGTGTACGGTCTCTGATCCAATCCTTACATCGCCTATTGTATATCCTGCGTTTTCCATTCTCTTTAAAATGATTTGTGATACATCAACTGCTCTTCCAATACTTAATCCTCTAGCCTTGATGGTTACTTTTGGCTGGTTAGCCAATTGTATTAGAGTCGAGGTTACATATGCCATTAACGGCTTTTTCCCTATATAGATCGCGTCGCGAGGTCCTTCCTTATACACTTGTTGATTTTGTTGTGGTTGTGTGTCAGACATCAAATGTGATACACATCAGAGGATATTTAAATCTAGAAGTTACCAAGCAAGGCAGTTTCTGTTAAGGTTGGTTTTACAATCCGTGTCGGGGCTTGCGCGGATGGATGGATTGATGGATGAAGGGACCGTTATCAATTTTTGTTTCTAAACCTAAGGCCCCCAAAATATGGGGTCGGCCGGATTCGAACCGGCGAACTCCAGCGCCCGAGGCTGGCATCATACCATGCTAGACAACGACCCCACCAAAACACGGTTAACATGAATTCTTTAGTCCTTGGTATTTATCTATTGGTCAGGAACCCAATTCTCGCATTCTAGCCAAAGGACGATCATAAAAGGTAGCCAGCTTGCTAAGGTTTTCTTGAAGAAATAACCTGAATATTAGTGTTAAGAATGTTCGCATAGAGAAGTTAAAATGTCCTAACTTTTCCGCGACAAGCAGACTGTAATCGGTGCACCAAATAGTAGCCCGGGTGTAAATATTGAAGTTGCTCCAGTATCAAATTGAAATCTCCTTTTGAATTGCTGGAATATTGGTAGATCATTAGCCAGTTAGAGGGAATCGATAGATCTTCCGTGTCTGTCGGGTGGAAGGATATTGGCACAAATTTCACAACAAATTGAGCTTCGCCCCCAAAGGGGGGCGGTTTCCTGACCTCAAACGGATCCGGAGGGCTTCGATCCCTCGATCTGCGGTTCCGAAGACCACTGCGATATCCTGACTACGCTACGGACCCCTTGTATAGTTAATGATCAGCGGGTTAAATAAAAAGTATCAATGCTTCCACATTCTGAGATCATCGATAGAAAAACACTCAACTCATTATTGACAAGTAACATTTTATTTTGGTCAATTTACAGGTACAATGGTAGCTTGAAGATTTCAATGCGGACCAGTGGTGTAGAATATGCTATCAGAGACATTATGCTCCGGGCTAGGGAATATGAAAAGAAAGGCCGTGAACTGATCTACCTGAACATAGGAGATCCAGTGAAGTTTGGGTTTAAGACACCAGACCATATCAAAAAAGCCTTGATCGAAGCCGTGAAGAATGATAATAATTACTATGCCGAATCTGAAGGTGTACTCGAGTTAAGACAAGCAATCGTCGAAAAGGAACGTTCAAAAGGCTTTTACACCCAAGAGGATGATGTTTTAGTAACAAATGGGGTTTCAGAGGGCCTTGATATGGTGCTTGCATCAATCGTTGACTCAAACTCCGAAGTTCTGATGCCCGGACCCTATTATCCTCCATATTCTTCCTATACTAGATTCTATGGTGGGATCCCCGTTGAATTTAGAATATTTCCAGATGGAACCCCAGATATTGATGATCTTGTTTCGAAGATCACTCCTAGAAGCATAGCTATTTGCATTATAAGTCCAAATAATCCCACGGGAGAGGTGTTTGATGCGAAGAGCCTCAAGAAGCTAATTGATGTCGCAGCAGAACATGATCTTTATTTTATTTGCGACGAAATATATGACAGGATAGTCTTCGAAGAGTCATTTACTGGTATAGGGAAAGTTGCTTCAGACGTTCCAGTAGTACTACTCAATGGTTTTTCAAAAGCATATCTGATGACTGGTTGGAGATGTGGGTATGTCTGTCTGAACAGCAATACTGAAAAGCTAAACAACTTACGAGAAAATCTCCCGAAGCTAGCCAGAGTAAGAATCTCTTCAAACCTGCCGGTTCAGATGGCAGCAGTGGAGGCTTTGCGTGGACCTCAAGATCATATTCCTGTAATGGTTGAACAATTGCGTAGAAGACGCGATTTCATTGTGAAGCGATTAAATACTATCGAAGGGATTTCCTGTTCTGTTCCTAGAGGTGCGTTCTACGTATTTCCCAAGCTTGATTTGGCCACTAAGTGGAGCGATGATAAGAGTTTCGTGTTGGATTTCCTAGGTAGAACCGGTGTTATTAGCGTCTATGGCTCGGGGTTTGGCAATGCTTACGGGTCCAATCATTTCAGACTAGTATACCTTCCATCCGAAGATGTGCTTGAGAAGGCCATGGATAGACTCGAAGGATTTGTTGCCTCTACTAACTGAATTGTATGCATGAAATGAGATACAGCCTGAAGCCATTCATTCTAATCACGTAAAAAGATCTTGATGTTTCTGAAACAGGATCTCACTCCCTCAAGATACTTGTTTGAACCCGATCACGGAATTATGCCATGAAATCCTTTATCACCAGCACCTTACATTGAAGATAAACCTATGGTTTTTCAGAGTGTACTACCTCTCCTGCTTCGGGTGCGTGGGCTTTGAAGCCGTATTTCTCTTTAATCTCACTTGCGAATTCAGGTACAGGACTTTCCATCACCATGCACAGTAAGAACCTCCGGAGATCCTTTAACCGTATCCAAAATTTCAAACAATTCGGTTCTGCTATTATGACCAGAAAATTCAAATTGCCTAACGGCTGCATGGCATTTAGTCAATTTACCCTGAAAATTAGAAAACCCCCTTTCCAACAACATTCTTCCAGGAGTCCCTTCTCCTTGATATGATACAAGAGCAATTCCATTTTTGTCGCTCTTACATAACTCCTGCATATAATGCACTGCCGATCCACCAACTAACATTCCAGCCGGTGAAATAATTGCACATGGTTCATTCACAACTTTCTTCCTCCTATTCCATCCTTTTATCCATTCAGCTCGGGTTATAGCCTCCTTGAAGGTATTTGGATCCCGCAAAAACGAAGGATGTTTAAGCATTATCTCGTTGGCCTTTAAAGCCATGCCGTCCATAACCACTTTGTGAGGAAAGTTGTGTGCTTGTAGAACACACGCGATTTCTTGTGCTCGTTCTACTGAGAAGGCTGGAATAAACATAGTCCCACCATCTTCTATTACCCCGTTTGCGAAGTCTAATAGTTCGCGTTCTGATTCTTCTCTCGGAGTCTGGTCAGACTGGGAGTAAGTACTTTCGATGATCATGAGATCAATTTCACCCACGTTGAGGTCTGCAGGCCTCAGCAATTTCGAGCCTCTCGTATTTATATCGCCAGTATAAAAAATTGTCTTGTTTTCATGTGATATCGTTATAGTTGCTCCTCCTAAGACATGACCTGATTCGAATAGACTAACCTGCACACCATCTATTAGGTATGGTTCACGATAGCGTAATTCTCTAGAATGATTTTTCATATTCAAAACATCCAAATATTCGAAGGGGAGGTAGAATCCTGAAATCTTAATCATGTCTTCTATTAAAAGATAAGACAAATCAAAGGTTGGGGCCGTGCCAAGCGCCTGGAGCCCTATGACATCAGATAGAAATAAGGAAGGTACAAATCCAGAATGGTCCAAGTGGGCATGAGTCAATATTACTGCATCAATATCTTTTGGTTTCACATGGAGAGGAAAACCTGGTTCTCGATCTCTTTTAAGGAGAACCCCATAATCCATTAGGATTTTCTTGTTTCCTGCGTCAACTAGAAAACCTGATCTTCCTACCTCTTTTGCTGCACCCGGTACTGTTACTTTCAACTGGTTTAGTTTCGGCAGGTAGAATTTTTAAGTCTTTCATTTTGTCTTATGCATCATTTTGCCAAAAAAAGTCTCATGCCAAACTAACTATATCTTATTTCCCAGAGTTTTTCACGCGTGCCACTAACCGACGTGGATAACTCTTGATGGAATCCAAAGCCACATTCATCTAGGATACCTTCGTAATCATACGTTTCATTCAAGCCGGATCGTTCTTCCTTAGTAGCTCTGGCTAAGTTTCGTCTTATTTTTTCTGAAAGGTCTTTATCACGGCTGTAGACATACCACAGATTATGAGCACCTCTCAGGCAGGTCAGTCTTTCTACTACTTCATTTGAAATTCGTGTGTAGTGCCTATTCATTATCTCAATGTTTACATCCTCCCAAGAAGGAGATCTCCACCATGCAATGAGTTCGAAGCCGTGGCCCTCGTACTCGGCAGCTAAACTTAGACCCTGATCTAACGTGGTAACTATAACCTGTGTATGTTTTGAAATTTCGTCTCGAAAGTCTGTGCCTGGTTCCATCCAACCTATGAAGATAATATCAAAATCGTGATCCAATCCCCACTTTGGATTCCAGATCTTGATGTACGAAGGAACATGCAATCCCATGCAATAGAAAATACTAGGATCTAATTCCATGCCTATTGCGTCTGGAATGTAGTTCCTTATCTTCGTAAGGAATTCACCTTGGCCACATCCGACGTCCAAATATGAAGGATCCTGGGCGACTGTTTTTGCTATTGTAACAATCCGTTTCACATCAATTTTGCGATAGACGAAAAACGTCCCACTAAAAAATGGAAAGCTGAATCTCTCATGGTAAGGGGAAATGGCCCGTGTCCTGAAATACGACAATGATTGAATAGCATTAAGGATCTGCTCTTCACTGTAGGGCATAATGAGGGTTTCTCGCGACAAAGAAGAGCTATTTACAGAAATATCAACATTAGGGTAGCCTCTTAACTCCAGATCCAACATACCGGAGAGACCTTGATAATTTCTGGTGTGCAACGCAAGATGTTAATAAGGCATTTGAGATTTGCCACCTATCTATATGGATCTCAAAGAACGTCTCAGTCTAGTTACTCGAGAGCCTACAGAGGAAATCGTTACAAAGGATGAGTTATCTAGTCTATTCCTTAATGTCTCTGTCCCTAAACATTACATCGGCATAGAAATTTCAGGATTATTACATCTTGGGAGTCTCATACTTACAGGTTTCAAAATAAATGACTTCATAAGAGCGGGCGTCGAATGTACCCTGTTTCTCGCTGATTGGCATACATATATCAATAACAAACTGGGAGGGGACTGGGGTAAGATAAACCATCTATCCGAGTATTATGCTGAGGCATTCAAGCTCGTTTGTCCTGGTCTGAATATAGTTTTGGGGAGCAAAATGTATCGTGAAAGAGGTTACGAATATTGGAATGACCTCATATTATTTGGTAAGCACCTGACTCTTGCTAGGACTATGAGGTCACTCACGATCATGGGGAGGACAAAAAAAGATAGTCTAGACTTTTCCCAGTTGCTTTATCCATCCATGCAGTCAATAGATATAAGGTCATTGGGATCAGACATTGTTCACGCAGGGATGGACCAAAGGAAGATACACATGTTAGTTAGGGAAATCTTTCCAAAATTAGGCTGGAAAACGCCTGTAGCGGTTCACCATCATTTGCTTCCGGGATTGTCTGAACCTAGCCAGGTGGAAAAACATGATACTGCAGTTGGGAACAGGAAGCTAGGAAGTAAGATGAGCAAGAGCAACCCAAGTGGTAGCATACTTGTACATGACGACGTTGAGACCATTAACCACAAGATTGGCATGGCGTACTGTCCCGCAGGGCTTTCTAAGAATAATCCAGTACTAGAGTTAGTTCGGTACATTATTCTTCATGATTTCTCCGAATTCGAAGTAGAACGGGCCTCCAAATATGGGGGTACGATATCGTACAACAATTACACTCAACTAGAAAATGATTTCGAGAACAGGCATCTTCACCCTGCTGATCTTAAGCGAGCTGTTTCCATCTACTTAAATAAAATAGTAGATCCGGTAAGACAGCATTTCAAGGGACGAGAACCGGAATTGGAAAATTAGTCACGTCGCCGCCCACCATCAATAAGTCAAAACATACCTATGGTTGTATCATGTATTCACTGGCGTATCATGAATCAACTCATACTTTGATTTGTACCCTCTTGGGTTTATCATCAGATGGCGATATCTGAAGGTTGAGGTATTACCTATGATGACCGTTGTTATCATACCCATAATTTGCTGATTCTCAGGTTCAAGCAATCCTTGCAAATCAGTAATTACAACGGTTTGGCTCTCTCGATAGGCACCTTTTATTACGGCTACTGGCGTCTTCGGACTTCTGTACTTTAAGAATATTTCTCGGGTGTCTCTTAATTGGTGGATCCTCCTCTTGCTAGTTGGGTTATAAATGACAGTCACAAAGTCCCCTCTTCGCTGCGGCTTCAACTCTTTTTACTATTATTTCCCAAGGAACAAGAAGGTCGCTCATACTCACTACCGCAAAGTCAGTCATTAAAGGAGAGCCTACCAACGCCGCACAGGAATTCAAAGAGGAAACCCCGGGTACGCATTCTACATAGATGCCATTATCACGCTCCCAGTTTCGCTCAGCGAGAATTTCATAGACGAGGCCTATCATGCCATAGATTCCAGGATCGCCTGAAGATACAAGGGACACTTTCTTACCCTCTTCTGCAGTCCTAATTGCCTGATTTGCCCGATCAACTTCTTGGGTCATTGGATATCGGTGAATCTCCTTACCGACAATTAGATCCTCAATTAAACTGATATAAGTGTCATAACCGATTACAACTTCGCTCGTTGTGATAACTTCTTTCGCACGATAGGTCATTTGGTTATGATCTCCAGGACCTATCCCTACGACGAAGAGCTGGCCTCTTACCATGCTCAACATCTAATCATCATAATAATTTATCCTTTGCTCGAAGAGTGACTGAAAAGACGGAAGAAGAAGCGATAGTATCAGGAATTGCTGAGCTCGAATTCGCTATGAATTGTCCTAACTACTTCTACGCAATCGATGTCGTTCACTACAAAAGCGAGATTCAATTCAGAAGATCCTTGTGTTATCATAATCACGTTGATATTCTTATGGCCAACAGCACCAAATACCCTGGCTGCCACCCCCTTAATACCTCGCATACCTGACCCTACGACTGCTATGACTGCAACATCTTCTTTCACATCAATTTTCTTGATCACTCTGCCAAGCAGTGACAATTCCAAAGTACTAGTTGCCTTCTGAAGGACTTCTTTTTTAACAACCATTGAAATACTTGATTCGGATGGGCTCTGGGAAATCATCATAATGTTTACTTTATTTTTGGCCAGAGTATCGAAGATTTTTCCGGCAGTACCTGGCGCACCAACCATTCCAACCCCACTAACGTCTATCAAGGCGGTGTGTCGAATAGAGCTTATCGCTTTGACTATTTTGTGGGAATCCTTGCTAGGATTACTAACTACTAACGTGCCATCATCATCTATCTTCATGAAATTTCTTATCCTCATCGGTATGTTGGACTCAATAGCCGGCTCTAACGCTCTTGGATGCATATATTTAGCACCAAACAGTGCCATTTCCAACGCTTCCGCAAATGACGCTTCTCTTATAACTCTTGCATCGCTTACAATTTTCGGATCAGCCGTCATCAGCCCATCTACGTCACTCAATAACCAGACCTCGTCTGCTCTGGAACCTGCAGCTATTATCGTTGCTGAATAGTCCGAGCCTCCTCTACCGATGGTAGTTATGTTGCCAAATTGGTCGGCTCCAATGAAGCCAGTGATCACAGGTATGATTTTCTTAGCTAGCAATGGCTTCAGCTTGTGAGAAACCTTCAGTTTAGTAGTATCCATCAAGGGGAGTGCTTCCCCAAAATTGGAATCGGTTACTATACCTGCATCATTCCCCACAAGAAATTCTGAACTTCCTCCAATATCCTTAATCGCGACGGAAACAATAAATGTTGAAAGCCTTTCCCCAAATGATAGCAAGTAATCGAGCATCTTTGGAGTAACTTCTTTCATAGGCAACATTCCATTTAGAACTTTCTCAATAAGCTCGACAAGCTCACTTACAGTATTCTTTGCCTCCTTCTTTTTACATTCATCAAAGATACTAAACTCAATAAGAGATAGGTGCACTCGTTTAATACGATTGACGAAATGGTCCACGGATGCTTTATCTCCTCTTCTTACGCTTTCTGCCACCGCTAATATCTCGTCAGTCATCCCTCTCACTGCAGATGTTACCAATATAACATCAAATCCCATCTTTTGTTGATAATTCAGCGCCAAATTTGATATATGCCTAATTCGCTCACCTGATTCGACCGCTGTTCCTCCAAATTTCATTACAACTAGCATGACCAAGTAACCCTTGAATACAGAATCAAAAAGTTACCTGAATGCGTTTGCGCTTTGGCAACTTTACAATCACTACTTCAATCTTGAACCCGAGGTGCAAGATAAAAATGTATTCTTCCGATATTTGCGACCCTGAACTCAAGTCGTAATGGCATCTTGGTAGAATACTCAGCTATCACAGATCCACCGGTGTTTCCTATAGCCTTTATCATTCTTGATAGATAATCAAGACTATAAGTTGCAAAACTACTTTCTTTGACAGTAATGTCTTCTAGCCCTTCGCTTGATTGATCCAAAGTGATGTTCGCTTCGCCTGAATCTCCTTTTCCTGTGAAAACAATTTTTGCTTCCTCTGACCCCAAAGTGATATATTCAGATACTACTTGGATGTCTGAAAATACTCTATCCAGAGTAGAAGTGTTCAGAACAACTCTAGAGTTAAAATTCAATTTTGGAAGTGGAGTTGAACCAGAAGAGCTTTCTATGAGCCGCATTTTATATTCTCTGCTGTAGCCGTTTTTGATCCTAATTACTAGTGTGGAGTTCTCTCCGATAGAAACCTCAACTGTATCCTTCTTGTCACCTCGTCTTATCAATTTAGAAAATTCATCAATCCTTACACCAAATTTAATTGAATCATTACATTGAAATTTTTGGAAGGCTGAATTGGGCCAGTGTATATCAATAAGCGCTACATGCGAAGGGTCCATTCCTCTGAATAGAAGTCCCTCTACATTGGCTTCAAATGTAGCCTCGTCTACAAGGGTAGAGATCGCAGAGGTTACTACTTTCCATTCGTCTGGAGAATTTGTACTTACACTGAAAGTCAAGATTTATGATTACCGCTATCATCTATTAACTTTAAACATTGCTGTCGCACACTCAGGCATCCAATCCGAGCTAGAAATGCACAGCCGATCCCAATGTCGTTTTTCATGAATAATTTCTCCATGTGTAACTACACTGGGTGCACCTATAGAATTGGGTAGTAGCCTCATCAGCAGAACGTGTCTGCAACATCCACCAAAATGCAGTCATATTCCCACATTTAGCACACTGAATGGTGGTGGTCGGCATGGCATTTGGCGCATCGGAGTCCATGACCTTGAGAGAACTTTTTGAGATATTATCTGATCTTGTTTGCTTGGATTGAAGCATTTCTTGATCCTGAGATGAAAATTTACCCTGTTCGGCATATCCACATTTTGGACATTTTACTGTACCCTCTTCAGTCATTGGCTTCATACGTGACTCGCAGCTAGGACAAAACTTCAGCTTCACTATCCCCTTGAGCTTTTTAGTTGCGTCTTGATACTTGAACCTATTTCTTCCAAGTATTTACTTGCATTGGCAGATGCTCCCTTCAGGGCCACCGCAGGATCTTCCTTTTTTGTGACAATTCTCATAATGTAGTCTCTTATAAGTGGGTGTTTCAGAATAACCCCTGCGAAGTCAACATCCTTTTTACTAAGAAGTTCATGCTGGATAATCAGCATGACAGAAATATCTTCGTCCCTTAGTTTTAGCTCCAAGATATTAGCATTACTCTCAATTACTTCTGCATGCATACGATAGAGACAACTACTTATTGAAGATATAAATGATCTCCTGATATTACAGATGTTGAATAGCCGGGGGAATATCATTTCGGAAACAAAGTTAGAAACTGTCCAGGCTAAGGAAGTATCTCGTAATGTGAGACAGCTAAAACTTAGTTTTAGTATATCCGGGACTATAAGAGGCGCGTTTAATCAATCAAGTTGGGAAAAGGCGTACAACAAGCATGATAATTCTTTTCGTCTTAAAATACGCATTTCCCTTAAAATTAGTAACCACACGATCCTTACAAAAGAATATGTAAGAAAGGCCGTTCTCTTTTGGACCAGGAACCCAAAGGTCCCATTTAGGATTTGGATATTCGTAGTACAAGAAGATGTGCCACTATATCCACTTTCAGTTGAAGAAGCTCAATCACTCATGTTTGACGTCAACAAGACCATAGAGGTGAAAGGGGATCAAAGTGGAAAGTCAAGAGACGGTGATATCCATGCAGAGATCCGAGTTTCATGGGGAAGACACGACTTTACCGAGCCAGTAGAGTTATCGGTAAAATCCAATTCAACAAGATTAAATTGAATTCATGTTGTTTGGTCAGCTGCTCGGACCCCCGATTGTACGAAACACATGAATACTGCCTACTAATTAGATTCTCAAGGCGATAAAACATAAACCACCTCTTTCTATTCTGGAACAGATTCGCAGACTATGTGCCCGTTTTCAAGTCTGACAAATAGATATCTGTTATCCTTAAAAATTAGGGTTACTTCAGAGTCCGACTGTTCAACATCAAGTAGTTCCTGACCTTTTATTCCATCAAATTTTGTCATAAGTATTAAGTGTTCTCGACCAGATATATTAAATTAGATCTTAACAGTATATTGTTTGAAGTGCCCCTAACAAATCCTTGGGTCATTGAAAATGGTAACTTTCAGAATTCTTCCCGTGTGACTCATCAGGTGTCCTGCATTCTCATGGGAGGATGTCTTAGAAATTGGCAGGAAGGCTTGAGGTAGAGATTTGAGGATAAATGAGATATTAACTTCAGATTACATTGGTAAAGAAGTGACCCTCCGAGGTTGGGTGTATAGGCTAAGAAAACAAAAGGGAAACGCCTTTGTGCTTCTCAGAGATGATCGCGGATCTATTATACAATGTGTTTTCCCTTCATCCAAGTTAGACAATGTAACAAGGGAGTCATCCATCCAGATTTCTGGCATTGTAAAACGAGATCCTCGTGCCCCAGAAGGGGGGATTGAGATTACTGGGACAAATCTCAAGATCTTTCAAGTTTCGGAAAAGGATTATCCCCTTGGAGAATATCAAAGCGCAGAGTTGCTCCTAGATAACAGACACCTCACTTTACGTACGAGAAAAATGATAGAAATTGCTAAAATTAGAACGTCGATGTTTAAGTTTCTCAGACAATGGTTTTCAGACAATGAATGGATGGAAATAACCCCTCCGCTAATAGTGAAGGGTTCAGTAGAGGGTGGATCAACTCTTTTCAAACTAAATTACTTTGACGATGTGGCATTCCTATCTCAGAGTGCACAGCTCTATCTAGAGGCAATGATCTTCTCGCTGGGTCCCGTATGGAGTCTTACTTCTTCTTTTAGAGCAGAACGATCTAGAACGGTCAGGCATTTGGCAGAATTTTCACATCTGGAGTGTGAGTCTCCTTGGGTTTCCCTTAGAGACCTACTACAAATCCAAGAGAAACTTGTAAGATTTGCAATCGAGAAGACAATCAAGGAACGTGATGAATCATTGAAATTTCTTAAAATTGACTCTGGTAGGTTTAAAGCCCTTGCAGAGCCATTTCACAGGATTACGTTACGATGAAGCCATTGAAAAGTTGGAGTCACTTGATTTCAAGATAACTGAACTCGATGGAAAATCTAGACCAATTCGATGGGGTGATGATTTGAACATTGATTCGGAAAGGGAATTAACTAGAAAAACAATGACCCCTTTATTCATCACCGAATATCCTACCAAGGTAAAGCCTTTCTATGTCAAAGAGAACCAGGATCGGCCCGGGATTAGTCTCACTTTTGATCTATTAGGTCCGCAAGGGTATGGTGAATTGAGTAGTGGAGGCATGAGAGAAGACAACCTCACAACTCTATCCGAGAGGATTAAGCAAACAGGGCTTAACCCTATTGATTACGGGTGGTATCTTGATTTGAGGAAATATGGGTCAGTAGAACATGGAGGATTTGGGATGGGTATCGAAAGGTTACTGAGATGGTTTATCAGCATCGAGGATATCAAGGATTCGGTCCTCTTTCCGCGAACCATGTCCAGGGTCAGTCCTTAGCAGTGTCAAGTTCATTAATGGTTCAGAAATTATGAACAACATTCAAATTATGGGGTTTTAACTTGGCAACATTTGTCAAGTTTAAATTTTAGGCGCACGGTCATTTATCGATGCATGGAGAGCGCGAGGAGGAAGTCAACTCCTTGTTTTTCGAGTTAGCTGGAGATCTAAGATATTCTACCATAATGAAACTTAGAAACAGATCCTATCGTCTTTCACAACTTGCTGAGGAACTCAATGCAACGATGCAAGAAACCCATAGAAACATTTCAAGACTTGTATCTTCAAATCTAGTTACGAAGGGACTAGAGGGAGACATCGGTACTAACACCGTATGGAGAATCAATTGTATCATTAATTCCAAGCTACGCCTTCATGTTTCAGAATAGAGAGTATTTCAATGATCATACATTTGGTGATCTTCCATTGAAATTCGTTCTCCGAATAGGTTCCCTCGCAGAATGTGAGGTCGTTAATGGTGTTATGGCTATACTTCAAAGATGGAAGTATATATTTTTGAATTCAAACGAGTACATCAAAGAAATAATTTCAGAAGTACCTGTTGACCTTATTGAGACCCTTAGTTCACGGATTCAAAGCGGAGTAAGATTTTCCTACATATTCCCTCGAGATCCAGTGGTCCCAAAGGGTAGGAGTGAAATCCTTGAAAGAATAGGTTGGCGAAGCTTAATTTCCAAAGGAATGGTGGAAAGAAGAATGCTTGATAGCGTCAAGTTAGTCTTGATATTTAATGAAAGACATTCTTGTGTTGCATTTCCTAGTTTAAAGGGAAGGCCCGACTTGAATATAGTGTATTATAGTGATAATGTTGAATTTCACGAATGGTGTGAAGATTATTTCGCATACCAATGGAACCGAGCCGGTGTTTTCGATGAGAGTAAACTGCCAAACGAGATCTGAACACGTTGAACTGGGAACTGGATTCTTATTTGGCCAGTGAACGAAGAGATTCATTGCTCTAGTGTTCAATGATAAGTGTGAGTGCGAAGGACTCACATTTATTAGGTTACTCCAATTATATTATAGTGATTCGACTAAGCAGGACACATTTTTTAGTCGACGACTGGTTTTCTTGAATTGCATATGCAAGTTCGAACATGTTATCCCATGGTAAATTTACCATAAATTGAAATCATCTACATGTTTTTATACACCAGCTATGAGTATCTAGGTGTATGCCACAGGCCTTTGTGCTTATGAATGCAGAACTAGGAAGTGAAGACTCTATAGTTACCGAGCTCAATAAACTTGAAGGTGTAAGGGAAGTCTATCAGGTTTATGGCGTTTATGATATTGTGGCACAAGTCGAAGCTGACACAATGGAGAAGGTAAAAGAAACTATTACGTGGAAACTAAGAAAGCTCAACGGGGTCAAATCCACATTAACAATGATAGTGATGGATTAGAGCCGCCGACTAGTTTGTGTAACTATCTTTCAACTAAGAACGATTAGGCTTAGAAGCTAGTTAGGTCCTATCCAGCCTTTCCAAAGGAAATAGACTACACAAGGTTAATGAAGTTGTATTGCATTGTTTAATATCGATCGATCATATGATTTTGTTCAGAAAGAAGAACGAAGAAGGGTTGAATGAATTCAAATGCAAGTACTGTGACATGAAATTCGATGATAAGGAGCGGTTAAAGAGACATTCTCGG
Organism: uncultured Nitrososphaerales archaeon; assembly: GCA_963788755.1. Taxonomy (GTDB): domain Archaea; phylum Thermoproteota; class Nitrososphaeria; order Nitrososphaerales; family Nitrososphaeraceae; genus TH5896. The sequence goes on from CAWBHQ010000014.1 coordinate 14,428, forward strand.
AAAGCACATTCGGAGAACGAGGACTTTACTCCTAACACAAATCCGTTTGGCGGATTTTAGAGATACGAATTTATCCGATTCCCAGGACGGTACAAGGTCGTTATAGGGCTCACATATGTTCCCAATCCATGATGATACCCAAAGACTACATGGAAGGCCCTATGTCAATTATGGTCTGATTTTTATTAACGTGGTGGTATTTATTTGGGAACTCTCGTTTACGAGCAACTTTACAGATCCTATTGCTACACAAGAATTATTTTATACGTATGGCTCTATACCTAGTTTTGTACTCTCTGGGGATGTCGTGTCCATCATTACTTCAATGTTCATGCATGGAGGAATTGCTCACATCGCGGGCAATATGGTCTTTCTATTTGTTTTTGGAGATAATATAGAAGACAAATTTGGACATGTGAAATATCTCCTAATATACCTATTATGGGGAATACTAGCGGCGTATGCTCACAGCTTGGTCGCGACTGATAATACTAATGCTTTGATTCCGGCTGTTGGAGCATCGGGTGCAATTTCAGGTGTGTTGGGAGCTTATTTAGTGATGTTTCCTAGAGCTAAAATATTCACAGTAGTATTTGCCTTCTTTATCACAACTATTAGGATTCCCGCAATTGCGTTCCTACCAATATGGTTTATTATGCAACTAGTCTTTGGTTTTATATTCCCACAATCCGGAGGTGTAGCATATTTTGCGCATATAGGGGGCTTCGTGGCAGGATTAGGCACCGCCTACGTCTGGAAGTTATTGGTCCATAGCAGGGATCACCAATCTAGAGATATTCGCTCTCCTCCAATTAAGAAAATGGCATATAATCTGCCTGAAAATCAGCTGATTAGAGGAGAACCAGAAATTATCAAAGGACCTAACTTTTACGAAATATTAGCCGAGGTTAAAGGCATTTCAGGCCTCTCCGATATTAGCGTGAATTTCGAACCTCAAATCAGCCTTGTAAGGATAACCGATAACAAATCTAAAATTTCACAGATACTGGCTCACCTGCCAGAAGATGCCTCGAAATATGATCTGCAAGAAATTGATTACCTAAATGGCATCATTCGCGTGCGGCTAAGTCAATAGTACCATAAAATCATCAAGATACTCGATGCATAGATTGAATTTCGAGATAAAAATTCTGCAATCTAATTAGGCCAAAAGTTTATAGATGCGGTTCTTGAGTTCTGTAATGATGTCACAGCAGACCCCTCCAAATTTGGGAGGTAAGGTTTCTAGGCGTGATTTCTTGAAATTGATGGCTGCTGCTGGCACTGTATTAACTTTTATACCATTTGTAGATTGGGGGAAGTTTTTACCTAATCCTGCAGGCCAAGTATCGGAAAGGTCAAAGGTCGAATTACCTGATGGATCCCAAGCTAACGTTAATTCGTTCCCAGTGAATCACGCTGAGGCCGTGATATATCCCAAGACAGATGATCCTACTTTAAACCAAGAAGCATTTAGAACATGGCAGTTCATTCGATTACCTGAAGAGCTTGGAGGAAGTAATAATGATATTACATCTTTCAGAATGTACAGCATGGTGTGTTTGCATTTGTGGTGTTTATGGAAGTACTGGCCTGAACCAGGAAGAAAAAGGGGCGAATGCCCTTGTCATGGCAGTTTATACGATCCATTGACTGGCATCGCCTTTGCAGGACCAGCATCGCTTCAATCGCCTCCCTCAAATGTCTTACCAATGCTTGATTTAGAAGCAGATCAAAACGGGGCAATCTGGATTAAACCTCCTAACTGGAGTCCAAATGGTAATGGAGTAGTGGGATTTGGGCGCTACCTTAAAGAGTGAAAATAGTCTAGCCCAGTTTTGTAAATGGGTCTATGATGGGGTAGACCGAACTATATTCATGGGAATGAAATTTACAATTCCCTCACGGTTCGTCAGTCCCCTTGGATTTCTAGGGATGTTAACATTTGTCATATTCATAATTCTAGGCATAACTGGGGCTCTTTTGATGCTGTGGTACGAACCTATCCTGGATAGGGCATGGGACAGTGTTGAAAGAATTAATGATGCCATCCCATTTGGGTTCCATTTACGTAATATTCATTATCATGCTTCCAACGCAATGGTAATGGTTGCATTACTTCATATGTATTACCAATATTTCAGTGGCCACTACAAGATCCGAAACGAGATCCTTTGGGTAACCGGAATCATTTTAGGAGTTCTTACAATACTCGAGGCCTTTACAGGATATGACATCATATTTAGTGAGCGTGCAGAGCTTGCGATCTCTATCGCAGCTTCATTAACCAATTCAATTCCTGTATTAGGACCTGATATGAGAGAAGCATTTTTTGGAGGAGGCTTTTCCGACTTTATCTTGAGGTTTTACGCATTCCACGTCTTCTGGCTGCCTATTGCTATGCTAGGTCTTATGGTCGTGCATTTTCCGAGGTTCATGGTTTTTGATGTCCCTATGGTAATGGCTTTTGCAGGGGCCATAATGATAACAGGAGGAGTTTTCCCTGTGGATCTTGGGTTGAAATTTGATCCTAACGTTCCGCCCGGGATCACAGTTCCGGAGTGGTACCTTACAGGTCTGTACGCTTTCTTGAGGACGATGTATGATAAGTTCGTGACGGGTGTGCTCTGGCCTGGACTATTCATATTCGCACTGCTAATAATACCTTTCGTAGATCGATACAAGAAGTTCTCATGGAAGGACCGACCGATCATTACTGCAGTTGGTATCACAAGTCTAGCCCAGATTATTGTTACAACCTATTGGGGATTTTGGATAGATCCCGATATTCAGAAATCACTACTTGAACGACTTGTAATCGACCCTATTTTCTTTTATGTTGTAATGGTCTTATTAGTTCCGCTTTCGTTCGGTTTCACATATATGATGATAAAGCTGGCCAAAAATGCAGAGTCGAAGGCAAAGGCGCAGCCAAAGAAAGATACAGGCAAAGGTCCGATCAACCTTCCAGCAAAATGGGTATATATAATCTTCATTGGCTTGCTCATCTTCCAAATATACCTCAATATCTCCGCATACTACGCGGTTGTAAGTGGAATGAACAACTTTTCGTTGTTCATTATAGGCTTGATGATGCTGGTTTTTGCGGGTATGTTCCATATATACAGACATGGTCGCGCTATGGAAAAAGCTCCTCCACCGTTGCCACCTAAGCCTGCGATTCAGCCCAAAGCTCCTTCCCCCCTTCCTCCAACATCTCAACCTGCCTATGCCGTTGAACCTAGCGTTGAAAAGCCCTTAGCTCCTCAGCAAGCGCAAAGAGCTAAACCTTTAACAGGTTCATCCCCAAACCCTAAATCATCCTCGTTAGGAAATGGGGGCCAAGTTGACGGTCGCCTTTCAAAGGAGGAGGGAAATTCCCAAGACACCATTTCTTCAACTAAAATGGATAACTTGAATAAACCGCGGAATGGACGCTTGAAATAGTAATTTCAACACTAAAGAAGCTTTATATGTGAAATGTCTCCCCCTAATAGAAAGCACAGGTAGATGACTAATAATGTCGCAGGGATCAGCATCATGGCCTTTGTTGTTTCTGTTGCCATTAGCGTAGCTTACTATCAATTTGTGTATATCCCTCAAGCAACGGCAGTTCCAGTAGTTTCTGAAGAAGTTTTGAATCCAGTAGAGTCTGTGGAGATTTCCATAGCAGTTGGCTCTGCACAACCATCACAGACCGAAAATTATGTCCCGAAAGAAGTAGAGGGGGCATTGGGTTTATCAAACAAATTCATTTGGACAAATGATGATTCAGTACCTCACACGGTAACCACTGATACAGGATATGAAGATCCTATCAACGGGGCATTTAATAGCATGGATACGATTGGTCTTATTCCTGCTAATGAAAAGTATGAGTTTACATTTACCGAAGTAGGCGAATATCCATACCACTGTGAGCCACACCCATGGATGACCGGAAAGGTTACCGTGGCTGAGGGAAGATTCTGATAATCATAGAATTCAAAGCATACTTAATTAGTTCACAAGATGAACGATCTACAACCTCGATTAAGGTATCACTTGCTAAGAATGAGGTAGGAAACATCGCTGGCTATTTCCTTATGTTCTTGGATAATGGATACCCTAAACTTGACCTTAGCGGAGGCATCGCGGGGGATATGATTTGTCCTCGCGGTAAAAGTTATCTTTTTCTGACCCGCAATCTCTTTTTCAAAAATTGAAAACCTTGGGTAAGGATAGTCTATTTTTCTTCCATTGAGCTCTACAAATTCGAAAGTACCGCTAGAATCTTCTATTTGTGAATTTATAACAATAGTATCATATCTGGAATCGTAAGTGAGATTGATAGTCCCATGAATATCCTGGCCTGAAGTCGCTTGCTCCTCTGTCAATTCAATTGAGATTGGATGATTAGCAGAGTTCATTTTTAAGTTATAGAAATTATTCGAAATATTTGCTTTGCTAGATAATGGGCCTGACTTAGGGTATAGTGCAGAGTACAAGATATTAAATTAGGGGTCGTGAATCAAGAGCATGTAAAATCGGTTGTGAGGCAGGACATTTCAATGAATCTGGTTCATATGGATGAATACACTATAAGGTATTTATCGGGTATTGATTTTAATCCGAAGAGTGCGAGAATACTGGTTTTATTGCATGGAATAGGTGCATCCGCGGAGAGGTGGATACCCGTATTTCCAGGTTTATCACAGAAATTTGAGGTGATAATTCCTGATATAATTGGTTTTGGGTATAGCGATAAGCCGACCGTAGAATATACGATGGATTTCTTTGTCGAGTTTCTCGATAGATTCATGAAGGCCCTTTATATCAAACAAGCCGCATTTATAGGATCGTCATTCGGAGGGTTTCTAGCCACAGAATTTGCTATGAAATTTCCCGGCCAGGTAAATAAACTAGTTCTCGTTTCACCAGCAGGGACTATGAGGACGTCGACCCAAACCCTTGATGAATATATCATGGCTGCTCTTTATCCCACATACGAAAACGTTGCAAAGGCCTTTTTACATATGACTTATAATTCGGAGCTCGTACCGGAGTCTACGATACTGGATTTCATTAACCGAATGAGACTCCCTAACGCAAAATATGCGTTTATGTCTACCTTGTTGGGGATTAGAGATTCTCCCAACCTTGCTGGCCGATTGTCAAAAATAAATGTCCCAACACTTTGTATCTGGGGAGAACACGATCAAATGATTCCTTTCCAGTATTCGGCTGCCTACGGCGATATCCCAGGATGTACTACTAAAGTTATGAAAGGCTGCGGACACACCCCACCCATTGAAAACCCTGATGAATTTACGAAAATAGTCCTAGATTTCTTGAAGTAAGCTATTTCTGAGGCGTTCAGTGATAATATTAAATAAATGTACCTAACTGATCTTTATCAATGACAGAAAATGATAATAGCTCTTTCGATGCCTTAAGAAAAGCAGTTGAACAGGGAAATGAAGCCCAACGGGAATTTATGAAAAAGTTGACTTCGGTCCAGCAGGACGCAATGCATAGTTATATCTCAACTATGCAAAATGCTTTGCATTTTAATGCAATGTTCAAAACTACCGTTCAGAGCGGCGGTAGGATCTCAATCCCTGAGGCTGAAAGGATCGCTCTAAACATAGAGGAAGGCGATCTTGTACAGGTGATCGTGACACCCATACTAAGAAGAAAGAAAGGGACGGAATAATACTGACTACCGCGATGTCTTTTAACTCTCATTCTTCTGATCCAGAATGTAAGCATCTCTCGGCTTGCTCCAGACCTGATCGCATTTCTACATTATGGCTTCCGCCATATCCCCGTCATAGAAACTAAATCTGTTACAAGGTACAACTAACTCTGCATTTTGCCAACTGTTGATTCCAACCTTTCATTCAAATCCATTACAGATTTACGCAAGTCATGGAGATCCTTTGATATCATATCCAATTCCTTTCTTGTAGGAAGATTTAGTATTCCTAGCGTTCGTTGAGATGAGGCTTGGATTTGCCTTATTATGTCCATTTGTTTGTCCAACAAATCTCGATAAGTAAGGGCAAAGTCCCTAGAATTAAACAACCGAGTAAACTCTTCCTCAAAGGAATCAATCATTAATTTCCTGTAGTCATCTAGATCCTTTTTGGTTTTAATATCCAGCAGTGAAGAAGAGCTCTTCTCATTTATTCTTAAAACTGCATTAACATATGCCTGGTTTACCTGCTTCCAATAATGACCCAGAGTAATCTGAGATTTCAATATTGTCTCTGCCAAGGTAGCAATCTGAGCGTTCTCATCCTTGATATTACCAAAGTAGGAAAATAAAGGACCTATAGTAGGTAGTTTAAAAATTTCCTCCCAAATTCCTAGCATACTTTTTGCCAGCTCGTCATTTTCTCCAATACCAAGCCGCTTTTCGTCTCCTACTTGTTCCTCGGACGCCATGTTCAGTCCTACTATAGTATCTGCCCGAATTTGTAGCTATTGAATTATAGAGTACGGCAAGACTCTTTCTCGACAAAAACTAAGAATTTAATAAGGAATGAATCTTGGAAATTACAAAGCAGTAGAGTACCACGAGGTACACGCATAAAGGATTCGTTTACGTCGGGCTCGTAGCTCAGCTTGGATAGAGCGCCTGCCTTCTATTCCTAGTGAAGAAAGCCGGAAGTCGAGGGATCGAAGCCCTCCGGGCCCGCTAGAACTTGTGATCTTGGAACCATTGGATCCCTTGGCCATGTATTATAAACAATTTTAAGTAGGTTTCCTACAAATGTTGCTGACCCACTTGGTAACTGATAAGCATCTGCAAGAGTTGATAAAGCAAGCTCGGAATGGCTTGGATAAGCGACACTTCACGCAGTCTGCAGAATTGACTCTTATTCTGAAGGATATTGACGTTAAAAAGGGTTTTAGTCTAAACGAAGTAGTAAGCTTACCCCATAAATCAAATGATGAATCCGCGATTTGCCTAATCGGCTCAGGAGACTTGGCAATGAGAGCCCGGAAAGTTGGCATTCCGACAATACTTGAACCCCAAGAGCTCGACCGATTAGGAACTAACAAGAGAGAGGCAAGAAAATTGGTTAGAAAGCATGATTTTTTCTTGTCAGATACTTCTTTAATGTCGTCAGTAGGTAGGTCTATTGGCCAGTTTCTAGGTCCGAAGGGCAAGATGCCCACTCCATTGCCCTACGGTGCACCCCTCGAATCGATTGTCAGTCGCTTTCGAGGTTCCATACGTCTGAGAATTAAAAATCAATTGAGTGTATCTGCTAGGGTTGGAGATGAGAATATGGGTGATTCCTCATTGGTTAACAATGCGAGCGCAGTAGTTTCAGCACTTGAAAAGAAACTCCCTCAAGGAGAGAAGAATATACGTGGCGCCGTCTTCAAATTCACAATGAGTAAACCTGCAAAGACAAGCACTTCAAAAGGGGAAACTGCGGAATAATATCCATGCTAGGATCTAATATTACGAGTAGTGGCAGAAAGAGTTACCCAAAGAAGAAGAGGCTTATGTATCAGGAGATGATGAAATTCCCTAAGGAATACAAAGCCTTGGCGCTCTCTAATCTGAATAAAGTTAGAGCAAGTCAATTAATGCAGCTAAGAAAAAAATTTCGATCTGAGATGAAGTTTAGGGTTGTGAAGAATAAAGTAGTACAGAGAGCATTTGAAAAGATCGATGATATCCCTCGACTACCTGAGTTCAGCAATAGACTGGAAGGACAATGTTTGCTTCTGTTTACAAATACTAACCCTTTCCGACTTAATCTAATTTTTGATAAGAGTAAAATATTTCTACCTGCAAAAGGTGGAGATATTGCCCCAACTGAAATCATAGTTCCCGCTGGAAACACTGGTATTACTCCAGGACCTGTCCTTTCAGAGTTCAAAGAAGCTAATGTTCCAACCAAAATTGATCAAGGAAGCATTTGGGTGGTAAAGGATACTCGTGTTACTAAGCCAGGCGACCAAATATCTCAGAAATTAGCTTCCCTTTTGAGTAAACTGGACATAAAGCCAATTGAAGCAGGCATCTCAGTAAGCTGTGCTCTCGCAGAAGGACTTCTCTTTACGGAAGAGGATTTAAAAATTGATTTGGATGCCTACGCTAAGGAAATGGCGAAAGGATCTTTTGAGGGCTTGAATCTGGCCATTGTATGCGGTTACTTAACCCTTGAAACAGTGAGGCCGTTGATTCTTCAAGCGGGACAGGAAGCTTTGAATTTATCAGTATTGGTAGGATATCTAACTGAGGACACTATTAAACCAATTCTATTAAATGCACACGCTCAATCCCTAAGTGTTTCGAACTTGGTTAAAGAAAAAGGCTATAGCGTAGGCTAAATTAACATTCTTCAGCATCCCGGACGCGCCGCATAAAAACAAAAATTAAAGACTTTTTCAGTTCAGTCTGTCACTCTATCCAAAAAGTGCAGATAATCCTTCCAATGCCTCTTCCTCCTTCTTTTCCTCCTTCTTTTCCTCCTCTTTTGATTCAGTAGGCTGAGGAGCGGTCGCAGCCGGTGATGTTGCAGGACCCGGCACAGATACAGGACCACTCTTTAGGGCTTCGTCAATATTTACCTCACTCAATGCAGTAACGAGAGACTTGATTCGCACATCGTCTGGTGCTACTCCGGTAGCCTTTATGACATTCCTTACATTATCCTCGTTTATATCCTGTTTCAGTTTGTGTAATAATAAAGCCGCATACATATATTCCATTGTAGAATTTGGTCTATGCTTGACCATAATATAAAACTTTCAATGGACTTAAAGAATCCGTGTGCTCCTTGCTACCGCATAAACATGTTCCTTCAAGTCTCTTTCGTAAAGAGAATTCATTTTCTCTAACAGGACAGTCCTAGCATACTGTCTTTCCTCCTCCGTCGACGCTCTGAATATACGCGAGAATAGATCTGGTAGATTCTCTCGTATCCAACCATCTAGTACGAAGTATCTTTTTTCGTTTATCCACGTAGTTTTAGTACTATCTAAATCAATTTCATCGCTGAAAGACCCACTTTCCACTCGATCAATGAGCATAAATATGCAGTTATTTGGGTCGGGATCTTGAAGTACTTGTGCCGGCCTACCTTGCACTATTCCAGATTTAACTCTCTCCATCAAACCAATTGGACGGATAAATGAACCAAGGACTGATAGCTTTCTCCCGTTAACTTCGTGGACCCTCCCTATGACCAGAATACGGTAGTCGTTTTCATTCTGTGCTGCAAACACATAATCTCCACGCTTTATGCGCCCTCGCCCAAACAATATCTATACAAAAACACCCGATAAAATTATAGTTTTTGATTTCAACTTTATTGCTGAGGATTTCAGAGAATTAATATATTTAACAACTGACCAGGTTTCGGTTATCTCCAGACCTTTAGTATGAAATATTCGAAAAAACTACATTTATTAATCAGATCACCTGCAGTATGATTGTAAAACGTGCAAAGATTCGACGACTTAGATATGAAGATCTTGACCGAGCTCACTCGCGACGCTAGCATTTCGGTTCCTCGCCTCAGTAAAAAATTGGACGTAAACGCATCCGTCTTGTATAGTAGGATCAAGCGTCTCTCCAAACGGGATCTTATTCAGAAATTTACAGTTATAATAAATGAAAGTATGTTGGGTATTAGCGTAAGAGCCATCGTTGGGATAAACAGAGATCCGAAGCAAAAAGAGAGGATTCATGCAGAGCTCCTGAAAATTCCGGAGATAAGATCAATTTCTGAGGTTACAGGTAGATTTGATATGGTTGTCACTGTAAATGCCAGAACGTTGGAAGAATTGCACAACGTTGTAATAGAGCTAATAGGGAAAATTGAAGGAATTCAGAATACTGAAACTTTTGTAGAGATGCAGAGGACTGATAAGGACCCGGCCTACGGACTGCAACAACAAATAGTAAGATAATAGTTAGAAATTGGAGGATTTTGGTTTCTGTTGCGTTATCTTCAAATATCCGAATCCTATGTCTAATATTGAAAGTAATTGGCCGTAGTACAGCGAAAGTTTACTGAGATTATTCAAACGCTCAAGTTAGCGAAGAAGACAAGCAAAGATGACTATGTAACCCACATGCGATTGGTCTTACTTGGACTAGGCGTAGTAGGAGGCATTGCTTTCGTCATCAAGTTAATTGCAGAATTTATTACGTTTGGCGGCAGACAGTAAATAAATCTGTCATACGTAATCTTAAAACATGAACGACGATTAAGAATTATTCTGCATCACTTCAAGTAAAGATAGGAAAGGCCATTACCATGAGGTTTATTCACGGTTGTAACTAGTCTCCCTCGAAGTGTTTTAATCACCCTATGCTTATAAGTTGGGTATTATTGCAGAATCAAGATCTTAGCATTGCAACTCTCGGTTCTCATTGTGCATTGCAATTAATGAAAGGAGCAAAGGATGAAGGATTCAAAACAGTTCTCGTGTGCAAAAAGGACAGGACATCTCTATACAAGCGATTCAGGTTCATAGATGAAATCTTCGAAATTGAACAGAGTTCAGAATCGATATCCCCAGAATGCCAGGAATATCTTAAGGAGAATGGTTGTATTTTGATACCTCACGGTTCGCTTATAGCATACTCAGATATTGACTTTATTGAACAGCTGTCTGTACCTATTTTTGGTAACAAATGGATATTGAGATGGGAAGCAGATAGAAATTTAAAACAAGAATTGATGTTGAGTGCTGGATTGACTACTCCTCAGACTCTGAAAACTAAGCATGACATAGATCGGCTATGTATTGTGAAGTTGCATGGAGCTGCTGGAGGGAAAGGATATTTCTTAGCTTGGAACAGGGAAACTTTTGAAAAAGGGGCACGCGATCTAATCAAGCAAAATGTTATCAGGAGTGAGGATGATCTTTATATTCAGGAATATGTAAAGGGAGTTCCGGTCTATCTTCATTATTTTTATTCTGCAATCAACGATGAGATAGAATTCCTTGGTGTTGACAGAAGATACGAAACTGATATAGATGGACTGGGAAGAATACCGGCCAGTCACCAATTGGGGATAGGAATTCAGACTTCGTCGTATAATGTGATTGGAAATTTCCCTCTCGTCTTAAGAGAGTCTCTACTGGGAAAAGTGTTTTCGATGGGCGAGAACTTTGTGCAAGCCGCCAAGCAGTTGGTTCCACCAGGTATGATAGGTCCATTCTGCCTTGAAGGCGTCTGCGATGCGTTAGGGAATTTTGTTACTTTTGAATTTTCTGCGAGGATTGTTGCGGGCACCAATTTATATGTGATGGGATCACCTTATTCTAGCCTAATCTATGATGATCCAATGAGTATGGGTAGAAGGATTGCCTTAGAAATAAAAAATGCTCAGAAGAATACTGATTTGAAAGTTATTCTAACCTAACTTTCATCATGGACGACTTTCGTCGGGTCGAAAAAATCATTAAGATCCGCTTCAGCCGCCTGTCAACCTGGCGAATTTTCCTTTCCTTCTAATACTTGAGATATAGTCTAGATTAGCAAGAGCTGATCTTTGCTGATTCACGGACTTCATGGCTTTCATCACACAATGCCTGCTGGAGCGGATCCCTCCCTTTCTCTGACCCTATGACGCCCACTGCGATAGCAGATTCGTGCCTGACAAACAAGTCAGGATCTGAATTGATTGAATGAGACAACGTAGTCAAAGCTTCAGGGAACCCCATCTGTCCCAACGCAAAAGCTGCCTCATGTCTAACCAACGAGTCTTTATCATTCGTCAATGTGTCACTTATAGCATCTACGACTCCTTTGCCACCTATTTCAGCAAGTATGCATACTGCCCTCGTTCTGATTACATTGTCTTCATGATGAAGCAATTGTTTGAAGTACTCAATATCGCTACTATCAAAATGCTTCTCCATCTCGTAAAGTAATGCAATACGTAGAGATTTGTCATCAAATTTAGTATTTTGTTTGTCGTTCAACTATCTCTAAGGATCATTCCTCAGTTTCTATATATATTGTGATATCGGGACCGAGTTAGGTATAACTAGTTAACCTGAACCATAAAGGATTTCCATTTTGGTTCTTGCTGATCCTGACAATATTTAAGAATTACAAAATAGGTAGGATAAATTGTTAAGTCTAAAGTTCATTAACATTAAATTCTAAATCTATGAGAAAGGTTAGGAACGGCCTTATAGTAAAGCTTAGATATACCTCTGTCTGCTGTTCTCTGTTTTCATCGAATTTTTTTGATTGAAGTGATGAGCGTCGCTTTTGTGTATATTAATCTTGAAAGATCTGGGTTCTAAACATTTCAAATACCTTCGATTCTCATTTAAATGAACCCTAAATCCCCATTAGTTGTCCAATGAAAAGATCAAAAGTGAGTACCTGTTCAGTATTTGACAGGTACAAAGCGTCTTTGTAAACGGCATCACCTTATTATACGGAATTAGTAGCAGATTTTAATATGCGGATTAGATAC
>CAWBHQ010000015.1:0-18201 GCA_963788755.1 uncultured Nitrososphaerales archaeon
CTCATCCGGAGAAAATGCCTTGAGGGGTTGTGTTGGTTTCCCTGTACCAAGAGGTGAATTATATTCATCATTAGAGGAAGCTGCTGTTGCTGCTGCTACGCAGGATCCCAGATTTAGACCCATTTCGGAGGAAGAGCTTGGTAAAGTGATCTTTGAGGTAAGTGTCTTGAACCCACCTGAATTGATCGATGTTGCTAAGCCTGTCGATTATCTAGATAAGGTGAAGATCGGAGCGGATGGACTAATGTTAAGTTGGGGTGAATACTCATCACTGCTACTACCTCAAGTCGCTATAGAATATAACTGGACTGTAGACGAATATCTGCGAAATTTGTGTTATAAGGCAGGATTGACACCGGACATGTGGATGAACCATGATGTTAAAATATTCAAATTTAGTTGCGCCATCTTTAGAGAGTCAGAGCCTAGAGGCGAAATTTTACGAATAGGTGATCGAACTTTTGAATAGCCAATTGGTACTTGGACATATGAGATCGTATTTGCAACAATTAAAAGCTAAATATTTGCAACCTTGGAACTGATTCAGAATTCTTGTCAAGGATTTATATCTCAGCTTATGGAGTAGGGCTGGGTCATGCAAGCAGAATGTTGATGCTAGCAGAAGAGGTTAGAGATTTAGGATACGACGTATCTTTTTCTTCGTTTGGGGAAGCGACTGATTTCCTAAGGCACAGTGGGTTTAGATGTGAAGCAGTCCCACCTCTGGAGCTTTCTTGGACGTCGGAAGGCGCCTTTTCGATCAAGAAAAGCATTGCTAGTCTGCCATACCAATTCTCAAATTTCTCAAAACAGTTGAACGCAGAAATCAGGAATATTGCTGCATGCCAACCAGATCTTGTTATCTCAGATTCTAGACTCTCCCCATTGATAATTTCAAAAGCCTTCAAGATACCTTCTATAGTCATACTAAATCAAATCAGACTATTATTGTCCCCTTCGCTGAGGAAGATACCAATTGCTCGTCTATACGAAGAGTTTAATGGACAATTGCTTGGCGCCCTATGGTCTTTCGCAGACAAAATATTGATACCGGACCTTCCACCTCCGATGACAATAAGTGAGAAAAACATCTGGAATGTCAGCACCACCTCATGTAAGGTAAAATACGTAGGTTTCACTGCTCCCAATCCAATCATAGTCCCGGAACGGTTAGAAGAAGCAAGCCAGATGCTCAATCTAAGCAGTGAAAAGCCGTTCATTTTTCTTCATATTAGCGGCCCCGAGCCTACTCGAAGACCTCTCACAAATCTTCTTATGAGGGCCTTTAAAGAGCTCGACTCAGGGATACAATATGTTATTTCGGAAGGTAAACCTGGAGGCAATACTTCTGCACAAAAGATTTCAGATTCAGGTTGGTATTTTGAGTGGTGCCCCATTAGGGATGAACTATTTTCCCTATGCGATGCACTAGTAATAAGGGCAGGGCATGCATCAATTTCTCAGTCGATTCAATTTGGAAAACCTTTCTTGTGTATTCCAATAGAAAATCATGGCGAACAGCTTGCTAATTCTGATAAGGTTTCAGAGTTAAGAATCGGCATTTCATTGAGACAGCAGAGTTCGACTCTTGACTCCATTAAAGAGGCTATTCTGACTTTGATAGGTGATGACCAATATCGTAGAAATGTATCACATCTCATGGGGGTTTCGCGGGGGCTTAATGGGGTTCGGAACATACTAAAAGAAGCAAAACCCTACTTATAGCGACCCTCAATCCCCTAATCTAAACACTTGATTCCTTTTGCAATTGAAGTTTGACAATCGCAAATTGGATGAGATGGATTCGTTTTGCGTAAAATTTAACTTTGCACTAGCGAAAGCCGTGGGCATTTTCGCTCAGCGAGAAATTTAAGCCCAAAGCAGTCAAAAGCATTAAAGTTCTTTGATTGCATCCTGGATCGAAATACGGTCAGCTGCCCCTGGCATATAGTGCAAGTATTTTTCCAAATCCTCCTTGACTGAACCCTTACCTGATTTTAATCTGGCAAGCGCTCGATTCTTGTATATTGGACCGAACCTTACAGGATTTATATCAATTGCCATAGAATACCACTCATCTGCAACGTTAAAGTCTTCATTTCTTAAGTAGTAATTTCCCAATGCGCGGTATGCAAGATAGAATCGTTGGTTCAGTTGTATAGCTTTCCTGTAACACTCGATGGCTGACTCAGATTTTTGATCACTATATACTGATCCGAGGGAATACCAAGCAAGTGGATTATCGCTGTCTATATCAACGGCTTTGGTCAGCTCCTCCATGGCATTAGCAATATCTCCTTTCAATCTTAACCGCTCTGCGACGAGGCAGCTACGGTTAGAATTTTGAAACTTGAAATCCCTATCTGATATTATTTCTGACATATCCGATGGTATCAAGATAATCGAAGTCGTATCATCTTCCTCCCACTCTTGTTCAAATCTCTTTTCTGGAACAGCGCCTTGTTTGTCCTTCTCAGGCACATAGGTCAGAATTCTTCTCTCCTGTGGCTCGTATCCGCATACTATTGTAGCATGCTGGACCAAGTCATGGATCCCAGGGAGGATGGTTATTACTGGGATACCTTCATCGATTGTCTTTTTGATATCCTTCATGCTGCTTTTGTACATCACTGATCTGAAGCCTCTCTTTTCTGCGAGTTCTATTCCTTCAATGAGGACCCGATCCCCTGACACCCTTGTATTGTTCTTTGACCTCGTAGGTCACGTGAGAAGATAAGATCCTCTCCCCAGTATAATGCCAAGACGTTTAACACCAAAGGCAATTGTGGTGTGTCTGAGCTGGGGTCTACAATTGGTAAAGTTATGCTATGCTCTTCGGGCCTGGGGTACACATTGGTGCATAACTATCTTAGGAAATAAAAATCATGTCGTCACCTTACTTCAGGGCCATGAAATTGGCCAAGATGCCTTTTCCATCAGCACCACTAACTTCTGGATGAAATTGAGTTCCAAAAATCGGTTTTTCTTTATGTAAGAGGATCTCATTTGGGCACGTTTGGGATTCTCCAGCAGAGTCTAAACAAAAAGGGAGCTTCGAAACACAAAATTTATGGCTCTTGTAAACCCTTAGCTTTTCCTTGCCAAGCACGAGAGCATTATCAGCCTTGACTATCACTTGACCAAAGTCTTTTATCGGGTTTTCAAGTCTTCTGAGCGATCCGCCCAAAGTTAAGGCAATTATTTGACATCCGTAACATATTCCTAAAATTGGTATATTCCTGGTATAACAATACCTGACTATTGTAGAATTGGTCGCGTTAATGTCTGAGCTGCCAGTCTTTCGTCCCGACAAAATGACCTTTTTGAACCAAGGCAGACCCTCAAACCCCAGGTCCTCTATCTTTATTTCTGAATATCGCCTGTAGCTGAAAGAATATCCCAAGTCACTAACGATATCCACTAGACGAGAAGTAAATGGAGAGATATTGTCAACTATTAGCACTTCATGTGAACTTTGTGAGGAGCTCGTCCTGTGTTTATCTGTAATCGTAGAATGATCAGCCATATATAGAAAATAGCCCTTTAAGCAAAAGTGACTCGATTTCTAATTGTTCCCAGCCTTTCGATGGTAATCTCGACCACATCGCCGTCCTTCAGATACCGAGGTTCCTTCATTGACATCGCAACACCAGCTGGCGTACCGGTGGAAATAATGTCGCCAGCTTCAATAGTCATAACACTACTCAAGCTAGCAATAATCTTCTGAATGGAAAGAACCATATTTTTGCTTGAAGAGTTCTGTCTCGTTTCTCCATTAACCTTTGTGACTATCGAAAGGTTCTGTGGATCTTGTACTTCGTCCTTCGTAGTAATCCAAGGGCCGCAAGGCGCAAAGGAGTCCATACTCTTGCCTCGAGTAAATTGCTTATCCTTGAATTGGATGTCTCTTGCCGAGACGTCATGAAGAATCATGTATCCAAAGACAACGTCCAAGGATCTGTCTTCGGGAATCTTTCTTGCGGTCTTTCCTATTATCGCAGCAATTTCAGCTTCATAATCGAGCCTAGTTACAAACGGCGGACAAACTATATCCCTGTAGGGCGAATTAAGAGTTGTCCGTGGCTTCATGAAAATGACCGGTTCGTCAGAGGGAGTAAGGCCAGCGTCTCTTGCATGATCGTAGTAATTGAAGGCTAAGCACAATATCTTGGGAGGATTTGGAATAGGTACCAGCAAATCCAAATCTTTTACATAATGTGAATAGGTGAGCTTATCACAATTTTCCCTGACTTCGTCCAACCAACCGTTAAACATGAATTCTTTAATCGATACAGGTATAGGAATTCCAGTTTGATCTTGAATCTCATTTCTGGTCACAAGTTTCTTTTCATCGCTTGAGATCAATGCATATGTCTCGGTGTTATTGGAATCTCTTACTCTGGCTATTTTCATTTCATTTCAAATTATTGTTTAATCGTGCGTATATATTGCTACTCCATTGCTTTGCAATCGACAGAAGCCGAAGCGGACAAATTGTATATTGCTGCCTATTCGAACCCTTGATACATATGATTCTGCAATTCCGTTATATGTGTAAAGACTTTCTTTGTTAAATTCTTCGTTGATAAAGAGCTTACCCGGGACTATAACAGTAAACGGTACCATATCATCATTGGAAACCCATTGAACTTTCGGGATATTTGTTTTTATCTCTTGCCCCGTATTGATCACAGGCAAGTATTCAGATGCTTTTCCTCGTATTGTCCCATCGAGCCGAATATTGTGCATTTCCATTAGTCTGATTTCATGACCGGCCTTCAACCGGTCAGCATCTGCTTGGTCTATGTAAATACGATCCGATGTTTGAACATATCTAGTTCCGAGTTGAGCAGTAGGATGATTTTTTAATTCAATCTTGCGCAATGTTGAGTCGACAATTCTAATTTCAACTGGATGCTTGACAAAGAAGAGCCTTAGAGATATGCGGTCAAGTAACTTTCTGTTATATGATTCAAGCGATTCAAATGGAGGTTTGCTATCGGCAAGTGAGATTCCTAGTGAGAGGACAAATTTGTGAATGGCCTCCGGTAGTATCCCTCTTTTTCTGAGTGCCGTTAAGGTCGGTAGCCGAGGATCATCCCAACCAGAGACCAAGCCTCCTTGGATAAGAGGCTTTAGTTTTCTTTTAGAAACCGGCATCCCTTCAAATTCCAAGCGTGAAAACTCGAGCAGCGATGGCATGCGAAGGCCCAATGATCTAAGTACCGAAAAGTATAGCGGGTTTCTTAGCTCATACTCCTTAGTTCGCATTGCATGTGTGACACCATCAAGACTATCCTCGATTGGTGCGGCAAAGTCATATGTCGGGAATGCCCTTATCCTCCTGCCAAGCTTCGGGTGGTCAGCATCAATGATCCGGAATAATGTAGGGTCCCGCATCGCAGTATTCAGATCGGACATATCTCCCCTAAATCGAATGATTGCTTCATTCTGTTCAAATGAACCATCGAAAAATCTGTTTAACCGCGTCAGGTGATCACTGTCTGCTGTCCAGACCCCTACAGGGACAGTTTACACCTCTTGCTCTCATAGAATGGATATCCTCTGGTTTACAAGTGCAGACATAAGCATCTCCGTTCATAACCATTTTTCTTCCGTATGATTGGAGCAGATCAATATCGTCAGATGTATTCTTGACAAGGTCGGGTTTGACACCCAGCCATTCCAGTCCTTCCCTGATAGCGTCATAGAATTCCAGTTGTTCATTTAGTGGATTTGTGTCATCGAATCTGAGTATCAGCTTACCATCATACATCCTTGCGTACTCTTGGTCAATAATTGCAGCTTTAGCGTGTCCGATATGAGGATAGCCGTTGGGTTCAGGAGGGAACCTTGTCACGACTTTTCCCATGCTGGCCCCTTGAAGTGGAGGCAGTTTTAGCTCTTCCTTCCGTTTGGCATCCTTAGTGACATTCTCAAAAACCATAAGTTCCGATGCCATTCTCTGCTGTTCAGCCTGAGCAAGAGAATTAACTTCATCTACTATTTTCCTAATAAGAGGAATTTGTTCCTTTATCATAGGACGTAGATCAGGCCTCAAACCGACCACCTTTGCGATCACAACGTCATATCTTGCACTTCCGCCATATTCTATCGCATTTCTTAATACTATTTTTTTGATTGCTTGTTGAATTGTAGTATCGTCCATAGACATTTTGAGAGTCTAGACCGTCCTTTCAACAATGAAATGAGCAGAAGCAATGATCTTTCTCTTTGCTTTGCTATCACCATACCGAGAAATTGATTCCATAGCTTTTTGGATATGTTGTCTAGCATTATCTCTGACTGCTTCCTCAATACCCAATCTAGAAATCGTTTTTACTGCTTCCTCTATCTCAATTTTTGAGGCATCCTTGGAGGCAAAGACCCTCAAGATCTTTTCCCTACTGCCGCTGTCACTAATTTGTAGAGCCAGGAGAATCGGTAATGTTTTTTTGCCTTCCCTCAGGTCATTTCCAACGGATTTGCCCGTCAATTTCGGATCGCCTATTACTCCTATAAGATCGTCAATGAGTTGAAATGCTATTCCAACATTTTCTCCAAACTGGGTTAGGCGAATGTATCTTTTTCGTTAGAATCGGGGGCAGAAAGAACACCTAGAGCACAAGACAATCCAAATAAAGCCGCAGTTTTCTTTGTTATCATCGAGATGTATTCCTGTTCATCTACGAACTTATCTTCGAACGCCATCCCAAGGTCAAGGGCCTGACCTTCACATACGTCAACGCATGCATTTGAGAGCCTGGAAACCATTTCACAAATTCTACTACTAGAGATCCCTAATATGGCGCAATTTTTAACGATCATCAGATATGCCTTTGAAAACAATACGTCTCCGGCGAGGATTGCCAGTGGTAGTCCATATGACTTGTGAACGGTAGGAACGCTGTGTCTCACATCGTCATTATCCATTATGTCATCATGTACGAGGGAAAAATTGTGGATCATCTCAACTGAAGCTGCTGCTGGTAGAGCCATAATCTTTGTTCCTCCAAACATCTCGCATGCCTTTACAACCATAAACGGCCTAAGCCTCTTGCCGCCGCTGCTAATATAATGAGCCGAGGCAGAGTAAAGTTCTGAAGGATTGCCCTTTAATCTCATCAGCATGTATTCATTTATATCCGATGCAGTAGATTCCATTTCTTCATCGATTTCTGAAATATTCAATATTCATTCGCCTCTGATAGCAATTCTCCAGTCAAGATATGCTTGGCACTCTTTAGACCGTTCATATCTCGAGCCCCTACCAGAAACATTGTACTCTTTCAGCTCTGCTATTACAGTGTCCGCGAACCGATACAATGCCTCTTTTGAATGGACTGCATTTACCAGAAATGGATATGCCATAGCACCCATGTCAGCTCCTATTGCGATGCATTTTGCAATTTCCAACCCGTTTCGGATACCCCCAGAGGCTATTAAAGGCAATTTTGCCAGCGATCTCCTCACAACTATGATACTCAGTGCAGTAGGTATTCCCCAGTCCCAGAACAGGTCCCCAAGATGTGTTTTCAGGCTTTCGCTTGCGCTTTCCGCACGCACTTTCTCAACTCCAGCCCAACTGGTGCCGCCCACTCCGGCCACGTTTATCGCAGAAACACCAACTTCACTCAACTTTAGTGCCGCCTCTCTGGATATCCCAGCTCCGACCTCTTTTGCCATTACCGGAACACCTATAACTTTCACCAAGTCAGATATACTTTTGAGTACCTCCAGAATACCTCGGTTCCCCTTCAGGTTGTACCAGCTCTTGCAGAGGATTAAGGTGCACTACTAGTGCATCAGCACTGATCATATCTATCAACTTTTTTACCTTTTCAATTGAAAGACCACTTGACAGTTGCGCTCCCCCTATGTTAGCTATGAGAAAAGCGTTTGGCGCGTTTTTTCTCGCTATAGTAAAACTGTCTGCAAGCTTTTCGCTCACCAAACCGGCTCTTTGAGATCCCACACCCATAGGAAGAGAATAGGATTCGGCCAGTTCTGCAAGCCTGCCGTTAATCAGTAAGGCCTTTTCTGTACCCCCTGTCATGGAATCAATGATAAGAGGGGCAGAGAACCGGCGTCCGAGGAATATTGCAGTTGTATCAATATCACTAAAATTTAGTTCAGGAACCGCATCGTGGATTAGTTTTACGTACTCAAGAAAGGTAGATGTAGTTTTTGCCTGAACGTCACGACTAAGGGGGATGTCTATGCCCTCCTGCTTCCTTTTCATGATATCGACGGCTTCATTGTCTACTCTTAGAGGGTCAGCCATTTTTTATCTCCTGCCCTTATATGGAATCGCTGGAATTATGGTCCCCTTTGCTTCAATTCCCCTCATGATATCAAAAACACGATCTGCGTCGAGTCCATTTACTATATTAACGTCGATGCCCAGTCTGGCAATTTCAAATGCCTCTGAGATTTTTCTGCCCATACCTCCAGTAACATCAATAGAGGAATCCATAAAACTGATATCGCTAATGGAAGAATTCAGTACTTTCACCAGCTTCTTATTTTTCATATCTTCGTAAATACCATCTACATTCACGGTGAATATTACTCTTGATGGCCGGATGTGGGTAGCGATTCGTGTCATCAGAGAGTCACCTGATACAATAGAAAATCTTCCGTCATTGATATATACCACGTCGCCAAAGGTGACTGGCACAATACCACGCCGAGTAAATTCGACTAGCTCATTGAACTTGGTAACATTTTCCTTCCCGTCTTCAAAAAAGGAGATAGGTGAAATTCCATATGGCGCAAGCCCGGCATCTAACATTGATTTAACAACAATCTGATTTAGAGCCACCATCGATTCATGCACGACCGATATCCCGCGAGAATCATACAATTCAGGCTTCGTATGCATATCATATTTCACTGACCAATAATGACCAAATGAACCTCCACCGTGTACTGATGATCACAGAATCCCCAAGTTTTGCAAGCACGCGTGAGAGCCCCTCTATTGCTTTAATATTTGGGGTCAGCGCCCGATCCTTCACCGTGATCACGGAGCCTCCGAGCTTTATAAGCGACATCTGAGTCATGCTCTAGTGTGGCATAATTTTCATTACCGATTTAAAGCTTTAATTGACTAAAATTCCGTCCTTTGCTATGCCGATTGCCTCCGAACACAAATTCAAACCGTTTAAGGCCGCATTTAATGCTGAGAGTGTCTCGGGTCTTGCTAACACAAGGATGCAACCTCCTCCCCCGGCGCCAGTAATTTTTGCTCCTAGTGCTCCACACCTCAAACAAATACCGATAATCTTCTCAATTTCCTTATTGGAAACACCAACCTTTCTAAGCAGCTTGTGATTGTCTGTCATTAGTCGACCAATTTCTTCCAGTGACCCTTTACCGATTGCCCTTACCCCAGTTGCACTGATAGCAGATGCATCTCTTGCTAATTCGTTAAAGTACTTTGGCCTGTTCCTGCTTAATCTCCTCACGTGGGATACTAATTCCGAAGTCTCATGACTTTTACGGGTATTTATCAAAAAAAGTGGTAAGGGCTGATTCTCTATTGTGGTAATTCCACTAGTTCCAGTAGAACTGGCAAAATGAACAAGGCCGCCATATGTTGAGACGTAGCAATCAACGCCTGATGATTTGTTATGGAACATTTGTTCACCATTGAGCGCGTTTTCGAATATCCATTTTCTGTCAATGGAGGATATTTCTTTGCCGGCTGTGCCCGCAATAATCGACCTTAAAATACCAGCCAGCATGACACATGAAGCCGCTGAACTACCAAGGCCCGTGCCTACGACTAATTCTGACTTTATATGAATTTGAAGCCCAACTTCTGGCGCATACTTTTTGAGAATGTTTTGGCAGTAGGTATTGAGCGGCTCAAGCAACTTTCTGCTTGCCTGAACAGTTGACCTGGTGGCATGCTGATTAGTATATGAATTACTATCCATCTGAAGATTCGAATCGATCCGCACTCCCACATTCTTGGTGGGTTCTGCTCTTCCAAAGCAACGTCTGGTAATTGCTGCTACGATAGCTTCGTTATTGTAAATTACAAAGTGTTCTCCAAAAATGATAACTTTGCCGGGAGCAGAGGCACCTACTTGGGTTCTAGAGCTGATATCCATTCAAGCGAATTCATACAAATAGTATAGATGAGTACCCTACGACAGACGACTTGTCTCCAGTTACATCGCCGCTTGTGGCATATCTAAGTAGCTCTCCTTGGGTAGCTCCGAGATTTTTGGCTGCCACCATTATCGTTGCAATGGCACCATATCCGCAAGCAGATACATTGTACTGTCGTAAGGTTGAATAAAATGCACTAATATCAAGTGAAAGAATAGACTTGATTAGCTGCGAATCCTTTCGATGTGCTTCTGGATTTGATTCGTAATGAGTAAAATCAGATGATGCAATCAACATAAACTCTTTTTCCTTAGATGCCCACTCTTTTACGGTATCTGAGATGGCAAATCCAACTTCAAGGGCAATATATTCGTCTTGATTTGTTAAAATTATCGGAACAATTCTAAATTTTTCGGAACTGTACAATAGGAACGGAATCTGAACCTCCAGACAATGGTCTCTGCTGTGTGCAAACTCATCAACATCCATCGAAGCTGCTTTAGAGGTAATATCTTTTGCCACTTGCGAATTTACAGCTACATCGCCTATCGGAGATTCCCATATTCCATCCATTGTGGTTGCCACATAAGATCCCAACCCATAATGATTGGGACCGACAAGAATAACGTTATCAAATTTAGATGATGAAATGCTGTAATAACCATTAGCAGCCACGCTCCCAGAGTACAAATAGCCTGCGTGGGGAGAAACTATACCATAAATTTTTCTAACCTGATCTGAGGGTGGCAGCCGACCGGGACCGAATATTTTATTCGCAAAACACCCTTTCAATTCATCAAGAAGTTGTTCTTTATCAGAAGAATAGAAGATACCCGAAACTGAGGGCTTTCTTCTATAAGCACTCAACTAAATTCCTCGACCAATTTAGTTTCAAAGTCCTCAATTGGAACTTTCATTTCGCTGTCAGTCTTGATTACTCCTTGCTTTTTCAGTACCTCTCTCGCAAGTAGCCAGTACACTGTTGCTAACGCCTTACGGCCCCTATTATTGGCAGGAATAACCAGATCGACCTTCGACGTCACGTTGTCACTGTTGCAGATAGCAATAACAGGAACCCCAGCTCTAGTCGCCTCCAGTACCGCCTGTTGATCTGCCTGGGGGTCAGTCACAATGACTACTTGCGGTTCCATGTACTTTGGCAATGCTGGATTAGTAAAGGTTCCTGGCATAAATCTCCCTAGAATATATTTAGCATGAGTCAGGTCGCAGAATTTTTCAACAGGAGTTTTTCCGTACTCTCTTGCAGAAGTAACAGCAACTTTGGAAATATCTGCTCGACTTATGAACTTGGCAGCGATATCAATGCGTGAGAGAGTCTTGCTAATATCGAGAATGTATAGGCCTTCTGGGTTCGCTCTAATAATAAAGGGTATCATATATTTTGTTTTCACAGGCGTCCCAACCCTAATACCGGTTGAAAGTATCATTTTCTCGAGGTTATCTTGCTCGGGAACATAACTTGCCTCTGAAGTTGAAGAGTCGTCAGAGGCAGCTGACTCGATAACTACGTCGGAATCATTCATAGATCCCGTACTTTCAACAGCATTCAAATCATCTGATAAAGAAAGGTTATTGCTTTCGTTCTCGTTGGACATTTTAGGTTGAGCAGATTTCAGCCATGCCTTCTATTAAATCATACTCCCTTATCCGCAACAATTCATTTAATTTTGCTATTCTTTCACCACCTAAAATACCAGTTTTTATCATCTTGGAGCCAGTGGCAATTGATATGTGTGCAATATGCGAATCAGTAGATTCCCCTGATCTGTGAGATGTAATAATTCCCACTCCCTGACTTCTACAACCATCCGCAAACTGGAGCGCATCGTAGAGTGATCCAGCTTGATTTACCTTAAGTATAGCACCAGAACATGCTCTATGCTGGGAGGCAATCGCCAACCTAGATACATTAGTGACTAGTAAGTCGTCACCGGTGACAAAACATCTAGGATTTGCACTGGTAAGTTGCGACATCCCTGAAAAATCCTCCTCATTGACCGGATCTTCGACGTATAATAGTTTGTAACTTTTTATTAAATTATTAACATAGTCAATCTGATCTTCAGAACTAAGG
Organism: uncultured Nitrososphaerales archaeon; assembly: GCA_963788755.1. Lineage (GTDB taxonomy): Archaea > Thermoproteota > Nitrososphaeria > Nitrososphaerales > Nitrososphaeraceae > TH5896. The sequence continues at coordinate 12,218 of CAWBHQ010000015.1, forward strand.
GCCTTCCCTTTTCGCCTATAATCATACTTTTTAGCCTTGTCATCCCAAAGGGATGAACTAGCAAAGTCGATGCCCATTGCTACATTTCGACCCAGATTGAATCCTGAATTCCCAATGGCTTTTTCAGTAATTTGCAATGCTTCATCATTAGTTATATTGGGTGCCCATGCCCCCTCATCTCCCCTTCCATATGTAAACTTGGCATCGTATCTTTCGATGATATTTCTAACTTCTCTGTGGATCTTGAAATTCATTTTCAGCGCCTCAACAATGTTGCCCGCCCCTATTGGAAGAACAAGCACTTCTTGTATGTCTGGCGTCCCTGGTCCAGCATGAGCCCCACCGCCTAGGACATTCCCTAGCGGAAATGGAAATCTGTATGGACCATTTTTATTCAGCAGTTCGAACAACGGTACGTGTGAGGCATTGGCGAGCTGAATCAACTGAAGCAATACTTAAGGCATAGGCGACGGATCCTCCTAATTTTGAATAATTGGGGGATGGGTCGACTTCCTTCATAGTCCTGTGCAACGCTCCTGGATCGTCTGCAGTGACTCCCATAAACTTTGATTTGTTTTCCTCAAAAAATTCAATGGCACGTTCAGGAGAATTCATGGGAAATGACCGGCACTCAAGCGTACCCACACTTGCACCTGATGGAGCAGCGGCCCTACCCAAGTGCTTCCCATCAGAGATTACATCTATCTCAATGGTTTCGCTTCCGCGACTGTTAAATATTATACGTGAACGAAGATCCGTTATAATAGCCATTGAATTATGGAGTGTTTAGCTAATCTATTTCTGACTGAATTTCGGACATTCTTCGCCTCAAAGCTTCGTAGTATGGAATCACTTGATCAATAGTTTCAACAGTAGAAACAAAAATCCTGCGACAGCAGTACCGATTTACACCTAATGAATCCATTATTTTTGCAGGATCTTCTCCAGATTTGACCCTTGATACATATTCTGAATACTTATCCGCAACTAGAGTGCCACAAGTAAAACAACGAACGGGAACAAGCATTTACCTAGTATCGTCGTCCCGATAATAAAAACCATCTGTAAATTCTAGATGTAGTAAGATAAGGATAGATCAGACTTTGACCTGCCAATTCAATTTGAACGCTTCGAACAGTTATATTCAAATTACTCTAAACTGTCGAAATTTATTGAGCGGGAGTCGCCCAGCTTGGCCAAAGGCGTAAGACTGAGGCTCTTATCCCTCAGGGGTTCGTGGGTTCAAATCCCATCTCCCGCACTCATTTTTTTTATGGATGGCCAAGAGATGTCTGTACCTCCTTCAGCAATTACGCGAATCGTAGATCAGTAAATCAACTCTCGAATCGAAAAGCCATCGGCTTTATGAATGTAAGAGAGTGAACCCAAGTCCACTTGCCTTGAAAGAAAAATGATAACTAGAACTATGACTCATTAATGAGTCTGTCATACCCAAAAACTCTAATGTTTCATAATTGAGCCGAATGAAATACCCCTATGGTATTTCAAATCCGTATATCATACTTTCTTCAGTTGACAAGGAAAAGACTTCCGCGGAGAGTATCTGTTATATTTGTATTCTGTTATAGTAAAGCAGGTTAGAGTTCCCCTTAATTATATGCAATAACTTGGGATTTCCTATCTAGAATATATGACAATCAATTTCGACAAGAAAGAGCTTAGCAGGAGTTCCCAAACCCTTTCATAACCTCCTCGCTATGACCTAGTGGCTTCACACGGTGAAACACTTTGATTATCCTTCCGTCCTTTCCAATCAAAAATGTGGACCTGTGAATACCTAAGTATTCTTTTCCCATGAAATTCTTTGGTCCATAAGTTCCATACAGCGATGCAATCCTGTGCTCGGTGTCTGAAATGAGTTCGTACGGAATATTCATCCGATCTTTGAACTTAGAGTGTGATTCCAATTCATCTGGACTTACCCCAAGAATTGTAACACCTTTGCTTTCAAATTTATCATTGTCCGTAGAGAATTCTTTTGCTTCAGTGGTGCATCCAGGCGTAAAGTCTTTTGGATAAAAGTAGAGTACGACGCATCTATTCCCTCGATAATCAGACAGTTTCATTGATTTCCCGCTTGCCGTTCTGAAGCTAAAGTCAGGCGCAAATTCGCCTTCCCCCGGATGATGTGATTCAGTAGAATCCATGTCTTATGTAGACCCGTAAATTATGGGCTTGGGATTGTAGGATTTAAAGTCTGTGTTTTGTTGATACCAAATTTCTACCTTAGGGAGTTGATTTACTAATAAATTAGCTCGGATTCGCCATAGCCTCTTTTCTTCATGGACCACCTTTTCGGCAAGGAATGTAATCTCTATGCTTCTACGCATATGAAAATTACAATCTGCTTTAGCTATTCCTCTTCATACAACACGCAGATATCAGCCAAATACAAAAGTATAAAATGCTATATTATCACTAAGAGGACGTATTTCTACTAGATGCGATTCAGCTCCTTTCGTTTTAATCAAATTATGTATAAAGGGCCAATTGACGTCGACCACACTGGATCCTTCATGCAGGCGGGCGTCTCTTCCTAGAGTATCAGCTTCAAGTGACTTACTATCTAACAGTATCTCTAACCTACCAGGTTTATTGTTCGTCGTTCCAACTATAGCATGGACTCTATTTGCAAAATTGTATTTCATGATGATAGCCGAATTTTTATCTACCGTCCCTTCTAGAGCCGTCACACATTCTCTAGCCCAAATCCATTTCCCACGTAAATAGACGACATTATCAAAGTGATGACCGTTATCTTGGATAAAATTGACCTCATTCTTCTTTATAGTTTGCTTGTTACCAAACCTCTCTAACCTCGAATAACCAACACAGATTTCGGGCGCTACCTGCGGAAAATGCATGCCATAGGTCTCATAGATCTCATCTGTAAGACTAATTTCAAATTTTTTGATGTCTGGGACTGCATTACTATCAGTTTCTTGGATCAGCTCTAAGATTGGCTCAACAAATTCTTCAACATTTCCATATCCTGCCTGTTCGAAACGAAGAAATCCATCTGAATCAATTAAGATGTGCTTTGGCCAATACATATTCCCATAGGCTTGCCAGGTCTTATTTTTAGAGTCAACTCCAACAGGGATCTCTTTAATGTCGTATCTTTCCAATGCTCTAGAAATATTTTCTATCTTAGTAGCAAATTCATATTCTGCAGAATGCGCTTGAACAACTCGAAATTCGTATTCAGAAAAAATACTTCGTAGTTGCTTCATTATTGGAATCATTCTTAAACAGAAAATGCAGGTATATGTCCAACAGTCAAGTAGAATTACCTTCCCTTTTAAACCCGCAATAGAAATGGGTCCTGAATTAAACCATTTGTCTATCCCAACAAATTCGGGAGCAGATGATGCTGGTATTACTATCAATTCTCAGTAAATTGATAAGATTATTGTATTTATTATTATGCAATTACTGGATTCAGATACATCCAATGACAAAGTATTGTCAAATGACCCCGTTTTTATCACTAAGCTTGATAATTTGATCACAGACCAAAATAATATGGTCTCAGTACCATTACAGGTAAAATTATTCAGCGACCTGGAAACTAATCTCAGGTTAGAATTTCATTACTTAATTTGTGTCTTTAGACTGAAAGACGTCGATAAAAATTGCAATGACAACAGCATTAGGGTTTCTTCTTATAAGATCTTGTTGTGTTGCGTTTAACCTGATCTAGATTCCTAAAAAAGGGAGTTTTTAAAATCTTGAGATCAATTACTCAAGAGCTCATACAATCAACGAATTGGCCAATTATGCTATCACCCAATGCAGTCCAGTCGCATGCAAGGAACGTTTAGGATGTTTAAAACATTCTGCGATTTTAGCAAATGTAATGTCATGTTTGGCTTATTCTTTGTTTTCCTTATCTGTGTGCTATTGCGAGGCCAGTAATAAATACAACATCATTTCGAGGATGAAAACCATCAAATATTCCATGAAATAATTGATCAATGTTAGCTGTATAAATCATGAAATATGATGTAGCAGTCGTGGGCGGTGGACCTGCTGGTCTTTCAGCAGCCCAATCGGCTGCAAAAGCTGGTTGCAAGGTTGTACTCTTTGAAAGGGAAGACTCTATCGCTCAATATGTTCGAACAAGCGGAGTCACCTGGATTTCTGATATGAGGGAACTTGGAATTCCCCAGGAATATTACAATCCAGTTAGAAATTATTGCTTTATTTCTCCTCACAATGAGGTCACTTTAACTTCAGAACGTGCTGATTGCTGTGTTTTAGATGTCCGGAGAGCATACCAATATTTGGGAACTACTGCAGCAGCGGCAGGAGCCGAGATTAGAGTAAGAAGCAATGTAGTTAATGTTAAACTGGATTCATCAGCTGGTGAAAGATATATTCGAATCAAATCATTATCAGAAGAAAGAGATATTCAATCTACAATAATCATAGATGCGAGCGGGTTTAGAGCGGAATTAGGTCGGAAGCTTGGATTCTTGAATGCTTGGAATAGATACGGCGCGGGAGCAGAATATGAGTGCTATTGTGATGATCTGGACACAGAAACATGGTACTTCATGGTTGGAAGTATGTACTCGGCCGCTGGATATGCATGGGTTTTCCCAGTTAACAAGAATAGAATTAGAATAGGGGTGGGTGTAGGTAGGCCAGACACCATGGAGGATCCAATAAAAAAGCTAAATCAGATAATAGAGAATCGGTTAAGGCCATTGGATAGAATTAAGAATATCCAGACTCTGGAATTTCATTATGGATTGATACCAAATCAAGGTTTAGTCAAGAGGTTTGTTGATGATGGCATAATGTTGGTGGGGGACTCCGCAGGTTTTTCCAATCCATTGTTACTGGAAGGTATACGATTTGCAATTAGGTTTGGTAGATTGGCTGGAGAAGTTGCCGCATCTTCAATACCATTCAATGGGTCAAGAGAGCATTTAATGAAATATGAGACCACTTGCAAACGCATTCTTTCCTCTAAAATCTCTTCAGCACTCAAGGTCCAAACCAGGTGGCTCAAGCTATCAGACAACGAATGGGATCAGGAACTCGATATTATTTCGGAGCTAAAGATGGATGAATTTCTTGACTTTATCAGAGCAGATTTCAGTCGTTCAAAAATGTTAAAACTGGGTCTAAGCCATCCCAAACTTATGGTGAGATCCTTGTTCAGACTCGTCACATAAGGTAAGGCAAGACTTTTATAGGAAATATCACCAGCCACACTTGAATTGGCAGGTGAGACCGCAGCACAATTTTCTCCACTTATTTATATGCTCGGTTTTGGTCTTCTAGTATCTATTCCCGCTATTATAATTTCTCGCCTTATTTCCCCACGGCGTCGATATAACCCTGTAAAATTTCTGCCTATGGAATGCGGTCAAGTGCCTTCTGGTGCCGGTCGCACTCACTTTATGATGCAATACTATGCCTATATTTTGATGTTCGTAGTTTTTGATGTTATGGCTATTTTCCTGTATATCTGGGGAGTCTCATTATTCTCATTGCCTAGAAGTGCTACTTTACCAATTATTGGGTTTCTCGCAATAATGTTTGCCGCGATGGGGTACTCATTATATCTGGCAGGGAGAAAGGGAATTTGGTAGCACATATGATTTTGACAATGAATAAATACTCTACAAGCAGAGGAGGAGTTAGGTTCCCACAATGATAAAGGACCTTGTGAATCTTACAAACTTCAATTTGATGGTCAGCAAAGTTGGAGATATCCTAGTAAGGGCCCTTGATAAACCGCTGGGGTATGCCATAAATTGGGGGAGAGTCTGGTCCCTGTGGCCAGTGCATCTGGAGACAGCGTGTTGCAGTGTTGAATTTGGAGCTGCCTCGGGCCCAAGATATGATGTCGAAAGATTTGGCATAATCGAAGCGTTTGGTTCGCTTAGACAATGTGACTTGATTGTAGTCCAAGGGTACTGTCACAAGAAAGATGGCCCCAAGACTTA
>CAWBHQ010000016.1:0-11977 GCA_963788755.1 uncultured Nitrososphaerales archaeon
TTCTCACTGCAGCATCATTACCGTTCCGCCATAGTTCGTCGAAAACAGAAGCAAAATGCTTTAGATAATGTGGTTCGTTACTTAATAGAAGACTTTGAACCAATTTACCATCTTCCATCTTCTCAATTGTTACTGCTATTTTCTTGTCTGAAATACCGAAGCTCATAGGTGGCAGATTTTGAACGTGTTTAATTTTAATACCATAATCCAGATATAGTTTAACAAGGTTCATATTCTGATTATTTATATATGTAACGTATCTGATCCCTTTATGTTCTCCATTCCTTTGCTTGTCTAACAGCTTTTTCTTTAAGTCAAAAAAATGCTCATGACTATAAATTACACCACCTGAAGTGAGACAAGTAGCCAGTTCTCTTGAATTGGCAGTGAGATGAGAAATCTCCTTGATGATCTCCTGTGGGTTTTCTATAACGACCGTTTCATACCGTGTTACTCCTACTTCAATCTCTTTTATTCTTTGGTCTGCTGGGAGACTCCTGCTCCAAAGAGTCTCAAAAAGATATTGAGCCTGTTCAACAACCTCTTTGACATTGCTGTATACTACATTAGAAGCCGGTTTTCCTTCTTCATGAATCGCCGAAGGTGACACATATTCATTTTCACTAACATAGAAGTTGCCTTTAACGCCATCAAGATGACGCAACTCACTTACACTGGACTTTATTAGCTCTTTGCAGTGAGTAATGTTATCAGCTGTTATTTCTGTAACAAACCTTATTTTTATACCTCGTTTTCTTGCCTCATTAAAGGCCATCCTTAGTGCTTCAATGTCATTAAGCAACAAAGGACGGGTTTGGTCTACGCAACCATCAATTCGTCCAGAAGCATTATCTATAAAATCTATTACAGTGCTGACTACACGAAAGGGATTATAATATACCTCTGTTTTTTCAGTGCCTCTTCCTTTCATAGCCTTACGATGGCCATTTAGACAGAATAAGCTCAACTGCTACTTATGATTTACTAATAAAAGGTGAAGATCTGTCGATATTCGGTATCTGTATTATAAGATAAGTACCTGTAATTGTACAATTCCCGGTATGAAAAATATAGAAATAGAAATTGTAAATGTGCAACGGCACTTAACACATACAAGTGAGAAATAGAACAAAAAACACTGAGTGCTGAATCTAAAGGAACACATGATTTACCCGGGATAAAAAAGTGAAGGTGTTACTAGTTAGCATATATCATTCTTTCACTCACTGACTAACTACGCTAGTTTTTAGGACCTTCGATTACTTCTGCTTGGCTCCTGCGAGGAATACTCGTGGATTGAAGATCACCTTAACAGAACTTATTTTCCCATCATCATCGACATGATACCCACACACACAAGTTGAGAATTCCACTCGTGGAGAATGCAGAAATCGTTGCTATCTGCGAACTCCTTTTTGATATCGAATTTGACTAACTGCCCAGTCTCGTACAGGTGTAAATTATATTTCAGGTATGGTTCAGCCCTGTCGAACGAATTAAGAGGCGACACGTATGATACGTTATCCTTCAAATAGCCTCTTGCCGCTTGAAAGTCTTGGCGTTCTGTAGCCTGTATAAATTCCATCACTACATCCTTTGCAGTTTTTGCAGAAGATTCAATCTTTTGCATGGCATTCCTTAGGTGGCACTGGATTTATCCTTAGGGGAAGCGATACTTCCGATATCGGACATCTTTAATACCCGTGGTTGTAATAATGAAAGTATGCCAATGGATGGAGAAGAGGAGAATGATACTTGATAAAAATGATCTTACTATTCTCCCCTCATTAGCTAGGGACTGTAGAACTTCTTATCGCAGCATAGGCTCACAGATTGGCTTAACAGCAAAGAGTGTAAAGGCGAGAGTGAAAAAGATGGTAGACAGTGGAGTCATAGAAAAGTTCGTAGTTAGAGTTAACCCTGTGGCATTTGGTTTTAGAACGGCTTTTGTGCTGATCAGAACCAGCGGTGGAATAACTAAAGATGATGTCATACAGCGTGTCAAGGAATTTGGAGATCTTGCATATCACGTGCACCATATGGGGAATACTTCTGTGGCTGCCCTTATCGTCAAAAAACCATTAGATGAAAAGACCATTCAATCATTAAATGATCGACTAAAACCTGCAACCGTTGTAATGATTTCTGTTGCTGAACTATCTGTTGCTGCATCTACTGACCTAAGTGAAACAGATTTGAGAATAATAAAATGTCTGCTCGCTATCAGGTGCTAGGACAGAGATATCTGATATTGCCAAAGAAGTTGGCATCTCTGAAAAAACCACAACAAGACGCCTCAATAGAATGAAGGAGAGCCGTTTATTGGATTTCTCACTTCAGTGCAGTCCATCTGCTATGATTGGATATGTCCAATTTGTTATTCCAATAATCGTTGAAAAATTCCATTATCACAATGTACTTGAACGGATGTACTCAGAATTTCAGGCAAATATCTTGTACAGTCCTAGTATAGTCCAACCTGAGAACCAGTTGACTTTCGTACTCTTTGGCGAAAATGTGTTTGTCGTTGATCATGTTTTGGCCAGAGTGAACAATTTTGCAGGTGTTAAAAGTGCAGATGCCTACATACTTACCAAATGGCATTATTACAACGATTGGATAATGAAGGAAATTAATAAGAGATTACTACTGCGCCCAGTTTTGCATAGATGAGGTAAAACAAGTATCTGCTGTCAGTAATTGTATCAGCCTCTGGTGGAAGTATTGGAATAGGCAGTGGTAGTGGAGAAGCAATGCATTCTACGTTACCAGTGAAAGTACCATGAATCTGGGAGTTTGATGAAGAGTATTCGATAGCAACATTGTTGCCACACTGCCCAGTTAACCTTACCGTATCGCCAACACTAGGGATTGAAGGGTCGCCGCTGCAAGGGAGAATACTGTTACGGAGAACACCTTCCAATTGAAAAGATGTCGAATCGAACGTACATTCAGTGATATCACCTGACCACACATCAACTCCTACAATTGCAAATACCCTAAATTGTCCACTTGAAATACCGGATTGCTCTGTGCTGAAAAACTAATGTTAAGAAGTCCTCTTATATTACCTGGACCACAAACGATTTGGGACGAGCTAAGTTCACCCCCACAGTGATTTCTCCTGTCGACTGTGCCTTTAAAACATTATCTGTTACAGACAACATGCCCGTCGATACCAGTAGCATGAAGACACCGCAAACTGTCAGCGACACTCTTTTCAATATGTATACACTATAACGAACCTGCTACCTTAGCCTATTCAGGATACGAAGGAAACGACTACCATTTAAGTAATAGAAATTTAGTATTAAGATGAGACGTACCCCCTGGCTAGTCGAATGCTACAGGTTACATGGGAAGGTCATACAATGGTTTAGCATGGTCAAATATTGCAAATCCTCTGATGCGAGCGATAGGATAATAATCATGACAGGAGAATATTTGACCTACAAAGCGCCCAAACCTTCGTTTACCGTTGAACGAAGTCTACAGCTGCAGCAGTGGATTTTAAATCCAGAGTCAAGACTGTATACTAATGATACTAATAATAATGAAATAAGGACACATTCAGCCGCATCAAGTCAAAGCACTTATAACGTCAATCGAAATTCAATAAGATAGTATTTACGTTTATATAATTGATAACTAAGAGTAAGGTTTCCTGTTTTCTATAGCATTCTACAATCTTCCTAAGTTATTAGGTACTTTATGGTAACTGTAATTCTTTAGGTTAATAAATAGATATGGGAAGGACTATACCCTCATTTCGTATAGCTAGCAAAATGGAATATGGAGAATGGAAGAACTTCCGAAGAGCTCTACCAAAAGCTGATAGAAAGCTGTTCGATAATATGTTTTTCATATCTGTTTTGTACAATTCTGCATGCGTGTGCTGTGCTAATCCTATAAGAATACAACCTATAATAATGTCAATCTTGTTTCAGCATTATAAAGAATTGAGCAAAATATCCAAAGAATTGGGAGCTGATAAAGCGTTAATTTGAGGACTATCATTGATAGAGATTCAATTATGTAAATGATGTAACAATCTTCCCGATGGTATCAGCAGACAGATCCCATTGGCTACAATAATGAACGCCTATGATGCAAATGGGTTTGTGACAGCCGGAGTGTTGGTATGTTCATCAACCCTAGGGGACAATTAGTTGCTACGAATATAACAGTTCTAGGACTGGGTTTTTGCAATGTAATAATAGTTTTGAAAATCATGTGCAAGTGTCTTAACTTCGATATTGGTAAAACCAGAGTTTTTGAGCATCTCAATAGCTTTCTCCTTTCCCCACATTGCTCCAAGACCAGCCCCGTTTTGGGCTAAAGATACAGTCATACAGTGCATGCAAGAAATAGTATATAGAAATGGTCCTAGTGGGTGGTTGATATTTTTCTCAAGAAAACTTGACCCTAGAATATCTTGCATTAGGAATATTCCTCCGTTCGGATTGATAACTTTAGCAATATTTTTCACTACACCACCAGGATCTCTTTGATCATGAATAGCGTCGAACGCTACAACGAGATCAAAATTTGTCTTCATGGATTGCGGGTTTGAAACATCATTTACTTCAAAGGATACATTTTTGTTGCCTAGCTGTCGTCCATCAGATCTGGCCTTATTAATGGCGTCTTCAGAAATATCATATCCTATAAACTTGCTGTTGGGAAATCTGGCCGCCATGGCGTTGATAGCATGACCACTACCGCATCCGATATCTAAAACGGAAATACCTCTCATGAGGTTTTCTTCTAGACCTGGTATGAGTGGAATGATGAAATCGAATAAACCAGCCACTACAGTTTGAGCGCTTTCTTCAGCCATCACCTCATGAAAACGTTTAAAGGAATCATAGTGTACGCCGCCTCCTTTTTGAAAGCAGTTTACAATATCATCTTCTACTTGAGCAAGTATAGGAATCCATTGCATAGAAGCTGCAAAGTTATACGAACCCGATGCCCTGGTTAAAGAATTCATCTTTTCTTTATCAAGCCAATATGTTTTATACGCAGGATCGTACTCAATGACTCTACTTACAACCATTGCACCAAGCCACTCTCTAACATATCTTTCATTCAGTTTCGCGTGTGATGCAATCTCCTCGCTTGTAGACGGACTGTTAAGAGATGAAATAATGTCGAACAATTTGGTTCTATGACCTATCGACAGCATTATCGCAATCATACCCTTGTTCAAAGTGTCTGTCAGATAATCTTGGAATCCCGTGTCAGATGATGATAATGACAATGATGGTACCTCTTTCTCTCTCTCGGATGCCCCCCTTTCCATACTGATAAATTGAAATGTTTGGTGCTAATAAACATGCTGAGAATATTAGCTTACTTGCATTTTCCGTAGCATTTCCTATGGACCTCTTTTGCTCATTGCTTCAGGTAAGATAAAATTCGTGGCCTTCAAGCATTGTTAACAGTGCTAGAGTTGTTTATAGTTATATTCGCAGTCCAAACTTTGCACTTGCAGGGATTGGCCAATATATTGCTAGTCGGACTCAAATGCACGCGGAGTCGAACAATATCTGCTGGTGTCAATCTTATTCGAATTAGCAGCCAATACTTGTGCCGGGTTAGTTGTCAGTAGTGGATAAGCAATACTTATCACGCACTCTTTATGTGGAAAAGCCCGTGCGAATAAGTTTTTCGAAGTTATAGGCCGACTTTAAATAACATGATAGTACACAACCGTTTAGATTGGATTATAAAAGGTAAGTCGAGCTCGAGATCCGATTGTGTCAGCAATATTCGTGTCAGGTATAATACTGCAGTCAGTGTATGCATCAACTAACTGATCAAAAGCCTATTTTACCTTTATACACTTATTTTGAGCCATATCTTAAGCTGCCGATATATCTCCAAATCTTTTCTCATACCCGCTGCGTGTATGCATACTTATGTACCGGATTTCAGGTCCTGGGTTGAGTCAAAAAGTGGCTTCCAATCGTATTTAGTCCCAACTCCTTTATACTGCTTATCAGTCTATGATACTACGTGAGCTGAAGTTGGTGACGAATTATGTCATTCCTTGAATATACCATCATATTACTCTAGCATAGAGCCTAGCTTTATCGATTACGGAATTAGTTAACAGTTCTTGGTCCCCGCCAATCACCTTGGATAGCCGTAACCGGGGTAGGTGATACATATAGCCACATGGTAAACCTTTCATGGTCGACTACCCATGGGTCAGAGGGGTGAACTATTAGCTATCCTTATTTTACCTGCTAAAACTTCAACCTAGTCAGGTAGTTATTTTTTATCTGGAGACATGATCCGATGTGACTATCCGTTTATAGGGTCGTATTTGCAAAGGACCACTAAACTAAACTAAACAAACATTCAACAATATTATAGGATAGTTTTTTACTTTCATGTTACAAAGTTCCTACTATGAAAATTGTTGATGCTAGTGAACCAGGTTTTAGCAAACCTATGACAGAAGACGAAGTTAGAGATTTCTTGATCCATAGTAAAAAGAATGTTCACATCTCAACTCTAGATGAAAAAGGAGAACCTAATATACATCCAGCCTGGTTTTACTTTAAAAATGATAACGATAAGATATACATAGAGAGTGGAAAAGACTCTAGGAAGACTCGAAACCTCAGAAGAAATAATATAATATATTACTGTATTGATGACGATAGAATTCCCTACAAAGGAGTTCGAGGTAAGGGAACCGTAAGGCTTTCTGAGGATATTGATTACAATCTACATATAATCAAAAAAATAGTGACCAAATATCTGGGAAGTACAGAGAATTCTATGGCCAAAGCTATCATAAGCAGTATTAAGGACGGCTCTGCTGTACTATTGGAAATATCACCTAGGTTTTATGCTACCTGGGATCATGGAAAGTGATTTTTGTGAGTCTATCATATTCTAATTTAACCCTTGGAAGATACCCGTTTGCGATCTTGAGTAGCTCTAATATTTCCCCATCGCCCATTCCCAAAATTCTAAGATAGTTTGAAAAGATTAACAAACCCTACTGGTAGAATCCGAGTTTAATTTGGTAATAGTGAAAATAGATGAAAATACAGGTAATGGATAGGTAACGATGGTGACATGACCGGTAACAAGAGGTATACAGACAAGAACAACAAAGAATTACAGAGGAATCTAACTAAGCTGAAACTGAAACTTCATCTTGAACATTCAAAGTATCCCTCTATTTGTACTATCGTGATCATGATTAATGCCAGAATTGCAAGGACATCCTGACAAGGATTAGTTACTCACCCAATACTGCAGTGACATCCTAAATGCATCTAGCATGTCATCATGTAAAGTTGCTTCCTTGTCTAGAGTCCCTTCCCCTTTCTCTACTGCAGTCCTAAGCGCAGTGATTAACTTGGTATGCTTTGGACTAATGTTACCACTCCGCTGCATTGAAACCAAAAACCGAAGAGAAGACTAATAATCTAGACTTTTAATATGGTTAGGGGAGATATTGAATAACCAAGAAATACGTGCCACCTTGGATCGTTACTGGGAATCTTTTAATACAGTTATTCATATGTTTATTCGCTTTACGGCGACAATCTATCAATGGGCTGGAAGCAAGCCGGCTGTTGATTGTCATTTACCACAATCAGCTCGTATAGTTTGCCTTGTCAAGCTCTTCTTGTGCAAAAAGATTTGTATGATAATTGTCTGTGTGTCCTTAGTGCGTCAGAAATCAGATCATCTGGATCAGCGCCCCCGAGCTGAAACATCCCGTCATCAGTTCATCAATCAAAGCGTCCATTGGCATCGTTAAGCTCAATGCGATCATAGATATCGTTAATTAAGATTGCTGGATCCAGCGAATTGTTTTCCTATCTTGTCAGAAGAGAGTCAATTCCCATCTCTTCAGATGTCGCAATGCGCTGTCCCGTCATGTAAGTGCCTGGGTCAGCAGTAACAGTGGCATATGTTATTTGCCCGACTATTGAAGATAAGATTAGGATAGTTGCGAAAAAGCCCGCAAGTACTAGATATGCCATTCTATTCGACGTTACCTTTTTAGTCTTCATTTATAGGAAATAAATGATCTTTCTATTTAACATTTTAATTTAAGCAATACCTGAAGGAAGAGGTTAAAGATTCGACCATCTTCTGTAAGCAATGTCGATCGTCAAAGGGTGGGTGATAGGTCAGGCGCCACTTGCAATAGGCTTCATTCCTGGCTTATCGCATCTTTTTATACATTATTATGTATTCTTAGTACTTTCATATATCAGTGGTATCTGACAGTGTATAAAGTACAAAATACAAAGGAAGATCTCGTCGTGGATATATCAACTATGTATCACTAGGGATTCTTAAACAATAATAATATGTTCTGGGATAACAAGAATTGAGACGTTTTAAGAACGCATTAATAGTACCAGATGGATTTGTTATTTTCTTGAGGTCAGAGAGAAGATCTTGTTTTCTAATTCTTGGCGTCTATTCCTTATTGTAACGTCTGATATGTCTGCTGCTTCAGCGAAGTACTTTTGAGTTTTATTCTCATCACCATAGCGCAAACATGCAAGGTAGAGAACTGTTGCTGCAATACTCATTGGATCTTTGCCAGCAGATATTTTGCTATCTGTAACCTGTTTTAAACAATCTATGGCATATCTTTTAATCTTTTCATCAATATGAGTTTTGTTGGCAAGTCTAACTAAACACTTTACAGGATCAATCAGCGGTACCTTGAGATTTAGTTCTAATACTATGGCCATATATGCATCCCACATCTCTTTACGTCTAATATTACTGACTTCTGCGACCTCGTTAGATGTTCTTGGTATTGCAGACTCTCGACATGCGATGTAAACGCATGCTGCCAATACTCCGGTCGTCGTTCTACCAGCTGTTATATCCTTCTGTTGAACTTTTCTGTAAATATAAGCTGCCTTCTCTACCACAGAATCAGGTAGCATTAATTTCTGCTTTAATCTATCGAGTTGACCAAACGCAATCTTACGACTTGAATTTCTTGTTTGAGTTCGCTCTGCAGAATTGATAGCATTGATGAATCAAAGATCGTTTCGCCAGTAAAATCCCTATTTTCTCTTCCAATTTTTGTGGAAAGACCTTGATCATGTATGGTTAACGACATGGGCATTCCTCTTCCTCCTCTACCAGTTGAAACTAGATCATTGTATGTAAATGTCTGCCACTCCGAGAACGATTCTAGTGGTCTGTCAGAAATGACCATACCACAATCTATACATATAACTTCCCCAGCTGCTGGATCAGTTATAGTAAAAGAATGTTTTCTTCTACATGTATTGTTATTGTCTATATCATGGGATGCGAGCACAAATCTAATGTACCTACCTTATGTACACATAGCCGAGATTTAATTCCTTAGTATCGCAGATAAATACTTTGATTAAAAAATAATTGGGCTAATTTATTATTGATCTAGTCGATATGTTAGACATTACCATTTTAGTTAATATAATCAAATAGCGTCAATTCATATTTTTAAAGGTCCTAAACTGATCGGTAATGAGTATAGTGCACAGTGCCAAGTCGTTCTCGATCACATTTTGAAAGGTTGTAATCATGTATCATCAGGTGACTATGAATATATCTAATTCTATGATTATCCATTGAATGTTTTCTTAAATGGCAGATGAAATAATAATAGGATATGGAGGAATGGGATCCGTCTACAAATGACCTTGTGTTAAGGTGTAATAGCTGCTGGGGAACGAGCCAGAACAAGGCTGTAAAAATTGTTCGCACTTCAGAGAAGTACTACTGCGAACAATGCTTGAGTATGTATATCTTACCTTGTACTTATATTCACTATCTAACATGAGCAATGTAAAACTGGGCCAGAGAATTTCATATTTTAGAATACTAAGGTAAATTGTTGCAAGTTTCATTTGTCCCAATTCGCTATCTCCCGATCATGATGAAAACACAAAAAGTCTCTACAATAATATCAATACCCCCACCATCGACAGATAGGATTTGATAGCGTAGGGCGGTACTCAGAATAACAGTATATACAAGTTAACATTCTATCTTTATCGCACATGTTATTTTATTCGTTATTACTTTTATTGAACTTATTAATAGGTTATATATTCCAAGTTTACTGAAGATTCCCTTTGTCTATTCCAGAAAATATGTCCTTAAGGAGGCATTAATAGGTCCAATCTGTAATTAAGAAGAAGATACAAATATTGGATTATCCAATCTTCTATATTGTAATTGACCAGAACCAGTCTTCCACTCTAGGTTACAGGATCGAGCATTTTTTTGGAGTATAAAGAAGGATAACATGGAGTGCTTTTAGATGTGCTGACTGTCAGCAAGTTTGAATTAGAACCAACTCGGTCTTACATTGCCATGATTACAGATTTATGCTACACCTACAGGAGGCCTTCTGGACTCGCTATGCTCCAACAATTTATGGTAGTTAAGTATATACTCACTCTCAAGTATCAAGTTGCACAAATTGCATTTCCATCTGCAAATTAATCGTCCTTCAATATCAGCCATACGGTTCTGCTGAAGTTCTTGTTCTGCGGCCGATTCAGACATATATAATTACTTAGAGAATATTAGTAGTTAAGGATTTAGCCGGGCTCGGAAATTCTCTTCAGGTTCTTACCAAGTTCTTATATAGTAGCCCAATTCGTTTGACACTTTCAGATATTGAGTTATCAGAACTGATAGCTATCTATTATCTTTCAATTATCTGGCCCAAAGTCAAGTTCACTGAGATAGGATTGGCTATTGGAGATATTCCATTTGGGTCGGTAATAGTTACTTCAGCTCTCGCGCCTTCTAGACTTTCATCAGTTAATGTAGCTAAAAACTGTATTGAACCGCTCTGGTTAGCAATTACAGGATCAGACAAGGAAGATATTCGAATCAGTGAGTTATTGTTTGCGGCATATACTTTCATTGAGCCGCTCATTAGTTCTCGAACAAAAGCGTGATCCACTACAGAATAGGGACTAAAAGTATAGTTGAACTAATGAAGGAACTAATGGAATATCAAAATGGATATGTGGCTATTCATCCACGTTAGAATAAACTGATAACAGCCCTTAGAACTGCTGTAGAAAATGGGGAAGGTTCACTAGATAAGGAAGCAACGTCACATGACGATTTATTTGATAGTTTCAGATTAGGTCTAATGTTCTGGCATTAAGTAGCGATAATAAGAGTCACCTTATTGGTACCTAGTATAGCAGTGACGATTGAATTCCAGAGAAAAGAGACTTTTTCATTGTTAAATCCCTTCATTACGATTGATGTCCCTAACTCTTTTCTCCTATGAACAACTTTCACAGAATTAGTGAGCTTCGATAAGAATAGTGCTTCTTCGATGGCTGTATCGCTTCCTCCTACTACAACCACATCCATACCTTTGAAGAAAAAACCATCACAAGTTGCACATGACGATACTCCTTTTCCTTTAAGTCTGTGTTCTGATTCTAAACCCAACCAGAGAGCTGGAGTGGAATTTTTTTGTCTATACATATCGACAGCAGTTTATTCTTTAAAGTTGATAATATATTAACGGCGGCAATCCGGTAAGAAAAAAACAATACCTTGGTTATTCGGCCACTGATATGCGGTACTTAATTGTAAAAATGATTTTTATATCATAAGTACTCAATTAAAGAAGTAATTTAATTGACAACTCTTGATTCAAAACAATACAAAGAGAAGGAACGTCAGAATTGGGATTGAGTAGCTAATAATTGGCAGAAGTGGTGGAAGACAATTGAGAGAGGTGCTGAAAAAGTTAGTGGACGGTTAGTAGAACTTGCAGAGATTAAACCAGGTTCTAGAGTCCTTGATATTGCAACTGGTATAGGCGAACCAGCTATAACCGCTGCAAGAAGGGTAGGTAGCGGTGGCCACGTATTGGCCACAGATATCTCACCAAAGATGCTATCTGTTGTAAAGCAAAGAGCTATCTCTTTAGGTCTACAAAACG
>CAWBHQ010000017.1:0-51901 GCA_963788755.1 uncultured Nitrososphaerales archaeon
TTTGTGTCAATATGTTTATTTAACACTTGAACTGGGAAATTGTTAATCGATATGACTTATATAATCACAAGTTAAATATTAGTTCTCTGTTTTGGTAATAGAGTACAAATAATCATTTTATAGCTTTGAATAGATACAGAATTTAATGGATCAAACTGAGTCAAACATAAAATCTTTTCTGATATTCAAGAATTATCAACTATAAACTTTCAATATTGGATTCAATACAAATTAATATTAACTTTCAACATTTATAAAACATACAAATGTAAAATCCTATCCAATGAAAATTACTACGATTTATATTTTATCTCTTTTATTAGGTCTCTTTTGCAGTACAACAACTTTAGTAGCAATAGCACAAGAACAAGATGGTTATCTAACTGATTTTAACTATGGAATAACAAATGAAACTGATAATATGAGAAATTTCACACTAATAGTAGAAGAAGACAATAATATACCGATAACATCATCTGATGTCACTAGTGATAAAACAGTCTACTTTCCAGCATGGACTTTTAATGGAACCGTACCAGGACCTACAATGAGAATGACTGAGGGAGATCATGTTTTCATTAAAGTCATTAATTCAAATGAATCAGAACACACACATTCACTCCATATGCATTCAGTTCATCCACCTGAAATGGACGGAACATTCGGACTGTCTGGATCAATTAAACCAGGTGACTCATTCACATATGAATTCATAGCCGGTCCAGCTGGATTATACCCATATCATTGTCATGTAGAACCAATAGTTGATCACATAAACCGTGGTTTATATGGTGCAATGATAATTGATCCAAAGACTTCGCGAGCAGAAGCTAACGAGATGGTCATGTTGATGAACAGCTATGATTTGGAACTAAATGAAGAATTAGAGCCTACAGCTAGAATACCCAACGCACAAGAGGCAAATCAGATTCTATATCCACCAGAACCAGAGTCAGGAGTTGAAGAAACGGAAACAGAAGCAGAAGAAACTGGACCAGAGCTAGAGATAGAAAGAGATAACGAATTCTACACCGTGAATGGTAGAGCTTTCGAATACATGGATGATCCAATTAAAATCAAAGCAGGAGAACCAGTTAGAGTATACTTGCTTAACATGATCGAGTTTGATCCAGTGAATTCATTTCATTTACACTCTGGAATGTTCAACTACACTGCATCAGGAACAGAGAATACACCATCAATAACCACAGATATTGTGACTTTAGGACAGGGAGACCGTGGGATAATAGAATTCACACCTAAATATACCGGACAAATGATGATACATGCACACATTAATGAATTTACTGCATTAGGATGGATGGGAATGTTTGAAGTAGTAAATTAACTCTCCATAATGATGCTATAAGAGTATTATAGACCAATATCGATCTTATTTCATGCCATAGAAGAAATAAAGTTACCAATATTAAATATCCTGCTCCAGTAGCTACTAACTAATTTTATAGATTCAAATATGCTATTCCAATATGAAGTCGATAAGTTAATTGAATTATATTTTAATTCATTATTGAGTTGGTTTTGAATGAAATAAAGTATTGACATATTTATTATCATCCAAAACTATCTGAGCAGAATTTGGTATTTTCGCTGAATATAATCAAAAATAAATTGGCACTTGATGTTGCTACTCATTAGCAGAATGCTGTCTAACAACAACATTGTTAGTCTTATAGAATTCCATCTCCATACCTCTTGTTAAACTATATTCTATTCTAAACGATTCGTTAGTTGCAATAGGCATTAGTTCAGTATTATGGGAATTACAAATAGGACAATCGAGGACATGCGATGATGATCTAGATAAAGACTCTAAATCATCAATTCCGAAATAAGACGCACACCAGTAACACGAATTACAAATCACAAAATAGATTCTATCAATAGGCTGCAATATTTCTTTATTTACTATGGCATTCTGCGAGAGATTGGCTTATTTCAGCCGCAAATCATATACTATATCAAGTCTAATTACTTCCATAACAATTCTAAAATATTATTATCACAATCTTTGTCTTATATGCGTTGTCATGAGTTTGTAAGTGTGTCTCATTACATCGTAGGTTACGAATCGACATTTTTATCTTTTAACTATTTCCATCTTTTAGTCCTTTATCCTATATTGTCTATTTTAAGATACATCGTAAATATAAAGGCAGGTACCAAACTGTCCTTCCTATACCTTTCTGGTCACCTCTTTGTATTATCCAATTTTACATATAAGTCAATAAGGTATGATGGTGTTAAGGTATTAGAAGGAACATAAGTAAGTGGAAATGCCTATGGTGTTCTAAAGTCCTAGAGGGTGAGTCATTTATGTATCTGATTACTGCAAGTGCAAAAGAGGAAGGCAGACAACACGTACATGGCTGGGAAAATATAACGTTACTTGAGGAAGAGGCCGCTTTAGAGAATAAGTTAATAGCCTAGTCTTTCTATTTTCATTTTCTACGTTGTAAATACTAAAAGATAAGTGAAGGAGATTATAGTTATGAGCCTTAAGGATTCGGTCAAGGGTTATCTATTAATTAGCAGTTTGGATTTCCGTTTAACCTTCTTAATCATTATTCGCATCCGGTTTCAATGAAAGGCACCAATCTAACTTGAAATTCATCAGAGTAAATAGAAATGCCTTCTAGATGGCGCCTCTCCTTTCCCCGATGCTGAAGAGGGAGGAGAAGATTTCCCTTCTTCCGACTTCCTGCTTGCACTTGACCAGAACAGTATTCCCGTCAGTGTTGCAAGGCTCCAACTAATATGGCATACACGAATACTAGATCTGCCATAGATACTATGTACACTCAGCAAAAGATAAAGTTGTAGTTTCTTATACTACTAACGTAATTGAGTTTAGTAATTCGACCAATAGAGTATAAGGATGTTGTGAACTGCGGCAGGATTGGACATGAAGCACATAAAGCTATTTCTTCCACTCATGGTTATCCTTCTGAACAGCCTTCTGAAGAATTTGGGATAGGGCTAATCAGAAGTCTTCTTGATAATCCAAATTCATGGGGCGTCTTAGCAGAGCGACAAGGTAATATATTGGGAAGTATATTCCTTCATGAATTTCTACCTTCGCCCGTGGCAGTTATAGGCCCGCTAACAGTCCATCCTACTGCGGAGGGCAGTGGCATTGGTAGGATGTTGATGGATGGCAGCTCTTGCTCAGGCTAACAAACAAAACCATGACCAAATTTGATTAGTACAATCACCAAGTCACATTCGTTCCTTTGTCTTGTATACAAAGTGTGGTTTCATTCTTCGAGAGCCTTTATTTCTGATGCACGGGAAGGCAATAAAAAAAGGCGATGATAAAACAAGAGCGCTAATATACGCCTTGTTCGAACAGAAGAGGATATTTCTGCATGCAATGAGCTTTGCAGATCAGTACATGGATTTTCCAGAGAAATGGAATTGCGCCAGGCGAAAGACCAAGGTGTAGCCGTTATGGTAGAAGGCGACAGTGCTCTCACAGGCTACGCTGCAGGCATAGGTATTCTTAACCATGCAATTGCAAAGTCAAACAAAGAACTGAAGATATTAATTGCTAATGCTTCTGTAATACTTGGCCCTGGTTTCCTTGTACCTGCCAGGAACTATGAATTACTTTATTGGTTACTCAAAAATGGTTTTCAAATTTGGTGGCCTGCGAACCTCATGACTATCGGTAATTACCAAGAACCTTCAACACCTATTCTTCCCTCTTTGGCATACTGAAGCTAAATGAAAAAAGCTTCATTGATTTATTCGTTGGCTTTGATATTTGCTAGCTTCTCTTCCATTAGTCTTACACTTAGCACCTAAATATCCTTTTCAATGAATGCAAGCCTTACATCATTGCACTAGTTCAATATCTTTGGCTACTATCTTCCCGCTATATGGATATGCCTTGACTAAGCATCGACTGGCTAACTAAATACAAACATTGCTTCCATATTTCCAAAGTTATAGTTTTAGTAGGAGCTAACGTCTTGTAGCAGCTGTTGTATGTGTTAGTACCATCTAACTTTTCTTAAATCGATCTGCGATACTTTAAATCTTGTAATCTCAATTCATTCATTGAATTTTTTGCTATCCAAAAATTCGTTCAAAAAAGTTATGTTTCAACATCGGCAATGCACTCATCATTTCTTCAATTCATCTAACTTCTTTTCAATGACAGAATGGAACGCAGGAAAAGGTTGTGCTCCTTTTATTATCTCTGAATCCGACCTGTCAATGTTATTTAATATAATAAATGATGGAGTATCAAAGAAACCCTGTGAATTAGCAAGCTTGACATCATTGTCAATAAATTCCTTATACGTCTGATTATTAAGACAAGAGTGGAATTGCCCCATTTCTAATCCTGGGATTTGAGATGCAAACTTTTTCAAATTCTCGTCATTAGCCCATCCTGAATCAATACCTTGCTGGTGTTCATATAGTAGCTTATAGAATTGCCAGAACTTTCCTTGTTCGTTTGCACATTGAGCAGCCAGATGAGCACCCATAGAATCAGTTCCTCGATTTGGCAGGTGTTTAAATACTAAAACTACCTTTCCCGTTTGAATATATGTGTCATTAATTAATGGTTCTGTGTTTTTTACTGTACCTAGCACATAGATGACATTGAAAGTCACTAAAATCGACGATTGTAATAGGAGCTGAAATGTTTCCAAGATAAGGCGATCCTTGTTCTACCAAAGTTGATAATGAAAATGGTGATGGTGATGATACTTTAGAATCATCAGTCTGTCCTAATAACAGCATGTTATGTTCAAAAAAGGGCCAATTAAAATGAAATGAAAATGATATAGTACCAAATACCAATACTGTCAATATCGCTATCGATGTTGATTGAAGATTTACTGCCATTTTCTCATCACAAAATATTTCCATTCTTCATGAAATTGCAATTACATTGTGCTTTCTTCACAATTGCTATATAGCCATTTCCTTAACCATCAAGATTGGGTCATATCACTCTGTCTCTTGATTAAATATTGCTCAATCAATAAACCAAAGTACTTCAACATTTGGTAAACGAATAAGCATTTTTTCCTTTCACCTTCTGGATTTTGTGTAAAGGGACAGAAAGTAAAATCGGCTACTGTTAGGCGGCGATGCGCTATCAATGTATTGTATTGTTACCAATCTAACATTCCTAAAACTTTATTTCTAAATTGCCTACACTCACTCACTCAAATTAAGCCGCTTCATTCCCTAAAGTATCGATTGTAACGCGCAAAAAACCAAATAAAGGATAAATAATGTAGACCGCATTAATAAAAAAGATATACTTGTTACATTGTTTCAGACAGGGTTGTCTGCACGCCTCAATATTAAGTATAAAATTGTTAGCTAACATTGCAGTATTTGAATGTTATCAAGATAATCTCTGAATATTGATGTCATTCTTCTAGTAAAATGGATACTTCTAAGATTGTATAGTTATACTTGATGTGATATGTGAATATTATGATTAAATATATACTAATGTAATTAGTAGTAGTAATAGTAGACTTGTATAAATATCTAGTTTACATGTTCTGATTGATTCTATTATGAAATACAGAAGTAGAACAGAAATTGTAGGTCTGATCCTAGAGGCTGCAAATGGAGGAGGAGCAACCAAGACAAAAATAATGTACAAAGCATTTCTATCATTTGCTCAGCTCACGAGAATATCTTACAATGTTACAAGACAATGGACTTATCGAATACGAAGGTGGAAGGCAAACATACAGAACAGCAGAAAAAGGGATGAAATTATTAGAAATTTATGAAAAGATGTCTGAATTGGCGCCACCACTTGCTCCAACAACAGATAACAGCAGAATTGTTAGCATCGGAGGTTACTATAAATGAATCAAAGAAATACAACAAGAACGATACTGGCAGTAATAATCGCTACGGCATTAGTAGTATCGGTAGGTAGTTTAACAGCACTTCACACTTTTCCAGCGGATGCAACAAAACCGAAGCACAATGATGACGACAATGATAGTAACGGTAACAATAGGGGTGATAATGTTGTTAATACGCTCCCACAGCAACCACAATTAGCACCGTTAAGTATGGAAACTGCTCGCTAATACCGGAGGTAACGTTGAGAGTGATGACGTTGCTAACCTGCAACAACAAGCACAACCACAATCACAACAGCAAGCACAACAACCTCAAGCTCAACAAGCACAACAAGTAGCATCATCAACAAACGCAGCATGTGGACAAGTCGTAAGCGGAGTAGTAAATCTAACTTCAAATCTTAACTGCAGTAGTGGAGATGGTATCATAGTAGGTGGTCCAAACACAGTAATTAACATGAATGGATTCTCAATCACAGGACCTGGACAGGACAGCTCTAAAGTTGGAATTATGGTACCAAATGTTGATAATGTAGTAGTAAATGGACCTGGTTCACTAAGCAACTTCCAAGCAGGAGTACTTCTTACTGGAGCAACTGGATTTGCGATTAATTCTGTCATACTATCTAACAACCAGATAGGTACATTTATGACAGGAGCTGAAAATGCGCAAGTACAACAAAACATCATACAAGGTAATAGTATAGGTGTAGCATCTCACTCAAGTACAGGTGCTGCTATAGACTCAAACCTTATGAATGGAAACTTGCTAGCAGGAATAACATTTGTCAACTCACAACAATCCAATATAGGAATGAACAATGTAGTTGGAAGTCAGAATGGAGTATTTCTAGATGGACAGAGCGCTGGTAACGCGGTGAATGCCAACAACGTATTGGAAAACATAATTGACATCAATAATGCTAACGGCCTACCTACAAATATTAACGCCAACCAATTTACAGATAATAGCTGTCAAACAAGCAATCCAAGTGGACTGTGCATAGGAAGGTAATAAAAAATACCAAGTAACAACAAGTAATAATCCGACTCACTTTTTTCTTTTACGCTAAATCTATTAAAGAAATTTCAATCCTATTCTCAATTTTGTCATATAGAGATTCAATCTTTTACAAAAAGCGATACGCCATAACTTTGCCATTTTGAGGGTTAAACCTTTCTCCTAAATAGAGAGAAATATGGCCTTGGGGTACTGTCAGTTTTTTGAGGAAAATGAACGAGTATATCCCAAGGCCGGCCGGGCCTAACAAATATAGTCCCTACAAATACAATTGGATTATATTCTAATAAAATAGAACGATTACAACGAATACATTGACTACATTTGATGTTACGGCAGGGGTTTACTGAGGTCCTGCAATGTCATCTATCATCACTGTCGGTACTATTATTGGCTATATCCCGTCTTGACCAGACTGAGGCATCAAACCTCTTTGTTGCCATTGGTAAAGGAAGAGTCATTTGTTTTGAATGGCACCTCTATATCGTTCGAAAGATTTAGTCTACGCAGATTCCTGGAACTGCAACTTTCCTGAATAGATGAGGAAACACAGTATCCGCAGGAAAGTCCATTAAAGTAGACAATGAAGGATTTGTAGGACGATTGAAGGCCATCTTATAATGTTCTGAAGATTCCCAAACTGCATAGTTGATGAATGTACAACTTCCTGCGATACCTCTATACAATTGGGCGGATATGAAACCTGGCTGTTGTTTCATGATAGTAGCATCCTTCTCCCATGCCTTAAGGAACTGATCTATATTATTAGGATTCACATCTATTTTGTTGATAAGGATAACTGGGCCAATAGTCTGTTCCATCTGTATTGAAAGTGTAACCCTGTCATCCATTTCAACAAACTTTGCCATGTCAGAAGTACATTCGAAACAATCTACTTCAATCTTTCACACACTTACGCATGATTGTAATGTCTTTAACATGGACTCGCCTTCTTTGTTGAAGGGGACGTGCGATTAACGGGCTACGACATTCTGTGTAGCGAAAGCGGTCTAATATTTCTGGGTCTAGTTTCCTATACTTCGGGTATCTCTCCATATTGGTGAGCTAGCTCATGACATAGTGAAGCTGCTGAGCTGTCTATGTACACCTTGCATAAACTATACTTTTGTATTAAGATAATACAAATATTTGTAGCCATAGAAGTCGTAATCGTTGCGTCAGTATTGGTGAGTGGACTTGCATCCCCAATTTATGCACAGCCAAATATGACTGGAGGTATGGCAGGAGGAGGAAACATGAGCGGTGGGAACATTACTATAATTAATACCATAGATGACGGGGATGACGGTGGAAACGGAGATGGTGACGGAAGCGAAGGAGATGATGACAATGACGGACAGAGCGGGGACGACGGAGAAAATAACTAGAGAGCATTATTTCAATCCATGATGTACATCCTATGGGGTATACCCTTTTAAAGGTGCAGAAATGTACCTTCTTCTGCTTTTAATTTCTTATCACCATACTAAAGCATAAATTCTCCACTCAGGCGATATAGCAGAAGTACCCTACTGTACAGTAGAATCTAAACGCCACATACGCACAACACTCGCTATTTGAGTCTCTTGGTGCTGCTACTATATTACTATCATCATTCTAGAATATAGTACCCGACAGGCTAAATGGACAAATTCACAGAAATATGAGAGCGTCCTAGGCTGACCTGAGTCGAAAACAAACCGTGTTGACTCTCCTTCATCTACACTATCACCTTCTGTTATTTCCTCACTTTGTATTGTGCAATTCGAATCTTGATACTTGATGATGATAGTTTTTTTCATCTTTCATCCATATAACATAATCAATGATTTTTGACTGTAACATTCTAGGATCATAATCAAGTAGTCTATCATATTCTTTCGTGCCAATCTGCAACCAATCCATAAAGTAATGCGGCCATCTATGATAGTATTCTTTAGTTACTTCTGAAGGTAAAGAGGAAATGAAACGGCGATAGACTTCTTGTGCGGTGAGTTTATAATCATTTTCCAGAGTCATATAACTATGACTATAAATAGATGATAGATATTTATGCTAGCCTACACAAACTAAAACTTTATTTCTACGTAGATGTTTCTTTATATTGAATTAATGCAGGTGTCCGAAAATAAATTTGCTAGTTAGTTAGAGGGAACTCATGTTTATGAACCTCATGCTATATAAAGCGATATCAAAGCAGTATAATGATAATGAAATTCTTACATATGTAAATCATATGATCCCACAGAACGTGTTGTCACAATTTAAAAGCAACAATTATCAAGAAGATCAACGTTTTAGAGTTATACTTCAGTGGTTTAAGAATGACTTTATGAAATGGATGCCGAAGAATTTGCAATGCAACATATGTAAGATAGAAATGAAGCTGCAACTTTTATCAGGTGATTCATGTAAAGTAAGAGCTACTGAGATTTACGAATGTATCAAATGCGGTTCAAAATTTGTTTTTCCACGTTACGGTGAAATTAAAAAAATTGCAGATACTCGGATAGGAAGATGTAGCGAATGGTCGATGCTTTTTGGGGCCATCTTAAATTCATTGTCATTTCCAACTAGAATTGTACATGACTATCTAGATCATTGCTGGAACGAGACGTATATTAGATCAAAATGGATACACATAGATTCAACTTTAGAATACCCAATTTCTTTCAACCATCCTTATTATTATGAACAGAATTGGAGTAAAGAATATGAGCACGTCATAGCATTCTCTTCCAACAGTATAGAGGATGTTACCAGATTCTATACCGAGAAATGGGAGAATGAAGTTTTGAAAAGGAGAATGAAAAATAAGACTGATAGAAAGATTAGCATGCTCTCTAAAGAATATCTTAAATTATGATTAGCAGTTTACAAATTGTAATACGCTTTGAATTCAATTGACTATTTATAAATACGAATAAATAGCGATATAGGATTTTGAAGCTGATATTATTTGGATAGATAGACCTTTGTGTGGTTTTACTATGCTACCTATTCAATCTTGTGAAAGTGTGACCTTGATGGACACAAATTATTTCCACGTTGGTTAAATAATTTTTAGGGGCTTAAGATAAATTAGGTCAAACGTGCATTAGGAAAACCCACTTCATAAAGAACATGTAAAGAACTTTGTTATGAGATACCATACAGCAAAGAGAAGGGTGCTATGGTTGATTCGTTGAGTATGTTTCATTTAAGTTGGAAGCCCTAGTTGAGTTCATCGCACTGATTAATATAGGTCCATCCTTTTGAGGAGATATTTTTATTTCTGTGGTATTACTAAGTAGAGATGAATCAAGACAAGATATGCGGCTTGCTTTATAGTCATGTATATGTCAGTCAAGATAAACTAAAACAAGGATTTTTAAAAACCCTGTTAATCTACAAAACTTAGACTGCCTCAAGCAGTATAAATTCTAAATCTGTGTATCCTCTACTTCTTAACACATTAAACACTGGAAATACCATCCGTACCCTAGCTCCATGCAATGCTTACAACACTTGTCACGATAATGTTATCTCAGTTGTTGGAATCAGCATTATTACGAATAAAAATAACGAAGTCCAAGCACAAGGACAGCAACAACAAGGAGTAGGACAGACAAAAATCAGCGAATTATGGGAGTCACCAGCTGACTTGAAGAATCCAGAATCTGTGGTCTATGCACCTAAACAGGATGTATTATTCGTTTCTAACATAGATGGAAAACCAGATCAGAAAGATCAGAATGGATTCATTTCTAAGGTCTCACCTACGAATGGGAGCATCATTGAATTAGATTGGATAAAAGGCCTTAATGCACCAAGAGGTATGGCTATTTAGTAGGTAGTAAATTGTATGTTTCAGATATCACAGATCTTGTCGAGATAGATATTGAAAGTGGAAAAATAATCAATCGTTTCAATGCACCGGGAAGCTCTTTTCTTAATGACGTCGTTTCAGATGATCAAGGGAATATCTATGTATCGGATACAGTTACAAATACTATCTATAAGCAAGATGCGAACGCTAAAGATAGTAATAATACGTCTCTTCAAGTTTGGTTACAAAACCCACAATTAGAGGGTCCAAACGGTCTCCATGTTGATAATACTAAAAACAGACTTATCATTGCCTCTTTGGGGGATATGAGTAAGCCTGGAGCTGGCATAGAAGTTGTTGATTTAGGAAATAAGACAATAAGCAGTTTAGGGGAAGAAAATACGACTTCTCATTTTGGTAGACTTGATGGAATAGAATCTGACGCTAAAGAAATTCGTTACTATGTTACCGACAACCCTGCAGGAAAGATCTTGACTGTTAACGCAAATGGAACAGGGTATACAAATTTAGTAGATTTGCATACAAGCGGGGCTGCTGACCTAGGATTTATACCGAACCAAAATGTCATTGTAATCCCTCTGATGCAGGACAACAAACTTGTAGCTTACAAGTTAGTAGAATAGAAACTTATAAATGGTAAGCTCTGACCTTTTCCTTTCTGTAATTAAAATTTAATTGACCATACATGTCACTTGGGGGACTTTGAAGAGTAAGGGTGTTAAAGACAGAGTACTGTCCGGAAGGAACTTCGCTAGTAAAGATCCATATGTCAAAGAAGAGAATTACTCTTTCTCTCTTCTGTCACTATGTACATGCCATATGTCTTGTGGTGCCCTTCCATCTTGAAACATGCGTAAGTATTATGTCCCGCCAAATTCAGAAAATCAACAAGCTCTCCTTCAGATAGAAAGGTAAATTTATCTCGTATTGCTCGCATAGCCCACTTCTTTTTATCTACAGGCTTCAAGGTATGCAAATTTTGTGGTGCAGAAGGTATTTCAGTTGCCCTTAACGAAGGCTTACACTTTGTCCATTTTCTTACAGTGCGGAACATCAAATTAGGCAGCTCTCCAACTAGAGTTGCAAAGACATCTTTCTTGGAATGCATCTCTTGTTGTACTTTTATGATTCTCTCCGTGTCGCATGTATGAAAAGTAGGTACTAATTTTAAGGAAGGGCCATGCATATAGAGCGTTAATGGAAGGGTAACAAGGCATACCTTACATATGTAGGCTGTATATCCAATAATCTCCAGGTCCTCTAGTTTAAAGGGGGGGACATACATTTTTGCATTATCGATCAACCCATTTAGGGGATTAATTGAGGATGTGGAGGTTGATGTCGGCATGAGTTCTTTTAGCAATCTACTTACCTCTGCCATCCTATGAAGCTGCTCTAACCACGAAGGATTCTTTTGTTCAGAGGAGAAAGCATCTAGTATAGGCGACTTGAAACTCCTGGTGGAATTCTGTAGACCAAAGGGCCAATTATGATAGTCAAATTTCTGAGCCTTGAACCTGGCCTGGTGACAGTTCGTGGTGGTATTTGAGAAGAATCTCGGTCGAGCTTCGTGCATTCTCATCAAATGTCGCTCCATATTCCAGCGCCTTGAGAATGACTCACCACAGATCTCGCAAATGTGTCTATATCTCAATGAAGCCCACCAAACAAATCTGGAGTTACTCCGGAGTAACTCCAGTCACTCCTGGAGTAAAATCGCGCCATACTATTTTGTATATCGCATCCGATATTTATAACTATCTTACATAAGACTGTTATATGATATTCTCTTTATTACATATCCGAACACGCAACCTAGGCCGAACCAGGCTCAGCAGCCGGAAGGGCTAACATTATACGAGATAAATCTGTACGAATATTGTAGAAGAAAATTAGTAGCTGAATGTTCGTCTATTTGATATATCTCGGATCACTTCTATACTCTGAATGTATAGAACTGTACCCGTAATTTTAGCTGTAGTCATAATTACAGCAATGATAGGAGTTAACGTATCCTCAGAGCAAGCCTTTGCATCTTCTGGTGCATCGGCAGCGGCAGGCGATAGTTCAGCGGCAGCAGGCAGCTAGTGGTGGATCAGCGGCAGCAGGCAGCAGCGGCAGGCGATAGTTCAGCGGCAGCAGCAGCTAGTGGTGGATCAGCGGCAGCGGCAGCAGCGGCAGGCGATAGTTCAGCGGCAGGCAGCAGCATCATCAGATGATTACGAAGATGACGATTATCATCATTACGACTGTAACGATGATGATGAATGTGAAGAAGAAGAAGAAGAAGACAATGATGACTAAGGAGCAAACTGCTCTTCCTTTTTTAATATGAGTTCCAATCAGTTAATGCTGATAGTTTAAAATATGATTTGAGATGAACAATATTATGAAAACATACAAAATGAAATCATTATCCTTGAACCGTTTGCCAACTGGTTGTACATTAATCGGTTTCTCATTGTTATTACTAATCTCATATTTGGTCTTGCCAGTGAATGTTAACGCTGCGGTAGACGTCGACACTTCTGGAGATGGCAGAGCAGCTGCTTTTGATGGTGAAGAAGGAATTGCAACCGATGGTGATAGCTTTTGTAGCATTACTAATGATATTGCAGGAGGAAAGTTTTCGTCATTATTTGAAGGAATAGTAGACTGTGATAATTCACAAGTATCTAAACAATTCTTGGTAGAGTATTCATATACAAAGAATCCTGTAAAGATAGGAGAAAAATCGTATTTTACAGTAACTGTTAAGGATAAAGAAACTGGAAACCCAATCTCAAATGCATTTGTAACACTTGGTATCAATTCCCCATCATCAACTTCATTCGAAACTAGTTCATCTGGTGCCGCAGTTGCAGCTGCAGGTATATCCTCAAATCAAGAAGCGGAGAAAGACAGAGCAACCCAGACTATGTATACAGATAACGATGGACGTGCAACATTTACTGTAGGAATAGGACCTAAATCAGATTTAGGTATTTACGATACAGAACTAGAAGTCACAAAAGATAGCTATCAATCAAGTTTCGAACAAGTAGACCTTCGCGTGGTATAGGAAACTCAATCCTATTACTTTTTGATCTAACCTAATCTAACCCATTCAAGCATCTTTTCTTTATACAATCACAACTAGACTTCGGCCACGAATCAAATGTTCATTCGGGAAATTTTAGATCAAGACATAAACACATACGGAATAGTGAATTAAAATTTTCAACAAATTGAATTAAGTATAATAAATACTCTTACGGTAATACCTAACAGTGGGTTAAATGTTCCGTTTTGAATGATGAGTTGTTATAGATAAAATTTTATTCTTCACTCAGATTCAGCTAACTTTGACTTAATAAAATCATGGAAATGCATCAGATTTTCCCCAAATACAATTTTATCAAAATTCAGTTGGCTTACCAGCTGTACGTCTTTTGAAACGATATTTTCTATGGTTTTCCGCATTCGAGTTCGATCCCATCTATTTATCTCAGATCGTATAGGTTTACTAAAATACTTATATATCATTTCAGCTTTTTTCTCTTTCAATTCAACGTTCTCTTCCCTGTTTCTTAAGGCTGAATAAAGGTCAGATTTTGATATGCTTACTTTGCCTTCTAGCGCTATTATGTGAGCTATCTCATGACTTAGTACTCCCGTTAAGTAACTAGGTAATCTCTCAATAAGTGTTAAGGTAGGATATATTGCAAATCTTTCAAAATTATTTTTATCTGGATATACAACACTATAAAATAAAATCCTGACCATCCTTGCATGAATAGTAGATGTTCTCGCAATCATAATTGGTATCGGATAGATGTTAGGTATGTACGGCAAGATACTTACATCACTTAATGATTCAATCACTCGGTTATATGCTAATTCAATCGATTCCTTTATCTTTTCAAAAGGTACAAGCTGATCCTTTGGTATGTACTCGGATGAGATCATTAGAAGTTACTTATTTCTTATTCTTACGATTTACTTTAGATATATCTACTTGATCAAGTTATTTGTGCTCCAGAAACTATTGTTTCAGCTATGCGTTCTTTGTTAGCCGGATCATAATGGATTTCTTTCTACTTCTGATTAAGAACTATAATAACATACTTTGAAACTAAAGCTAGAATGTTTACCTACGATTTCTATAAGAAATAGGGATAAACGATGAAATTATACTTTATATTTATAATAAGATGCGATTTATACAAAGTAATAATAACTTAAGTCTAAATATTCGTATTTGTATATTATACTATACAGAAATGTTCTCAACATCAAAAAGGACTATGAGTATTAAAAGACCTTCAGGCATAATAGCTGGTCTAACAGCAGCTTGGGCAATATTTGGATTATTCTTAGCTGTCGATTCTCAGCTAAGTGTTCCTCCAGGTACTTTCTATAAAACGGTTGGAATAGTCTTTGGTGTAAATTCTGATTATGCAATGTATGTGGGCTTTCTTCTATTCATGATAACGGCTGTAATCATTTCAGTGATTTACAACTATGTATCAAAACATATTCGAATACTTCATATCAGCTCAATGCCTAAGGGAATAGGTACAGGCATACTTGCGGGGGTAATAGTTTGGGGGGTCTTATTTCTGCCAATGCATTATTATGTTATACAACCAGCTCTTTCTGGTATGGCTAATGAATCAAATCCAGTCAATCTGGATCCTTCAGTAGCTAATCAGTTGATTCAGTTCTCAGATATGATTGTCATAGGTTCGCTTGCATTACATATGTTGTTTGGAGGAGTAATGGGATTTTGCTCCAGATTGGCTGTAATATAATTTAATTTTACTGAATCGCGATTACTAAAGGTCGACTAGCAACCTTTTTTTTACCTTTGTATTACAGCTAACTCTGAATAATGTCTACTGATGAATTAAAGCAAATAAGAATGGTCTTTCAAGGATTACAGACCTTGTACCAAACTCATCTTCTAAAAGTAGATCCAGCTCTCATACATGATTTACTTATTCGTGAGCTAGTTAAAACATCTAAGTATTCGTTACCTCCATTCTATATAGTTGAAATAAGAACAGTAAAGGGAACAGATCAAGAAATGATGAAAAGTATGATCTTTGAAAAAACGGGATTTCTACCTTCGATTACTGAGAATGGAACTCACTATGTAGCTAATATGAGATTGAGCTTAGAATTGCTTAAGGAATTTTGTGAATCTCAAAAAGATATAGTAAAGATTACTGGAGATTATACAGGTGGCATAGGCGGAAGATAAATTGTTAATTGAAGACTCAACAAATATTGTGTTTCACTATTTGTTAGGTTAGATACTATCAGTTCATATGAAAACCCAACTGGTTCTACGTATAAAACTATATCCTCACAAGGATAAACCCAGAGTATGCGGATGCTCATTTGAACAGAGGTACTACTCTTACTAATCTTGGAAGAAACGATGGCGCTCTGATTCATGTCCTCCTTCGATCTTTCATGCATCTTGCCCAATTACAGGAACCAAAATACCAGTCCAGCCAAACTTATGACAAATCAAAGTAGGCCACTGACCTTCTAGGTTTGTTACTTTCTGTTATGTTCCGTTTTTAGCTGTTTTATTTTATTATCTCTTATACGACAATTGGTTCGATAGTTTACCTGGCGCATTTAAGAATGGATTATAGCGTCTGACGGATTTTCTAATTATTTGAGGTCAGAGACGGAATCTTGTTTTGTATTTCCTGGCGTCTATTTCTTATTGTAACATCTGATATGCCTGCTGCTTCAGCGAAATACCTTTGAGTTTTACTTTGGTCACCATAGTGCAAACATGCAAGGTAAAGAACCGTTGCTGCAATACTCATTGGATCTTTGCCAGCAGATAAATTACTATCTATGATCTGTTTCAAATAGCCTATGGCATATCTTTTTATCTTTTCGTCAACTTGAGCCTTATTGGCAAGTTTAACTAAACACCTTACAGGATCTATTAATGGTATCCTAAGATCTAGTCCCAATACTATTGCAATATATGCATTTGAGACCTCTTTACGTGTAATATTAGCGATTCCTGCCACCTCGTCAAACGTCCTTGGTATTCTAGCTTCTCTACATGCAATGTATACACATGCTGCCATTGCCCCATTTCTTGTCCTACCCTTTACTATCTCCTTTTGTTGAACTTTTCTGTAGATGTAAGGAGCCTTCTGTACTACGGGATCTGGCAACGCTAACTTTTGCTTTAGTCTATCCAGCTGACCAAATGCAATCTTACGACTTATACCTTTAGAACTCCTGGTTTGCGTTCGATAATCCCAAGTTCTTATTCTCTGCAGAATTGATAGTATTGATGAATCAAAAATCATTTCACCAGTAAAATCCCTGTTCTCTCTTCCAATTCTTGTGGAAAGTCCCTGATCGTGTTTAGCTAAAGAGGTTGGCATTCCTACTCTGCTTAAACTTACCCCACTATTAGTAAAGGAACGCCATTCTGGGCCTATTTCTATTGCTTTATCAGAAACAACCGTACCACAGGTAATACATATAACCTCTCCTGAGTCGGCATCTGTTATAGTACTAGTATGCACTTTATTACACAAATTTGTTCTATTGTTAGGAAGCACAGACTGGATATACCTATGTATGAATGTACTTACACATCACACAAATTTAATGCCTTTGACTAAGAAAGCATATAAGGGACGTACTTTTGAGTTCACTTGGCTAAGTAAAGAACCATTTGATGAAAATGATGAATTCAAGATTAATGAGTTACAAAAAAATTCTGGTCTATATCAACAGATGAGGAATTCGAAGAGTACGCAGCGATAACTTACTTTCAAATGGCGCGCAAAACAATCAGAATAATACGATTGTTAAGTTCGTATTACGTTATGAAGATAAAATAATCTCTTAGAATTTCTAACTCCTATTCATTCATACAGCAGTCTAGAAATTTCAAATTGGTAGTCTGATTATTTCAGGGTCAAAATGAATGACATATCCATTTTCCCATTTTTATTTATGTTACTATTGCCAGCAACATCCAGGTCTTCTATATGTGGCATATTTTTCATGATAAGCAAGCTCTTCATGCGATTTGAATTCAGTGCCACACGCTTCACATTTAAAATGACTTATTTCTTGACTCATCCTATCAATTAAGGCATCAATTTTATTTAAGGTTGTTGAGTGCTATCTAGCTCGTAACTATTCCTGCTGATTAGTAGCCTATTCGCTGTAACTATCTTGGTATATAGTAGACTTAACCCCTTCCTTCCTATAACCCCTCTTATTGTCATGGTACAAAGAATTTGATTATTATTAAATTATTTGTAAAATCAAGCATTGTGTTTGGTAAACCAAGCTCGGTTTTTATTCCTTGGGAGATAAGATGTCCTATCAAGTTTGACCACTTTTCTCCGATTTCATGGTGAAGAGTAATAGTATAATTTCTCCCATCTGTCTCAAGGTCATATTCAGCAATACCAGCATACTTGCACCATAATGCAATTCCTTCAAGCACTTTCTCGACATCTGTTTGCTTGAACCAAATCATCAAGAACTCCTTGAATGCTCTTTTACCAAGGTCTTTTCCAATTTGAGAAAGTTTGTTGTCATCTATAGCTTCAAGGATTGATTTAGAATCAGCTCGACTTAAGGATACCAAACCAAACTTTTCGGCATATCTATCCCATTCAGCGTATTTGGTTATTATGGAAGTAAGAAGTGAGTTGGTGCTAATCCTTTTAGATTTAGCATCTTTTTGAAGAAGATTATCTACATCGCGTGTAAGCCGAATTGTTCTTAATGTTGTGCTTCTCCGTATGTAGGCCACTTAGGTATTACATTGTACTATACTTTAACACTTGTGCTAATATTGGTAGACGTCCTGAATATATGCTCGCTGTACAGATAGTTACTACGAAGCATATGATAAAAGTAGAACGAATGAACTATGAAAAAAACGAACAGGAAGTAGAACTAGAAGTTGCAAAAACAGAAGATATAGCAAATGGCATCGTCACCATCGAAGGCGATTATGCAACAATCACATACAAACGACGACTTTCTCATCCCAGAGAAGCAGTCTGGAAGGCCATTACAGATCCAAAAGAATTCGCGATATGGTTCAAGCAACAGGCGGGAGTCTTTGACGGTCGCACAGGCGGGGAGATCGACTATGTCAACGAGATTTCGGGATACCACGCAACAGGACGGGTTCTAGTCTGGGAGCCACCACGTGTTTTTGAGCATGAGTGGCATATTGCTCCCCGTCCGGAGCTACCTGGCGGTGAACCTGAAGCTGTTGTTCGCTGGGAACTTATGAGCGAGGGCGACTCAAATATCCACCTTACTAATATTTTCAGCCGCCTCACAAAACGCACCACTCTTCTTTTCGCCCCTGGTCAACATGCCTACCTAGATCGCCTTGATGCCCACCTAAACGGCGATGTGCTGCCAGAATGGAAAGAGCGGTATGCAGCTGTCAAGGAGTCTTACCGCACATAATCGACCTGGCTGGTAACTCTATAGTGGATCCAAATCCTTCTGTTACCAAAAAGAAAGATACAATCGCTACAAAAATAGCTGAACCCTCCCCATTTTTTTGGCCGTGTTGAAGAATTGAGAATAATAAAGGATAATCTAGATTATCTAGACTTTGAGTTAACCTTGGATCGTTTGAAGAGATTAGATGAGAAAAGTAGGTTCCAGTTAGGATTTCCTAATGACTTCATATCTGAAGTGGCCGAAACTTTTCTTGTACGGAATACTTTTTCACTAATGATAAAATCTTTGATGTTGTAATTTTTATTGTAGCGGATTGTAGTAGTAGTCTGTCTTCTTTAAGAAATATCTTTTGCAGGTACTCAAACTAGTAACTTGGGCTGATACATAAGGAACAATCTTCAATCCAGTGGCCTTAAATCGCCTTCTAACGCACTGAATAACTCAAGACACCGGCGCCCCTTTTCTGTGATTTTATAGTAAGAATTGGGTCGGAAATCTATCGTTTCGAGCAATCCTACACCTACTAATTCCTTTAGATACCTAGTAGTCTGAAAAAATGTCAGGCCAGCTAAACGGCCTACGCGTGTCTTATTCATGTAGTTTCGAAACCCAGGCTCAACGTTACCATTATAGATTATTTCCAGGATACTTCTGACTATGTCGTATCTGTCCCGTTGCGGCATTTTTTGACAGGTCACATCATCCATCAAGACAAAGAATTCAAACTTTAGACTATTTTTCTATACCTAAATGTTTGTTAAGACAAATGTAGTATTTTCTTCTAGGAGGTTTTTAGGTTAAGGTTAAGGTTAGCCTTGGGATAATATTTAAAGCAACAACTGTGAGTATTCGCAAATCTGGAGAACATACATTGTTTATCTATCTATAGTACACAACAATCACTTTCAGATGCACTAGTCAAACTTGGAAAGCTAGTTAAAGACAACGTGTATGTATGAAACTTAAGTGGGATCAATCAATCAAAATTTAGGGTATTGTTTATGCTAAGTGAGTATCTAAGAAGGTATTTAGAACAAGACAATTAATTATATCATGATTATTAGAGATGAAGGTAGAGATAGGTCATTTATTGGGAACACATCGTCCTGAATTCCTAGGTCGAAGAGTCCATATTCACATACAAAGGAAGCTTCCCCGGTATAACCTAATTGAAACTAGAGGATCTGTGTGGAATAAATCTTTGCTGGGCCATAGCTTCTAACCTCGATTCACAGAATGATTATCTGTTTGTGTTGTTATATACAACATGAGAGTAATTTGTCTGGAGTTAGATTTTCAATTGTTGCCGCAAATAATCATTACACAGGTTTTGGTCCTGGCACGGTTAACATCTTTAGACAACTCTTAGGTCTAAAGGAAGTGAAATGGGGGGATGAAATTGTAATGATTGATAGCCAGGCAGCAAAAGAAGATGATGATTACATTCGTAAACAACTCTAATCAAGACAAAACAGACAAATCTCTCTGATTTTCTCTAAATTAGATTGTTGTAGCAGTGTGAATGAAAGTTGTACTATAGGTCAATGAGTTTTCCAATGAGTTTTCCAATCATTTTCATCTTGATATACTTATTTGTGCTACCTAATTTTCTAGCTGCCGCTTTTCACTTAATGAAAGAAGTTCACCACAGTTTTACCACAAATTTCTCCTTTCCAAAAATTACTGCGAAGTCAGATAATTATGATGATATCATCATTTCAGATAGCATATTAGAACGAGTGCATCTAGATTATCTCAAAGAAACCGTTTATGATCTTTCTTCTTTTCATACACGACACACAGAATCTGAGAATATAGATGATATTGCTTCTTGGTTAATGGAGAAACTTCAGAATATCTGTGGTAGAGATGTTTACATCCATAATTTTACTCATACACCTAATGGGGAAGATGATGATGGTGTTAATAGCCAACAACAAGAAAAGATGCCTACTTACTACTTGAAAAATATAGTATGTGAAAAACCAGGTTCAACTAATAATACGATAATAATTTCTGCCCATTACGATAGTAGAATGGAAGACGTTAACAATAGTACTGCTCGAGCTCCAGGCGCAGACGATAATGCTAGTGGTGTTTCTGCATTACTAGAAGTAGCTCGAATCCTTTCTAATGTAAGTCTGCATCATAGCATCATCTTTGTGCTATTCCCTGGTGAGGAGCAGGGTAAATGGGGTTCAACACAATTCGCAGACTATATTGATAAAGCAGAAGTAGACCTTGATCTATTAATTAATCTAGACATGGTAGGTTTCTCTCCAGAGGAAACTAACGATTTTCTCATAGAATATGATAACGGTAATGTTGTACAAGATAATGACAAATATTCACGAGCTGTTGCAAACTTCATCAAAGGTATAGCTGAAAATCATACTGACCTAAACGCTACTTTGGGTTTATTGGGAAATAGTGATTATCTTCCCTTTGAAGCCTTAGGTTATACAGTCATAGGTCTTCACGATGATGGTGTAACAAAGAATCCAAATCATCATACAATGAATGATACTTCTGATTTTCTGAATTATGAATACTTGGCTTCTGTAACTGAATTAACCTTGGCTACAATTTTAAGTCTTGATAGTTAATTGTAGATGACAACCCTGGTTATGCACCCACATTCTTAGTATCTATTCCAAATAAATAGGAGTATAGAAATCATCCTTCAAGCAAATGTACTTCTCCTTATAATAGGAATTAGCCTGATTCATACGAATATTCGATTGACAAGCTGTATGTCTCAGAACCCTCATGAGACTTGTATCAGTTCCAACCAGCAAGAAAAAAGAATCTGATATTAGTGAGTTGTCATAGTCGCTGCTGATATTAGTAGCCTAAGGTTCATTATATAGTAAATAACAACGGACTAATGACGCATTTCACGCTGAAGAAATCCCTGGAATATATCGCAAGCAATATCACGAGGGAGAGATTGATATTTGCTAACTAGTAACGCTGACTTTAGCGAATAACGCCACCTCTTATGTGGTGTGAAACAAGCCATTGATGTTTCTTGCAGGTATTTTAAGAATCACTGAGGAGCAAATACCTGTATCCGGCTATTGCCCCGATCTACAACATATACATTCCCTGATGAATCTATCGCAATACCTGTTGGCTCATCAAACTGCCCATCACCAGTCCCTTCGGATCCCCACTTCGTTATAAATGTCCCGTTACTGTCAAACTTCTGAATACGGTTGTTACCCTCGTCAACTACGAAGACGTTTCCAGAAGTGTCTACAGCGAGATTGGCAGGTCTAGTAAATTGTCCATCACCGCTACCCGACGTTCCCCATTTTGATATAAAGTTACCATTACTGTCAAACTTTTGAATACGGTTGTTACCCCAATCCGCTACATAGACATTATTCGATGAATCAGCATCAATGCCTAGCCCTGGATTTATAAACTGTCCATCACCAGAACCTGTAGAACCCCACTTTCCTAGGAAGTTACCATTACTGTCAAACTTTTGTATCAGATTATTTTCACCAAAATCGCTAACGTATACATTATTAGAAGAGTCCACATATACTCCCCCAGGACGAATGAACTGGCCATCACCCAAGCCGGTAGAACCCCAAGAGGTGATGAATGTGCCGTTATTTGTGAATTTCTGGATTGCTGTTTCAGAAATGTCACCATCTGTCACATATATGTTGTTAGAAGAATCTGTACCTATACCTGCGGCTTCTGCAAAGCGTCCATCTCCAGCACCAAGAGCCCCCCATGATGTGATAAATGTGCCATTAGGAGCAAACTTTTGTATTTGATTGGACACGCTTGTTGTGTCAGTAACATAAAGATTATCATTGGAATCAATTGCTATATCTAATGGCTGAGCGAACTCACCAAAGCCTACACCTTCTGATCCCCATTTTCCGACAAAAGAATATTGTTGTCCTTGGGCTGCCGCTGGACTAAGCGTAGGATAGCTTATTAATGTGGCTGAAAACACGAATGTTGTTAAAACCATAGGCATTAGAAAGGTTTTGTTCCTCAGAAACATAGCCATCATATTATAAGCGTTTTATATAAATGAATGATGCAGCGGCAGAATTAGCTGTTCTCCAGTTTAGTGAATACCCTAGAGAAATGCTATATAAACAATGTCTGCATGAGTACCATATTTCTCTTGCATCCTAGACTATTGTTTTTTAGATAGACAGCTTTGTCAGGAACAGATAAGCAAGTTGCATTATTCTATCCTTTGAAAATTCTATAATCAGTCTATGAAATTGTACCAAAAAATGATTTCGTGCGCCATTGGTATCATAATGGGATGGTGTGAGTCAATATACAAGTCTACATACAACTTGGTGTCTCTAAATTTTGTGTAGACTTTTTAGAATAGTCTTGATTTCACTACCTATCAATTGAGATAAAAATCAAACTTGAAATTGCTTTAGGCACAAGGGGGTTAGATTCCTGTAGGTAAAGGGGCTAATTAGCAGAATAAGAGACATGCTACATAAAAGGGGTTTCAGTTTTTAAAAACAAAATCTAGCGCTAATACATAATCTTACTTAAAGTGTCAAATTGAATAGAGTCGAATATATGACTAGTCCTACAGCCTTATCGATCATCGGAATCATGACGTGTTCCATGCGTTTTTATAAATCTTAATAGATCGCTAGAATGATGCTCCTCTACATTATAGTAATTCTTTAAATTTTCAATTGTTTGGTCATCATAATGACTAGTACTCCCCTCTATTTTCTTCCCTGTTCCCAATATATTATTATGATATCCAATAAAATAAAAAACTATCGGATGATATTTTTATATAATCTTCCACGAATTTTAGCCATTTGAATCTAGATTAAGTTTGAAACTGGTTAAACTTTGATGTCGAGTGGAGCTATGTTCAAATACATCATTTTATAGTTATAACTTAACCAAGAAGGCACTACTATGGGAGAAAGTGACGGCAGTGATAGTCCTCGTGACAAGAAAAAGTATGACAATAATGGTAACCCTCAAAGTAGTTCTGTAGTAGCACAAAAGATAGGTACGTTGGACAACGGAACTACTGCTTTCATGCACTGGCTGGATTTAGTGAATAACCAACAAAATCCCACCAATTCTTTGGATACACCTCTCATTTTAAAGAAATTCATTAAGGACAAACAAGCAATATTATACGATAAGAATTTGGGATCTGAAATAGATGTTGAGATTAAAGAAGGCGTTCCATTTTGTAGCTATTGCGACTTACCCGATTGTTCCCACGTAGGATTCACTATATCATTAGAACAATTGTGTGAGGATCGTTGTAGTAATCAAGAATTATCGATGGACGATATTGTTGGCAATTAAAAGTTGGAGATAATAAATCCTAGCTATGGGATGAAGAAGATGTAGAATACTAATACGTTTGTCCGTTCTCATATTTCTTCTGTGGAATATCTGCTAGTACGTTTGTCCTGGCTAATTTCATGTTAGGGATATATTCTTGTGTATTATCCACTATTAGATGTATAGTTAATCATGCTTACATGTTAGGGATATATTTTTGTGTATTATCCACTATTAGATATACTTATAAGTTTCTTCAGGTTTCTTACAACGAAATGAAGAATACGTTTGTTCTAGCAGGACTTGTAGCTGCTTCACTTGCAGCCTCAATTGCAATAGCTCCAGCCCTTGCTTCGGTCCTTGTCGACTATTTGCAAGTAGAAAGCGCAGATGTTGAAACTTCTGAAGATGGCTTAGATGCAGAAATTACAGTAGGAGCAGATATACCACAAGGAGACGATGCCGCGGGTAGCGCATTTGGATACGGATTACTAACTGACCAAGGGACTGATGCCGTAATCGTAACGACAACTCATTCTGGGGTTCTAGATAGCGAAACTCAGGATGGAGATGCCAGCGATCCAATTTGGCATAATCACTACATCCGACTTGGACCTGTAGCACAATGTGGCAGTATAAGTGCTAATAGCACTGGGGTCATCGATCTTACCTTCGAACAACCAGGGGATGTAGAGGTTGATGGTCAAACAGCAGACCTTACAGGCATGCCAAACAGCTTTAACGGTACAAATGCACTTACCAACGCTTCAATGTCGTCATCGCCAGGAAATAATGTCCAGAATGCCGTATCATTCAACTTGGTACCTGTCTTTGAAGAAGAAGCTCTGCAAGCCGTCTGTGTAAACGATATAAGCGCATTTGACGCCACTGTTGGTGCTACTACAGACGATGACAGTGACAACGGTGACGAAAACAATTAGTAAAATCTAATCAGCACAATACAGAGGTAACTTGAGTCACTCGCTGAGACTCTGTGAGTGTACTTATTTCCGTGACGAATACCACCTCTTTTTATTTTCAACTAAACTTTTTTACTTTTTGTTACCAAAGCACATATCAGTCATGTCATATCTATATTTTCATCACCAAAAAAAGGTCTAATGCCTTGCAGTTTTTGTAAACTTCTAAGTTAGTGTACATTTAAATTTAGTAAAAATTCGAACAAATGAATAGTCATTATATATTAAGTCTTAACTACAATATGTCACGCACTGCTATGAAGTACAGGATCAGAATTCGTTCGGTGCGGGCACAAATAATACAGGAATTCCATGATATTCATGAAAAATAAATGTACAACTTGATATGCACAGAGTTTCTCTGGAACAACTTAAATAAGTTAAATCATTTAATTATCCATGATAAAGATCCGAAACGCCATCCCAGGATTTGGCGCTCCTCTGAGTGAGCAAGAGATAAAAGATTTCTTAGGGACAAAGATTCTTAATGTACATCTTGGGACCGTAGATGAAAAGGGTGATGCTAACATTCATCCTGCATGGTATTATTACGATGCACATAAAGAAAAGATCTATGTCGAAACAGGTAAACAATC
The DNA here is from genome assembly GCA_963788755.1 of uncultured Nitrososphaerales archaeon. Taxonomy (GTDB): domain Archaea; phylum Thermoproteota; class Nitrososphaeria; order Nitrososphaerales; family Nitrososphaeraceae; genus TH5896. Next base: position 26,094 of record CAWBHQ010000017.1, read on the forward strand.
AAAAAAAATAGACAATCTTCGAAGGAAAGAGAATGTTTACTTTTGCATCGATGACCCAAATATTCCATATAAAGGGGTACGAGGAAAAGGGAGTGTGAAGATATCTGAAGATATACACTTTAACGTTCCTATCGTAGAGAAAATGCACATTCGATATTTAGGAACACTTGAACATCCAATCTCGCGGGAACTAATAAGTGCGGTGAAAAAGGGTCAATCAGTTGTTTTAGAAATAAGCCCAAAATATTACTCAACATGGGATTACAGTAAACAGTAAATATTCCTCAGTTATCATGTATTGATTTTTGCGCGCAAACTCTTAATGACAAATATTGACCATACTTTGATCACATGTATTCCGTTCAAAGGTCTTTGGAAGTTAATTATAGTCCAAAACCATGAGTGGTTCCTTAAGTTTCTAAATGGATCTGAGACAGTAGATCACTTTACGAGGTGTAAGAATTAATTTCCAATTTGAAAGTATGTCTAACTTTATTTTCTGTAAGTAGTAAGAATGTTTTTCGTAATGCAACTTAGTATTGTCCCATTGTAGTCTCTAATTCTAATATAGTGTTATGTACTAATCTTGACAGAGTTGTTCGAAATTGCCAACATCCCGTTACGAAGCCATTGGTGATACATCTAGCGAATAAGTTTCTATATTGAAGTAAATGGCTTTATATTATTTAGAAAAAGTAGAGCTCGTAGCTAACATTTGATATGTTAGAATATCGTTCGGATCCGCTTATATAAAGATGCATACACATGATCTTTATACTTAGATAAAAACAATTTCTAATTTGATGCTTGTTAAATATCATGCATACTATTAGTCGTGAATTACTAATGAATTGTTAACTCTAGTAAAGTGTTTATGTGTATTTACATGTATCATCTCATCATCATTCGTTTTTTAAATTTTCAATCACAGACAAAGACTATAATTTAGAGACACTACTAGGGAAGATATTATGTATGTAAGATAACTATGAAGATAATAAACATGACAGTTTCCCACCTAGGTGCTATTATTGTAACAGTAATTTGGCTCAATTGACGCTTAACTTTATTAGAATAATCCTCCTTTGCGTGATATAGTGTTACCAATGCAGCATCATTATTAATTCTGAACCCCTTATTTTAGGGAAATGCTATCAAATTACTAAAAGAATGAATTACATGCCTGTTCTTCCAGGTACCTGGACTATTCCATGGGTATTGCTCTTATGGTCTGAAAAAGTAGGTTATGTCATGTGAGAAGCGGGTGAAACAGACTAATATTCTTAATAAGAATGTTGCGACTAGTTATCTCACAATGAACAGCTACTTTTTAGCAACAGTGATGGGGGCCGCACTCCTGGTCACTACAGGGATCGTTCCAATGATATTCGAAGGCGATCATGCCGCAACAGGATATCCAATGAGTAAGCGAGGGGATCACGGCGACGGTATGATGAAACCTGGCGATTACGCTGCTGGTACAATAGCGAGTATCCAAAATGATGAAAGCGGGAATCCTAGTTGGATATTGTCTGGATATTGGAAGGCGAGCCTAACTGAAGACCAAGCCGGAGAATATGGAAATCAAACGTCTTCATCGTCAAACTCAACTTCTGCTATGGGACAAGATATTGCAAGCAAGGTTGCCAAATTCGGAGCATCAATTGACATGGTAATGACTAATGGCTCTGCAATGCATCAGCATAAAATAGATAATTTCACATTAACTGGAATGTCAATGCCCGATAATACCACAATGACATACAATGGAACTGTAACAATAACTATGAGAGAAGGCCCCGTTCACGATGTGCCTATAGGTGCAACAGTAATGGATGGCAATGTCATAAGTTTATGGCTAGACCCATCTAGAATAGAAAACCATTTTGGAGATACCCCAATATACGGAACAGTCACAAAAGCGGTCAAAATAATGAAATAGATGGTTTAGTAAAGAATCCATAGCAGGGATCGAGAACTCTTCTTTCTTTTTTGGTGTGATTTTTGTTGTCTTCCACTGCTGATCCTTTTCCAAAGGAGTTAACCTCTTTTCACATCAATAAAAATCTGTTCGTGCTGTGGTTGTCAATGGAAGACAGGATATCAGTTAGTTGCTAAAAGCGAGACTCCACTAATGGTGTATCTATGATAGATTAACTTCGGGTGTAACCATTGTAGCAGCAGCCTACTTTTAACTAGATTAAATTCTGATAGGATCACCTATGTTTATTTTGTTAATGAACAGTAGAAATATTGGCTTTTACCTTGCCAACTTCCGTCATTTGATATAAATCACTAAGATCATCTTGTTCAATCCATTTTATATCTTTGAGAAACTCAAAAATGCTGTTGATAAACTGGACATCATTATCAAAGTCTTCTGCCAGTTTTTCAACACTTGGGTTATCTACAAGTCTCATTAAAACATACTTTGCTAACTCGTTCCAGTTAATGTGCTACCTTGAGTATCCACTCATCCATAGTCATACATTATTGCCCAAATCCCATTCTTACGGTAAATAAACCCATTAATTCTAACTATATAGTAATATTAGCCACACTTAAGTTGTTGGTATATGCATTCTACCATCCTATGGCCTCATCGCGTGCTAATAATCTTAGTGGCAAAAGATAGAGACTGACGGGCGGGTGCCTCCCATCAATCTATCTCATGATCGCTGTCAAAATTCTCTTTTGACATTCTAGAATGTTCGATATTCAATAAAACAGTATAACAGACATTTCTAATGCGTCTTTCAAATTATACAGCAATAATCTTGATTCGATCCCGTCCAACTATATGCCAACATTTCAGAAAATTCTGGAGGACACTAAAGCTAGAAAAGAGAATTTAGAAAGATCCTAGGGGTGTATTGTGGAATTCATTCCTACTCATAGTCATTCATTCTCATCGCTATTTTCATCCTGATCATCTCCATTATTATCATCGCTGTTCCCATTCGCCTCATCTTCTGCACCCTCTTCGGTTTCCGGTTCACCTTCATCAGCAACTGGGGGAGCAACGGTGTCAGGAGGCGTAGGAGAAGGAACTCCAGTAGAAGTAGCTCCTTCACTTGTAGGTAATATCCGGTAGAGACTTCCTTGTCCTTCTGTTTCTCGATCAAAAGCGAGAATATACAAATTACCATCAGGACTGGTCTCTATATCAGTGATTCCTGCGAAACCTGTTCCAAATGTCACAGCTGATGTTTCATCATCACTATCTGCAATTAGATCACTTAACAAGGGATCGCTTTCCAAGTTTATGCCAGTCCTATCAGCATTTGGTTCAAAGTAAAAAAGTGTGCCAGTAGTTATATCTCCTACGAAAATACCATTTTCATAGCTGGGTCCAAATGCTGTTGAATTAAAAAACTCAATATCAGTGACTCCTATTGATTCTGCCCAGCTAAAGACAGGGTCAGCATATTGTGAGCCAGGTATATTTACTAAATTTGATTCAGATACTCCTGTGTTAGCAGCTATTGGACCCATGACCGTTTTCCATCCACTATTAAATCCTGGTTCTACCAGATTAACTTCATCAAAAACATCTTCACCATTTTCTGCATCCCACAGTTTACCTGTCACTGGGTCAAAATCAATTCCGAAACTATTGCGTATACCATAGGCATAATATTTATTGATAGGATCAGACGGTTCACCTGATAATGGGTTACCAGAACTGGGCGATCCGTCTGCTGGATTGACTCTTAGTATAACACCTGTATCATCAGGAGCGGGGCCACTTTGGAAGTTTTGAAGTTGCCCCTCCCTTTGCATTTCCCCAACAACTACATAAAGCTGGTTATCTGGACCAATCTTTAACTTCCCGCCTTGATGATTAGTTCCAGGGCCAGCGGGAAGATCTACAAGTAATTGAGGATTTGTAAGAGAGGTACCATCCCATGTATAACTATAAACTCTGTTTCTGACATCACCTACAGTTGGTATCCCTTCAACTTGGGCTCCACTTTCTGAAACATAAAGAAAGACATTATTGTTCATTACTTCAATTCCTAAGAGTCCACGTTCGTTGTTGCTTTCAACTCCTTCTAGCTGTAGCGCGGGTTCAGGTTGCAATTGACCATTTGAGATGAGTCTGACACTTCCTGCTTTTTCTAGTAATAGGATATTATTCTCATCTAAAAACGCAATACTAGTTGGTGATGATAATCCATCTAAAACCAATTCAGCTGTTAAGCTAGGCTCACCAATTGAGGGTTGTGCAAAAGCTGGAGAAGTCAATTGGAGAGATAGAAGTCCGGCTATTGCTAATACAATTACAAGAATACCAGAAGATGATCCTGTTATCATTTTGGAAGAAAGAAAATGCTTCATCGACTAATAATAGCCAGAATTAGATATATTGATTACTGTCTGATATGAACGTATAAAACACACATTCTATGCCTTGAAATTGTAGCTTTTCGGTAAGCATAAATATATCATGTCAGTATGAATGTGTTAATATCGGAAACCGAAATGTCTCTGATTGTTCTTGTAATACTAACAGCACCCTGCTCCTATGAATCAAATTGTTGGGATCTTATGGTAGTTGGTCAATAGAACAAGATAAGTACAAATGAAGAATTGATGAGAATAGTAGTAACCAATCAAGCTAATAATCAATTAGCCATATTGGAAAGCAATCCACTATTACTTCTCTGCCAATGTATTTCTTCTGACTCTTGCATGTCGAATTGCAGTTTAAAAGTTTAAGATGTAGACCACGGGAACCCTTGTGAAACCTGGTTTCTTGATTCTGAGCCGCCTGGTTCAATGTCATCTATTGTTACCGTACCTGGATTACCAACGTCAGTACAGCAACTACCTTTTCCTCGGCCACTACTGACCCACAGAGCCTAACAAAGTGACGCAGTGTAAACAATAAGATTATCCGTATGGGATGACAAGATTACACGGTAGAAGCAGCTACTTCTACTGGCAAAATGTATAGCTTGTACATTTTTTGGTGCAAGCTATAACTCTTCATGAACTCGCAATCTCATCGTCTCATTAGTGGCTTTATTCTCCTGTAGTAACATTAGTACCACCACGGGTACTACCATTTCCTGAGGTGGGAATACTTATGAAAGGTGTCTCTTCGCCTCCTGCTCCTCCGCCAACCACTAGAGGCAACTGCCCATCCCATCTCTGGGATTTGAGCCATTCTAGATAGCTTGGACTCTGCCTAAGCTGCTCATCTATTGTGGTTATAGCCTGTGCTTCACCCTGTGCCTGCAGTACGTTAGATTGTCTAACTCCTTCCGCTCTTGCAATATTAGCCTGCTGCTCTCCGACTGCTCTGGCCTCTGCCTGTTGTGCTTCAATCTCTATTCTACGTAGCTCATTCTGTGCTTGTAGCGCTCTCTGTTGAGCTGCTACTTTTGCCTCTACTGCTCTCACAAACTCGGCTGAAAATTCGAACTCGGTGATAGATATTGCGTCAACAATGATACTGTACTGGGCAAGTCTAGCTCTTATTTGCTGCTCAATCTCTGTTTTGACACTCTCTCTTTGAGTAATGAGCTCCTCTGCGTTAAATCTAGCAGTTACTTGTTTGACTGACTCTTGAATTGCAGGTATAATCACTCTATTTGCGTAATCAAGTCCTAGATTTTTGTAAACATTCTGTGAATTATCAGGATCTAGATGGTAATTCAGTGCTACCTGTGTTCTTACGTCTTGAAGATCCCTGGATGCAGAAGCTGCATCTTCTGTTATCCTCTGTGTTCTTACTTCCATCTGTACTACGTTGTCTCTTACCGGAACTACGAAATGGATCCCTTCCTCTAACGATCTACTAACGTCAACGGCACCAAAATTTAACAATACTCCTCTATTCCCAGCATCGACGATCTTTACACTATTTGTGATTAGGAATGCGACTATAATTATGCCAATTACTGCAGGAACGACTATCTTTATGAGTGAGTTTGATCCCTTTCCGATTCCAGGTCTTCCTGATCCTCTACGAAAAAAACCACCTTTACCTCCGCCTGGAAATCTTCCTCCACCCCCGCCTGTGTCTTCAAGGGGTTCCCCTTCCGGGGTTGTCCTTCTATTTTTTCCTGGTTTTAGGTTCATACTAATAATAACTCTCGAGAAAATCCGTATCCGACATCGATAAATGTATCGTCATCAAGTAAAGCAGTTTGAGTTATACATTGCAGATACATATAACAAAATTCACATTTAATACTTATATACATATGCTTAAATGCTTCGATAGCCTTACCACGGGAACCGTAACCGATTGCGTTGAATACGCTAGTCTAACTCAATCAGTACCTCCAATCGAATTATTAACAGAAATAGTTTAGTCAACTTTGTTAGGAGAAAACATATCGGCAAGAAAAGGTTGTTTTGCTTTGATTTAGGCAACTGGAAATTGGTAACCTGGAATCAACGAAGGAGATCTGGGGGCATTGGTCAAATCATGGTCTTGAATGTACTTACCAACTCTCGGATCGGAGCAAAATGACAGGTCATTTTCAGCTTTCAGAATAGCATCAGTCTTATTCTGTCTCAATAAATCTGAATATAGCTCACACTGTCCTTGGTAATACAGCATCGAGTAATCGCAGGAAAACGCTACTTCTGTTGATAATATTTCACGATAAGTACTACAAGTCCTTATAAGATCGTCGTGTGTTCTCTGGCTAGATGTATTACGTATATCAAGTTTATGTTCTGCAGAATTTGATGCCATGATATTATTTAACAGACTATTGTTGCTGCCACGTTCAGATACATTATCATATGCTGCATAATCTGCGAGTATAATTATACCTATTATATGAATTATTAAAACGTTTACTTTAAATGAGATTCGCAATTTGGATAAAATATACCTTCAATAACTTATATACGCTTCATATTCAAGTCATCCGATGGAATGGAAGTCCATCGTACAGAGTTTCAATGGATCGTCGAGTAGCGCTGATTGATTAGCAGTTTGATTACCAGTTGCATTGAAACCCGCAAGTTGGCCCTGAATAATGCCATGTGAATTATACTACAATTGATCAACACGGATCCATGGGACTGCAAGTTTCTTGAATATATGAGGAGAAGCTATCACACTAGTAGGGTAGTCAGACATCTTAGCCTGGAATTGAGGATTACTAAGAGCCTGTTTGAACTGCGATGTAGATTCCCAGACAGCATAATTAATGTATGTACAGCTGGGTTTAAATGAATCCAGGTTGCTGCTTCATGATCTGAGCATCTGAAGCCCAATCTTTTAGAAACTGACTAACATCTTTGGGTCTAAATTGAATTTATTGATAAGAATAACAGAAGCAATATTTTCTTCTAATTGTTTTTCAAGAGTTATTCTTTCGTCCATTTCTACAATTTTTACCATGGCATAAATGGAATCAGATTAGTATATCAGTTTTTGTCATTCGACTATCGATAGGTACCAAATGGTATGATAATATCATGAAATACATTCTATTTGACAATTTTGACTGACAATAGTGTACAGACAGACGTTTTCCCTAATAACGTATCTAAATGACTCTACGTTTGATGTATTGAATTAATGCTCTAATGCACTAACTTAAGATATACAGACTACTAACATAATAGATAAATAGGTTATGAAAACATCTGATTTGTTAGTTAAGTGCCTTGAAGCCGAGGAAGTTGAATACGTCTTTGGTTTACCGGGTGAAGAAACTGCCGATCTTATGATATCTTTACTAAATTCAACTGCCAAATTCATTCTGACAAGACATGAACAGTCAGCTGCCTTCATGGCAGACGTTTACGGCAGATTGACTGGTAGAGTTGGCGTCTGTCTAGCCACGCTAGGTCCAGGAGCTACTAATCTGACAACTGGAATAGCCAGTGCTAACATGGATCGATCGAGAGTATTGGCGATCACTGGGCAAATTGATTCTAATATGTTACACAAAGAGTCACACCAGAATATGGATGTGATAACTATGTTTAAACCAATAACAAAATGGAATCAATCAATTCGTAACGGGGATAATATTCCAGAGATTGTTAGACGAGCATTTAAAATAGCAAAGGAGGAAAAGGCGGGAGCGACACACATCGAATTACCCCAGGATGTAGCAAAGCAGCAATCTAGAATAAAGCCTATTGAAAAACAGGAGGAAGACGTTCTACTACGATCGCATCCAAATAGACATCTAATAGTGAAGGCAGTAAGACTAATTCTTCAAGCTGAAAAACCACTTGTCTTGGTAGGTAATGGTTGCATTCGAGGAAATGCAAGCTTTCATGTTAGGAAGTTCGTTGAAAAAACTGGGATATCGTCTGTGAATACATTTATGGCAAAGGGCGTGATCTCCGATAGATGGGAAAGACATCTTCGAACTATTGGTATCAAAGATGCAGATCATGCATTGATAGCGATGAAGGAAGCAGACTTGGTCATTGCAATAGGTTATGACCTGGTGGAATATAGTCCTAGATTCTGGAATGACGATCTCACTAAAAAGATTATCCACATAGACTTTACACCGGCAGAAGTAGATACATATTATCCACCAGATGTCGAAATTGCAGCAGATATAGAATTAGCAATAAATGCAATATTAACTGGGTTAGAAAGAGAGACAAGATTCAAAAATACCACTGTAGATTATATTGTCCATAATGATTTTCCGGAGACTTTCAAGAGAATTAAAAAAGAGATAGATGAGCGAGTTCAAAGACATGCCGATGACCTTGATTATCCTATCAAGCCTGAGAGATTGATTGCAGACGTTAGAAGAGGCTTAGATGACCGGGATATACTTATTTCAGACGTAGGTGCTCACAAATTATGGATAGCGAAAATTTATGCTACATTCCATCCAAATACTTGTATTATCTCAAATGGCTTTGCGTCAATGGGCTTTGCACTTCCTGGCGCGATAGCAGCACAACTTGCATTTCCAGAGAGAAAAGTTGTTGCTATGTGCGGTGACGGAGGTTTTCTAATGAATGTTCAAGAGCTTGAGACAGCTGTTCGCCTCAGATTGCCTATAATAATTGTGATCTGGTGTGATAGGGAATTCGGAGTTATTTCCTTGAAGCAAATTGAGGAATTTGGAAAGAAGGCCTTTACAGAGTTTAATAATCCTGATTTTGTAAAGTTGGCTTGCAGTTTTGGAGCAATAGGATATGCAGCTAAATCAGTAAACGAATTTTCAGATTGCTTAAAAATGGCTAAAAGGTCAAAAGATATTCCGGTCGTAATTTCTACAGACATTGATTACTCCAGAAATAGAATATTGCTCGATGATAATTTTATGGAATGATTTTTTGTGGAGTTCATCGAAAACCCAAAGGTTGTTGTTGGACGACTTCCTTGTAATCTAATAGAACCATTCCTAAGGATCGCCAGAGGGGAGCTAGAAGACAATCAAACCTGGTGCATACATCAAGAGTTTCACTTCTGGCCCACTACCTTATTTAAATTGACACTTTTTAAACATCTGGAACACATTATTCCAGTGATGCCAATAATCATCACAGTCCCGGATAATGCAAAAGCAAAAACCTATGAAGATACACTACACATGCAGTAACATAAAGACTTGAGGGCCACAGTTGGTGTAGAAAATAATGGATAAACTTCAAAGGACTGGCATTATAGCTCTTTCAGTTACGATTGTCTGCCGTTTTTGCACTCTTCTGGTTTATTAATACATTTAATGAACCGAAGCTCAATGTATTTAGATTTGAAAATCAGTCCTGTAGCTGTTCCAGTTCAAATAACTGTCCTTATAGTCAAAGTTGTCACCGGCTATTGGGTACACACAGACCTTAGTCCGATACGAAAAATCTGAGAGAACGACTGATGAAGGACTAAAGTATACCATTGACGCAAAAGCGCTGCTCCAGACGATATTTGTCTCCCGCTTTAACCTCTCCTTCCTTTTACTTAAAAGAGTGGATGAGTCGGTTTGAGTCCAAGCCTTATCCGTCCAGCCTGCTCCAGCCAAAAATGCTGCAAGACTATGTGTTGCAATACGGCATGGATGTCGCGGTGGGCCTGCTCGATTTGACAGTCAATATACAACGCGGATGCGCCAGCCGCTTCGTACATGGAGGTCACCGTGGTCTTTGCAGTCTGCGCGGTGTGTACGATGCTGGCCCACATGCGAGCGCGTTGGATATCCGAGACAGGCATCCCGCTGAGACAAGAATTCCAGAGATCACCGAGTGCGTCACGAAGGAGCAGACGTGCGGCGTCCAAGGCTGCTGTCGAGGACGCTACCATCGCCTGAACCGCGGGCCGATCGCGAAATCCCGGCCCCGGATCCACCGTCACTTTTGAACAGCCCAAGTCGAGCAATGTATCGATTGCTGCACGGGCAATTCCTAAACAGATCGCCGCACACCACGCGCCCAGCGTCGCTGCAAATGGCATCCGGTACAGCGGCCGATCGATGTGGTCTGGGTCCTCGAGAGAGAAGGTCAGCTCCGCAGGAACGAAGATGTTGTCCACGACTATATCGTGACTACCGGTGCCCCGAAGTCCACCAGAGTGCCATGTGTCCAAAATCTTGTACGACCCCTTTGGAACGTATGCCATTCTCATTTCGGGTACTCTATCAGCCGGCATTTTTTGGCTCACCTCATCGGTGGTAACGATGCACATCAACGGAATCCAGTCCGCCAGTGTACAGCCAGATACCAGCGACCACCCGCCCGACACTCGAAAGCCGCCTGATCGCATCACAGCTCGACCCGACGGGCGCGTCGAGTTGGCGAAGAGTCGATGGGTGTCGGTGAAGAGCTCCGTCCGGACACCATTCGAGAGATAGCGGCTCAACAGACCCGGCAGAGCATTATTCCAGGCAATCCAGGCAACGGAAGCGTCGGCCGAAGCGAGCTCCTCGTAGACGTCGAAACTGGCTAACGGTTCGGCCTCGTGTCCACCGAGGCTCACCGGCACGGTCAACCTACACAAACCCGCTTCAATGAGTTTGTCGACTATAGACGCTGGCAAGCACCGGGCCGCTTCAGTTTGGTGACGTACGGTTTTAATGGTTGTCCGAAGAGCCCGCGCAGCGATCAGAGGCTTATTACTGACGCTTTGCATAAAATCATTATGTCATAACTATTAGAAATAGCCTAGTCAAGTTATTCCCTTATAAATATAATTCAAATAGTGTGTACATCCTGTGTATATAACTTTCTTTTACTCGTTGGAACCCTCACAACTTTTCTCTCCGAGGTGTTTAGATTTTATTTAGTCAGCACCAGAACATCAAAGACATCCTAAATGCATCAAACATGGCAAGTGGTATCGGAGTGACAAACATGTTGTGTTGTAGGAATTGCAAGTCATAGACTGAATGATATGATTTTCTGTAATGGGAGATCTGTTGCTCATAGTTGGTAACCTCATCTACTCTATCATTCAATGCCCTGATAGGATTAGCACCATCAACGAATATTCCCAGTGATTCTCAAATCGGATATCATAATTACCTATTAATTTGACACATGAAAGGAATAGCGAGCTATCGTATGCCAAGAAGCATAGAATTTCAATTTCAAAGATAGGAGGAGATGACTAAATGTAATATGTCTACAATCATTGTGACGTACAAGTAGATTTGGTTGATATTTTATGCTGTTAATTTCGTCGCGTCAGCTAGGTTTGGGTCGTTATGTTTGTTCTCTTGTTTATTTTGTCGTAATAAACATCGTCGTTATTGACATATGCCGCACTGAGATCAGTTGTATATTCGCTGTCCTTATGAATACCAGAGTTGTGTCACATAGCGTTATTAACTATATTGAACTAGGAATAGTGTAACAAATGGTCGAAATTGAAATGCTCCAAGAGAAATTAGGTGAAGCGTTAGGATTAGAGATAGCTGCTCAGAAGGCAGTAGAAGAATTAGGTTCCAAAGGACTGTTAGATGAGAACGGCATGATAACTCAGCTGAAAAAAATGCAGTCACAGGCTGGTAATCATCAGTCAAAGCTCGAAGAAATGGTACAAAATTTGGCTGACGGGAGCGGTAGCGAGCTAGATCCAACAAAGGTACAGCAGGTTGCACAGGAAACATCTCTAAAGTGTTCAAGCATGATGCAGACCTATCTTGGGCTAGATCCAGATTCCTCTGAAGCAATAGAATTCCTGTGCATTGCAGAAGGTGGCGAAGTAACGCACTATGAAGTATTAGCTGCCATGTCTAAGAAACTTAATGGTAAAATTAAGAATACTAGAAAGCTTTCAACTGCTGTAAATTCTATCCTAAGAGAAGAGAAAAGACATCTGGCTTTATGCATAAAGCTAGCAAAGCAAACCGCGACATCGAACTAATTGTGAGTTCTGGCTTAAAACGAAAACACCTGTATAGTTGCTGGGTATTAGCATAGCAGCATTACCAGTAATCGATATGTGCTACGTACACTTTGTAATTAAATGATTACAGAGCCAATATTTTATGACCAAATAATTTATTGAATTACAAAACATTCCTGCTTTTTATATAAATGTGGGAATAAGACATATTTATGGAACACCTTGGAATGAGCTCTACAATTATATCTCCTCGGAATCATTTTCAACATGCACCTGGTCAACAGGCAGCAGCAACAACAACAAGTCAAACTAATTGATGACCGACAAACATCCTCTCTTCCGTCAGCAAATATTACTTGTCAGTCATGTAGATCGTCAAATCTGGCTATCTTTGATGAACCCACAGGAGAAACTATCTGTTCCCTGTTCCCAATGTGCTCGCAGTCATTTCGGACAGGCAGACATTTTTTGACGATGATCCAAAGTTAAAAAAAGAACTAGGCAGATCAACGTCACTAATTTTTCCTGATAAGGGGCTGTCAACAGTTACCACTAGTTCGAATACAGATGCTTACGGGACATCATTAAATCAAGACCAAATTAGTAGCATTAATAGGATTAGGTATTACGATAGACTTTCAGGTAGTAAAACCAATATTAGAAATCTGAAATGCCTTCACTATTATGGCTGCGATCAAGGACAAATTTACTCTAACAGATCCTGTAATGGAAAGGGCGGCATATTACTATCGCAAGACTCTTGACAACAAATTGGTTAAAGGGAGAGCCATCAAAGAGATGGTGGTGGCTTCAGTATATGCTGCTTGCAAGGAGATGGACATACCGAGAAGGTTGGAAGATATTTCAGAGGCAGCAGATGCCGACAATATATTTGCAGGAAGATGCTTTAGGATAATGGCACGTGAGCTAGGTATTAACTGTCCTTCTGTGGATGTGACACGCTATGTGTCAAAGGTTGCAGAGAACGCTGATGTTAGCCAAAAGACCTACAGAAGCGCACTTGATATGTTGAATGAGGTAAAGAAAGATCCTATCTCCTATGGCAAGGATCCAAAAGCTCTTGCAACCGCTGCTTTATATGGTGCCTGCCTGTTGGAAGAGAAAGAAAAAGTCAATCAATCAAGACTCGCAAAGGCGGGAGGAATTAGTGTGGTTACTTTGAGAAAAAGGATTTCAGATTTAGCAAAATTGTTCCCACAACTACAGAATGGGACGTAGTTGTTAAACTTTAGAATGTTTAAACAACAAGTCAATATACGTAACCACCAATGTGAACGCTGTGCAACACAGTATAAATGTGACAATAAAACCGGTTGCAACAATATCTACTGTATGGTAGCCAAGTTTCACGAAAAGGATGTCGACAGACGTATGAAATCGTTAAAGCCTAGGAAGGCCACATTATATGGAGGAATAACAGTCCAGAAATGATCTCTTTCCCTCTTGGTTGGCAAGGACGGCTACGGAAAGTAACAGCAGTTAAGAGTAAGAACAAGAGCAAAAGTAGAGGGGAAAAAGAAGTAGGTCCACAGGAAGGGCTCGCAATATTAGGTTCCATTATTATTATCCTTATGGCGCTTGGAGGTTTAGGCTTGGTCTTCAATGTATTCTTGTGATCAAGCTAACAAATAGCTATGATTCAAACCCCTTATTACCCCGGGTTAGTTCTTAATGTACTTCTTGACACACTCTTCACCAGAATCTACCACTATTATATTATATTTTGACTTAAGTAGTAGCTCAAATGATAAAAGCACATCTGGTTCCTCATCACATATCATTGGTGTTTTCTTTTTTTACAAATTTCATAGTTATACGTGAATATCTCATTCAATATACAGTAAAATACATAATAATTACAGTTAGACGTCACCAATCAATAACGCTATCAAAAATTCTAGATTACAAGTAGTACTATTCAACGCTATTCCATAATGCAGACAAACTTAATTTAAATAGTTACTGGGAATAAAATTTTTTTTCTTGTTAAATGTCAATATAGATACTTTGTCGCACATATTCAGTAAGTATAATTAATACAACTAAAAAATGATAATCACAATTGACATTCTGAGTGCGTTGTCTGATGACAAAGCGTTAATTCTTTTTAGCACTATAGCTCTCGGCAAATCTTATGATTACAGGACTCTAATGAAAAATATTGGAATTACGGAGAGTCAATATTACTCCAAACTTCGTAGAATCACCAATGTAGGATTAGTCAAAAGAGAGAGTAGTAAATATGTGGTGACTACCCTAGGTAACATAGTTTATGAAGCAGTTTCGATAGTAGATAAAGCCATGAAATATTATTGGGCGCTAAAAGCAATCGAATCATTTCAGGGATCATCTGCTACAGATACAATTGTAGATAAATCAATGCTTATATCAATGCTCATAGATAAATTGATTGATGATGATCAGTTAAAGAAATTACTAGTAAATACTCCGATGAGTATATAGCTTGATTAGCTATTGAATCTACATCGGAAGTAATAACAATTGAATTATGCTTTACGATATGAGATTAAATGCAAAATAAATAATTCATCTAGTTATTGGCTAACTAGATTGGTTTTTATTCTATCTGTAGACTTCTCTCTGTCTATTGACTGAAAACTCTGCTGCCGTTTCTTTTGCTGTGTTTGCGATTGTTTTTGCGTTGTTCACATTTATTCTTGAGAGCTCTTCTGTTTGTCGTTGGATACGTTCAAATGCATTTCCGAATGCATCAATGTTTCCGAATAAGATATCGTTATTGATTCTTGTTGCTGCTGACACATTTTCTGCAACGTTGCTAACTGCTCTGGCCCATATTTCTACGGGTACTCTTGGAGAATACCAGTAGTTGAACACTCTATTGGCATTTTCAAAGTATGTAGCTGTAGAGCTAAAAACGGAATCTATTACAGACTTTTGAGCTTCAACGTATTCTTCTACCATCTTTCCAGTCGATTCTAACGCTTGTTCTTGATAGTTTTTAACAATATTAGCATATTGTGGAATTTGATTTCTTGATTCGTCTATAGATTTTCTTACATTCTTTTTAGTTTCATCTAGTGATCTATTAATTGTGGATTGGAATTCTTGTGCTGCGACTTGGGGTCCAACTTCTTGTAGAGTTTCAACTGCATCTATTTTATCTTCTACTCTCTTGGCTTCTTCAGCTACTTTTTTTGTGTCTTCGATGGCTTTTTCTTGTTCTCTTTTTGACATATCATATTTTATTCAACATATTACATAAGCATTGGCGGTTATGGCTTTTGTAACCATTTGAGACAATACAAATGATGAGTCGGGAATTATGACGTAGACTACACAAAAAATATGGAATAAATTCATAGGCTTTGTGATTAGAAAGAGCACTGCCATAACGTGGCAAAAATTGATGTGCTATGACTTCAGCTGGCTAATTCTATTCAATAATGACAGATCAAGTCAATAAAATCAGTAAATACGCAAGTAAAAATCTGAGCGGTCAAGTTAATGTTGAATTCTGTAATTTTTGTGATTGCGGATTAAATCGAGTGATAATAAATACTAGATTGAAAGACTGTATTACTAAATACTTAACCCACTGCTCAACGAACTAACTCTAATTAAACCAAATCGAACATTCACTACAATACTTTTATTCAATATTGCGACCAGGGAGATCGGGGTATCATAGAATTCACACCACAGTACACGGGCAAGATGATGATACACGCACACATCAATGAGTTCACGAATTTAGGGTGGATGGGAACTTTTGAAGTAGTTAATTAGTTACCAGTAATAATAAATTATTGGCCAACTGGTGTGATATTTTAGGCGATAGAAGAATTAGAGTTACCAATATTGATCAGTCCACAGTTTAAAAGTTAGATCTGACTATTTGCTTGTTTTATCTGGTTCTCCAAATCTGTTATCTTTAACATTACCTCTTGAATTACTGCAGCCAGATTCCTAGCAATATGCCATGCTCCAATTCTACATGTGTTGCTAGGTCTGGTGATTCAATTTCACAATACAAACATTTGCCTGGCTTAGGTTTCCTCTCCGTCTTAATCGGTTTATCAATCTCCATAATATTTGTAAATAGGAATAATACTTTAACTTTGGTATAAAAGCCACACTAGCAGACAGTAGCTACTACTATATTTGTACGTCATACTAATATGAAGTTCAATATCTTTGCCCAAAGAAATTCAAGTGCACACTTTGCGGAACAGAATTTAAGACGGAAATTGAATTACAAAGATATATGAAAGTAGAACATGATATGAAAAATCCATAGCTTTTTACGACGTCATAATTCTTGCCTATTTAAGATAAATTCATTTTCGCTTGTTTTCTGGCAACTGGTTAGTATGCATTTATCCAACTGTTTATACTATCCTTTTTAGGTAGTTCCACGCTTAGAAATATATCAAAATGGCTATTTGTAAGCAATGCGGCAGAAACAGATCGTGCTATCTTTCTTTTTGTTATTGCGAGTTGAAAGGTCAAATTATTCTCAAAGGAGTGTTTGAGTCATGACAGACGCTATAGAGAATGAAGACAGAGGAGATAACAAGAATCCCTGTCCAACTTGTAAACACCCAATGGATATTCATTATTTTACAAAGGATGGGGAAGAGAGAATAAGATGTCGAAGCATGGATTGCAAATGTGTAAGTTTAGTGGGTCATGACCCCGAAGGTCTATTAGATGAGCTGTAACAGCCATGACTATCGAGAACCAAGGACAAATCTATGGGGCAGACTCTGTTATTCTTTCCCCCTTTACTAGGGGAGTCTACCATGCAGTCATTAGCATGCATTTCAGAACGACTTCACAGTGTGAAGGAAAGAATTGTTCCTGTGGGTGTCACAGTACCGAATACAAATAATAATCAGTAATACCAAAGATAAGAAATGGCTAAAGAGGATAAGGTCGAATTACACTTAGAAATATCAAGTAAAGTACTGGCGGAATTTAAACAGGAGTTAGAATCGGAATATGGAACTATAACCCAAGATATTCTTAATGAAGAGGTAGAGACGGCAATCACTGGATATACAAAAGCAAAAAAACTCAAGTTAATAGGAACAGGTTAAGACTTCAAAATTAAACAAGCCATAGCAAAGGCTCCTAGAAACTTGACATAGAGTCTATTGATATCTACCATAAGTAACAAATCCGAAGATTCAGATAACGTTCAGCTACCAATAAAATTCTGAATACTATTATTACTAGGCCTCTCTTTTTTTCACAAGTCCTGATGCTTGTTCTATCTCATAAACTGAATTGTAACTAATTCCATCTTCAAGGTTATTCTGAATAACTTCAAATACATCATTTATTCTATTGCCCATAGTCGGAGACTTTCTATTGACATGATCTTTTATCTCTTCTTTAGTGGCAGGAAATGTTAAACCTTCTAGGAGGTTATCTAATTTAGAAGCTACCTGACGGTCGGTTGCTTCGTTAGTAGGTGATTTGCCAGAAATGTCCTCTACTCTGTTAATTGAGCTCTCATTATTGCTGTCACAATCCGTATAGTTGGGATCTTTTGAAACATAAGACATTGATTATGATTTCCCTATCTTACGATGGATTTTATACTTCATAAGCATTTCTTCGCGGATGTCTTTAGATTGGCTTACTTATATCTATCTTTAACACATTTTTAATTACTTAGTTCACTTAAAGTAGTCCTTCTTTACCACGCTTTGCATTATTCTGCAAGCACATTTATGTGTCATTGTTGTTTTCTTTACCACCACTGCCTAATTGGCAGCTGCAAGATTTAACTATGTTTTATTGCCGTGCCGTTCGAGTTCGTGTCTAACACTGTGTTCTATACAATATTTTCGACCGCAATAAACACACTCTTCTGTAGCCGGAGAATCACAGTCGAGCCAACTACATTTCTTCTTTGTATTATCATTATTGATATTGTTATTTTTCAATATTCTTAACTTGGTATTATATTGTGTGTAAGTGCTTATAAATACGGCATATACAATTATGCAAAAAACTAAGTTTGATTCGACTTAATTCTCGTAAGACAGGTACGACTAATATGGGATTGAAATATCTCCTAGTTCATAAAAATGCTTCAGCTAACAGTTTTTTCTGATCGGTATTTAAGAAAATGATGATATCACCTCGTTTTATGCGTTCTTGATAGGCGTGGGCATTGATTTATCATCATCATCAATATTATTATGCAGCAGGTTCTGCACAAGGTCCCAATGAGTAAGATTAGGTCTTGTAATGTTACAGTATGAACAAAGCCACATGTCACATGACATTAGAGGGTAAACTTTATCATTGAATAATAACATTCGCATTCTAGTACTTTCATTTGTAGTATTCCAGCCATACTACGACTGGTACTTCCGCAATGACAACATCTGCCCAAGATGAAGCATCACAATCAATAAGAGGAGCCATAACTGAGATAGGGTAGTTCTTAGGCAATGTTACGGAGAAGGTAACCACATCAAAGTCGGCAAGAACAATTGTAAAACGAAACCTCGGAAATATTAGGTAATGCTAATGTCGAAACGCAAAAAGTTCTTTAATCCTAACCCAAGCTGACCTACCATATTAGCTAAATGAGAAATATCAAGTTGAACCATAAGCTACAAATGAAGGCGCACCTAGCCAATGCAACGTATGCAATGAAAATTGGATTGATATCAGATACCCATGACAATATTCGCAATATCCAAAAAAGCTATCATTTCTTTCAATGACAAACATGTAAGAGTTGTAATCCATGCAGGCGATATTGTAAGTCCAGAAACGGTACAGGCTTTTGATGGGATGAAACTAATCGGAGTGTTAGGAAACAATGATTTAGTGGTACGTGAATTAACTAGTGCTTTTGATAAGATAGGAGAAGTTAGAGGTGAATTCTGCGAGATAGAGGAGGATAAATTGGTGTTTGCAGTATATCATGGAACTAACTCAAGAAGAAAGGAATCGCTCATACAATGCGGCAGTTACGATGTGGTCATTTGTGGTCATACACACAGAGCTCAAAATAAAAAAGTTGGAAAAACTTTAATTATTAATCTTGGGGCTGCAAATGGTTGGTTTTTCGGATATGGTGCAACTGTAGCAATATTTGATACGCTAACTAGAGAGCTTGACTTTATACGTTTGTGATATCTACTTTCCCAAGGCATGTGAACCTAATCTATTAGTTCAAAGTATAATAATCAATACCAACTGAAAATAGATAATAACTCGAAGAATCAGATGACAACAATGTTTTTGAGTAACAATTTTGAAGATATTATAGTAATTCACTCTCTCTATGTCAGACCTCATAATATTAAACAAGCATCAGAAAAAAGCACTTGTGATTGCCCTTTACAAACAAGGCAAGACTCGACGCCAGATAGCAGAAACAGTTCACATGTCATTCAAAGATATAGCTGATATCATCAATGAATATACTGGAGAAGATAAACAAGTTAACAAACCAGAGAAATCAAAAGATTCGCGCGCCTTTGAACTATTTCTGCAAGGCAAACAATCTGTTGAAGTTGCCATCTTAGTTTTCTTGGTACCAAGGTTTTGTGTCATTTGATTCGACTCTATTTCATCTAATTCAATTATATCTTTCAGAGATAATCCAGAGTTACTTGACTTTCAATGAAGAAGATATCTGCAGCTTTTACGACGACCACATCGAATATTGTAACCGTCATGATTTATCATGATCAAACATTCTAGCTGAATATTGTGCCAATTTACGTAGTGCTTGAATCCTTTGCTCCCTTTCTATTTCAGCTCCTTCTATTGCAGAAGAAAGATAACTTATAGATTTATCATAGGTTTTGCGAGATACTGGATATGGCATTCCATCTTTTCCACCATGAGCGAAAGTGTATTTCACAGGGTCTTGCCAAGATGCTTTTGTTCCAAAAATTATTTCACCAATAAGAGACAGAGCTCTAACTGCTGCTGGTCCAATCCCCGGAATAGAAATTAATTGCTCATAATTTTGTGGCCGAATATCGTAACTTTTTCTGAATGCTTCCCAGTCTAATCTGCGAGGCATTTCATAATGTTCTTCAAATTCTTGATCGTTAGAATTATTGTTATTTTCTTTCATAATCCAAGTATCTAATGTGTTCTTTTTTTCTCGAATAGTATGTATCAATCTTCCAACTTTATATACGGATGATTTTAGATTATTTGTATCGCCATTTGCTAAATCCACGCATATTTTCTGATTGTCTAAAGAATCGTATGAAGTCATATTGAGTGTATTTGGACTTTTACATTCGCCGATGATTCCTGCATGTGGTTCGGACACAAAGCTTTCTAGGTTGTCCGAATTCCAATGATATCTTCTTGCCATTCTATTATGAGGATTCATACCCTGTTGTATTATGGCCCAATCGCCGTGTTCGTCAAAGAGAATCACATGGTGATATAAAGAGTAATAATCTTGTATTGCAGCATTATCTACTTTTGCGGCCATTCTGCTTGCATATATCAAATCATCAATTTTAGTAGAAGATAAATTATAATATCTTTCAGCAAGTTTTGGAATATCATTTTTTGCTTGTGTAGCCCTCTTTCCTTTACCGCCCGCAACAGATATAGCATGAATTTCTTCCTTAAGTGATTGCTTCAAGACTCCTGTAACTACCGTTGTAACTCCTGAAGAATGCCAATCAAACCCAAGAACACAACCAAAAGCTTGAAACCATAGTGGATCAGATAGCCTCCTTAGAAACTCACCTTGTCCATATTCATCTACAATTACTTTTGATATCGCATTGGACAGTTTGATCATTCTTCTAATCAAGTATGGAGGAGCATGTCCTCCGTGTAACGGAAGATTAATGGTAGCCGCAGAAGAGAATTTCAACCCTACATCCAAAAATGAATACCGTGTCTAACCTATTAATTTATCAATAAGAAACGGCACTGGACTATGCATGTACCATAGTTGGTAAGGGGAGTTATCAAAAGATGAGGTGTCTTGGGAGAAGGATCTCGAGCTCACCTATACGAAGACTTGCTAAGCGAGCTCAAAGTGTCAACGTGACTGCCATTCATACAACCAAATATAAAATAGTTAAAGGCAGGAGGCCATGAGGTTATGTCAGAACCTCATAGTGTAGCCAACTATGAATTCCTTATTGAGACACAAGTGTTGACCTAATTTTAGTATACAACAAAACTAATTTATCCGACATCGTTAAATTATTAAATAATAGCCAAAAGTGATTTACTACGGAAAGAGATTCTTTTAGTCACCGGCCCACTGCTGTTACAATAATAGCGATTCTGGTTATTATAACCGGGGTGATTGCTATCGCTGGAGGACTTGGTCTTTTGGGCATTGCGGCACTCATTCCAGAATTAAGCATAGTATTTCTTTCGATAGGCGCTGTTCTAATAGTAATAGGGATCGGATATCTGGCCGTCAGTTATGGTTTGATTAAAGGTAGGGGATGGGCCTGGTTAATTGCATTAATCTTATCTTACATCGGAATTGCCCTTGCTATTATCTCAATTGTGACTGGAAACTTCTTGCCCATAATAAATCTGGCAATCAATATAGTAATTGTATACATCTTGTACAGGCCTCAAGTTAGGGCATTTTTCGGAAAATCGCCCAATGCAAAAATCATTTAATATACTTTAAATATTTAACTGGTTGTGATAGAGATGATCAAACCTAACGTGCTTCTTTTTTAAATTACTGTTGATATGATGGTAGTAGTAGATCAGGTCTTTAGTTCTATCTCCTATTACTGCTCCTTCTATCACAATATTATTATTTTATGTCAGAAAAGGTTAAGAATTCGGTATTTCGTTACTAAATAAATCACTCAGATAGGTAGCGGATCAGGTCAATCGTCAGGAGATTTTATCAACTGATCTGGCAATTGAACTTTTAGGTGACTTGTTACTCTTGAACTAGTAACTGAGAAAGGCAGAAAACCATTCAGTTGGGATGCGAGGACTGGTTGTCATCTATAATCGCCAGCCCATCAAGGAAAGGACTGCTCCAAATTATATTACAACAAATTTTAAAAATTATTAGTAGAAAAAGGTAGGACGACCTAGAGTGGAACCTCTTGCAGCCTGGGTTAAGTGATCTTACCTCTACTAGTATATGGATAATTCATTGTATCTATCAGCTTTACCTTGAGTTTGACTTTTTTGTCTTTACCGAATACATAGATTGTTGTCATGGGATTGATATACATATACAGTTGTCTACATGCACCACACAGAGGCTTTATCTGATCCTCATGATCGCTTGTTACTCCCACTGCCTGAATTTTTGTGTATCCTTCTGATAACGCTTTGTACAGCGCTATAGCTTCTGCGTGTAGAACTGTGCTTATGGATATTTCCAAGTTGCACCCACCAAAGACTCTAAACATGTCATTACTCTCGGTTTCTAATTTTGTTTTGCTCTTCGATCTGGCTTTCCTCATAGCAAATACAGCAGCGGCCACCCTATGACCGCTAATATTAGCCTGTGCATAATTAAGATAGGAAAAAACGATCTCCCGCAAAACTTCTACTCGTTTGAAATTATTCAACTGCATTCACCTTAATTCTAATCTTCAGTTGTCTTATATTTTACTCATATCCAGAGATAAACCGACTTTTTTACAAGTTAAACTAGTCTATATAACTACTATAGATAAGCATATATGAAATAATTCTTATTATATTATAATGCAAAAGGTGAATGTTAGGGAAGAGGTATCATCATCATCATCACCAGAATACTTAACATTTGAAGACATATGTCCAACTTGGTCAAGCAAACTTAAAGCCGATCTTGATAAGAGTGATTTACATATTCTAATTCGCAAGCCAGAAATGTGTATAGTGGGAGAGGCATGGGGATACACCTCAAGATATCTTGGATATAGGGTGGTTTATCTGATCCCATTTATTGGGTGTTGGAAATGTATTAATTTTGGTAACAAAATAGGTAAAACTGCAAAACAGCACAGCGAATTATGTAAAAGCTTTCTTCAACCTACGATTAATGATTTCGTCTATCATTGGAATGAAAAACACCAGCAAATAACTCTAAAGAAGAATAAAGAAAAGGACGCAGTGAAATTAAACATCAGAATTTAGACTAATTTTTTGAAGTCAATTTAAGCTTAGGTGGATTCCTTTCGTCTTTCTTCACTTCTTAAGTCACCTCCAGATCTACACTTTTACTTGTATAGTATACTGCATCAGATATAAGATCGGGGGTTGATTTGACTTATTGTCCAGTAGTTCCTTCATCCGTTTTCTGTGGCGCGCTAATAGTAGTATTAGAACTAATGAAACATAAGTTCTAATCCACAAATACTGTTGCAGCTACTTGCTGCTCAGCCAAGTTCCTATTCTTCGTCCTGCAACTCAACCTTCTTTTCTCAAATCAGGATATAGTTCTGAGAATTCTTGTTATGAGAATCCGTAGCTGAACTAATCTTGGCCACCTGTTCCCGAATGTTTCTTGAATCGATATGTCTACAGCAGCAGCCGCAGCCGCAGCCGCTGCTGCTGCTCCTGCTGCTGCTACTGAATATTCAACGGAGTACTGTAGCTGGAGTCTACTTGAAAGACTGAACGGAAATTATACACACTTAAGATATCATTAGAAAATTCATAATCTATTCAGATGTGTAAGAAAATGAAGAAAGGTTATTCATTATTTAACTTCCGCTTCTACTGCTATATTACCCAATGCATCTTCTGTCGTCTTTTGGAAACTGCCTTTTGCAAAACCCTGTCCAATAGATGGAATGCCAGATAGGTCGATTTCCCATACCGCATCAACTCTCGTTGTTGCGTTATTTTCTGGAGTTAATGTAAGCACTCTGCTACCAGTAACTGGTCCTTCTGTGATATTCATATTTACTGCAAACTGATGTGGATTTACAGTAACAATCTGTTGAGTTTTTGCCTCTCCCCCTGGACCTGCTTGAACTGTAACTTCTCTTTCTGTTACACTATCTGTTTTGTTGATATTCTTAATATTCTTGATTATGGACCAATATTTAGCTTCATTGTCTATATCTGAAACAATATTCCAGACTTTGTCTATAGGTGCTGATACTTCGCGACTAACCTTGATTTCTTCCATGGGAGTAGCTAAAGCAGTAGGTATCTGGAATACTGTTGTCATGCCAACGTATGCTATCATTAGCACCACTGATACAGTGGCTAATGTTTTTCTACTTGGGTACTTTTTCATATCTATCATTGTTTTCAATCTGTGTATAGAGACTGAATTTTACTTATAACCCTTGTATACCTATGACACGTAACTTGGTTACCCGACCTAATGGAAGTTCATTGTGGACTCCTTCAAGCCTCAATTAACACCAGAACTGCACTTTTAACCCTTATTGGGCAAATCATGAGATAAAAAGTCGTTTGACATCATAGCGCCTAGTAAAACATATCTATGCATGAAAGTGCTCGCTATGCCATATTATTTTTAATTGTATATCATCATATCTCCATTTTGCAATCGTTACGGATTGCATTTCTGTGCACAATTCTCGGCCTGCTCATTCGGACGGATTGCCTCAGATCTTACTGTGAGTCCAGAAATAACGATCAAGACTTGTACTCGTCGTGCCGCCGAAGCCACGGCACCGGTTCGTTTCGCCCATACGGCGCCCGGTCGAGCCACTGGTACATTCCCCAGAGTGCGTCGAGGCCGCGCGCATAAGTGGAGTAGGTATGGTAGATGACGCCGTCGGAGATTGCGAATGCGCTCATACCCGGCGCCTCGCGAGTGTAAGTTGGGACGTCGGTGCCGGTCATGGCCGCGAACCGGACGGGGGTCAAGGGATCTTGACCCTTGTCAGCCTTTGAGCCGGCTTCCGACTCGGGTGTCTTGCCGAACGTGCTGTAGTTGTAGTCGATGCTGCCGGAACGCTGCCTGCTCGTCTGTGAAAGAGGTGTTATAGTCGTAGTTAAAATCGCTGTTCAGCGATGAGGCCCACGTGAACGTCCAGCCCATACGGCGCTTGTAGGCTTGGAGGTCGGCGATTGGGGCGCGTGAGACCGCGATGATCGCTACATCATGGTTCTCAAGGTGCACGGCAAAGCCATTAAAGCCGTCAGCGATCGCAGAGCATGCGGGGCAGCCGCCTGTGTAATCGGGGCCGAACATAAAGTGATAGATGAGGAGCTGTGAGCGTCCTCTGAACAGATCGGCAAGAGAGGCTGTGCCCTCGTCCGTCTCGAAACGGTACTCTTTGTCAATTCGAACCCAAGGCGAGCTTCTGCCGCCACTGCGCCAGCTCGTCGCTGCGCCCGCGTCAGCTCTTTCTCGGCCTTGAGCAGCTCCAGCCGGGCCGCAAGCCACTCTTCCCGTGTTCCGATCTTGTGATCTTTTAAACTTGTCATAACCTATTCAATCCGCCTAGTAGCCATTATAAAGTAGTCTCTTATTTAAAGATATCTTTAATTATTAGGGTTCAAGTGCATATGAATTATTAAACCCAGTTTATTA
>CAWBHQ010000018.1:0-152637 GCA_963788755.1 uncultured Nitrososphaerales archaeon
CTCCATGAAATTCTATTTTTATATTTAGAAAATTGTCTGTATCCGGTCATTTAACAGAACTACGCAGAAGGAAGTAGTTTTGATACAACCAAATGATAGGATTAACCACGAAAGAAACTAGTAGATCAAAATTGAATAATGTAATGCATTTTAGCATATTTTAGAATTTAGAATTTGGGACTATCATCCTGTTCGTGAGAAATTTGATAATTTTCAGTCATCTTTATTCGAGTTATCCAATCACACTTTATTCTGATCTTCAAGTGATGTAACTCTACAGCCTTTTTGTCTGGTGCATCGAGTAAGCAAAACATCATCCCAGAATCTAAATCATAATATATATTGAGTGTCTTGACTCCATGTTCATCTCTAGGTTCCAATTGAAATTTCTGTAAATCCTCTTCATTGAATTGACCCATTGAATGAAAATCTATGAATGTGGGCATTATGGAATAGATTATGTATTGTATGGTGAGCATCTTAAGATTTTCGGTAAAGTAAAGAATTGGAAGTGGCTCAAGTGGGAAATTATGGTCATCTAAGAATAAGGGATTACTATAAATGATGATTCTCGACTCCGATAAATAAATGGTAATAAGCATAAAAGTAATCTAATAATCTTAAGGTGATTTTATCTAGAGCTTGATGATTATTAATTAAGGACCATGAAAAAATTAAGGATATGATAAAAGATTTCCTTTTCCATAATTGCTTCTTTAACTTCTGGTAATCGATCTGGAGGAAGAAAATCTCCTACACCTAGTAGACTGTCTCTGGTTACGAGCATAGATAATCTCTTTATCATCTGCTTTCATGCTCCCTATCGTATATCTGTATCAAGGCGGGGGAACCACAGTACCAATCTGTATCAACGCATGCAAGGATCACGATCTAAGAGATCATACGTGCCGGTCTTGTTACCACCATAATTGCTGGCGGATCACATGGTGGGCTATTATTACCTTACCTTAGGCGGAGCAACGTCATCACCATCTTCCTCATCCCCTGGTCTACCGGCGTATTCCCAATCTGCTTGTGCTTGTTCTACTTGCTCCACTAGACTTCCTCCATAATCACCTTCAGTCCAACCATCATCTTCGGTACTGTCCAGCTTATCAGAATAAGTTGGCGTAAGGGTAGTAGCAGGAGCAAGAGTAGTAATACCAGCTGAAGCAGGATTTATCTCAACTATTTGGGCTGAACGCATTACAATTCCTGGAGCCGCATCAATCCTAATATTAACTTCATCCTCATCTACTTGTGGTCTGAATCCATCAACACCATTTGAGCTCTCTACGTCTTTTATCCATCCTGACCCTAGATTGCTATACATCTCTAGCTTCTCCCCTTTCCCGATATTTACAGCTGCTAGTTTAACAGGAGTATCGACAAGATTACCGATACTGTTTCCAGTAACTACACATAGGTCGGTTGATGGATGATCCTCTTCTTTTCCAATACAGGCCTCACCGGATTCAAATGCGTAAGTATTGTCGTACCAACCGCTGCCCATATGAGTGCCTCCAAACTTGAAGCTAATATGGTCATCGTGATCGATCTCTGTTAAAGTGATGTCTATTATGATCGCGTAATTTTGAGCAGAAGTTTCTCCACTCCATTCATGAGTTATGTCGTCAGGTTTTCCTGAGGCGTAGTGCCTAGTTCCCCAACCTTCATCCTCCATATCTTCAGGTGAACCAACGAATGCATATGGAAAACCAGTACAGTAGGAGGAGGAGGAGAAGGAGAAGGAGGAGGAGTAGGAGAAGGAGAAGGAGAAGGAGTAGGAGTGGGAGAAGGAGTAGGAGTAGGAGTGGGAGAAGGAGAAGGAGTAGGAGTGGGAGAAGGAGAAGGAGTAGGAGTGGGAGTGTTACTACCTATCACAAATACTTCTAGTCTTCCATCAGAATTCATTGCTACTGCAAGACTGGAACCAGGAGTTATACCATCGCCAATAGATGACCATTCAGACCATGTACTATTACCAGCAGTAATCTGCCATTTGTGGTATAAAACGTTGTTACTACCTATCACAAATACTTCTAGTCTTCCATCAGAATTCATTGCTACTGCAGGACTGGAACCAGGAGTTATACCATCGCCAATAGATGACCATTCAGACCATGTACTATTACCAGCAGTAATCTGCCATTTGTGGTATAAAACGTTGTTACTACCTATCACAAATACTTCTAGTCTTCCATCAGAATTCATTGCTACTGCAGGACTGGAACCAGGAGTTATACCATCGCCAATAGATGACCATTCAGACCATGTACTATTACCAGCAGTAATCTGCCATTTGTGGAATAAACTTCCAACAAGATTGTTACCATTAGATGATCCAAATGCTGAATCTCATTAATACTGGCCCACTCATTTTCTGTATTACCATTTACTGTAATTCGTACATATCTCCCCTCGGTACCTGCGGGCAATGAATATTTCTCGGCCGTTGTACCGAGATTGCTGGTACCGCTGAACTTATTGGTGAATGTAATGCCATCATTTGATACAGATATGACAAAGTTATTTTGTCTAATATCACCTCGATACCAATTAACGTCGACACTGCATATACTCTTCATTGAGCCTAAGTCTAATTGAATCCAGGAACCCGACCCAAGGTTTGACCATCTAGTATTCAAATTATTATCTATTACATCAGACGGGATGTTTCCATCATTTCCAATTGCAGTTACTGAGGTTACAGGGCAGCTTATCACATGTTGCTAGAGTCGATACAGGTACTCTCCAATTGGTGCAGCTCTTCAGGTAAGTTTTCTAAACTGTGGGTCGTATTTTGGAGATTTGCTTTTGTATTAATAGAGAGATCGGTAGTACTGGTCACAGTTGGTATCGCAATAGGAATATTATACTTAGTATCTATTGAGGAAGGTTTGAGAGATGCAAAGGCACTTAAATTGGCGCTGTATCCAAGGGAAGACAAGATTAGTATCATCAAGACCAGGTGCAAAGCACACCTCCGGGTCGACATCCACTCGTAAGTATATTGTAATTTGCCCAATTCCATTATTGAAATAGATCAACATCTATTTACGCAGAACCACTAATTTTGTTCTAGATCCGATCATGATGTTTCTTATTAAAGAACTTTCGTAAATATATACAGTACAATCCATTACTGGAGCTATAGAAATATATTTAAAATAGTAACGTTTCTTCTATAAACATGTCAATGTACTGCGATGATTGGGGGCTATTATCGCTGTTAGAGCAGATATAACGATCGAGCAATTTTTACTAAGAGTTGTGTATATACAAATGACTAGCATATTTCTACAGAGGTTTGTACGTTTGTTTTTACAGGTCTCTTTATGTTTTGTCCTTTTCGCGATTATCTGCCAAATTCAGGTTAAAGTGCTCTTGCGAACATCCTCAGCTTATTTCTGTACCAAAGAAGAACCTACTTTGCATAATCCCAAAGATAAAGAGATAAAAAGTAATTCGTACAAGGAACCTCCCAACATATCGGCTAGTATTGAAATGATTCCATTTCCACTTAATGATCAGTGCTGTCTAAATACTAAATACCCCAATTAAGCTCATTTGCGGGCTGTAGTGCAACCCACAGGTGAAATGGACGCTTAATTATAATGAAGGGTTACACTTCTTCCTTTCAAAGGAAGAGGTCAGTCATTGCAGACATATCGCATTATCTTAAAATAAGTTCGCAAAAATTGTATGCTAGGTTATTATTAGCAGGAAGTGTGAAGTCTACATGTCGTTTGGATTTACAACCTACCTTTTTCATTTGGCAGACTACCTAAGGCGTAAGAAGCTTTCAAAGAAGAAAAACATACAAGGTTGAAATCCTAGGATCTTGACAATGAGATTACAGTACGTATACATATAAGGAGACCTTGCTTAATTTACGCTCAAATTCCTTGGAGAGTAATATTGATAAGATAATATTCTCATAGATCTTTTATAAAGATCGATGAGTAGATGAATCGATAAATTAGCGAAGAGGCTTGGACGGCTACCAACTGGAGTGGTGCTTGTGACGAGCTTGCGAAATTGGCTAAACCCACGTTGGTCATAGCAGGAACAGATGATAATTACTACGTGCCGCATGGAAATGCTTTAATTCTTGCAGGCAAAATTCCAGGAGCCTGGCTTGCACAAATTAAAGATGCTGGTCATGCAGTAATGAATCAATATCCAGCTGAGATTGGTAAGATATTAAATACATTTCTATCGACTACAGGCCAAAATAGGTGAATTATCAATTGAGTAGACACGAAGAGTCGAGCTGACTGGGAGCAACACGATAATCTAACCATGAATAATAATACCAGATAACTAGATAGAGTATCTTCAATCATTGGTCAGGTTAAGGCTTATCGTAATCATGTTCCTGTTTATTTAGAAGAGAATAAACCTTACTATACTAATACAGATATTAAACTACCAATAAAGACAGTCCTTTTAATCATAGATGACCTACCAAGTTTGATAACTTATTCAAAAGCGAAGGCATCGATGTCTTTAGGATTCCAAAAGCGGAGATTGATGAACTGCTATGGAACACAAACTATGTCAAGCAGCAAAATGCATAAAGCTGATTTCCACGAAGGGATAAATACATAATTTGAATTCAGTTCTGCATAATTTCAAAATCAAGTAACGATATCAAAGAAAGGAGAAGACAAGTCGCTTCCCTTCTATCAAAGTCATTTACTGAAAATGAAATAGCACAACAGTTAGGAGTAGACCAGTCTACTATTTCAAGAGACATCAAAGTACTGAAAGAACTTTCACAGCAGTTTGTTTATGACCTGGCTAAATCAGATTTGGCTTATTATTACAAACAATCAATTAATGGAATTGAGGAAGCCAAGAAAGATATTTCAAGATGACAAATGTACAGGTAAGGGATAAACTTTTAGCATTGAAAATTATCCTAACTGCGGATGAAACAAGATTCAGGCTGCTAACAGAGGGCCCTGCTGTTTTAAACATGAAATCATTGGAGGATAGATTGAATAGGATTGAAGGGATGGAAGGACAACAAATCCATAGATAATCTATCTGGTAGGCTACGCAGGTTAGAAGTAGAAAGAGACAATGTAATGCATGCATTATGTATTTAGATGCATGAATTTCTCCACTTCATTTTGTCCTCCGTTTTATCCTTCGGTTTCAGTATAACACATAAAGATGACGATCCTAGCAATATATTTCTATGCACCATCTATTAATTAATGGACATAAGAAGATTGAATAACAATGGACCCCGAACATGGAAATGAGACAGAGGCTAAAGATATAATTCTGGAAGAAGTAGAAAATGTACGTGATAATCCTTCCAAAGTTAGACAAGATGGTTGTGCTGCATGTCATATGTTATTCACGCTAGTTGATAAGATGCAAATAAGTGAATCACGCGCTTCCGACCTGTTATCCCAGATCCTCTTTCATGATCAACAGTTGAATGACTCTTTTATAGAAATGGTAGAAAATATCCATATGAAACAAAGGAATATGGCTATTCCATTTGCATTAAAGAATCGTGATGCAAAAGACCGTCACATTGAATCAAACTTTAAGAACTTTCTAGAAGAGTTATCATATGATGTCATAAATCATGGACATGATCTTGTTCTTCGCAAACTGATGATTTCTGCGATTGCTTTAGAGATTGCACAGAATATTGGCATCGATTATCATGCAGCTACTGAAGAACTCTATTACTATATGAGAAAAAATGATGATCGTACAAATGCGCTATTATTGGAGTTTAATGATCGGTTCTATAAAAACATAAAGAGTAATAGTGATCTCAGATATAGCTGATTACAAAATGCCTTTTAATGCGTATGTTTTACAGCTAATACAACTTAACAAATTGGCCGTTAAACACGAGTAGATTATATGATAGATTCATCTGTTTGGTACAATTATGATTATTTGACTACATTAATATTATTCTATATAGACATTAGATGATATTCATTATTTTTGGCTTTAGAAATTATCAATATTAGGATATTATTCCCCCATTATCTGAAATATCAGATTTCGTTCTCTTTTGCTAATATCCATCTCCAGAAAAACTATCTGTTGCCAAGTCCCCAACATTAGAACATTGTCCTTGAATGGTCACTTGTTAATGGCATTAACTAATGATATTAAATATATTCTCTCTTATAATTACTCTTTTGGTTAACATAATTAATTAGTGGGAACAGAATCTTGTATGGGGTGAATTTAATATACCAAATTCTAAAAACTGACACAAGCCATGCTCATTATGTTATGCTATTATGACATAATTAATCTTCCCCAGCAGAGCCTAGTTTTGCATTTGTACGCTGATCTCAGACTCCATATCTTGGAGGTTATCATAAACTAAGTTTCTATTTTGTTTCTATTTAGACCTAGAGAAGGGAGTATCAATATTACGGGCCCACAGTCACAGGTTATATTAACTAAATGTGGCACTATAAGAAAGATTATATCTTTGTAATTCTTCGTATTAATTGAAGCAAAAGAATCACGGCAATCTACAAGTAGATAAAATTACTTTACGTATTTTCCGATCCTTTTGTAAATAAAAAAGTGAAAAATAAAAAATTGACAACAAAATTTGAAGAGTTAGGATTGAGTGCTGAAATTACTAAAGCACTCAGAGAAAATGGATTTGAAGCTCCTTTTCCTATCCAACAGGAAGCAATACCGTTTATTTTGAGAGGTATAGATGTTATAGGACAGGCGCATACAGGTACTGGAAAGACGGCAGCATTTGCGCTGCCAATATTGACCAAAATACAGCGTAGAGGTTCAGTACAAACAGTGATACTCGTCCCTACAAGAGAGCTAGCAGTACAGGTTACTGCTGAAATTGAAAAGCTCGCAAGATATACAGGCATCAGAACTGTATCCATTTACGGGGGCCAAAGTATTGGTATCCAGTATAAACAGCTAAGGAAAGGCGTTCAAATAGTGGTAGCGACACCCGGCAGATTGATTGACCATATCAAGCGTAAATCAATTAGTCTCAAGGAAGTAAAGTTTGCGGTACTCGACGAAGCGGATAGAATGCTTGACATGGGTTTTGTCGACGATATCAAGTATATTTTATCTTACATGAGAGAAGACAGGCATACATGTTTATTTTCTGCTACTATGCCTCGAGAGGTTTTGAGACTTGCACAAGAATATATGGTTGACCCGAAAGAAATACGACTCAACGAAAAAGAATTGAGTCTTGATACTATTGACCAAACTTACCTGGTCGTTCACGAAAATGAAAAATTCAAGCATCTATGCAATTTTATCAGGAACAAGAATGAGAGACAGACTATAGTTTTTGCCGCTACAAAGCAAAGAACACATAGACTTGCTTCGGAGTTAAAGCAAGAGGGATTCAAAGCAATTACAATGCATGGCGATTTATCTCAAGGACAAAGAGATAGTGCAATGTACAAATTCAGAAAGGGATTTGAAGACATCCTTGTGGCCACTGATATTGCTGCAAGAGGAATCGATGTGCCAGCTGTAGGCCATGTGATAAACTATGACATACCATCAGACCCACTAATCTATTTCCACCGGATTGGAAGGACAGCAAGAGCCGGCGGAGCTGGAAAGGCCATCTCTTTAGTTTCTCAGGATAGAGTTGATGACTTTGGAAGAATCCTTAGGACAACAGAGAAACCTATTCGTAAACTAAATGAAGAGATGGGAATTGAACTCCCAGCGATTCAACAGTATGCGCATAATCGTCAAAGACATGGTAGTAGCAATCATAGAAGATATAATAATACCGGCTACAGTAACGGCTACAATAACAACTACAGAAATAAGGCTTATTCCAAAACCTATTCTAATTACAGAAGTAGAGGGCCTAGCTACGGCATTAATTAGAGCCCGCGTCAGAGGCAATATGCGAGGGTGGTAAAGGCCTGCAGTTTATGAGGGTCGACAGCAGTTGGTACGTTACAGGTTAGGATAGAAGGACAATGTTGTTAGAACAATAAAATAGGAGAGTCATGCATTACCCGCCAAACTCAAAGTTGTTTTGCCTTCTTCGGTGAATTACTGTCCTCATAGTGCCTAATGAAAATATCTATCAATTTCAATTTCAATTTCAATATGAATCTGAAATCAAACCAGGTTTAAACACAAGGATTAATCAAAAATAGATCCTAAAATGGGGTTGAAGAATCATAATTGTCATTTGATATTTTCTTAATGCTAACTATGTTCAATCTAATGTGGTTCCTATTTTGGAACCTTCTGCCTAGTTATCTCCACGCAAATTGTGGCCTCCTTGTTTAGTATTGTGGTGAAGATTCGCAAGAAGCACAAAATATCGATTCATGCTTGATGTCAAACTAAAGACGTGTCAAATAGTGAAGAAAGTGTGAAATAAAAATCAATCTGTACTGTTTAAATCGTTTTTGAGGGGAGAAAAACAATTTCAGTTTTCCATCATAAAATCACCTAATTGCTCTCTTCAAAGGATAGCTCTAGTATGTTTGCGTCTACGCAATGTCTTATTAATTTGTGCCGCCTTGCCAGATAAAAGTTCGGTGTTACGAAGAAAGGGAATTAACGTAATTTGAGTAACGGAACGGATTGGAGATTCTATGCCCCACTTTCTTTCTGTAGTTACGATTAAGCATAAATACTTTATTTAATACAGTCAAATCATGAGTCTACATGATGATGCTAAAGCAACAGATTCGTCATCGAACGCAAGTTCAACAGAAGATTCTTCGGCAGAATCCAGTAGTTCTACTGCTGCCTCGAAATTAAGTATTCCTTCGTATACCAAAATTTTGGTACCTCATGATGGAAAAGAAGCCTCAGATAAAGCACTTAGTCACGCAATATATTTATCAAATCTCTCTGGTGCAGAAATTGTCATTCTGTGTGTAATACAAGACGTAGAAAAGTTTGAAGGAACTTCGGTTGATATATCGCAAAATAAAACAGCAAACAATCAAAATAGCTTTGAACTTGACATTAAAGGAGAATTAGTAAATATAATGGAAGCAAAAATAAAACAATGTACAGAGGCAGGTAGCAAGAATAAGATATCATATGGAATTAGAACGGGACATGTTGTTCATGAGATAGTAAAGACATGTCAAGAGACTGATTATGATTTAATTATCATGGCAACGACACATCTTGATTCTTGGCTACATTCTATATTTAGTGAAACCAGAAAAATAATCAGTAATATTCGAACACCTGTCTTGCTCATACATTAGTCAGGTCATGACATTTGAATCCTAACATACCTACCTACCTAACATACATACATACTTATGTCTAATTCATTGAATCAAAAATCTGAAAAGGAATATCAATTAGAACAGCAAAATGATTTACGTATCAGATATTCAAGTATATTTGTACTCCAGTCATAGTTATTAGCCTAGGTTTATTACTTCGTCTCACATTATCGTTGGAGAAATATACAGGATATACCACGACTCGATCAAACTGTGTAATATCCTCGCCAGATGCTTGGACTCTAAATAAATTACTTAGGAATTGGAAAAAGCTAGGTCCTGCCACTATAGCCTGAAGATACTGTAGCTCGTGGCACTTTTATGACTAAACTAACTTCAAAGGTGTCATCCCTCTCTCATTCACACCACGATACACCTTTCCATTTATTCTTTAAATATGGCTCTCCACACATGGAGCATTCTATTGTTCTACTTTGTACTAAATTATTCTCTGTTTTACAACCTGGGCATTCTCCATAACCAACTATATCAAAATCCTCTCTACGATTAGTTTGTAGTATTATCAATATTGTTCCCCTTCTATGAAATGACTATATTTAGAAAGTCCTTTCTTGGTCAAATAGACATGGTCATCGGCTGAGCCCCTGAGGTCATACTTACTATAATCCACATGTATATCCATAATTGCCATAATACAATAATATAGTAACATACCGCTTATATAAACAATTAGTATACCCTTTATCATGAAAGTTATACCCTGATTCCATACACTTAAGCAATCGGGTCACTTATGGACGGTCTTTCTACAATATGCTTATTCTATATATAGAATAGATGCGTAGGGTTATAGTTGAGTGGATATAAATCGGAGAAGTGTATACAAAATGAACACGGCTTATGCAATGGAGAAATTTTTGATGATTCAAAATTAACTAGGATTTGCGATTGTCAGTGTCACGATAGTATGTATCAACTAACCCAAAGAATGCAATCTGCAAAAAATCAGTAGTAATTCATGTGATCTAGGTCTATATGTTGAAATATATTTAATAACTGAAAAACAATCCAAGTACTTTTCTAATATGAAGTAAAGTCCTTACTCATTGATTATCGATGATTTTGAATCAAATACATTATTATATGTTATAGTTTTACAGAAACGTATGGCGAATGAGGCAGCAACAGCGATCCTTTTCGAACATTGCTTCCCGTAACCATTAGTACGAATGTTAAAATTTACCTGCCCGGGAAGCTTTGCATGTTTAGATAACTCTTGCTTCCCACCCTCAATTGATAAGCAACTGTTTGTTCCTTTCTTTTCGCGATTTGACGATATAGTTCAGCATGTTTCTTGGCTACTTCCTGCCAAGTAATTTCTTTCTTAAAATCACTGATTTTTTTGACATACTTGTCATAGCTAATATCAAGGTCTACCAATGCCTTTGAAAAGGCCTCAGCTTTACGCTTAACCGCTATGCCTAAACCTATAAACGCGAACTCTTTAAAGAATGCTAGTTGAGTAGCGACAAAAGGAAGACCATATGACAACCCATCAAACATGATCCCGGAGCCTGAGCTAACTTTATATGGCAAAATGACTGCATCGGCGCAAGATAATAATGCAGACAACTGCTCTTCTTTGAGAAAATCCATATGCAAATTGATCAAATTCCTCTTTTTCGTCCCAATATGGTATTCCTCATTGCTATATCCATTCTTCGAAGCATTAATCACGATTGTCCAATGATCTGGAATATCCATTTTTTCTATCATATCCCATCCCTTGGTCGCCGTCGCATATCCTAGTGCTAAGGCAATACGGCCTTGTTCTGGTATAGAATATGATTTTTTTATCTCGCTTTTGATTTGACCTGAGCCAAAATCTTGCCGCTCACCACCATGAAATATTAGGTGACATCCTTTATCTCCTAACGTCTTTGACATGAACTCTGAAAATACAATTCCAGCAGCGCTTTGTGCTAGCTTTTGTGTATTTAGCCTGTGAAATGAACGGTAATTAATTAGCCTTGTCCAATAACTGATCATACGTTTTGCTCTTTTTATCAGGTAATGATTCTGTGGTAGCTCGTAAATTGGAATAGGAAGGCTCATCCATTGTCTGAATGGATAGGCAGAATGAAAGGTAGTTATTATCGGGACCTTACAAGATTTGTAAAAGGAGTCAATATTAGTGCTGGTCTTTGCTGGGTTAAGCATGTCAAGTTTCAAACCGTACAATCCTGGTTCGTACTGAACATGGACGACATCAGGATTTATCTTATCAACCAAATCTAATAATATCTCTGAGTTTCTCGCGTTGTGTTGAGCTATCCCAGAAAACTCTCCACCACCTCGCCTATCACAGACAACCTGAACAGTAAGTCCCATTTCGACCAGGTTCTTCTTCAAATTGTAAGTATAACGTCCTATCCCCCCTGACATAGGTGGGAATTCTGGAGAGACAAGCAGAATAGATAAAGGCCGTGATTCCATTTCTATAACCATATTCTACTATATGAATGCCCATTATTATGGTTATCTTAAGTAGAATATATTTGTCCATAAATATCATACATAAGCATTAAATATAAAACAATTCATAGATTCTAATTATAATGCCGACGAAATACACTGTTACCGTCACAGCCTTGGGTACCAGTTCGGTTATCGTACTGCCAAAACCCGTTGTGGACGGATTCAATTTGGGAAAAGGACATAAACTAGAATTAATAGTTAAAGACGATGGAATATATATCCCACTTGAAGAACCGCCTTCTCAAAATTTCGAAAAAGATACACCTATTCACGAAAATACCCAAAAGTAATCTCAATCAAAAGTTTTAGGACAGTTGAGTGCATTCATATTAAACTCAACTTACTTGTTATTAACTAAACCATGAAAGTTATTAACTGGGAATTCAAAATTGACTTATGACTGATTAAATTTAGCCGAACTGCTTGAAGTATAATTATTACATATGAGCGGACACGTCAAAGAGGATAAATGTAAAGCTAACAATAAATCTATAGCTTTACCCTGCTAACGTATGCAGATCACTGAAATAGTTGTACTTGAAGGTCTCCGGCAACCTGCAATGTGAAATTGTTAATTGCGTCGATCCCTCCGTTTATTTCAGTACCAAAGATATCAATTTTAAATGGAGCTTTTAAACCTGATTGAATACCTGATGGCGAGGTGAATCCTGAACCTACACCTACTACTTGGTCATTATTATCGTATAATGTCGCTGACACTTGAACACTGTTAAAGGGGAATGTATTGTTGTTAAAAACTTCTCCTGTTATTGTATAGACATTTCTATTTTCTGGAACGAAAGAGGAGACACCTTGTATATCTAAATCTAATATATCGGAACGGGATTGATTCTGAGCCAATGCTTCGCTTTTCATAATTATTGGTGATATTAGACATGATAGCCCTGTCAATATCGTCATTACTATCGCCATCCCCCCTGTGAGAAACATAATTGGATTGGATATAACCATGAACAATATAAGTATCTTTAGATGCTTGTTCGCTGTTTGTCTTCTTCGTCCGTTCAATTTGCTCGCGCAATAGTCTTTGATACTTCAATAAACTCTTGATACCATTAGGAAGCATCTAACTATACATACTGGCCAAGCTCTATACCGACGACTTCATCAGCATGCTCCTCACTATGATTATCTATTGATTTAAATATTCTCCGATGCATTAAATTATATTGATACTGCCGCAGCGGATACATATACTGTTATATGAACTTCTGCATAATCTTTTTAGCTTGCTAACATCGTGTACTCTAATAATTTCGCCGCTTCCTTATCTTTGGTAAATATCGTACCACCTTTGTCATATACAACATCTAAGATGCCTAGTATAAAAACTCTAAAGACTTACTGGGAGGGGACTCACGTAAGAGCCACAAACGGGCCATAATAATTATATAGATTGATATAATTGATTAACTAATTATATGTCATCTTGTCTATTGCATCAAGAGATGAACACATTATCAAATGTAGCATTTGTAATCGAGGATTAATAGTTAAGGACATTATAAATAATGGAGTAGCTTTTCTCAGTCATTTGAAATTAGATCATGGCATTACATATTTCCCCCAACGAATGATTGAGGAACGGAAAAAGAGTAAATGTGATGTACAAAAACAAATTTACATTTTTCATGAGGGATAAAAACTACTGCTGAGGGGACAATGTGGACATCGGCTCCTCGGTTGTCACATCTAAATGGAGGCAGATGGTCAGTCGAAGAGGAAGTAAATCTTATTAAAGAGACTGTTAAGGTCAAAGGTAACTTCAACATTGCAAACATGTAAAAACAATCTTATTCTATGACGAATCTTTATTAATCTCGCCCAGTAATCAACTAATGGTCAATTATTATTACTATAATTCATAAGAATAATGGACCTACGATAGTGGTTGAGGGTATAATAGAATGAGAGACTCAATGACAATGACAACGTATAATAGACTAAGATTGTGATAATAGTATTTTAGAACTGTTATGGATATGATTCGACCTAATATAGCGTATGATTTGCAGCTGAAAAAAGCCGAGGTCTCGCCTAGTACCGTAGAAAATAATGAAATCTTGCAGCACACAGATAAAATCTATTTTGTGATTTGTAATTCGTGTTATTGGTGTGCATCGTATTTCGACATTGACAATTTAAGGTCTCTGTCTAGATCTTCATCACATATTCTTGATTGTCATTGTTGCAATTCACATAATACTGAACTTATGCCTATCTCGACTGACGAATCATTTAGAATAAAATATAATGTAACGAGGGGAATGGAGATAGAATTCTACAGGAGCAATAATATTATTACTAGGCAGCAATCTGCTGACAAATAAAAAATCAACATTCACGATTAAGAGTAACTTTAAGTATAGACAGATCAAATCAATCTAACTTGCTATGTCTGCAGTAGCAAATCTATTTCCCCCAGAATTAATCTTGATCCTTACGTTTTTGTCTTTTGTATTTATATTTTTTTATAAAAATTGCTAAACCTGATATTCTTGCAATAGCGTCTCCTGCTCTATCGTTATCAGTAACATCTATTTTATATTCATCGCCTGTTTCTACAGGTGCTGAGAAGCTGCTATTTGTTACTAAGGAACTCCCTGTGCTTTGTTCGTATCTCACTAAAATTCAAAAAATAATAAGCATTATGGTAATATGAACTAGTGTATTGATCATCGTTCCTTAGTCTTAGATAGATTTTGATGCTTTATCTCATGTTCTTCTAACTCATTACATGATCCAAATTCTTGACCACAATCAGTACAGAAAATAAAAGCATCTGAACTAATCTCGTGATCCTAATTGTAAAACGTGTAAGATTATCTAGATAGATTAAGGTAGAATTAATTTCGAATTTGTAGATAAAAAAGCAATCAACAACGTTATTCAACCAATACAAAAACATTTAACACCAATGCTTGGCTTACAACATGCGATCTTTAAAGGCTGAAGCAGAATTGAAACCGAAAAAACACAGTATTAACTGTCAATCAGTTTGATTCCCGCCATCAATAATGCGTAGTTCATATTTCTTTTCTGGTGATCAAGCAACTAATCACTGCTGATGGCCAGAACTGCGTTGGTGGAGTTCAGAGCTAGGGTAGTAGTAGATGACCATACGTAGTGACACTGAAAAGTACCATGTACTTGTGATAGAAGGGACACATGTTTAGATCAAATGGAACGCAGTCATATCAAAATATTGCTAAAGCAACTCTGCGTCAATTACTTTCATTCAGTAACTATTTTGAAATAACATGGTAATAGATGATATTCTGCTATTTCTTGTGTATTCTTGTATATGCCTGTATATATCCCACATACTTTAAGCCTAGGTGGTATAAATTTATACAAATCTAGATTATCTATTGATATCTGATACTGCCAACAGATTTCATCCTTGCTTATGTATCTATATTTTTCAATCAAATACATTCTTATATGTTATAGTTTTACAGAAACATATGGTGAATGAGGCAGCAACAGTCGTTTTTAATTCCAAATTGACTCAAACAGACACGTCTACCCAAGATACGGAAGAAAGAGATTTTAGAGAACGCTACACGCTCGAATTAAGAAGGAAAAGGCAATGTGGCATAAACAATTATTATGGAGTTGACGAATTACTCGAGGAAAGAAAACAAGTAAACCAGCAACAGATGAAGACTCCTGGCAGAAGGGGTGAAGTGATAAAACATGAAGAAATTTCTAACGAGATGTCAAGGCGATTGCTAAGCCGAGGATAACTTTTACTCTTATTTTATGGGAGTTTTCCCTGTCGCAACGTACAAGTTCTAGAAAGCATCATTAGTCAGTAGGAAAAATAATCCTGAATTTAAGCACTTAATGCTGAAACAGCTTCG
This sequence comes from uncultured Nitrososphaerales archaeon, assembly GCA_963788755.1. GTDB lineage: Archaea > Thermoproteota > Nitrososphaeria > Nitrososphaerales > Nitrososphaeraceae > TH5896. The sequence continues at coordinate 15,659 of CAWBHQ010000018.1, forward strand.
CAAGTTCTGAATGATTAAACATAATTCAGTCTTCAGCCAGGTTGCGCCGACATAGTATATTTTCAAGATTGGCCATAATAAATATCTACACGCTACTATAAATACAGTTATATTGTATTCCCAAAGGTAGCTATTTCATTATCCATAGTGTGATATATGCATCTTCTCTTCTGGTTTCATTTCTCTTTGTCTTCTCACTTTTTTTACAGCTTCTTCTAAATGCCTTAAAGAAATAAGCGCTTCTGACGTATATTTGAGTGCTTCTTCAGCAGATGGGTATCTCTGAATGTAATCATGCAAGATTAGAGATGCGGCAGTATTTACAACTGACGATACATCAGCTCCGCTGAATCCTTCTGTCATCTCTACTATTTTATTTAGATCAATATCTTTGCTGATCGGCCTTCCTTTAACATGAATTTGAAGAATTCTTTTTCTTGTCACTTTATCTGGATTTGGTATGTAAATGATTTTGTCAAAGCGACCAGGTCGCAGTAAGGCAGGGTCGATCATGTCTATTCTATTAGTGGCAGCTAAGACAACGACATCATGAATCTTATGTACACCATCCATCTCTGTGAGAAGTTGCGAGATCATTTTATCTGCACCTGGAAGACCCCCAAAACCTTCAATTCCCCCTCCTCTCCCTCTGATAGGCGCAATGGAATCAACTTCGTCAAAGAAAATAACACAGGGTGAAGCCTGTCTTGCCTTTCTAAAGATATCTCTTATTCCCTTTTCGGACTCTCCTACCCATTTTGACATGAGCTCAGGACCCTTAATGCTAATAAAATTTGCCTCTGACTCGGTTGCTACCGCCTTTGCAAGCATAGTCTTACCCGTTCCTGAAGGGCCGTACAACAATATCCCTTTAGGCACAGTATGTCCTAACTGTTTATACATTTCCGGAAAGTGCATAGGCCATTCGACTGCTTCCTGTAACTCTCGCTTAACTGCGTCTAATCCACCAATATCATCCCATTTAACTTCAGGTGGTTCTATATACACTTCTCTCATAGCAGAAGGTGTAATCTCCCTTATTGCATTCAGAAAATCGGCCATAGTAACCACCAGTTTATTTAGCACGTCCGGCGCAAGTTTTTCATCCTCCAGATTGAGTTCAGGTAGAAGTCTTCTCAGGCACTTCATAGCTGCTTCTTTACACAAGTACCTCAAGATCTGCGCCTACAAATCCATGGGTAACAGAGGCGATCTTATTTTGGTCTATATCGGTATTGAGTGGCATATTTCTAGAATGAACTTGAAGTACTTCTAGTCTGCCACGTTTATCCGGGACTCTGATCTCGATTTCTCTATCAAACCTTCCTGGTCTACGCAATGCAGGATCTATTGCGTTTGGTCTGTTGCTTGCTGCTATAACTATTACTTTTCCGCGGCTCTCCAAACCATCCATAACTGAAAGCAATTGCGAAACTACTCTTCGCTCTACTTCTCCCATGACTTCTTCTCTCTTTGGTGCGATAGAGTCTATTTCATCTATGAATATAATAGAAGGGGCCTTTTCCCGTGCTTCTTTAAATAATTCCCTTAGACGCGCTTCGGACTCCCCGTAGAATTTGCTCATAATTTCCGGCCCGGATATACTGATAAAATGCGAGTTGCTTTCATTAGCTACTGCTTTAGCCAATAAGGTCTTACCTGTACCTGGTGGCCCATGTAATAGTACACCTTTTGGCGCTTCTATTCCGAGTTTTTCAAATATCTCAGGATGTCGTAACGGGAGCTCTATCATTTCCCTCACCCTTTGTATTTCATCCCTTAAGCCACCAATATCCTCATAAGCAACAGCACTCGCAACTGCTCTTCCTAGAGCCAGCTCAGAAGTCGCTATAGTGAACTTTGTCTTCTGGCCCACAATAACTGCGTCGCCGGTAGCAGGCGTAAGCCCTATAACCTGAAAGGTAAGCCTTCCACCAAAATATGGGACCATAACGTTATCGCCCTTTATCATGGAAACGCTATCAAGTGAGTCTGCGAGATACCTTTCGTCAAGAGACGGAGTTTCTTCGAGTGGTGCGACAATAACAATATCTGCTAAAATGGCTCTGATCTTTTTTATGATCACAGTGTCACCTATGGCCAAACCAGCATTATTCCTAACTAGACCATCAACTCTGATCACACCCTTGCCTTCATCAGAAGGATACAAAGGTAAGCACTTGGCTACAGTCCTTCTACTTCCACTTCTACTTTTTTCACCTGCTTTCAATTCTATAATATCTCCAGTAGAAACGCCCAGAGAATCCATAGATTCGTAATCAAGACGGGCAACTCCTCTACCAACGTCTCTGGTATAAGCTTCAAGTATCTTTAAATCGAGATTTAAACTTCGAGTATCTTTGCCGGGCATATTAATACAGCTTAACAGTGGCTCCTTATACAGTTTTGCAAACTTGTAGCCTATCAGAATCGAATGCGTAAGCTCATCTGAAAGACAGTAGAGGAGTTATTAATGATTAGGTTTGTTCTGCAGATCCTCTAGGAACCGATATGAATATGATTATAATCGATGATGACAGGCCCATCATCGCTTATACTATAGTTCAAGCTGGCGCTATTCTGCATTGCTATTACTAATTGTTGGAAAAGTAGAGAAATGCACACTTTTGAAAATTGAGCTAATGTTATCCACCTCTTTCCCAAGAAATAGTTAAAGCATATCAGAATGGTTCTATAAAGGTTAATTAGTCCTGTTATACTATAAGGATCATGCATGAATACCTCACAGGATATGCTCGGTATTTTTATGGTCAATGTATAGACTGCAACAAAAGAACACAACAGTTTTGTTCCATATGCCAATACTGCTATTCATGCCATTACAAGATTGAGAAACATAATAAGGAAACCTATCCTCATCTATTCCTTGCTGTATAGCAAATTGTCTTAATCTTTGTCAATTCACTTGTATTAGATACTCATGCTCTGGCATTGGGGTTTTCCGTGTAAACCGATTGAAATGCTGCCTTAGTAGTGATTTCATTTAGTGCCCCGATAGCCTTCTCATTCATTCCTGGCTCTCCGTCTTTTACCTTAAAAAAGAAAAAAAGACTATCTGTTATGAAATGTTTGAAATGATAGGATTCCATAAGAGCACTCTTTGGGCTATAGGATACATCCTCGAAGTCAAAGAACTACTTAAGTGTATGGATACCTAAGCATAACTACCGTTGATAAGTATATTCCCACTGCTTATATATGCATGAAGCGATCATATACCGTATTATGGCAAATACAGATATACGTATGGATTATAGTAAGTTTGACTTCAAGGATTCAACTGAGGACTATGTTTATTTGAGCAAGAAAGGACTTTCTAAGGAAACTGTTGAAGAGATTAGTAGGCTAAAGGGTGAGCCGGATTGGATGAAGGAATTTAGATTAAGATCATATAGTGTCTTTATGAGCAAAATAATGCCCAATTGGGGCGGAGATCTCTCTAGGATTGATTTTCAAAATATTTATTACTATACCAAAGCATCTGAAAAACAGGGGAAAAGTTGGGAAGACGTACCTCAATCAATAAGAAATACTTTCGAGAAGCTTGGCATTCCAGACGCAGAGAGAAAATTTTTAGCTGGTGTGGGAGCTCAGTATGAATCAGAGGTCGTATATCATAACTTAAGAGACGATTTGGTAAAGCAGGGAGTAATATTCATTGATACAGATACTGCACTTAAGGAACAACCAGAATTAATGAAAAGGTTCTTTGGAAAGATTATACCACCTGAGGATAATAAATTTGCTGCCTTTAAATAGTGCCGTTTGGTCTGGGGGCTCTTTCATATATATTCCTCCAAATGTTAAGGTTGACCTACCATTGCAAGCCTATTTCAGGATAAATGCTGAAAATATAGGACAATTTGAAAGAACACTAATAATTGCAGATGAAGGGTCAGAAGTTCATTATATAGAAGGCTGTACTGCACCTGTATATTCTACAGAATCACTGCATTCTGCAGTAGTTGAACTTGTAGCAAAGAAGGGAGCAAAGATCCGATATACTACAATCCAAAATTGGAGTAAAGATGTGTATAATTTAGTAACAAAAAGGGCATATGCATATGAAAATGCAACTGTGGAATGGGTGGATGGAAATTTAGGCAGCAGGTTAACTATGAAGTATCCCGGAGTCTATTTGATGGGGCGCAACGCTCACGCTGAGATAATATCAGTGGCATTGGCGGGAGCAGGACAGCATCAAGACGCTGGTGCAAAGGCCGTGCATTTAGCTCCACAAACGACCTCTAGGATTACCAGTAAATCAGTAAGTAAAGACTCGGGAAGAACGACGTATAGAGGTTTGATCCATGTAGCAAAAGGAGCTACAGGTGTAAAATCAAATGTTCGGTGTGATGCACTCTTGCTCGATGAAAACTCAAGAACAGATACATATCCATATGTCGAAGTAAATGAAGATGATGCAACAATTTCTCATGAGGCAACAGTAGGCCGTATAGGCGATGATCAAATCTTTTATCTTATGAGTAGAGGCTTTTCTGAATCAGATGCTTTATCCCTGATAGTAGGTGGGTTTATGGAACCTTTTACAAAAGAACTTCCGATGGAATACGCAGTTGAACTCAATAGGTTAGTAAAGCTCGAAATGGAAGGTTCAGTAGGTTAGAAAGGTTGTTGACACTCCTAAGACTATTTTAAGGTATTCAAAGGCCTAAGGCGTACCACTCCGTCAGCAGTCATATGGTCATGTTTGTGAGTCCAACACTAGAGCTTTGTGAAGTATATGATCATCCTTAGAGGGCTATTACTTCCTTTTATATACACGAACGTTGAAGATACTACTAAGAAATGGCTATACTCAGAATATACAAGAGAAACTCAACACACATGGATCTTTCCCAGTTAGTGGAGGCAATTAGTGAATCAGGCCTAGAAAATGGTTTACAAAAATTTTATAATACACCTATGGAGAAGGAATCCAAGAGCATCGTGGCGGGGCCAAGTTTTCTACAGTTTCTAACCAATTTATTTGGAGTTCAGATATCTGCTGGAGACGTAATACAGTTTGAGCATGGGAGTCACAATAAATATTATATGCTCTCTGCAACGGGAACTTGGGACGAGATAATAAAGTTAGGCTAGTGACTAGCTGGCAATAGAGATGCCTAAGTCCAATGCCCAGTTGAAAGGACAACTCTATATCCACCTTACCAGTCAATCAATAGCTCCTAGGCTTCATGTACACGTTCAAGTGGAGAAGGCTCATCTAGAATCACATACCCGGGGTTCTAACAAATTAACTTAGTTCAGCAGTGAAGTGAAGGATCTTCTCTTCCAAGTTTTGAAGTTGAGAGTCTGTAAGTCCTAAATCAGGATGGTAAACGAATGATCTTGAATACCGGAACATAGAATTAATTCACTTTACTATATTTGAGATCTACTTGCCATAATATATCTATAATAAAGTCAATATCGGTTACAATTACCGAGGCTGGTAAATATCATACATGTTATCTACAGTTTCATACACCACATTTCTGTTACCAATAGAATCACATCATCTTTAACAAACATAATACATCTGTTAAAGTGAGTACTGGAAATACCTTTTTTGATAGTTTCTTTAGCCCCAAACTCTTGAAGTAAATTAAGCTTTCGTTTTCCAGTTGTATGGTCTTATTCAAGAGTTCATTCGCCAATGCATTTTCCATTTCTCTCTCATAGATTTGGCTATTCTTTTATAGAATTCTGTTTTCAACATCGGTATTTCCTTAGGCTTTATGACATTTATCAACAGTGCAATTTCAACTGCCTTAGAAAAACCATCAATATCGACTCTTGCTTTTATTTTATTAAAATTGTCTAGCCCTAAACCTAACCCTTGAAGCTGAATATTTCAAGGAACTTGGTATGATACATCTTCTACCGAGACGTAATTTGGAGTTATTAGAAATATATACTGCATGGCAAAATCTTAAAAGTTTTGTCGATAAATCTGGCGTTAAAAGACATTTCTGCACAAGAAATATCATAGTATATTAGAACTAGGCCTAGACTTTGGTTGTGGTATTCTGAAATTAAGAGAATCTAGGATTATTTATAACACCCGGATTTTCATCTGTCATAATAGTCAATTCAGAATCAATACCTAAATGACGGTAGTACAATATAACAATACCCTAAGAAATTCTTTACGACGACATTCTGGTTATAGTACGTAGAAAAATGATTGTTAAATTCTATATATCATCTTAGCAATGAACCATTTCTAACGATAATTCATTCCTTTTATGCGTGCCCAAACCTGTGCCAGTTGGAGGTAGAGGTAGCATAAAGTGTGCTGTCATCCTAGACCTAAGTTTGCCCATAAATACCTATTTTACCCTACAATCCTTGTTAGTATGCTCTTTACACCTATAATCATGCCTCCAGCTCCCATTGATAAAAACTTGTAGGTGGCTGGCCCCCTCATAATTTGTTACTACCCTCTGATATCCATTCTTAGGATTCGATGGTCCATCCCGTGACCTTGATTGAAAATATGCCATTGACTTTTATTCAGCAACCATTGCTTAAGAAGTCTTGTATTCTCTGCTGCTTCTGTTGATATTTTCGCTTTCTTGTGGGGGGGGTGATGGTGACGGTGTCAGACAACCTGCGTTATCATCATGACATATCATCATGACAAAGAATTAAGATACGCGATTGTATGGTAGCAATCAGTGATATGAATACGCCAATTTAGAGATATTCCTCGTGGCAGTAAAGTATTTGCGAACTATGGAGGGTTATTATTAACACTAGTACCGTTTCGCTATACCCTCATGAAGGTTAGCATTTAATCTCTGCTTTAATCTCATAATTCGAGGTTTTAGTCTAAGCCTAGTTCCACAACAAGGGCAGTGCAGACCACCCCAAATGACAAACACACAGCAAATCTGACACCTCTTTTGTCCTTTGGCATATCTGCTAATATCAGTCCCATGAGGTCTCAATGCTCTATGATTAACACAGATACCTTTGCATGCCACTGGTCATCCCCTTGGCAATATCCTCATATAAGTGGTGATCTACATTTCTCTAGGATCGGTTATAGATAAATTGAAAGAAAATATGAGGATCGCCGCTGGAATCGTATCATTTGACGACGAAAGAGGGCTACGACGATGCATGAATTCCATTCATGATTTCGTTGACCTTATGATTGTCATTGATGGAAAATTTAGATGTTTTGAAGATGACCATGATATTAGCAGTGATAATTCAAGAGATGTTGTAGACTCATTTTCCAATTCAGCGTATTATTGCTACCCTAATCTCACAGAAATTGAGAAAAGAAATAAGTATCTCGAATTTGCCGCCGATGAGAATATAGAATTCCTTCTTGTAATTGACTCTGACGAATTCGCTGTCATAAATGAGGTAGAATTTTTATCTAATCTGGATAAATTACGGAATTCAAAAATGAATAGTAGTCGTCGTGATGGAGATAATCCCGATGTCTATGGAGTTAAGATTTTTGAGAAGCACTTCGAAAAACCAAATTTCATTAGAGAAAGGTACATAGAACGAATATTCTACAAACCAGGAAAGCTAAGATATCAGTCTATCCATTGCAACTTGGTGGATATTGATAATCCATCAAGAAACTTTACGACTAGAAAATATTCTTCTGAGATTCATGGTATAACATTATACAATGATGATGATCTCAGAACCAATCATTATTTAGAAAGAAGTGTACAATATCAAAGCATCCTTTTAGAGGGGGAACGTACTGCACGTAAAATGATATTCGATTAAAGAGGACTGAATAAAACTTATCATTAGTTCAAAAGTTTTTCACTTCATTTATTTAATGTCAGGTCTGAATTTACTCTATTTCCATTTATTCCGTTTGCAACCAGTATAGAATAGCAACCAAGTCCACAACGCTCGCATATTGGCTTTAATCCATTTTTAGTATCAGAGCTTCCAATACAACATGGCTCGCTTAACTCGTCCCAAATGATCCAAAGATAGGATTGCCCACGAAGGACACTGTACAGGAGTTGTGCCTGTACCTCCCCAGTTACCTCTCATCAACGACAATTGTTTCTCTCCATTTACTACAAACTTAGGAAATCGTTTCCTCAAATCAATGAGATTATCTACTACTTCGTCTCGTATATCTCCAAAAGGAAGCCACAACGAATCATCTTTGATAAACGGGGTATGAAATTGGAACGCTATTTTGTGTACTGTTCCATGCCATTCTTCCACCAAATCGATAACAGTACCATAATTTAATGAATTAATAGTCATTGCTATCCATATGTCTTTACGTGCTGGTTTGCCTCGATTCTTTGGTCCGTCGATATAATCTAGTATATTCTGCTTGGTTTTTGCATATGTTCCCTTCCCTCTAATATTATCGTGGATTTTTTCGGTACCATCAATGGAGACCCAATAAAAGTATAGATTCTTGAATCTTTTCAGTGGGTAAGTAGCATTCGTTACTACACAAACCCGTCTGGGCATCTCTTCACAAAAGACTTGGATTATGTCAGGCCGAAGCGTTGGCTCACCACCCACCAGCGTTACTATAGGAATTCTTAGTTTCTTGAAAGTGTTCCTAATTATCTTTCTCCACTCTTCAGTACTCAATCCATCCTTTTCATTATTTTTTCTGTTTAACCACCAATAGCAATGTGTGCAATGCAGATTGCAGAAGTTTATGATGTCTGCTGAACCAAATAATGCTGGTTTTGCATGGAGTAATTTGATGCTTGCATATTTGGTGAAAATGTTAAAACCAATAGACATCCCATGAACCAGATCCGTGATACTACTGTCATAAATTAGATTAACCATGGAGTACTACTGATATTGAAAAACAGTCATGCTTATTAAGCCTAAAGCATGTGATCGATGAATTATCAATCTAATTGCACCGAAAACCTAATGATTCCAAGCAGATTTGTAGAGCAATAATAATGCCAAATTTGTTGCAGGTCAATTCAACACTTCACTAATATTCTAGTCAAGTGCTTCAACAATAACTCTGACCCTTTGTCCAACCATTGAAGCTGGGAGAATAATATGTGATGAAGTACCGCATTTTCTTACTGTATATTCGAATGTCATAGAGTCTATTTTCCGATTCTGTTTGGACATATTACTTTAGGTAGGTAGGTCTGTTGTCGCAATTACATATGCACCTTCTTCTGGCACTATTTTTACATTTGTTAAGTGTTCCTCTCTAGAAGGGAATTGAGAATGCAGATTATGTGCAATCATAGTCTTTAGTTTACGAATCCCGTACCCCGTCTTAGACGATATAGTTATAGGGTTAGATAAACCCAAATCATTCACTATATTATCAATTCGTTCTGATAAGCCTACGTCGCCATCACATTTGGTCAAGATAACAAAAACTTTAGATTTGTCTACTTTTAGTTCATCCAGAACATTCCAACAGCTATTGTATTTTATCCTAATATCTTCAAACTTTTCTGAGGCATCGATTAGAAGTAGGATTAGATCAGCTGCTAGCGATTCTTCTAAAGTTGATTTAAATGCATCTATCATGTAATGAGGAAGTCTGCTAATAAAGCCTACTGTATCTATAAGCAGTAAAGACGATTCCCTCTCCTGTTTCTCGTTGTTAACTCTAAATGTTCTTGTAGTTGTGGAAAGCGTTGTAAATAGACTACTAGATATTTCCTTGTTTTCAGATGTAAGCAAGTTGAAGAGTGTGGTTTTTCCTGAGCTGGTATAACCTATTAATGAAACAATTGGCATTTTAGCTTTCAACCTCTGCTGACGATATAGTTCACGTTTTGTGTGGGCATCAGCAAGCTTCTTCTTGATAAAAGACATGCGTCTTTTTAAGTCTCGGAATTTCACATCAACTGTGTATTCTCCCATACCTCCTTTTCCAGGTCTTTCAGTACTTCCTGATGTCAGTTTCGCACTTTCTCTTACACGTGGCATTTCATATTTAACCTCGGCTAGTTCAATTTGCAATTTTGCCTCTGTCGTAGTAGCTCTTGAATGGAATATGTTAAGTATTAGTCTCTCTCTGTCGATTACCTGTACGCCGGTTAACTTCTCCAGGTTGTAAATCTGTTTTGGAGTTAAATGTTCGTCAACAACTATCTGATCTGCTTTAATTTGTTTCACAAATTCTTTCATTTCTTCAGCTTTACCAGAACCAAGACCATAACGGGAGTGATTCAGATACTTTTGGGTAAAAACCTTTACAATCTGAGGTCGTGGAGCCATCGAAGGCGAGGATGATTCTACTAAACTTTGTGCTTCTTGAAGACTAAAGTCATCTGGATATGTTACAAGTATAACTTTGGAGGAATTCATTATCTAAGACAAATCCATATAATCTACAGTGATATATTCATTCGAGTGTTTTCTAGAACATGTATGTAAAGTATCCGAAGTTGTAGCATTCGCCGTAGAATCAGCCTGTACTTCCTTCGGGGACATATATTCCTGGAAAAACCTCGCCACAAGTTTTGCATTTTAACATAAGCATTGGCATTCCTATTTATCGCTCATAAGTATGGTATACTGATTGATATATAAACCCAGAGGTTGACCATTGTGCTCTTTTTCTCAATTGATTACCTATCTCATTTCAAATTAATCAAGTATTCCCTTATCTTGAAGATGCTAAAATATGAATTGCATACTAAATACCTAGAACTGATCTCTGAGTTATCAGGATCTGCAAATTGCATTCGTTTCTTTGCAAGTTTTATGTCTTCTCTATAATTTCAATTCTAGCTCAAATTTGTAATGATTTTCGCATTCCCATCAGAAGAATGGTTATTCTAATGAAGACTGACAAAAAAGCTCTGTCTTTGAATTGATGTTGTTGATCTTAAAGTCGTTACTCCTACTTATTATCATTTATTAACGAGTTAACTTCCGGAAATGAAGTTTATCTAATTAGAGATGGCTTAATTGTACACAGTTCCTCCAAAGTAATTGACGTAATTTGGATTATTCGTATCTCTTTCTATAAGTGTGATGCACAGGGAATATAGCACCATATAACCACCATATAACACGTTATGTATATAATACTGATCACAAAATGTCAGAACCAGTATAAGATTGGAGTAAGATCGTACTTATGAATGTACAAATGACAAACAGAATGCAGGAAATGTAATTTCTACAGCCAACGACAAGATTACGGTTGTTTTTGAAGGCGAAAAACGTCAATATGAGTTGCTCAAAAGCAACATTGAAAGATTCACTGGGAGTGAGGTATTTTTGAAATATCGCATGCTGAATTAGCTTACTACAAGGTGAAAAAAGAAGTTGATCTAGGTAAGAGTTGAGAAGTAAGAAAGGAGGCCTTAATAGGAGACAGAGGGATTATAGGATTCCGCAAACACCTACAAAATAACAACAGCTTGAAATGCTGAAGTATGGAAGTCAAGAATTTTGTTGATTACATAGTCGGTCCTTTCTCTTATGCAGGTTTAGCCTATATGCAAAAGGAACGATCGCACTTGTATATTTGATTTGATATTTGAAATAAAATCTGTGGTATTTACTTTACCATGACAACACCTACCTGACCGCTATGTAGCCAAGTTCTGAGTTCTCCGTGAGATGGCTTGGCTTCATGTCTGCCTTCCAATTCTAGATGCAGAAGAGCATAGTTGACCTGGTTTAATGATGGCTTATCTGATTTATCACCATTGAGTGCTTTCTCTTTTAGGTCAGATGGTATGGTGTTCCACCAATCCTTGAAACTTCTTGTCATTATTACTGATCAGCACGACAAACTTTTAAAGGTTCGGTTTATTTTTTAAAAATATCTGATAATTTATCGAATAGATGCATAATATTTAGAATCCCTTAAAAATGCTCAAGATATAGTGTACTAAGAACCAGAAAACAGAAAAAAACATATGATAGGAAATCAATTTTTTATGACGCCTAGAATAGCTGTAGTTGATTATGTATATGTATGAGTTCTGCGCAAATATTACCTTACAATTTTCTAAGTGTTTGTTTTGAGTCTGTATCTTTAGTGGCGTCCTATAAACTTCCATAGAGACTATATCTTCCTTCACCCACTCTGTTTGCATAATCCCAAATGTTAGAAATACCTGAAATCCTTTTGAAGGCTTTCTTTTGTGTATCTTCCAACATATCATAGAGCTTCTGCCCAATGACTATTTGATCCGGTTTTGCAATTGAAGTCATTTTTACTGCTATACTAATGGTAGGTCCTATCATATCAATATGTGGTCTTGTTAATATTGCCTTTCCATCCAATTTATCGATGTCTATACCATACTGTACCACTCCAATCTCACCAAAATCTATCCCTATTCTTACCTTTAATTCTGGGTAATCATACTGATTTAATATAGGATTAATGCCTTTCTGTATCACTTGGATCATTGTGTATGCACAACCTATCGCATTACTGCTTTGTAGAGAATATGGGGCAACAGCATCGTTGTTAGTTATGTTTTCCTTGTTTTCTCCATCAGCACCAGTCTCGCCTTCAATTACAAAAAATGCTAAAACTGCATCTCCAACATACTTTAAAACGTATCCTCCATACATCGATATTATCGAAGAAGTTTCTTCAGCAAATGCTCTAATGATAGCTGAAAGTTTATCAATAGACAGTGTCATAGACATCTTCGTTGAATCCACTAAATCGATATGCAATATTACGAGATTGATTTTGGATTCTACGAATTTCTCTAGAATGGTTTGAGTTTCACTAAGTGAAATCCTAAATTCGGGCTTTGCTTTTAAAGCCTTCCACATTTTAGTTTGTGAATTTTTAATTACGGATTCTATGTCAATTACTGCATCGAGATATAATTTGTTGATAAAAGGGCTTCCTAATTTTCCCCATGGAGAGATTTGTGGTCTCTTATTTACCTCATCTCTGATGATCTGCATAACGTCATCCTTGCTTACGTCTAATTCTAGCGCAATTATTTCAGGGTTGATTCCTGAATTATATAAGTTTAGTATAGTGTTTCTTTGTTCTGATGGTTTTGATAAATCGAATCACCTGATGTATTTTCAAAACATGGTATAATAAAGATGTATTTGACATTATTTAATGAATAGAAATTGTATTCATCTAGTAGCCCGCTTATGAAATGAGTTGTGAGTAGAACTTTGTTAAGGAGTTGTTACAAGTTAGCTTCTGGCTTTCACTGAATCACATGGAGGAACTCAAGGCCGTCAATATGAAACAGTAGGGATTCATCAATATTTCAGGCCACGAGTTACATAATTTCCACACAACATATATTGGCTTACCTGATCTTCAATCAGATCCTTTTCCTAGCCGAAATGATATTAACTTCATTAGGGATAGATATTATTACAGCACAACGATCAGATTTTACTCCCCTTCTTACTTTTCTATCTATTATTTAATAATATATATATTTTAGTACTTGCGCTATTCTATTTCACAGTAACTGATTTAGCAAGGTTGCGTGGATAGTCTGGATCTACATTCTTTACAAGTGATAAGTAATATGCTAGAATCTGAAGCGGTAATACTTCAATGATAGGATAGATAACATTACACTTTATGAATGGGATCTTGATAAATATATCATATACTTCATCTGGTTTATCAGAAATACCAATTATCGTAGCGCCTCTTGCTTTTATTTCATGGGCACTAGCAATATTACTGTCGGAGGTAGTGTCGTTAGGATTTACAATTATGACGTAGCTATTTGTGTCAATTAACGCCAATGGTCCATGTTTCAATTCGCCCGCTGCGATGCCTTCTGCGTGAATATAAGATAGTTCCTTTATTTTCAATGCTCCCTCAAGTGCAATAGGATAATGAATTGATCTACCGAGCACATAAATATCCCGTGCGTCTCGAAGCTTCTCTGCAATACCATGTATTTCATTTTCAGCAGCTAATGCTTCATGAAGTGCATCAACAAGAATCTGTTTGTTGGTCTTAAAGCCTAAATACCCATTGCATAATGCATCTACTATCATATAAGTTAAAGACAATTGAGCAGTGAAACTTTTGGTTGCAGCTACTCCTATTTCTGGCCCACATCCGATAGTCAAAAATGAATCGCTGAGTCTGGCCAAGGACGAAGTTGGAACATTCACAATCGAAAGTACTTTCAGCTCCCATACGCTTTGCAGCATTTACAGCCTGCAAAACGTCTGCGGTTTCACCGCTTTGAGAAAAGGCTAGTAGTACAGAAGTGTTGTCAATGCCACTTAGGGTATATTGAAATTCACTTGATATCATAGTTTCGGCATGAATTTTTGCAAAATTTGATAATATGTGTTTAGCAATTAAAGCACAATGATAACTTGTTCCACTGCCTGTAAGAAATACCGTCTTGGAATTTCTCAGGATATTACAGAAATCCTCCATCTTATCTAAATTTTGGACTCCTACTTTCTCCACTATGTTAGGTTGTTCATGGATTTCCTTTAGGGTGTAATGTGCATATTTTCCCTTATCTATCGCGGCTAGTTCCCATGCTACTTGTGTAAGTGATCTATTTACGGTATTTCCATCTGGATCATATATTTGAAGAGTTTTCGAATCGACGACCACAATATCTCTATTCTCTAGAAAAATAGCTTTGTCAGTGTATCCTATAAACCCTAGAATGTCACTAGAGATGAAGTATCCTGTATCTACTGATCCAATCAGAAGCGGCTCGTTGCATCTTGATCCGCATATCGTGCCGTCCTCTAATGCTGCAACAAACGCATAATCTCCTTTTAGTCTTTTGCATGTCTCGATCATGCTACTCTTTATACTCTTTTGCTCGGCGTAATATCTTTCAAGGAGATGTGCAATTACCTCACTATCGGTATCGCTTTTAAAAACGTGACCTAAGTCAATTAACTCTTCCATTAACTCCCTGTGATTCTCAATAATTCCATTGTGCACAATGGCCATACTATCTGTACAGCCGTAATGAGGATGAGCGTTTTTTTCTGTAATACTGCCATGAGTAGCCCATCTAGTGTGTCCAATACCCGCGTGACCCTCCATATTACTCAAGTCAAGCCTCTTATTGACATCCAGTACCCTCCCTACACCCTTCTTAACCAGGATCCTACCGTTATTTATTGTGGCTATCCCTACACTGTCATAACCTCTGTATTCCATTCGTTTAAGACTATCTACTAATAACGGTGCTACAATTAATTGACCCTTATATCCTATAATGGAACACATAGAAGGATTATACGTATAATCCTTATTAACTCTTGTTTGTCAAAAGCAGACTTGGGTACACTACGATTGCAATTATTGCTCCTTTTTTGCATCTAAAGTTTCTTGTGAATCGTCGTACTAGTCAATGAATCATATGCTAAGACGATGGATATTACTATAGAACTAGATAATTTGTACTGGTAGATATATTTCTGTCCACATGGTTTTCTCGACGAGTTATAATATCATAGCAATTGGTATAACATTGTGGTAAGCTGTAATGGACAACATGACTGGTCAAATAACAGCTATCTTCAAGCGATGTTTCAGCTCAAGGTCGATAATGGCAGAATTGAGGCAAAGGTGCAGATGGTTCTGAAAAAGAGTATCTTGAAACCAGATAGCTTAATAACTGGATACGACAAGACTGGGTTATAACACTTTATGAGTAATACAGAATTAGCAGTACTAATTCAGCTGAACCTCAACAATATGATGAAATTGAGAGAATTTGACTAAAGCTTTAGTTCCCTTTGAGACGGTAAAAGCACGACAGATCAAGACATCACATTCATTAGCTTTTTAAGCTATGTCTGATTAATTACAAAATTGAGGACTAATTCCTGCTATGAAAAAAATGGAAATAATAATCCCGCATAGAAGTTTGAATGATGTTAGTGAAATACTAAAAAGTGCTAATACTGGTGGAATGACTCATTATAAAGTTTCTGGAAGAGGAATCACCAAGGCAGAAGCAGTTGCTGTTGGAAGAGGTACCACCCAGTATACACCCGAATTTATTCCGAGGACTAAGGTTGAAGTTATAATTAAAGACGATCAGGTTGAAAATTTGATCAACAAACTAGTCGAAAGACTTGGCGATACTTTAGGCGGAAAATTATTCATAACAGATGTACCCGTTGTAGTAGATTTATCGACCAACATGCGTGGTGAATCTGCAATCTAGATCGATAGGCTGAATCTCATGATTTAAATCACTTTCGTGAGTTTGCTGGGACTAGCGGTGATTGTTATCCGATTTGGATCCAAAGCCAATATCACATTATGTTTAGAAAAAGATTAAACCACGATATAGACTAGAGCAATAGATATATGTCATCTAAGGGAAATATCATCATTAGTTTACTTACGAGTTTCGAGAACCGTATCAAAATGCATGATTCATTTATCCTATTTGGCTTGAGCAGTTTAGGTCCAATCACAAAAATTTAATTGGATTTTGTGCTGAAACTCGAGATTTAGTATGGAGTGAATACAAGTTGATGGATCAAGATTGGCGCCTGCCATAATATATAAAGAATGATGCGAGTATATGTTCAACTAAGGTTGATCATATTTGTGAATGTAGTCATTATGATTGTAAGTAAAATTTGACTGTAGTGAGAGTGGTTGCTTCTGATGTATTACCTCGATTTGTTATTTGGATTGGTTCAAGGAATAAGTATAAAGAAACAAAGTATTATGGTATTTCAATGATATTCAGAAGATTATGACAATTTGCGTGTCTTCAAATAATAATAAGTCGGGAGGATGACCTCTTTCAAAATAGTTTTTGGAAATATTCGGAAGCAAAGATAGTATCATATTGGATACTCCGTAGGCTAATCCCAGTGGTGCCACGCCATACAAAGGGCCTTTGGTCAACTTGTACAAGTCTGTTGGCATTCCCTCCTTGTAGACGGTAGTCATTGTCGAAATAACCTGTTGCGCCATTCCTATTACTTCTCCATCGCTAGGATCTATGATGGGCGACCCGCTAGAACCCCCAATGGCAACGATATCGGTTTGAATTCCCCATGGCGTAGAACTCTCATCATATGGCATTAATCCAGCAATATGTCCGAATTGAATAATGGGGTTCAAATGCATTCCAACCCCCTCTTCATTTCTATACAGAATTAACGACAATCTTCCACTAGGATAACCACACATTGCAATGTCCTGATAAAGTTCTAACTGACCGGGTTCCTTAATGGGCAAGAAACTATCAGAAGTACGATCCAGTTTTCCAAGTCCTACATCTAGATCTATTGAGCCATTAAACCCAGCAACTTCCTTGACAGGAGGTAATCTGATCGACTCACATATGCGGTAAGTGTCGAGATCTAATTTTTGTCCTCTTCTGGAAACGCGGAATGCTGAATAGATTCCTTCGAAACTGTTGTTCTTTTCCTTATACAGAGAGTTATAATTTAGGCATTGACTAAAAACGTGTGCAGAACTGACAATATACTTGCCACCGAGGAAAAAACCTGTGCCAAAGGTGCTTATGACTTCTTTTGTATCCTTATTGATGAGACCTATAGCAACTGTTGAAGCTTTAACTCGTTTCAACAAACCAGCTTTAAACATCAGCATAAGATTACTAGACAATTTAATAATCTTATAACATTGAATGATTGAAAATTCCTATAGCTTAAAGAAAGAAAAGCAGAAACATTATCTTTTACAAATTGCCTAAAGGAATTAGGATTCCTCTATATGATTCTCAACTGTGGGATGTATCCTCAAAAAAAGTCCACTGCTGAAAGCTTCTTATAAGCCTAATAGCCGGTATATGATCCGATTTGGCTTTCATGATTTTTTCACTTCATTCCTTAATTCTTCTTCCGACGGGTCAAAGTAAGTATTTGTAGTCAAAGTTACTTCTGACAGTATCTCTGTAGCCTGATAGTAGGATATGACTTCAGGTCCAGTCTGAACAATTACAAATGCAACTTTTGAATTTTAGTTATTAAAGTGGGATGATCGCATCCTACTTCTGCTGTTATGTATAAGAGGTGATCGTTACCTAGTGGAAGGGTAAGGCGTTTCACCCTTTCGTATTCTGCTAATACGTACTTTCCCTTCCCGATTTTTGAGGCAAGTTCTCTTCGGGTCTTCCACCCATTGACCGCTAATTCTAATGATTCCTTGCTTTCTTTAGATGTGAGCAGATTTTTTACTCCTTCTCGATGACCGGAATACATCACTTCGCCATTTAAATCACAAATGGTGACTACTCTCACTTTTGGATCGAAGCCCATAATTGCGCCATAAATATGCTTATAGTCTGCCCATTGGTGATGAGCGAACTGTTTGTTATGCCACAGCAGGCTGCACTGATCAGAACAATAATAATTTCCACAGCATGAACATTCCGTATCATAACCCTGTGATTTTTTACCACATGTTGCACAGCTTGCACTCATGTCCATGGCATATTTAATGAGGAAGTATAATAAAAGATTAAATCCTCGATAATCAGGCTTGATTATGTCGTCGTCCTCATTGAGATTAGTTGAATGAGTGTCAGCATAAAATCTTCACACTTAGTGAGGAGCATAGACGGAATGGAGTTGACAGAAAACCAATTACCTATATTTTATTGAAAATATTGATTAATAAAGTATATATTTCAATTTAGCCGTCGCATAAATATCGTGTTCAGCCATCTAGTTAGCACAACACATAGACGCATAGAGAGAATGCCAAAAGTTCAAAAATTCTTGGATTCAAAAAAGCGGGGAGCAATTTATACAGCTGTCGGGTACAAGACATCTTTAGCTCTTTTCCAGCAATTCTTAACGAAAGACTACGACGATCATACACTAGAGACCATTGTCGATTTGCTTATTTCTAGTAAAGTCGATGTTTATGATTTATTGGATCATTTTGTTAGTTATCTTCAAACTATTAGAATAAGCCCGTCATCAATTCACCAATACATGGCGGGCATCAGATCTTATCTTCTCTACAATGACGTTGATATTGTAAGTTCGAAATTTAAGAGACGAGTTACTATGTCGAAGAACGTCCAAGAAGAAGAACAAGCTCTGGATCAAGACGACATTAGAAATATTTTGCTGAAATGTAATAATCGTCGGTTAAAAGCATACATACTGGTTCTAGCAAGTAGTGGCGTACGGGCACGTGAAGCATGTGCAATTAGACTATGTGATCTAGATTTTCAGCATAATCCAACTAGGCTGCATGTGCGTGGTGAATACACCAAGACCAAAGTGTCTCGAGATATTTTTATCTCTGATGAAGCAGCCCGCTATCTGATGGAATGGATCGAATACTCATTCAAAATGGACTTAAATCAGATTAAAAATATGACTGAACCAATGGGCGAATCTCTGGTATTCCAAGTGCATAAAAATGCTTCTTCAAGCGCTCTTACTCCGATTTATCAGAAGCTCGTCTACCAATTCCACACAGTTCTCAAAGCTACTGGACTGGGGGACAGAAAAGAATCTTCGAAACGGGGACGAATAACATTTCATTCTTTGAGACGTTTTGTGAAGACCACCATATCAGATTCTTCAGCCGGTAGCGATTACTCGGAGTGGTTTTTGGGCCATAAAAGAAATACTTACTATTCGAGCAAACCGGCGAAACGTGCTGAAATATACGCTAATTCCATGAAATATCTGACCTACCTTGACTATTCTACGCTTCACGCTACTGGAAAAACTATTGAATCGAAAGTTAATGAAATCAAAAAAGAGAAAGAAATAATGAGCCAAAAACATGAACAAGAAATGGAAGTAATGCGAGAACAAATAGCAACAATGGGATCTCAATTACAATTATTGGTTACAACTATGGCTAGTAGCGACCCCGCTGTAAGAAACAAGTTAGCAAAACAGCTAGTTAAGAACGGAATTTTCAAGCCAGATCCCCAAATTAACTAGAATTTTCTTAACCCCCGGTTCAATTATTCAACCTTTAAATAAGTGTCAGCAATTACAATTATGTGAAGATAGAATTCATTATTACGCACTGTCCCGACGCTTGTAATGAATGCTACGGTTATTATTTGAATAATTTGATTAATTGCATAATCATATGCAAATGCAAATGCCATGATGCTAAATCTGCAAATTTTACAAGCGTAAAGAAATAGCTGGAGATGGTAAAGTTAAACCTTCATACCTGATCTATAGATAGACCTTAAACCAGAGACCCGAAATTTGACTAGAACTTTCTTAGTCTGGGGGTTCTTCGACCTTTAAATATGTAATCGATGAATATATGTATATGTGGAGATAAAATTCATTATCACGCGCTGCCCGACTGATACTTGTAACGAATGCAGCGGGTGTTATTCTAATAATTTGATTAACTGTATAATTATATGCAGATGTAAGTGCCATAATGCT
Source organism: uncultured Nitrososphaerales archaeon (assembly GCA_963788755.1). GTDB lineage: Archaea > Thermoproteota > Nitrososphaeria > Nitrososphaerales > Nitrososphaeraceae > TH5896. Next base: position 36,017 of record CAWBHQ010000018.1, read on the forward strand.
AACTCTACAAATCTTACAAGCGTGAACAAATGAATGGGATTATAGAGATAGTACGGTTAAGCTCAAGCATTAAGAATAATAGATTTCTGATCTATAGATAGATAAGAATTATTCTTCTCCCAGCTAATAAAAAGACATGTTACTTAAGTTCAAACTATCAATGTGTATCTATAGATAGAGAAGTTGAAGCTAGTATCTATCGATAGACTGTACCTATAATCAGTATCTATCGATAGACTCAAACTACTTATATATACTGCAAATCAGTAACATGACTATAAATATAAGATAGTACCTATCGATAGACTGTACCCACTAGTATCTATCGATAGTATCGATAAAAATAGGTATAAATAATTCTATCTATCACTCTAAACTGTAATGCAAGTATATACAAAAAGTATAGAATGTGTTTGTCACCGGTGCAGGTACCAGTGGCGATATTGTGGAAGCAGCAAATATATCGCATGTTGTCCACGTTGCAAAATGACCGTCTACATACCAAAGATGCTTCGTCTTTTAAACGAAGCACAAAGACAAATGATTCACGGGGACCTCGACATTGAAAGTGGATATAAAAATTCAGTTGATGTCCGACTCTCCAAATCTATGACATCAAATGAGTCAACACACCAGAAGAATAGTAGGCGAAGACATGAATAGTAGTACAAATTCATTTAATAAATCTATCTTCTGCAGCGATCACAGTCTACTAATCGAAGAGAGTAAGTTGTCAGATGAGAAACAATTGTCCAGCGGATTTGAGTTAACAACTCAAGCAGTAGCAGTAGAAGACAAATCTTGTACGGGCAGAGCGACTGGCAGCACAGTAATTATGTTATCCGATAGTGAATGGACAATTGAAGCAACAATTGATGCTCTGCTGTGTAATTTGGCTACAGCCGTACAGGTGGTTACTAACAAAGCTGGGCAAACACTAACTATAAGAAAATATCAAAGTCAATGTAGACGCTTGGCAAGACTAATTCCGATTGCTTTGCCAACCCCAGAATATCCGATATATTCTTCCGATCTAAAGCCCGAAGTGAGACAGAACTTGGATACATTTTGGAAGGGGCATTTGAGTCATACTAGAATTAGAGAACATATACTTCACCAAGCCGTACTAAGATTATTTGAAGCCCTTGGATTCGACGATACTCATGTGTACATAAGTATTGGTCGAAAGCTCAAAGTCAAATTTATCGAAAATTAGAATGGTTGGAAGTAGTTACTCATATTCAGAAACTGTGACCACAAGACTTAAGCGGACTGGTCATTTGATCGAAGTTGAAGATCCAGATCTTAGCGTTACGTTTCATCCAACTAATATAGATAAAACTCATGATGCCATAATTTCTAGATGCAATGAATTGTACCCAGATTACCAATTACAAGATATGCAACTCAGAGACATTAATGTTCAGTTAACTGAGATCTACAAAGATTACGATGAGAGCAGAAAGAAGCACAAAATTAAAGATGCTGAGCACTTAGTGAATTTATCGATGTCTCACATTAAACAACAGTTCAAAGATCAGACGGGTGCGTTCTATGCAGTCATAGAGAAGAATGGCCATGATGAGTTGCTAAAAATGAGTTCTGAAGAATTTAGTAGATATCTCAGTAAGCTGTACTATGATACCGAAAACAGAGTTATAAGCAAAAATACTATTAACAATTCCAAGAGAGTATTAGAATCATTTACAACGGAGACCCAGACATTATATAATCGGATAGCGAAGATTGGTAACACAATATACTATGATTTGAACAATGAAGAATGGCAATGTGTAAAGATAACTAAAGATGGATGGCAGATAGACAAGAACCCACTTCTATTTTTGAGCGGGGATCCAAATCGAATACAAGTACAACCCCGACTTTCGTTTGAAGAAAATCTTTCATTCGATAAGTCCGGAGAGATTAGACCGGTTCGGGATTTAATAAATAGATTCTTCATTCCACATGAGTACCAGCGCATGATTGCTGAAATCTATGTCATCGCGTTATTCATTCCAGATATTTCTCTTCCAATAATTCTACCCACCGGGCCCCGTGCTAGCGGAAAGACTTTACTCTTGAGATCTACAAGACAGATTGTAGACCCAAGACCATTTTTGGCATTAGTTGAAAGACTTCCACGTGATGATAAAGATAGACGAGTTGCGATTTACGATTCATATTTTGCGTGCTTTGATAATGAAAGTCATTTAAACTCAGATTTAATGGATGAAATATGTACTTGGGTCACGGGAACTTCCATGAGTGTTCGTGAGTTATACACAACAGATGAGAAGCGAAACTTTTCAGCAAAGCGAGCCCTGGGTATTACTGGGATAAATATACCAATTACCAACCCCGATGCTCTTGACCGCGCATTCATTTTGGATATGGAGAGTATTCCCGACGGTTTTGAAGAGAATTCTGAAAGTAAGCTAATTGGCGAAAATAAGTTCATCGATGAAATAAAGAGTTTAGTGCCAGATACACTAGCATACATTTTTGATGTTGTAGTAGAATGTTTGAAAAGATATGACGAGATAGCAAAACAAGTAAAACCCAATCACCGACTTGCTGATTTTGTCACATGGGGTGAAGTGATATCTAGAGTAATCGGAAACGGAGATAATGAATTTCTGGATGCGTGGCATGAAAATGTGAAGCAGCAAAATGTTACTGTAGTTCAAAATAACACATTTGCTGGACTAATCATTGACTATATTTTTAATTATCCATTACAGACCAAACTGAAATCAAATTGAGCCCATGCAATTATATTCGGATTCTGCAAGATCGGGCCGAAGATAGAAAACTGGATATTAATAGATCAGGTGGTTTCCGCAAAGTCCGGATGGATGACCCGCGAAATCAATAAAATAAAGTTGGATTTGAAAGCAGCAAATATACTAGTAGAAGTCGGGAGAGATTGTAATCAGCGCTGGATACGATTCAAAAAGATACTAAGACATAATTCCGAAATTAATCGTACACTACTTCATTTGTCTTTCTATCTACTAGCCACTATCTATGGCTCGTTAACCTACGCGGTTTCAATACTCTCCATTATTCTAATCGCATCAATAGCGATGAGTGGTTGTTCTTTTTGTGGAGTTATGACAGTATGACAGTATGACAGTATTTTTCTAAAAAAAGTGGAGTGAATAGAATAACTAATACCATTAGAAATAGTTTTCATAAACTGGTGTCATTACTGTCATACCGTCACTTAAGTCGGCTGTGGAGTCAATGTCGTTAGTTTTAGACTAGCGTATCGATAGACAACAAATTCACGGTGATATACTCTCCCCCAGCTCTATGGGTATTTTACAGATTATATCGTGAATTGATCGTCTTTTTATAATGCATAAACACACACTCATCGAACTCAGAAAAATACTCGAAGAAAGAATCGGATCGCTCACAGAAGAAGTGGAGATCGCAACCAACGTGAAACTGAACCTACTATACATAGCAGATCGTAAAGACGAAATTGAATTTGTTCGTTGGACAGCAGCGATTATCAATTCAATTTTGGACCGGGATGATAAACAGAAGTACATACAACTTGGAGCAGGCTAAGATGCAATTAGATTTAGCCGATTGCATCGATTTTGAGAACACGCTTCAGTCAAGAGTAGAAGAATTAAATTTGAAATTAAAAGATTGCAACAATTTGCGGGAATCAGATATTTTGATAAATGAGATTGATACGCTTGAAAGCATTCTTGGGCATCTTTCTGATCTAAAATATGGTGATAAAGTACGAGCTATCGAGATCGCAGAAGCGAACCACGATTTTCGGCGAGCGCTCCGGTTGAGAAAACAGATTAACAAGATTCAAGATCTAGAGTCAGAGATTAGCGCACAAATACAAAACTAGAGCTGACTATACGCTCTGCGTGTGACTACAGAAATGGTCACAAGATTCTTTCATGATGACCAAGAGTCAGTATATCGCCCACTTCCCCCGCATAAATTAGACGAAAGCCCATGCAAATCCATAATTCGAACAGATAATCATTCTTTCTATTACTGCACTTTACATCCAGAAGTTCGGAGTATTCATCTAGAATCAATTGAGCACCATTGCAGATTTAAAGATCCAGAGATGCATCAATCAGAAATTCTGAAGTCTGGGTGTCTTTAAGTTCATTGGTCTATAAGCTACCCCCGGCTAAGAAAGGTCATCGTAGCAAAGCTGACTAATTCAGAATTTAGTCACTTTCACTCTTAGCATACTCTTTTAGACCCCTAAAGTCAATTCCAACTACCGACTCATCCCCAATGACCCATGCATTATGTCCAGGTGGAATTACAGCAGCATCTCCGGGACCAAATTCTTTTTCAGCACCATCATCCATGACTACTTTAATTCTACCAGAAATAATGTACTGAGTATGCGGCACTTGACAACTATCTGTCTTTACAATGGGTTTCACACATTTTTCCCAGCTCCAACCTGGTTCTAATTTAATCCGGCCGATTGTAGTATCGCCAAGGTTTACAAGTTCTATCTTGCCTTTTTCAAATGTCCGTGTTTCATCTGGTGAAGTATCTAGACTCTTTTTCTGCATACTTGCCATTTGCTCTTAATATTGAAAGTGTGATTATAAGCATTTACCAGTGTTTGGCCGTTTCATTTGGACCCAATTTCGATACGAGTTCTATACATTCTCCCCGGTTCTTTTTCGTAATCCATTGGTTATATCGTAAAGTCGGTCGATAGTTCGTCATGCATAAACTCGTTCAACTGGACAAGATTATTGAAAAAAGAACTGGTTCGCTCAGAGAAGAAATAGAGATAGCTGATAAACGTACTAAGTCCATTATATATAGCAGATCGACGAGACGAAGTAGAATTTCTCGAATGGACCAGAAGAGTTGTCGGACTAATTTTGAATCAGGCTGATGAAAAAAGCATGAAAAACTCGTAACAACTAAAGAGCGACAAGAATTAACAGACATAATCGAATTTGAAAGTGTTCTCAAAGAGAGAATTGAAGATCTAAATGTGAAGCTAAAAAATCCAACAATCTAAGAGAATCTGATATACTAGTTAATGAGATAGATACAGTGCAAAGCGTTTTGGCCGCCTGTCCGATCTAAAGTATGGTGACATAGCACGAGCCATAGAGATAGCAGAAGCGAACAAGAATCTGAAACAAGCAAAGCGCTTAAGAGAAGAACTATGCGATATTCATGACATGGAATCTGAAATAAGTGCTAATGTGGAGAAGCGAAAGCAATAGAGGTGTGTTGTTCAATTGATAATAATGGCTAGTTGGCATAGAAATATTAGCTTTTAATTGTTCACTTCGTAGCAACAAAAATATCAATAAGCTTAGCCGGCTTAGTATATTCTTTTGAATCATCAAATGAAACGTTGCGGATCTTGGGGAAAAGCGTTGTAATATATGGTGTTGTTGCTTTGAAATTGTATCCAGACTCTGTGAGAAACCGAAGTCTATGGCCAATATTTCTAGTCCCATAAAGACCGCAAAGACAGCCAATTTCAAATATCACTCCGTCCATTCTTGCTTTTCTATGAAATAATGCTATCACAAGCATCGGATCATAATATTTCAATATGCGTTCGAATTTCTCATCTATACCGGTGTCATCACGCTTACTTCGAATATCTTCCATAATTATGATATCTCGGCGGTTATATCCATATTTACGTACTAATTCATTTTTTATTTTTCTTCGATAGTCTAGAAGATTCTGCCCCGGCCCAAGTAGTAACAACACCCCGGGTTTTTGAGCCTTAAAAGATCTACTTGTCACATGCTTACGGCACCACTTTTATCGATAATTTCATTATTTTCGTAGCAATTCTCTTAGTGTCTTTCTGGCAAAATCTATGTGAGCGTAAGACATAGCTATAGTCTAGCAAAATGGACTATTAAGCTGACGATGACTTCAGAGTGGGGGAGAGTGAAGGCCAGTTCGGTACATTACCGTACTGTGCAGATGAGAATAAGAAAATGATGATGAGATTGAATAACTTAATCGCCAAGATAAGTTGTTAACTTGACACCGAGTCTGGACATTAATCGTGCATCAAAATTAGTCATATCACATTATCCATCTTGAAGCAAAACTTATCAGGTTCTGTGTTTTAATAGTTCGATGTCAGTGCTAATGCTTAAGTGACAAGTCATCGACTAATTCCAACAATCTGTTGTCTACTAGTAATAATGTCATACAGTGTACTGATGAATGATAATGCGGAAGCACAACTGAGCCAAAATACGTTGGAATCAATTGTAAATCAAACAAATGTGTTAACGAGTGCTCAGCTCGGAGTTGGGGATAGTCCGATTTTATTTCCACATTTGGAGATGCCGTGTACGTAGCAAACTCTGGTTCTAATACTGTATCTGTAATTGATCCAGACTACAAACACTGTGATAAAGAATATACCTGTTGGGGATAGTCCAACTTCTATTTCCACATTTCGAGATGCCGTGTACGTAGCAAATGAATTTTCTAATACTGTATCTGTAATTGATAAGACTACAAATAATGTGATAAAGAATATACCAGTTGGGGATAATCCGACTTTTATTCACAACCCATTCATATTTGCAGTTGCCGTGTACGTAGCAAACTCTGGTTCTAATACTGTATCTGTAATTGATCAGACTACAAATAATGTGATAAAGAATATACCTGTTGGGGATAGTCCAACTTCTATTTCCACATTTCGAGATGCCGTGTACGTAGCAAACTCTGGTTCTAATACTGTATCTGTAATTGATCAGACTACAAACACTGTGATAAAGAATATAACAGTTGGGGATAGTCCAACTTTTATTTCCACACTTGGAGATGCCATGTACGTAGCAAACTCTGGTTCTGATACTGTATCTGTAATTAATCCAACTACAAATAATGTGATAAAGAATATAACTGTTGGGGAAGTCCCGACTTTTATTCACAGCCTATTCATACTTGGAGATGCATGTACGTAGCAAACTCTGGTTCTAGTACTGTATCTGTAATTAATCCAACTACAAATAATGTGATAAAGAATATACCTGTTGGGAATCCCGACTTTTATTCACAGCCTATTCACACTTGGAGATGCCATGTACGTAGCAAACTCGAATTTTCTAACACTGTATCTGTAATTAATCCGACTACAAATACTGTGATAAAGAATATAACAGTTGGGGATAATCCGACTTTTATTTCCACATTTGGAGATGCCGTGTACGTAGCAAACTCTGGTTCTAATACTGTATCTGTAATTAATCCATCAACGTAATGAAGTTGTAGCTGGCGTAACATTCGATATCAATCCATTTAGAGGTGGCCAGATAATTTGCAATGGTTTAGATGCTCCCATAAATCGCTATTTTTACGTGTCATCCGGAACAGGGTGTGTAGCTAAACCAAACAATGGATTATGAGTTTGATAGTTGGGTTGAAATTTTTGAAGATAACTCAACTAGAACAATTAATGCATCTACAACTTCTGGTTTACCGTTGACTCCATTTCTTGATATTTTTGTGTCAAACAAAATGATCCAGCAGCAACTCTTACTGTTAATAGATTTGGTAACTTCACAGCATACTTTAGAGCACTTCCACCACCAGTTCCGGCAGAATTTACGGCTTCATTAATCACTGTTATTGTTGCCGCATTAGTTGGGTCATTGCTTATCCCCGCAGCTGTGGGATGGTTTAAATCAAAGAAGCAGACTTCTAGATTAAATTCATTTCATCAACAAATGGCCATCGTATATGCCGATGGTAAAGTGGACGAAAATGATACTGATAAATTGGATGAATTAAACAAGAGCATCTCAGACTCTTATGCGGCGGGAAAGATAAACAATGATCAATATACAAGCTTAAAAAATGAAGTTTCTGCAGCATATCAAAAGATCTTTAAGAAAAGAATTGAATCTATCACTGACCCAAATACGGAAGCTGTTAACAACATAAAAAATGACATAGAAGATGCTTATTCTGATAGAAAAATAACTGAATTGGATTATAATCTCTTAAATGGTAAGATTTCGCGCATACTCGATAACAAATGAGATGTCAAAAAGATATTTCTTCACTTGCAAACTTACTGGTATATTCTACTTAGTTATTACAATAGAAATTATTCCATATTTAATATAATATTACTAAATGACTAAACATTGAGTGGATGCGAAATGGCGAATTTCGTTTAAATGTAGAAGACATATAGCGACTTGACGCATTAGTGGCCCGTTGTGGATTCAAAACTGATATCAAATACCGTGATGAAAAAACTGGAGAATATGTTCTGTATACATGTCCCGAGTCAGAAGAAAATATCTTAGACAGCGGGTTATGTATATTTCATGATCGAGAATTATCTGAAAGATTCTAAAAATAAAGAAGCCAATGAGCAGAACTTAAAAAGAAAATTATCTGAAAAACTAAACCAGACCGCTGATCTGCATTGGATATCATATACCAGATATCTCATTTGAACGAATACATTTTGATAAATCAGTCGATTTCTCTGGGGCAGTATTTGTGGGGTTAGCTAATTTTTCGAAAGCCCGATTTAACGAAGTCAATTTCTTCAACGCACAATTTACTGAAAAAGCTGATTTCTTCAACGCACAATTTACTGAAAAAGCTGATTTCTTCAACGCACAATTTACTGAAAAAGCTGTTTCTTACACACTCGATTTACTAAAGAAGCTGATTTCTCCCATACACAATTTACTAAAGAAGCTATTTTCAATTACGCTAAATTTACTGATAAAGCTGATTTCTCTGACTCTCGATTTTCTGATCGCGCTGTTTTTCAGCATATTCAATTTGATGATCAAGAACATGTACATTTTCTGACAGACAACATATCACATATCTCTTTTTTGAATACAGATATAAGTAGAGTGAGATTTGGGGAAGACGTCGTGTGGGGAGATAAATTTAAGATACGAGACGAAAGAGAAATAGAGAGCCAAATAGAGAATGATAAATTGGCTCGAAATATCAAGCTTAGAAGTGTCATTGCTGTTTACCGCAATCTCAGAGAAAATTACGAATTTAGAATGAGATACGATGAAGCTGGAGAATTTTTCATTAGAGAAATGGAAATGAAGAGACTATATAAAGAAGAAACCAAGAACGGAGAATCCCGAATTAGACGAAATAATCGAATTATTCGAAATTTATCATTAACTGGACTATATTATCTTCTATCTAAATACGGTCAATCTATTTTTAGACCAACCATGTTTGGAATTGGAATCGTGGCGCTTTCAACTCTGCTATGGTCCATCCAGCCAAATGCCGCTGGTGAATTCTTGGTCTATAACACGAATATCTCACAAGTAGTTAATTCAAGTAATCTTGAAGTGGCTTTCGGAAGAAGTCTAACTAACTTTTTACCCAGTCTCTCTTTTGGTACCCAATTAAATGTGGGTTTATTAGATGTTGCTTTCAAGATAGTGGGTGGTGCTGTCACATTTGGTTTGATTATCATTGCATTGAGAAGAAAGTTTGAGCGGAAGTTTAGACATTGAATTCTATGATGCAGAAATTGGAGTGTAACTGATAAGATGACCGACAAAGCACCAACAGATAAAGATGAAGCGTATGAATCCAAAGTGCAGAAATAATTTGAGTTGATGGGCGATTAGATCCAATATCAAAAGCTTTTCTACTTCTAGTCTACAAGTAGAAGAGAATGTGAGACTGCGATTTTGAAGATAGAAGCTACATTAGCGAAATTTGATACAAGTAAGCGGCTTTTTACGCTTATGATGGTCATGATAGTTGCCATCACAGCAGATTCTCTGGTCGGCATTGTCGCTGATTTCATTCCCCATCAACTTTCTTCACGAAGCGGAGTATTCGTGTTCATAGTAATCACAGTAATTTTAGCTATAACCCAATATTTCATATTAGACTATGTTAAGCAATCCAATAAAGAGACCAGAAAAAGAGAAAGAGCGTTTCATCTACGGAAATTACATACTGCAGTTTATGTTGCCCAATCTATGATAGTCGCAATAATAACAATTGTGATTTTGCAAGTTCTATTTTTACAACAGTACAGTACTGTATTTCTTTTTATCATTCATGCAATTAGCTATGGTCTATGGATCGTTACACTAGCTCTGTTAGCAAGAGCTTTTTTCTCGTGGCACATATCATCTAACAAGAATCTCGTCGGTACTAATATTTGCTCTGGCTATGATTGCATATGTAGTCAACGGAGCAGCTGCTTTAGCAAGATCATTTGATATGTTAATGCAACAGAAGCCGATAATAACGTTTAATGACGTGGCAAACTTTCCAGAATTCAGTATCGAATCAATCGGAAGCCAGATTGGGTTGGCCAGTCTGATAGCTTCTTACATTGCTTATATTCTTACTTGGATTGGGACAGTGAAGATGCTACATCCATACATCAAAAAGTTGGGTAAAATCAAATTCTGGATCATTATGAGTGCGGCGATGATCTACTATCTTATTTCATTCCCGCTCTTTGTCTTGGGATATTTTACACCGTCTGAGAATCTGGACGCAATGACAAATGTACTCATATTTTCATTCGCTGGAATCATGTCTGGAATTATTTTTGGAGCAGCTTTTCTATCTGTTGCAAGAACTCTACGTAAAGACAGTGATCTTCGAAAGTATATGATACTTGCGGCATATGGATTTGTTCTCTTTTATATTTCTGGATCCGCCATGGCTGCGCAAGCTGCATACCCACCATATGGAATAATCTCCGTCTCTCTTGTGGGACTATCTTGCTATTTGATATACGTTGGTCTATACTCTTCAGCTGTTACGGTATCTCAAGACACAACATTGCGTCTTGCCATTAGAAAATCGATAACAGAACAAGCAAAGTTTCTAGACAGTATGGGATCAGCACAAATGGAACAAGAATTACATTCTACAGTCATGAAGATCATGAAAAAACAATCGGATGTGTTGACGGAAAAGACTGGAGTGGAAACATCAATGACGGAGAGCGATATCAAAGAGTACATGGCAATGGTGATGGATGAAATCCATAAAGTATGACATACCGACCGGTTCCAACTCATTCTCGTTCATACTTAAAGTTATGACTCTATCTCGTTTCTTGGGCAAGTAGGCAGCAGCTGCAACAGATGTAGTCAATGTAATCATTCTAATTTATAAGGGATGTAACCGTATAATGGGTATTAGTGGATATTAATGTCAATAATTACCGAATACTCATTAGAAGGGGGCAATTAGCAGAAATGAATTTGTTATCAAATGCAAAAAAAGAGATCGTTTGCGCTCTAATTAATTGTGACTGCCGTGGGAGAATAGAGTTCAGGCGTGAATTCGAAGCATTTCTTTGCGATAGCCATCTCATGTGGGCGATTAGAAAGGGTTGGAGCTGTTATGAATAGCGGGAATCTCAAAAAGGCACTTAAAAGCGGAATAATTGCCATCACATTGCTCGTCGCTACCATTTTAACAACGCAACAATTGGAAGTACAAGCAAGTGACAATGATAATGATGAAATGCCATATTGCGACCAAGCTGAACCAGGGTATAAAACTTGCTTCGACAGTCAAGATTATGATGAAGAATCAGGCCGTTTCAAATCAAATATTCATCTACTACATTATTAGTCCGTAAGAGCTGACAGGTACTATTACTTATAACATTCAGAGATGAAAGAAAAAATTAAATCACAAATACGCCAGTCTTAGCTTTTCAGTAAACAATAGTATACTTCATCTAATGTGAGCTATATAGTAACAGATTAAATAATAGACTTTAAAAATGCTCCACCAACTAAACAGATATACTTAGACTGTGAGTATTATCAAATGTGGGGAAACAATCGACACCGACACCGACAGTAACACAACCGACAGGTACTAAATGGTGGATAAGAAATGAAAATGACAAAAAAGAGTAAAACGAATAAGAGGCCAGCTAGGTGGGGAAACAAATCTTCTGGGGCCGCTTTGCTGGAGTAGTTCGCAGCTACATGGAGAACAATGGAAAAGTTGACGCTGAAGCTGAATAGTGATTCATTCTGTCAAAAAAAGTAGTCGTAAGAATTGTGGCGTGGCTTATTGACACTAACACCGGCGAACGAAAACCAAGTAACACAGTAGAACCGTTAGACTTTAGAAAAGCTCCAAAGCGAATACGCCGTTAGCTTTCTGAAGCTATCTATTATTTTCTACACCATGTATGGCCCGTAGTTCTAATATTGACTACAGTCCAATGCCGTGTATACAAAGCTTCTGATTTTAATGATATCCGAACCGTTTTCTTAATGCAGCTCGAAGCATCTCATCTTTCATAATATCTACAGGCCGCGATGATGCAGCCGTCTGAGATTGAAACTGTTGCTGTTGCTTGATCAAGTAACTGGGGATTGGATTTGGGAAATAAACGCCTTGACGCCGACCAGCTATATAATCGACAAATGAGACGACAAACGATAAACCATTGTGGATATTGGCGACATGACGCTTTACACTAGACCGTCGAGATGAATACATTCCGCACATAGCACATGCCCATCGAGGTTTTGAGCTCACTGTTCGATCACCCGCGTTAACAATCACGAGCGCTTCTCTGAGAAACACATTGTAGCCGTTCAACAAACTAGTATAGAACTTTCTTATATAAGAATATTCTCTTACTAATATTTTTACAGCATAGTTTTCACTGGATAGTGACTGAATAATTACGGAATCAAAGCTCATTAATTTGATTATCTATGTATAAATTATAGTTCTATTTACGCTACTTCTTACAGTAGTAGTTATTCTAGCACTTATCGGCCTGGGATGGAAGACTTTCTCGTCAGGCGTAATAAGCGGTTTTGAAACGGTTTTAGATGTCGGTCCACCCATCATTAAGAATTTAACTCAAGCAGCCAGTTGATGATGCAAGCATATATGCGGTTTGAATAGTTTGGTTTACGTATATGGTTAATTGCTATCATGGGCCGCTATTTAACGTCAAATTTGTTCTGAATCACCGTGGCTTTACTTTTCTTTCAAAACAAGATTATCAGTAAGCCGATAATACTAACCAGACCGATCTGTACTACAGATAATCATCAGAGTCTAGAAGCGTAATTAATTGATTATTCACTAGTCTGGCCGCATAGTACAATGTTTTCAAAACGACAAACGGAAACAGTCTGAAACAGCCAGTGCTCCAATTGTAACAAACAATAACAAAGAAAAAGCTAAGAACTACGACTTGTCATTACCTCTATGCAAGTTGTATTAAACAAGAAAGAAAAAGAACAGTTAGTGATTAAACTTTATCAAGATGGCAAGCCCATACGAGAGATTGCTCGCCAAGCGCACTTATCGTTTGGATCAATTGGAAAAATCGTAAGAAGACGCAATAGATCTTGAATGGGAGAAACAGCAATCTCAAGAAATAGTTACAACATTAAAATCAAGTATGCTACAACTGAAAAAATTATTAAACTCGTACAATATGATGATCGAACTGAAGAAACAAATCTGGGCCGACTTGGATATAAAAATAGAATACTATTCTAGAATCGATACTTATAATCATTTTAGTGAATACACAGACGACAATGCAAAAAAGCATAATTATTGGATTGTTAGTGGCTATTGTTTCAATATTGGTCACTGTGAATGCAAGCACATATGCACAAGAATTCAACATTGGAACAGATGGTGACGATGACATAACTAGTGGAGATGGAGATGATTTAAACGTTGGCGATGGTGGAGACGATAGTATAGATAGTGGAGATGGGGATGATACCAATGATCAAGAGCCAGAAAACATAGATGATCAGAATGTTGGAGATAACTTCTTTACTGGCCCTGGTGATGGCGGGGATGATAAAATAACTAGTGGGGATGGAGATGATTTCAATATTGGAGATAACTTTGATGGTGATGGTAATGGTGGAGACGATACAATAAACAGTGGGGATGGAGATGATTGGAACGATGGAGATAATCGTGGCAAATTGGCACTGGTGGTAATGGTGATGGGGGAGACGACACAATAAACAGTGGGGATGGAAATGATATCAACATCGGAGATAATGACGATGGTACTGGTGCTGGTGGAGATGATAGAATAAATAGCGGGGATGGAGATGACCAAAACTGGGGAGATAATGTGGATGGTTCTGGTGCTGGAGATGACAAGATAAAGAGTGGTAACGGGCGATGATATCAATAGTGGTGCTGGTGGAAATGATAAGATAAAGAGCGGAGATGGAAATGATGAGAATATTGGCGGCGACGGTGCAGACAAGTTCAACTGCGGTAAAGGCGCCGATACTGTAACTGGTTTCGATGAATCTGAAGATAAAGCAAACGAAAACTGTGAGAACGTCAGTTAATCTTTTTTTCTTTTTTTCATTTTTTATTACCACGATACCCATTAGCATAATACATTCTAAACAGCAAATGAAAACAGTCTGAAACAGCTAGCGCCGACATGATAACATATGATAACAGATAGCAAAAGCTAAGAACAGCTTCTTGTCAATAGACTCTATGCAAGTCGTATTGAACAAGAAAGAAAAAGAAGAATTAGTGATTAAACTCTATCAAGATGGCAAGCCCATAAGAGAGATTGCCCGACAGGCGCATTTATCATTCGGATCAATTGGAAAGATAATAAGAACTATCAACAATAGCGGTGATGATAACTGCAGCAGCAGCTCCAAATCAACTAAAGCGTTATGGATGCTCAAAAATGGAAAGAAGCCAATCGAAGTGGCTATTGAATTAGATATCTCTGCTTCTGAAGTTGAAGAGATACAACAAGAGTACTGGGCACTTATTCAGTTACATGAACTCGGATTCTTGTTTAACGAGATCAAATATTATTTACCATCATTTATCAAACTATTCAATCTGCTGAAACGTAACAAAATGTTGGGCGACGGGTACATCACAAAGTTTCTGAGATATGCCAATTATGACTTACCAAGTTTGGAAAACAAGATCCAGAATCTGACCGGCGATGTAATAGAGCTCGAATGGAAGAAGAGAGATTTGAATAATACTATCACGCTGTGGAACGCACAGTTACGTGATCTTGGATTGACCATGGAACAATACCAGAAAGCTATCGAAATCAAGAAGCAACAACTGATGAGAACGGAGAAACGAGCACCGTAATTTCATGAAATACCAATGTCATCTTTACGCATGCTATTGATACCAAGATTAAATATCGTTCTGCAATATCTGTTGACTACTTTCATACATTCAAACAGATTGAACCAGTATGATGTCGACAATTTGATTAAAGAGTACTTTATTTCATCATTGAATTGATTTTGTTTGGAATAATTAGAGTCATCCATAATTAACTGAAAAGATTTTGTCTTTGTATCTTCTAAGTATATAGCATTATTTCGACAATAAGCATGAATTCTTTCATCAGTATTCATAGAACAAGATGAACACGTGAAACATACCACTTCATTGCAGACGTCGCAATACAAATGGGGTACAAGTGTTGTACCGCATCTTACACAGCTAGTAGAACCCATAACTGCGTATCAGCAGTTAGATCTTTTATGTTTTCAGAATGAATAATATATAGTGACTGGTGATACTTGTTCTACTAGACTCTCTAAATAGACGACTAACTCATTTTTTTATCACTGTCCGAGCCGGGATTTGAATTAGCCATCATGCGTGTGGATTGGTACTGTTGCCGGCATTCTAGTATTGTTATCATTCATACCCCAGATTATGAAAGCTTACAAAACCAAAAAGATGTTTGATGTGTCTAGTTATTTAATGATTTTAATAGCAAGTGGAATGTTTCTATGGGTTATTTATGGTGTCATCAGATCTGACCCGGTTATAATTGGAACCAATGCTACGGGATTTGCTTTGAATGTTACTTTGCTATTAATGAAACTGAGATACGACAAATTACAAAGCAGTTCCATAAAGATATCGTAGTGGATTATAGAAACAAGCTTAATTATTTAAGCTCTATTTTTTATGAAGTTCTACCTTTTACAAAGATATACCGATAACAGTTCTCACATGGAAAATACGTATCTTCATCACCAATATCTACTTCGTAGACTTTACCACATTCACATGTTATTGTTTCTTTCAACTGGGGGTTTCAGGCTGGACTTCGTTAATTGACAGATTATCTATAGAATTCTAACCCCATACCTCTTTTTGGACTATATTCAATTCTGAATGATCATCCGTCGATATAGGGATCAATTCAGTATTATGCAAACCACAACCATGACAAACAAGTGGTGATGATAATGATACATCAATTCCAAAGTAAGTTGCACACCAATAACATGATTTACAAATCATAAAATAAATTCGACCGGTATGTTTTTCTCGTTTTACATCTAGAGTGCCAGACGAGTTCTTTGTTGTTTGCAGTAAGTCATACATTAAATTAAGTCTAACCATTTCAAAGCTTTTTATCGTAATCTTAGTTTTTAACCGTTACCGTGGGAAACTATGGAGTTTCTAGATGATTACTTATCTCATTTAGTCTAGATATGATAAATTCTAAAATTTGCATATTGGGATAATCTATTTAATATTTTCAAAGTTTGATACGAATATAGATAGTGCTGGTCGAATTTAAAGTCATGATAATCACCCATAATCATTATAGCACTAATAAAATGTTAACTTATCATTGAAGAGTGACACTTAATTCCATTCTATACTTTTTATTATTAACTTTGATGATTTATAGTTTGGACGTTAGTGAAATTTTATCATCTATAAAAGAATATGAAATTTAAGTGCTACGAAGCACCAATCTAGGTATTCTGTAGCATTCACTCTATGTATGCTCAGACCGACTGGATTATCAAGGCATAAATAATAATGTGGATAATAAGTTTGAATGAAATATCATATGAATGAGAGATGAATAACCATAGTTGCAGCTGTAGCAGATGTAGATGTAGTTTAAAGTTCGATTGTATCGATCATTGTGATTGTTGCAGCCTAGATGAATGTTGGATAGATTGGTACGAGAAGTAGGCAGCTATGAAATTTGGCGATCGGTGAAACATCAATTGCTATAGCTCAAGAAAGTCAACCAAATGTTAATACTACTACTCAAAACAATACTTCATCGATACCACTTAATTCAACTGAAATTGAATTAGGCTCAGAGATGAACCTATAGTTGTGACATGGCTGGAAACGAATTGTAATGTTCTGAGAATCACAAAAGATATTGACCTGACTTAATTCTTCTATCAATATGTTATATTATCCCATAAATGATTGTCTATATTACAATGCTTATATTATTTATCTCATATGAATTCGACTTTTGCATCCGAGCGGATTGACAGGCTTGTTTATTTTCTTCTTTCTTTCAGCGTGCCGGGCATAGATGAAGACTTACTAATAGAGTTCAATGACTCGGGTCTTTCAAGATCGATTGCGATGTCATAAAGATAGCAAAGAAGCATTCAGATGTGCTAACAGAAAAGACGGGAGTTGAATCTTCATTGACTGAGAGCGACATCAAAGAATACATGGCGATGGTAATGGAAGAAATCCATAAATCATGATGTATATTCTATTCTTCATTCTCTTCTCCGATAGTTCCATTAGCCTCTAATCTCAATAGTAAACGGGGGGGGGCGAAAACTGTGTACAAATCTTCACTGGGGCAGAGCAACCCCCCAGTTTGAAGCATCAGTCTCGCTTGCTTCGCGTCACTAGTAATTTTCAAATATATTCCATATTAGTAACTGTTTTATTGAAAATAATCTCTAGTGAATATAGTTCCAAATGAACAAGCTTTGGTGTTTAATAGAAGTAGCCTTATTTCTACCCAAATTCCAAACAGTAATCCCTGAATCACTCCTTAACGGCAACACAACTGCACCTCATTTAGAAATAGAACCAGGACCAGAAGAACCACCAAATGATGATGTCATTAATTGTGCAGCTCTAAGATGTCCTAATAATCCTCCAAATCTTCATGGACCACCGACAGAAGAACCAGGATAAAAGGGATAAGGAGATAGATAGAATTGATTGGCTTGAGGGGGAGGACGAGAAAAGCAATAGATTTAGGATATATTTAAGATATACACAGATTTAGATATGATATACTTCGATATGTTTAAGGAGCCAGAAATCTAAGGAATGACTCCTCAGCATATGATAACTGTAGTAGCATCTGCGGTAGTCATAGTAATGGCAACTGCGGTATTAGGCTCAGTCTTTAACTCATTTGCTGCAACATTAGAGATTCCTACATATGACAAAACAACGTTTCCTATAACGGATCCTAATGGCACAACGACGATTGACTACCCTGATGGAGCAGTAATCATCAGTGTTCCATATAGAAATGGAACTACATCGATCGATGTCGTAGAGTATCAGAAATGCATGTTGAACGCAGAAAAGACGGTCGAAGACACCGCTAATCTAATGGGAACCAATATTCAAGAAAACTCATTTAAGTTTGTTGAAGACGATTCGATGGATTTTTGTATTATGTTTAACAGTGAGAATAGAAATTGACACACTTACTCTAACAATATTTTCTAATGAATGATTATGCATTAGGAAGGCGTTCTTGCGGGACTAGGAAATTTATTTCTCTTGAACAATTCCAAGAATGGTCTTACACTGCTTACAGGAAACCAAGTAACATGTAGCTTTAGGGAGACTTAATTCTTCGATATCATAACCATTTGATGTAATGTCGGATGCGCATTTTGTGCATTTTGCCATCATTTATTTAATACAGGAACTAGTAATATCAATCTTTTCTCGCTCACGATTATTTAAATTCTATAATTAGATTATATGAAAATGCATCGATCCAAATATAGCAACTGATGGGCTTATCTAGACAATATCTACTCAGCATTCACTTTTTTTCATGGTTTGTACGATTTCTGGCCCCTATTAGTATATGTTAATATCTTTTCAATCCATACTAATATAGAATAAGGCGATGAGAGTCTAGTTGGTTGGATATAAGTCGGAAAAGTGTATGCAAAACGAACACGGCTTATGCGAAGGCGAAATATTACAAGTTGCCAATAATTCAAAAATAACAAGTATTTGCAAATGTCAATGTCATGATAGTATGTATCAACTAACCCGAAGAATGCAGGTTGCAAAGAGCCAATAACAATTCATATGTTAGGTCCGCGTGATGAAGTAGACGTAACGAAGAAAATATCAATTGAACTACATTTTTAGAATGAAAGAAGTATCCTGAGCAACAATATAACCCTATGATTTTTTTGTCTCCGAAAAAGACTTAATGGTTAATAGCCAGAAATGCTCTCTGTAATTTGTGAGAAAAAATTATCTTGCATGGAGATCGGGATAGATTGCTCCTATATGGTAGCCGGCAGTAATGAGGAACTGTTGAACAGCTTTAAAACATACCAGTGAAGTTTACATCAAAAAACCGGAAGAAATTAGCCCAGAATTGAAAGCAAAAATGAAGGCGAGTATTAAACCCGAGCAAGGAACTTTGTGGCTTCGTTAAGTAGAAACCGAATCACATTATCCCCAGCGGTACCACTTCATCATCACAGGTTAAGAAATGTCCATATTTTGACTTGGGGATATCCAGAGGTCCATTAGTCATCTGTAGCATTTTAATTGAAAATACACTCATCTTGAGTGTAGTTGTGTACTTGAATAAAAAATACCTAGTTCACATTGGTAATGAAGAGACCAAATTAGGATATTTAAGATATAGTATTGGCAGTGATTCACGATTCGACCAATATACTTTCCTAATTTAATTGTAAAATTAATTTGGATGTGGAGTTACTCCTGGTTCTGCTTCTATCCAAGATTTTCAAGACATTGGAGAAGCAAATCTTTTCTCTCTTTCCTTAGAATCGATTTCGTAAACTTATCTATGGTGTGAATCCTTACACTTTGAAATTCAGAGGGAATAAACCCACCATAAGCATAAAGTAAAATAATAACATGATTTTCGGCCAATAAACAGACTTCTTCCTCTGCGGCACAATTACTCTCTTCAATGATATCTCTATACAGTAGGAGAGGTTTATGGGAATGCTGAATAATCATGTTCGCTTCTTTTAGTTTAGATCTCAGTTTATACGTCAGCCATCCTTCAAAAGGATGTGCTTTTCCGTTATCACAAAGTGCATACAACCACTATTATGGTATTATATCTATATAAATGAGTATATCAATAATCAATTACATACTAAGTTGTAATTATACAGTAAAATAATCTACAAAAGACGATTCTTAGAGGCTTCTTCCTCTTCCTGACAGATAACATATTCTATTTTAATATATAGATTGATTATGTTAGTTAATCTCGTCAATTACATTCGATGAGGATGTATAATCTAAATCTAACCCATTATTCAGGCCACTTTGGATTATGAGGAGATTCTCGCCGAAAGATGACGTTGTACTTTAGAAACATAAAGGTAGACAGTAAGGAAAAGGATCGGCTTATGCTTTTCAAGATAAGATTCTTGATCTCTCAAGAATTTTCAGAAATTTATTGTTAGAACTCTTGACAATCGAAATATCAGTTTTCCATCACTTATGGTGATAAGATATCAATATTTATGATTTATTTATGAATAATATCTTCAAACCGGCTATTCGGAGCTATTGTTGCGCGTCTGATACGGATAATAATAATAGCTTGATGGAGGGGGGACGTGTTTTATTTTCCTTTTGAATTTGAAAAGCTATGTATTTGTATCATCACATACATCTGGTACTTCAATGACTTATACGTTTGTTGGTGCGTCTTTGTTGCTCCACACAGGCTAAGATTACTACCCCCAATCCTAAATAAGACAATTGACTAAGAATGTGGAATAAAATATGCTGTTGAAGCAAAGGAACAAGACCATTTGAATCCATGCGTTTTTGAAAATCAATTTTGAGCCGATTTGATGGCAGAGGATTTCTATTAATTTTGCCCTAATCATCAAATATAGACAGGATATTGATTGTTCGATGGCTACATTCAGTAGTCATGGGGAAAACTTATGAAAGAATTACAATTCTAGCGCTATTTTAAAGCCTTTAATGCAAGGCACGCGTATATATATGTTATGTTATCAAGCAAATTAGTATGTAAAACGTGTAGCCAAGCTTCCGATTTAATTACCGATGCAGAGTCTGGTGAAATAATCTGTACCAATTGCGGCATGGTTATTTCTAATGACAAGGCACTTCAATTGAATACTGCAGAGTGGCGTGCATTTGATCATAAACAAATGGGAGATCGAAGTAGAGTAGGGATGCCTATGACACTAACACGCCATGATAAAGGTCTCTCCACGGTAATTGGCAGACCAAATAAAGATGCTAGTGGAAAGGAACTTGATAATTCAATGCGATCTATGATGCAAAGACTAAGGACTTGGGATCATAGAATTCAAGTAAGTTCACCAACAGACAGGAATCTTGCAAGGGCATTTCAGAGACTTGAAATGCTAAGAGGAAAATTGGGACTACCTGACAATGTAATAGAAAAGGCAGCTTATGTCTATAGGAAGGTACAGCAACTAGGAATGGTTAAAGGAAGAACAATAGCTGCTACATTATCTGCGTCTATTTATGTTGCCTCTAGAGAGGCCGGAGTTCCTAGAACATTGGCAGAAATAGCATCTCTTAGTAATATTTCACATAAGGAACTCTCAAGGGTGTATAGACTGATAGTCTTGAACCTAGATTTGAAGGTTCCATTGATAGATCCAGTAAAGTGTATTGCAAAGATTGCAAATAAAATGGAGGTAAGCGAGAAAACAAAAAGACATGCTATAAGCTATATGCATAACGTAATAGCAACAGGGATCGCAGCAGGAAAGGATCCCATGGGAATAGCAGGAGCCGTTCTTTACCTGTCGTGCATACAGAGCGATGAGCATAGAACTCAGTTAGACTTTGCGGCTGCCTCCGGGGTAACAGAAGTAACCCTAAGAAATAGGTGTAAAGAACTCAACACAAAGCTTCCTCAACTTAATTAGTACAAGTAAAACAAGGATTCTATCTTATAACGGGGCGGCAAAAAGAGCCACCAGAAAACCTAATGTAGTCACGAGTTGAGGGGTCTTTTCTATTAATGAGTACCACTGCTTACGTAACCTTTGTTCGTCAGTATGAAGAATCCACTTGTGTTACCTTACATCAATACTCTTTCATTGCTAAATGAATGAGTGAACTATTGTTTCGTGTTTGGTTAAACGTTCTCCTATCCTACAAGAGAGAACTCAATTCTCCCTTCTGTAGAAGATACTATAATATAACCCAGATCTAGGTATAGCGCAATAGATATAGCATCATACCTAATGGGAATAGAAAGGCTTATGGGGAGTAGCCTTTGGGTGAATCACAATAGAACTTGGATCTGTAGATCAAATACGTGCTGAAGATCAACTGAATATTCTTTTATTTGACGCTTATACAGCGGCAAAGAGGTTCGAAATGGAAATATCTAACGACAAAATGCAAAGAGAACATGTGTGTTATGACTGTAAGAGCAACGAAATGGACCTCTTATAACTTGCCATAATCCTGTCGACATGGGCAGCTTGACTCTTTAAATCTAAATCTGAGGACCCAGATAGAGAACAGTCATTGAGAAGCAAACAGGTGCAGCGTCCAGGTACATTGAATCAATGACGATAAATGCGATTATAGAAGCGCAAAAAATAGGCAAAAATGGGGGGAGGCCTGAGGGGAAAAGCGAATCTATAAGCATAGTCTAACTATTAATTCGTATACTTCATTAACTATAGTTGATAATGTATGTCTCAATACTTTTTTCAATTTTCAAATACCTTGCAAGCATATGAATGAGACTACCAGCAAAGCGTACGCTTGAAAAGAGGTAAGGAGGCTGCCAAACTGAAGATATATCTGACCAACTTGATAATCAACTTTGATATTTATTCGTCATATAATACAAAATTATACAGTAAACTGATAAATGGGGCTAAGTAATTATTACATAATTATGAAATAATAGTATAAATGGATATCATGGTATTTGTTTTATCATCAAAACTGAAGATCAACATAAATTTTGTGATACACCAATTTTATGCTCATCTTGCACAAACAAATTCTATACCCAGCTAAGAAAATAAGTGAATGCATAGCATGCAAACCTCAAATTGAGAATTACATTCCTGTCTGCTTTTCAATTCTTATGATGATAAAGTAAGGCAAGAACTAAGAAATTTATAAGGTTATATACGCTTGTCACATGTATATATATAGACAAATTTTTTGACCCAAAATAGCTTTCCTTTAATAAAATGGCATGAAGAGCATATGGAAAAGTTGATTATAAGGTATGTAATAGGACTTCCAGTAGACGCGTCTAGTTGGCAAAAACGAATGAACAAGAAGTATGGAAAGTTATCAAATATAGTTAAGAATATCAATTACGACGTGAAACACGGCGCAAATAAGGAGCAGATAATATCACTATTTTCAAGAATTCGTAAAGACTCATTCTTCCACGATCTCCAGATAAATAAAGAGTCAATGGATCGACTTGACAATCTGGAAAGGGAATTACATATATCTCTACCTACACATAGCATTAGAGCAGTATTGCAGTCGCTCTCAAGTAATGCAGACAGCCAATTCGGATTACATTCAAAAGCAACTACTTCATGAGATACGGATGACAAAAGTTCTTCATGAATTGCTCTGACAAATAGTTCTCTACGTCGCTGATTAAGTACGGACATACTATCTCAAGCAAGACATCATCAAGAAGTCTCATAGCATAATACTGCTCACCGATAGTTCTACTAATCTCAATTATACTTGCTCTTAGACGATCTTCAATAGAAAATGATTAAAGCTTTCGCTGGCTTCAAGTTCATGTGCATTGGCTCTTACAAATTTATTTTGCCAATGAATTTGAGAACTTGGATTAGATTACGGCATCAGATGGGTCGAAGATTAACTACCTTTGATTGCTTATACTAATGTATTACTTTTCTATACCCGTTAGCAAATAGTACCTTAAATATCATTACAATTATACACAAAGTGAGGACAATTGAAAATCAATTTTTCGACTTTCTTTGGCAAGAAACAAAAGAATGCTGAATACGACTGTAAATCATGTGGCGTCAAATTCGAGACGGATCAAGAATTGGAGAATCACAACGAAATAGCACATAAAAAATAGAAAAAACTGGGCGAGGTACTAATTTAGGTATTCAAAATTCGGGCATACGAATGGGCCTAAAAACAGAATTAATATGAATTAAACCTCGGCAACTACAGTAGCAGGTATTACATTAGCACGGCTCTGCTGCCAATAGTGTAAACTGAGGAAAAAGAAACTACGTGAGTTTACTTGTCTAGCATCCTTGCAATGAACCGTTTCTATTGGAATTCCAATCTTTTTATTCATGCCAGAAACCGGTGACAGTATAGAAGTAGAAGCGAAATTAAAATTGCTGTCATCCTTGGCTTATGTCTGAACATCAATCTATTCTCTAATATCCCCTAGTTTAGTTCACAGGCCACTTGGTAATAATACAAACAAGGTTTTATTTGTGTAATTCCAGTATTAATTTAAAGCAAAAGACTCAAGGCAAAGTGACTAAATAAAGAAACGGGACTTGGTTGCTACTCTGTACTGGTTACAAACGGAATAAATGGAAATAACTAGATAGCTATAGATCGACGATTGTCGGTTTAATATCATAACTTGCCGCAGTCCCAAATTTACTGGGAATTCGCATTAACATTCGCTATTACAAATATATCCGTAATTATCTCATTTATCCAAAAATACCTCAACCATCAAGTTTACAGTTAATACCAGTGGTATGTCTTTTTGTCTGGAAGAAACTCATTCTCTAATTCCTCTAGTCTATCCAGAGAACCATTAATCGCTCTAAGAACAGTAAAGGAAGAATCATTTCTAATCTTCTGTAAAAACAAAAGAACTTGATCGTTTGTAGCTCCCTGTTTGATGTCATAGTTTATTTGTCTGCAAACATTGGCTAGTTTACCATAACGTTTAAAGATCTTTTTCTCCCAAGCGGTAGCATTTGGAGAAAGTCCTGTCACAAACTTTAGAACTATTTTTTCCATATGATCGACATGCCATTGTCTTAGTGGAAAACTGTTTTGTGTCAAGAAAGAATATCACACAACATATACTGTATTATACGGTAAAACTAACATATATGTTAACACGGTTAGTATGTTCTCGGTACTGACCGTCTGTATTAGTATTTTACTAAATTGGTCACAATGTTTCTGCTAATTAGAATCTCAAAAAGCTAATTTGAGAATCTAAGGCAACGGTCAATTACCCTAGCAAATTTCATCCAGATTGAAGCTATTCGCTCACCTTTCTTAGAAAGGATGTCCTTAGAAACAATGTTAGACGTTAACAAACATCTCTTCTGTCGTTATCACGGCATACACTACAACTTCTCCTTTCATCATGTATGGTAGGCAATCTAACTACTTAAGCGTATGGATCCTAAGTCCGAGAACCCCCCATGAATCGCAGACTCCTTTGCTTATATACACGTGGGTCAATATGATATTATTTCATATCGAATAACGATTGTAACTTGATATAAGGATCTAATATAAGTTTGTTAGTGTGGTATCTAACCAGGTTTGAATACTGTCCTATAGTAATGCTATTATAATGGCTCGCGCCGAATGTATATTGATTCTAATAATTGAAACGAAGGAATAATTTTTCGATGGGTAGCAAATGTGAGTGTATGTGTCATACTAAAGGCAATATTCAAGATTTTTGTGGTTATTGCGCGACTTCCCATAGGGATTTAAGAAGAACGCAAGTAGTGGGAATGAAACACTAGTAATAATACTAGCTTAAATGTACAAAAGCTAAGGAATAGTTGTGTGGACTATCTATCTCACATGAGAAAATATACCTTGCCGGATGAACATATGCATCAATATGATGATGATATTGCTAAAGCTTCAAAGATATCCCGCAATGATTGTTGTATTCTAATGTTATGTAATATAGATGAAACAGACTTATTTTGACCGGAAAACCTATTTTCATTGAGCACAAAAGGAAAACTTGAGGAGACAAGGTATTATAGTGCATTAATTCCACAATCTGATTTGATACAGCGATTGATTTGATATAGCGACACAGATATATCTCTAGTCCTAGCGGATCGAATAATGATTCATCGGAAAGGAACTAAAACTAAGGCATATACAGGACGGAGATCAGCAAGCAAAAAGTATGCGAAAGCTGAAAGACGTAAAAGAAACAAGATAAAGGCATAGATATGAGGAATTTGATACTCATATTTGTTATGCTTTAAGTTAGTCGTCTACTTCAAACGGTGATATAGCATCATGAAATCAAACAGTCGCTTTGTTCTCCCTCCATGCACACTAGACCTGTATACCTACATTACTATTTTCTAACCCTGTATACAAGATAAAAAATAATGTTCGAATTGTTATTATTATCTCCATTGTCAAATCAGCAATTTTGAAGTATGTAAAAATCAGATAGATCGAAAAGTTGAAGCGCCATAAATGAGAGGCATGATGAAAAGATATGAGCTCATAGACGATGATCGTAAGTCAAATGGTGTATCAACCCATTATCCCATGGTTTGCGACCATGTGTTAGTGATCGGGGATTATGGTATGTGGTAAATGAGAGCAACTGTGTTTTGGAGACTTAGAATGACACTCCGAGCATCAATGGTCTTAGACTTTAGGTGAGTATGTCAGATCCGGACCAGAATAAGTATTGGATAGGCTAACGTACTGAACATGTCATTATCTTCTGTCATGTTCCATTTGATATTCAACTTCACATTGTTCTGAACAAAATATATCAGAATCGCTGTCTTGACCAATTTCGTCACCACAGTTTTTACAAATTCCTTTTCTATTCGTAATATTTAAAATGAAGAGGTCATTATTACGTCTTTCTTTTTACACATCTTCAAGACGGACGACTTTTTTTTGTCGAACTAATAGTAGTATTGTAAGATAAACATATACAAGGATTACCAAAAGAACCAGGAGAAGCACAAATAGAGTTATGGATGGAAAGGAAGCAAGTTACATGGTTACGGTTATTAATCCAAAGATATCGAAAAGAGAAGAATACCTGCCTACAACAGAAGACGCTCCAATCAGGATCTATTCTCAATGATTTTGGCAATACTGAGAATTTTATACCACTATCAAGATATTTGGAATTCATAGGTTACTAGAATACACGCATAATATTAATCGGGGCAAGAGAAGGAAGAGCAACATTAACACAAGAATTAGGAATAACTGTAGAAAATGGAGATGAAGTTCGTATAATAGATAGAATGAAGTGGAAAGATTCGAATGTAAGAATCAAAATCAGGATACAGTAGAGCATTGTTCAAACCAAGTTAGCATCAGTTACCTATTACCTTAACGCATAATAGTTTGATCATGTTATATTGTAGGATGGCCTATGCTAGTTAAAGTAAATGGCATTCACAATAACAATAAAATGGTTAATGTCACTAGGCTCGACATTGACGATTACGGTTCCGTGATTCCGTTAGAAGAGTTAGAACTTAAACTGCCTTCTAACGATAACTCGGTTATCGAAATCTTGAAAAATTCGCAGTATGCTATTTTATCTATACAAGAAAGTCTCGAGAAGAACGGCAATATCATAACTTCTGCAGAAACCATGACACTTGATGAACTTAACAAAGAAAAGCAGAAGACAATTGAGGTTGCCGCAGATAAAAATGAAGGTCGTTCGGATTAGCACATAGCAAGGAATATATTAACAATCAAAATTTGTTGCCAGCAATTTTAGTTGTACTATAAGCTGGTCATCCTATCTTTAAATTAAAGTTACGAACATATCTTGAAAAATAAATACCGGAACAGTCTGCGATTCTATTTCTTTTCATATTTTTGTTTATCTATTCCCTTTAATTAGGAATACTCATCTGTCATCAACACCTATCAGAGCCTTCAGCTGCAAATTTGCCTATTCCTTACAATCATTCAACGCAACGTTACAACACAAAACGTAATTAGCCACACTAAATATCTATCATGCTTTACATTTAATTCATTTTCTGCACATTGGATAATATACTCATCATCTGCCGTAGTTTCCATTTTTATATCGTCTATAAACTTTGTTAGATGCTTACTAATTTCGACTTCTTTATCTGTTTGCTCTAAGCCTTTCTTATCCATTTTTTCTAGTTCATGTTTTACAATCTCCTTTAACGCGTCTTTTTCTCCCTCTTCTATCAAGTTCAAGATAGTATCTGAAGAAAAATCAAATATCTTGTCTGAAATGGTATGTATATCATCTTTCCGCTGTATTTTTATGACTTCATCTATATCAAATCTTTTATAAATCAGATCTGAAAAATATCTTGGATTAGTAACTCTTGTCAAAGTTCTTTGTTGTCTATTTAGTATCCCTTCAAATCTTTTTTTAAGACTATTATCGGCTTTATTTTGGTCATTGATTTCTTTTATAGCATCATTTGCTAACTGTGTCATCTCTTCTACAAAGTCATGGTAATCAGAGACATCTTGTGCTAGTTTTATGTCGTAGTCAGTCTTATCATGAAAGCGTATATCATTCTGTCTATCTTTTGTCATATCATAATCGTATAATGTTGGTATGTGATCTCCTTCTTCTGATTCGGGATGTAAATTAACTATAGTTAACGAAAGATCCGGAATATTAAATGCTTTTTGCGTCTTATAAAAATTATCCCATTTGTCAAAAGTTAACTTACCTTCAGAATCGGCTGAGAAATCGTATTCATCGCCAGAGTCAACATCATTTTTTTTCCAAAATGTTCTATGGCTACTAATTAGCTCTCTTACTGGAGTATTACTCAATATCCCTCCATCCCAATATTTATTTCCATTAATTTCGATGTACGAATAGTTGATAGGTATAGCAGCGCTAGCGAGAACATGATTTATTGTAATATCATTCTCACTATAACTATCAAATGTTTTTGGTTGGGCAGTTTTGATATTCGCCGCAACTAAAAGAAGTCTTGGTTCACTATGGTCAATATCGGTCTTTATGCCTGCAGCTTCATAATGGTCAAACTGTAGATTGGACGCAAATTCTAGAATAAATTCTTTCAATGGCTGGCTACTATATTGGTACCACCATGCAGACGGAAAGTAATCAAAGAATTTGTTAAACAGGGGTGTAGGAAAAGGAGGAAAAAATAATGGGCCAAAGACATGTGGTTCTCCAAAAACTATTCTTTTCTTTGTGGAATAATATCTTCTTAAAGACTCTCCAGATATGGTTAAATCTGTAAAACTCTTATAGTATGGAAACATCTGAGCAGACAAATTTTTATAAAAATCCCACGTCTTCTTTAGTAAATGCAAAGGATAATCTAGGATCGAATTTGAAGAAATCTTTTTCCAAAAATCTAATAATCTTTCCGGAGATCCTTCCCAATATTTTAGTACTCCTCTAGGTGACTCTCCTCTTGAAGTATTATCTTTTGATTTGTTGTCTAGAAAGTGATTCATAATTATAGAAGCATTAATTGCACCTATTGAAGTCCCAGCAATTATGTCAAATATATTCTCATTCTCTGACGAGTCTTTTCTAATCCAGTGATATAAAACATGAAACACACCTGCTTCATATGCTCCCAATGAACCACCTCCTTGAAAGACTAATGCTCTTTGAGGAGCTGAAGGTCTCCTTTTCTGCATGCTATGCATAATATTATAATATTTATCTAGTTTTCTATCAATATGAATTGGTGTCTGTCATTTATGGCAGTGACAACTTTCTATTACTATCCTCAAACTTTTGACAAGTATTCGCACCATGCTCTATCTTTTAATGGGCCTGTCATATTTTCTAGATAAGCCTTATGATTATGGATATCTATAATTCTGCGATACCTGCGTGAGCAGACGCCAACACCAACTTCTG
This sequence comes from uncultured Nitrososphaerales archaeon, assembly GCA_963788755.1. Taxonomy (GTDB): domain Archaea; phylum Thermoproteota; class Nitrososphaeria; order Nitrososphaerales; family Nitrososphaeraceae; genus TH5896. The sequence goes on from CAWBHQ010000018.1 coordinate 65,994, forward strand.
TTAATCAATTTATAATCATTGTTTAGTTTCAGTAGCTTTTGAAGAATCAACAGTGAAGTTTGAATTTTATTCCTTGGTTCCAGCCAATCATTTTTTTTCATATGGCAACTCAGTAGTCTATGGGAGTAGCGACGAAAATGACTACGAAAATGACCCTTGTGATAACGCTGACTACGAAGAAGGACGCACTGGCTCATTCAATCAAACTTAGCAGTGATTTTATCGCCACGGGTCAAGAATACCATGATGGATTTATATCAGATCGCAAATCACTTGGGGAGGAGATTATTCTGCTTGTAATTCAAAGTCAAAAAGGATAACTAAAAGCAGCTTGAGATAAAGCAACTGGGAATGGAAAGGAAAAATAAAATCCAGCAGTAGCATACCTATTTTCTCTTCCTACTCCCACGAACGTGATTAACTTTCCTCCAGTCTATCCTTCGTCTTCTTCTCCGTCTGCTGCTTCTCCAATAGTCCCATTAGTTGCAAGTCTCAGTATGGGTCCAAATGTTACTCCATTATCGTCGCTAACTCTCATAACCGGTATCTCATCCGTCTGATTTGTTTCCCACCATGTTACTACTACACTATCTTCTTCGGAGTCTACTTCTACCCTCTCTGATTCTGAATCAGTTGTATTGCTCAAGTTGGTTTTATCAGCGAAACTTGCACCGCCGTCGGTAGAAGCCCTAAACAATACTTCATTGTTGCCATTCACTGTGTTATTAGTCCACCATGCTACATAGACGTTATCACCTGTAATAGCGGGAGGTGCTTGTCTAACCGAGGCTGGAGCTCTTACTTCTTGCTCTACTAATGAGGATGCTGTAGCCATTCCGATTGCTGCCGAAATCACCATGGCAATAACTCTTACATAACGGTAATTTTTCATCACGTCTTCATGGAAAATGAGGTATATAAGGTACTGATCATCCCCCAGTTCTGCTTCACATCGATGGTTTCCCTCGAACTGAAAACAAGGGAAATGACTCATTGAGGATTGGGGAAGTATGTAATATTAGCGAAGAGCTTGGCGAAAGTTCATCCGAAGTGAAGTATATCCCAGACTCTACAGCTGTCAGAATTGTGACCTCCAGCTTTCTTTGAACATATATCCTACTAGGGAATGCAGTTTAATGAAAATGTGCGTGCCAGGGGCTCCACGCACGGAAAGAGTAGGTTGTTAGACGATTCAACGACTGAGCGCACCCCTGCGTTTATTCATCGGTCCCGTCATTTTAATCTGGCGATATGTTAAAAAACGGAGTTCTAATATACATCCCCATTGAGAGTTCTCCATTTATCTGATTACGCGCTGCCAGATTGGAGAATAGAGAAATCTGCTATCAGTGCACTAAATCGTAATTATCATGTATTTTTTGCAGGCTTGCCATCACATACTAGCAATAGCGTTTTTTCAAAAATATATGAAATTAATTGGACACCAAGAGCGCGACGCGCTTTTCCGTATTATTGGTATTGTGTTAAAAAGCAGCTCAAGAAAATAGTACGTGAAGCTAGGCCAGATATCGTTCATGCCCATAATATCTTTTCTGCAAAGATGGTATCAGAAATTGCTGTCCCGTTTGTATATGATGATCATGAATATTGGCCATCCTATGTAAGAAGGCAAATCGAATCATACAACTCAAGCTTAGAGCAATCTAGTAGAAATAATGATAGCCCTAGAAGGATAATACGAAAAACAATACTAAGATTATTGAATGACAGATTTTTGAAATTGGGATTAGGATGGGAAAAGCAGCTGGTATCATCAACCCCTACAATAACAGTTTCTGAAAATATTGCAACAGAACTCCGACACCTAGGAGGCAATGGCAAAGTGTTCATCACACCTAACTTTCCTATGAAAAACGAAATAAAGGACATACAACCTCCAAAGTTTCATAGAGAGTTAGTTTCAGTTTATGCAGGCATTGAGCCAAAAAATAATATCAAAATAGCTCATCGGAATATGGAGGGATTTGTAGATATATTCAATCGATACAATGATGTTGGAAGTTTAACAATGATAGGGGTTGAAGAACCATCAAATAACGTTCTTTCTCATTCTGGCCCTTCTAATGCCAGGGTGACGTATAAAGGCTATCTACCTCGGCATTTGATGTACCAAGAAATGCAGAATAGCTCTGTTGGAATAGTGCCTTTCAGAAAACATTGGTCTCATAAATATATCAGTCCCAACAAGGCATACGAATACGCACATGTAGGTCTCGTAGTTCTATGTACATCTTCGCTTGCTCCAATAAAAAATACACTTAGGGATTATTGTATGACATTTGAAGACTATGAAGATATGATACTACAGCTTCGCGATTGCAGAAATAATATGGAAAAAAATTATGAAATGCGATTAGACGTGTATCAGTTTGCAAAAGAGAATCTTTTATGGGAAAATTATGAACAGAATATCTTTGACGCATATAGAGCAGCTTAGATAGAACAGAGGGACATATTCTCCAGCGGTACAACATGCGACGAGTATTCCTGATCTTGATTATAGAAGGGGAGGCAAAAGATAAGAAACTATTGATCACAACACTGACTGAAGCGAAATAAATGCTTGTTCTAATACATTACTTGTAGCTGCTCCTTGATTAGGAAACCGTATATCTGATAATTAATACTAGCTAATATGACCACGGATAACCAGTGGAACAGACTATTAATCAGTAATCAACAACAATTCCCACAAACAGAATAAAAGATATGATATACCACTGTCAGAAATTCAACTTGTTGATGCCAATATCTTTATGGGAAATGGAACTTTCAAAATACGAAAGCCAATACATTATGAAGCGTGATGTTCCGTTATCTACTATTAGAAAAACCATGGCCCAAGGGAAGAAGAATACGAACTTATCATGTTATACCCAAAATAGCTTATCTCGCATTCGGTGATAGAGGAAATAAAGTTAAAGGGTAATATTGCTGAGTTAACGAGAGACTCAGCTGAGGACTCAGGGTCTTGCTTCAAAAACTAAATTGAATGGTGTTTGAGTAGCACGACGAAACCTTGAAAAACCTGCCGATTTCACCGTTTCTGCTATTCTTCCTTCACCTGCTTGGGCTCCCAATGCTGGTCCATTCTCATTCAAAGATGCAGGAACGCAAACAACAGAAGATACGGAGTAGAATAGCCTTCCAAGGGGATTTAGATTGTCCTCTATCTTATCATTTGCAAAGGGTTCCACTAACATCCATGTGCCATCTTTTTTCTTCAACGTTTGGAGCACGTGCCTTGCTGCGCCAGCTGGATCGCCCATGTCGTGAAAACAATCAAAGAACGCAACCAAGTCATAATCCTCACCAGGGTAATCTGTCGACTTTGCAACTTCGAATGTTATGTTTTGCAAACCTTCTTTTTCTGCCTGCTGCCTGGCCCATTCAATTGAGGGTTTGTGAGAATCAAAGCCTATGATTTTTGTATTAGGATATGCTTTTGCCATCAGAATTGTTGATGCACCATGACCACATCCAACATCAGCCACTTTTGCTCCTCCATTATTGAGCCTATATTCAATGTCTTCTAGAGCTGGAATCCAGCTGGTTATTAGATTAGCAACATAGTTCGGTTTGAAGAATCTCTCTGTGCCTTCAAATAAGTAATGATGATGGTCTCCCCATCCAAGACCTTTTCCAGTCCTGAATGCTTCAATAATCTTTTCCTCGTCTTTGAAAAGACTTACTAGAGATTGATAGAAACCTGCTACGTACGCTGGGCTATTCTCGTCAGTGAGCGCATAAGTCTGCTCTTCTGGAAGCGTGTATGTACCATTAATACGGTTATATGTAACAAAACCACCAGCAGCTTGACCAGCAAGCCATTCTTTAATTATTCGTGGATGCGTACCCGTTTTTTCTGCAAGCTCTTCTGGTATCAACTCACCTGCTCCTGCCATCGCTTTGAACAATCCAAGCCTTTCGCCAACAAAAGTGAGTAATGCCCCCTCTACTGCTCCCCATTCATTTACAACCTTTCCAATAAACTCTTGTAATTTTGTCTCATCAACCATTACCATTAGTGTTCTAACCCCCCATAGAATTCATGACAAGATGATGTTGTATTTCTTACTTCTCTTCCTGTTCTCATTTTTCTATTTCGATTACTGCTGATGCTATTTTTTTCTTGAATCATTACATTCAGTATGTATATGTTGCAAGGGTGATAAATTAAAGACGGGAATGCAATACCCGCATTCTACACAAATAACCTAACAGCTGTAGTCTATGAAGTTCAGCTAGAATGGATCATTTGTAGCTAGCCTTATTTGAGGCTGCCAAGCTAGGGATGCATGAGTGGAGTAATTGCTTGGATGCCAAAGATGTAAGGATCTTCTGTGAAATTGCATTCAAGGGTCTGGATTATGATTCGTTCACAGATAGGCGTGTTAGCCCATTAGCTATTGGAAGGAAGCTCGGATTTGATGAGAAGACGGTTCGATTAAGAGTAAAAAAGATGGAGGACGACGGATTTATTAAGTACTACCAGGCGATGCCTAGTTTGGCTCTTTTTCAATTCAAAAATATGAGGGCCTATAGGTTTGAAGCCTTAAACATTGCCACAAAGCACCGAGTCATAGAGTACATTCAGCAACTTCCATTTATCGTGGAGGCAATCGATTATTTGGGACAGATCGTGTCTGTTAGCATCACAGGCATTTCCTCTGAGCAAATTGATCAAGTGGCCTCCGGAGTGGTAGATAGATTCGAGTTGTATAAGTGGATTCTTGGAAGCAAGACAATAAAAGAACCTGTATCAACCGCAGATAAACTAGATTGGCAAATTATTCAAGAACTTAGATACGATGCTCTATCAGGAGTCAAAGAGCTGTCCGAGGCACTGTCAATCACGCCGAGGATGATCGAATATAGGATTAGAAAACTCCTAAGTTCAGACATGCTACAAGTTCGAGCAATAATAAATACCCAGAAGCAACAAGGACTAATATTCTATGAATTAGAAATGTCAGTTAATGAAACAAAGAGGTACAATGTTATCAAGCGGCTAAGTGAAATTTATGCAAATAAGCTTTGGTCGGTACGTTCTTTGGCGGCGGGGGTCTTGCTAGCGAACTTTTTTGCATTCACCCTTGCAGAGCCCGAGGAAGCATATGTAAATACGCTTAAACTTGACGGCGTAAGATCATGTTCTCTTTTCATATTCAAGGAAACTGTTGAACCAAAAAAACCAAATTGGATGGACGATCTGATAGAACAGAAAATAGCATTATCATCATCATCACGGTCTAGGTGAGATGATACTAATGAACAGATACTACTCTGCATAATGACAATGAAAAACCTTTCATCCACAGTTAGACATTAGACGGTCTTGATCATCTTTACGACTTCGTCTTCCGTTTCGGTTAACCCAGGATGACAGTCCTTTGCATGTATCAATGCGTGCTTCTTTATGTCCTCAACTCCCTGGGGAGAAATGAGTGTCCAACCGCACGGGCAGCTGAGCATTTTTGCCATAAATTCTGTTTGTAAGCAAGTTTCGTATATACTTTTACCTTTCACTCAATTTTGCCTATTATTCTCCCATCGCTTGTAGGTCGTAGAGTTGTGATAACCACTTGTGAGAGATAAACAATACTTTATTGATGGAAAGCTTATTGATTTATCTTAAATTACTCCTCTTTGAATCATTCTACCTTAACCTCGCATCAAGTTTTTTCTTAATCAAGCCAAGCTTTTTAATGATTCTTCTCACTGCTCCAGTCAACCTTTATGTCAGAATCTTTTTTTCAGGTTTTTTGGACCAGCTTAGTGCAATGGCTGGATGTATGTACCAAACATCCATCGCATAATTGCATGGTCATAATAATATCATACATGGTAAGGAAATAAACTATTGAAGTGGGAATATGTGTTGTCTTTTTCTCCAGTTCCAGAGTCATGCGGTTTGTCTCCACCAATCCTTCAGTTAAGCTAATGACCAGCTGACCTGGCGATTCCATTTTATCGTTACATTTTACCATATGTTGCTAGTGAAATTTAAGGAAACAATTATCTTTCATCTTCATTTCCTCATCCGAGGATATTAGTTTTGAGAATAATCTAATGAATAATGAATTTACTACCAATAGTAATAATATGAAGATATTGCTGATCAGAAGTATCTCCAATCATGCAATAAATTAATTATACCTTTAAAAAGAGGAGGAAGGAGATAAAGAGGATTTCTGAACAAGGCAATTCTTATTGATTTCTAGCCCCTTGTATATGGAATCACTGATACAAATACTAAATCCAAAATATCCTCTTCCGTCTGGGTAAGTGAGCTATCGGTCACTCCTCCTTCTCCTCCTATTAGACTCAAAGTTAATGATTGAATAGTTGACCAATCTGGATTGACTAAGCTCGTACTCCCAATTTGTAGATTGGAAAGTAACTCAAAAGGATTGAAATCTTGGAATAATTCTTGATTCTCCAACGGATTTGTACCTCCACCGATATCACCTAAGGTGCTCCCTTCACTCAAGGAGGCTAGTGATAACATATTTTGTTTATTAAATGGAATTCTAATGGCTATAACTGAAACTGAACTTATTATTATTATTATTATTATTATTATTATTATTACTAGCTGAAGAAGTCAAACTTACAGTCAATTGAGTATCTTCTTCGTCATCAGGACTGCTAATATTACTTGCTGAATGATTTGACTTATCTTCGATCGTTATCCCTGAGACTTTAATACCGTTAACCATGCTCGTTCCTACTGCACCAAATGTCGATGAGCAGTTGAATATGCTATTTGCAAAACTGTTCATGAATTGCTCGAAATCCTGCTGACCTCCCATTCCCTCCATTCCTGAAGATTCTTGCCCAGATGAAAAAAAGTTATCTAAAGAAGAATCATCATCTTGGAAACCGAAAAATGATTCATTTGTCTCTCCTCCACCTGTATCCTCGTCAAGAAGCGATGACCCTACCAAGTTGAATGTATCAAAGACATCTTGAATCTTTGGAAGAAATTGATTATAAGTTGAATTATCCGCATTGAATATCAAATAATATGCTCTATTATTAGCTTCGTCAATGAACCCTTTATCAATTGACTTTCTTGTCGTTTCAGAAGAATTATCCGCAGATACTATTTCATACGCTGGTATACCAGACATAGTAGTATTTGTTCGAACTGAGTCGAGACTGAAATTGGCGTAACTGTCCCTGTAAGCATCTATTGAACTTCGAACATATTGATCAAGAGATGGCGTCTGTCCGACTTCAAAATTTTCTATTCCTACCATTAAATTAGTTCCTAAATTGGGATCGGCCGAAATAGGTGGAACAAAATTAACAATAGAATAAGATGTGGCATTTGGAGGTATCTCCGATTCTGTGAAGCTCTAATCTGATGGATATTCCAAATCAAATCCATATATTGGATTTGAATATGTAATGAAGGGTTCATTTTCTGATTCAAACATATTGTCAATCTGCTGCGACTCATTACTCGTGTCGTCGGTTATTGTGCTCGAATTATCTATAGTAAAATTAAAGGACGAAACTGGTAAATAGCCCTGTGCTTTGATTTGTTGCCCGTGGGAAAATTCTGTTAACAGTGTTAACACACTACAAATTAATAATATGATTGTTGGAACTGTTAAGGATGTCCAAATGAGAGTCTTGCGAGTTTCTTGATGCATACAGATGAACAATATTTTATACTTGAATAAAAATGATGTGGGACCAACTGGAAATCATGGACCGGGAATTCCGCTGCCATGCAGTTCTTGAGAATATACGTACAAACAGTATGATGATCAGCAAGAAAAGAATGAGGATTTGATTTTCATTGGACAAGATAGCAGAAGTCATACGGCAACCAATGAAAATATCACTTTGAATGTAGGTAATTGATATTGTGAAACAAGCTTCTCTTGCAAGTGTATCTAATCCATCTGATGAAATCAACACGAAGACTTGCAACGTAACACTCAAGAATAATAGCAATCAGTCCGCAACATTCATAGTCTATGTAAGTGATTTGTGTAATGATTAGACAATACTAGACAATTCTGTTCTTTTCGTACGAAATGATGAATGGACAGTGCAATTCTCAGTTCCTATTCAAGCTAGCTATTAAACGAGTATTGCATACAATATTCAGACTATAACTCAAGTTGAAAAGGTAATTGAAATTCCTCTGTCTTGATATTCTTTCTTAGTAATGATGATGAAGATCAATACCTTTGTCGATCAATTAAGACATTTCAGATCAAGGCCCATAAGTATATGAATCAGTAAAATAGAACTTTAAGGAGTCATGGTTAGGAGAAAAACAAGCCGACCAAAAAAAGGTACGAATACCTCACAAAATAGAATCAAAAGGACGACAAAGAAAAGGACAAAAATTTCAAATGCACGAAGAAAAGTGACTACTACCACTAGACCTAACGAACAAATTCAAAGATCGGTCAAGAAACCAGGAATGGTTACTTCACGATCTCGTAAAGTGGTTAGGAACCCAAATATCAAATCGAATAAGTCGAACAGAATTAACAAAACTGGAAGAGCAACAAGGAAAACTACGCGCACAAATCCTAGGAAAGAAAGATCTATATATGTTAAAAGATCTAGCGGTCGACAGGAAAAATTCGACTCGCATCGAATGACGCAGACTGTAAGCCGCTCTGGGGTACCATTTCTCATGGCCAGAGATATAACAAAGAAGGTTGTACGCAAGATAAGTCGCAGCCAAAGGAACAAAGAGATGAACAAGAGTTCAAAGTCAACTAGAAACTCAAATTCACAAAGGAATAAAAATACAAAAGAAGTGATTATCCCAGGAAATGAAATTAGAAGTATGATCAGCAAAGAGCTCCGAGACAGAAACAGATCAGATATCGCTGGCTCATATGAGGGGCAAAGTCCAAGTAACCCCAGATTAGAGCGAGACGAAAGTATCGATTCTACAGTACCTCCTTACATAACGTTACTACCACGAAAACCAATATTATCCATGATAAGAGCAAATATGGTGGGGCATAACGTGATCTTTAACCAATTTTTCATTCCTTTTTTAAATCAAGTTTAAGCACTGCTATTTTGTTATTGATTCTTATTCGTTTTACTATAATTTCATCGTCTAACTGCTACTATTAGAATGAAACTGTCTATTTAGTTCTCATATCATTTATTGGATTTATGTTGGCCTGCTAAGTGTAGGTTAGGAAATGCGTCAGCCTAATTGACCACAGGTTATTTGACTCGTTACTTTAGCGACGCTCTTCTTCTTATCCTTTGTTTCAAGGCAGATTGAGATGCGTTCAAATCACTCATGAAGGTTTTATTAGTTCAATACATAATCAGCAGCTATAACAGTAAAATACTATCCTGAACATTTAGAATTGAACTCTAATTGACTTCTGTCAATGATCGGTTGGATGAAGAATCAACAGCAAATAATGAATCTCTCTTCAGTTTCAAATATACTGAATCAGGTGGTTTGAGTAACAAGTATCTTCTAGTCTCTTATGATTCAGCAACGAAGGAAATTAAAGTTTCTACTGATATGTCAGGCTCAAACCTGGCGCAGAAAACGCTAGCTGATTCGGATGAGGAAACATTGAGGGAATGTTTTAAAGGTGATAGATTCTTTGGATTTAATGCCGACTATCCAGTTGGAAAAGAAATAGAAAAGGATGATAGCAATGTATTGTCATTCACACTTATCGTAACGATAGGAAGCAAAGTCCATACAGTGATATGGACGAATAAATCAACAGACATACCTGATGAATTGACGCAAATCAAGGCCAAAATTAAAGAAATGGTTTCAAACAAGAAAATGATTTGATGTTATTCACTTTCTTCTGCACATAAAGTCATCTTTTTTCAAGTAGATTTATTATCTTGTACCAGTTAGTTGCGATTCAGTTAGCAGTCATATTTATACTTGATTGAGAACATGACTAAGAATGCAGTTGACATGCAACAAGAGAAAAAATTCCACACACTTATACATGCATACACATATACACACACTTTGTCAACTAGACAGACTCTCATACGCCTAAAGGAGAGCACTCCAACAGTTCCTAAAGATGCTGCGGAGAGCAGCAAAATACCGATGTTTAGGGCTAATGAGTTCATTCCTCCTATTCCTAGCATCACCTCTCTCAATGCGCCTACTCCATAAGTAGCCGGATCTAGGGTAGTTAAAATAGAAAGCCATGTTGGAAGGTTATTTAGAGGGAAAAGAGCCCCACTTAGAAAGAAAAGAGGAAATACGACAAAGCTTACGATTAGCTGAAAACCTTCTAAACTTTCCATATGACTCCCAAGTGTAAGACCGAGCGATGTGAGTGTGAATGAAAGAAGAAGGATTATGATTACAATAAAAAACATAGACAACGGAGTATAGTGAATTCCAATCACAAATCCAACTACTAACAAAATGGCCGCTTGTATCAATGAAGTAGTCATGCCTCCAAAAGCTTTCCCAAGGAAGATTGTAGTTCTACTAACCGGAGCTACCATCACACTTTTGAGGAAATCAAACTTTCTATCCCAGATTATGTAGGAACCAAAGAATACTGAGGTAAATATAACTGACATACAAATTATGCCAGGAAAAATGAACTGTTGATATCCTATATAAGTATCGGCCGCAAAACGCACTGTACCAAAAAGCTCAGTCGTCAATCCGAACCCTTCTCCAATAACAAATAACCATAATAATGGAGTAAATGTAGATGCGATGAGCCTACTTTTTTCTCTTAAAAAGACTTTGAATTCTCTAAGCCAAATAGCGTATAGCTTACCTAACCCTAATTCTATCCACCTGTTATTTGTTTCCATATTGAGCATATCTTTCCATAAACCCCCCTTCAGAATCATCTTCATCCTCATCTTGTCCCTGTTTCCTTGCAATGTGTCTCTCTGCAAACTTAAGAAAAACATCGTTAAGAGTAGGGCTTCTAAGTTCTACCGATTCTACCTCAGTACTATTGGTATTATCCAGTATTCTGAGAATAGTAGGGAGATTGTGACTTGCGTCATCAACATAAACGAGAAGATTTCCTTTTTTTGCATCTAGTTCAATTTTACGCACAAAGTTACATTGCTCTAAAAGACGATCTATATTTTCCTTGTCGATGTGTTTATTTGCTAACTCCATTTCTATTACCTCTCCTCCGAGCCGTTCTTTCAGTTGCGTTGGTGAATCAACAGCAATTATCCTGCCTTTGTCTATGATGCCAATTCTATCACAAAGAAAATCTGCTTCTTCCATATAATGTGTCGTAAGTATAAGTGTAATTTTTTCATCCTTTACCAATCGATTAATATATTTCCACATCACTTCCCTGCTACTAGGGTCAAGTCCCAGTGTTGGTTCATCCAGAAAGATCACAGTTGGTTTGTGAAGTAAACCTCTAGCTATTTCTAAACGTCTACGCATACCTCCAGAATATTTTTTGACTTGGTCGTCCTTTCTATTGGCAAGGCCCACCAGCTCTAATACTTCAGATATCCTTTTTTCTCGAAGTTTTTTTGGGACTGCGTATAAAAGTGAATGTAACTTCAAGTTTTCGTAGCCAGTGAGCATATCGTCACTACTTGGAGCTTGGAATACGATGCCAATACTAGATCTGACTTCAGAAGGATTCTTGATGATGTCATATCCATTCACCGTTGCAGTACCAGCAGTTGGTTTGATCAAAGTAGCAAGAATATGTATTAGTGTGGTCTTACCAGCCCCATTTGGGCCTAGGAGTCCAAATACCTCATTATCAAATACTTCGATATTAATATCATTAAGAACGGTTACGTTAGCATACTGTTTGAAGAGATTCTTAATGGTTATCAATATACGCTCTAAACCACTTGGAACTTCGTAGTCTCGACATATATCTCTTGTATTTGATTACTCTGTTATTATTATTATTCCTAAAGTATGTAATCTCTGCCTGTGGTATCCAATAATGAATTTCAGGACGGGGGTTTCATCTCGTATTGTATATACGATATGTATAAATAGGCTAGCAGTCATATATCGTATAACCAATATGGAAAATAAGGAAGTGATCTTCACAACACGATGATACCAGTTTCAGAGGAGGCCATCACTAATGCGGTTGAAAAAGTAAGCAAAAGTGTAGTCAACATAGCCAGTGTTCGATTGATGCAAGATCAGCTCTTTAGAGTATTTCCAGTACAAGGTGTAGGATCTGGCATCATACTCGACAATAAGGGACATATACTGACCAACAATCATGTAATAGATGATAGCGAAAGGTTAAGGGTAACTTTTGGCGATTCCAAACAGGCCAATGCCAAGACGATTGGTAAGGATGAAGTGACTGATTTGGCTGTTGTTAAGGCAGAGCCCCTTGAAGTCTATAGCAATGATGAGATGAGCTTTCAGCCTGCAGATCTTGGCAACTCTGATGAGCTCAGGGTCGGACAAATAGTCATGGCCGTAGGCAACCCTTTTGGTCTGACTGGAGCGCCTACTGTAACTGCTGGAATTATTAGTTCCCTAAATAGAAACGTACAATTTGAGAATGGGATTCTGGAGTTGGTCCAAACTGATGCTGCAATTAACCCAGGTAATTCAGGTGGACCATTAATTAATACGAGAGGCGAAGTAGTTGCAATTAATACGGCAAAAATACCATATGGACAAGGAATTGGGTTTGCTGTTCCTATCAATACGGTAAAATCGATATTATCTGAATTGATAGAGGATGGTCATGTATCAAGACCATGGCTAGGCATAAGTACAATAAAGATAGATCCTAAAATAGCCAGATACTACAGACTACCGATTGCAGAAGGTGCTTTAATCGTTAATGTGGAGCCATATAGCCCTGCAGACAATGCAGGGCTTAGACGAGGAGACATTATTGAAGAGGTTGACGGTAAAAAAATACAGAGCCCTTCGCAAATATCATCATATATAAGACAGAAAAAGAAAGCTAATGACCGTGCAACAGTTATGGTTAACCGATACGGTAGAATATATGAAGTCCCTTTCCAGCTAGAAGCTCGTCCTTAGCCCTACCCTAACACAAAATTGTCCGATCCTTTTTCTAACAAGAATCAGCGCCGACAAAAATAGGAACAACAAGAAATGATAGAACAACACCAAAACAAGATCCATTTAACAATTAGTAAATGATGACATAAAAGCGAATATCTGAGGTGAGAGGAGGAGGGAAGAGATATACTCAATTATTTTTGTAATAATCTTTTCATTCAGTTACTCACCTGAACCCAAAATTTTTTCTTCTGCCATATTCTTATATCTTTTTTGCATTGAAATTATCATCAGGTTAAACAGGTATTTTGTGTTTTGCGAAGTACTATAAAAGGCCAAAAAAGAAGAAGGGATCAATAGAATACTTAGTGGACTAAGAATTTATGTCCCACGCTCTACTAATAAATAAATATCTATTAAAAGTTCTTTACCAAGGGACAGACAGACAAACAGAGAGACATCTTAACCATCTTACCAAGGCATAGGCTTGCCATCGGAGTTGAAGAAACCACCACTTGGCCCATCATCGGGCAACGTCGCAGCCCATACGATACCATGCGTCCCTTCCTCTACGGATCCTCCGCCCGGTCCGCCCATATCTGTTGCAAGCCAACCAGGGTCAATAGAGTTAACAAGGATACCTGTTCCTTGTAGCTCTGCTGCAAGTTTTCGGGTAAGAACATTTAACGCTGCTTTTGAGATACTATAAGCAGGCGTACCCCCTTCCTGCATATAATGTAATGAACCCCCAAGGCTGGATATATTTACTATGCGTCCATATCCATTTCTCTTCATGATAGGAATAAAGGCTTGACATAACCTCCATGGTCCATAAACATTGGTAACTATAGCTTGATTCACGACTTCTAGGTCAGTATCTATTGCATGCTGCCAAGTATCATAGAGAATGGCAGCATTATTGACCAGCACATTTAGACTGCCATACCGTTGCTCCACTTTTTTTGATATGATCTTAATGTGATCTCTATTTGTTACATCAAGTAAGTGAAAAATAACATCCAATCCTTCTTTGTTAGCCAACTTATCAACAGCTATGTTACCTTTGATAGGATCTCTGGCTGTTAGCATAACTGTAAAACCTGATCTTGCGAGTTGACGGCAAGATTCAAATCCAATGCCACGATTACCACCCGTAACTAAGGCGACTCTTTTCCGCATCTAACTTCTTTTATCTTTAAGGATAAAAAAGTTATAGGCTGTAGAGTGGTTATATGAATTAGATATATGCAGCAAAACAGAGATATCGTGTGTTGATAGGCAAAGACAACAGACAAAGACTAGGATTTTCTAATCCCAAGTATAGAACATATTACTAATGGTCTTCCCAAATCCGTCTACAGGCAGTTAACAGAACATACAACAACGTACTTGCATTATACTTGGAAATTGACACAAGAGCCAGAATCTTCTCAATTAATTCTAGTTGATTACGTCGATTTTGTTAACAGAGTTTTTACGATAATAGTTATTGATTCAACCGATCGTCTTTCCATGGAGCAAGTCTTTTTTGATTTTAGCAAATTCCTCTTCAGTGATTATGCCTTGTTCCATCAGCTTTCCAAATTTTGTCAGTTCATCTGCAATTGACAAACGATAATTACTGTTAGGAGGCTGGGGAGAGGAAGAAGTAGTTTTGATCTCACTCTGGTTACGGCTTTTATCATGCATTCCAGATCGGATTACTTGAATCACATCTTCTGCCTTTCTTTTTGGGATAGCTTCGATAATCCCCTCGTGATCACTTTCTTTGTTGACTATTCCATCAATCATTCCGAGCCGTTTTGATCCTACTAGGGCGGGGGCTTCGAATCTAATGGTAGATGATAACAATCCCTTATCAAGCTTCACGCTTGTTATAACATCGTATGGAATATCGACTATATTTTCCTTAATTCCCAACATGTATGGATCTCTAATGATTATTCGTTTATTTGTAGCATAGATTATGTTAGGTGTAACAGCTGAGCCGCCTGGTCTGACACGAGATTGACGTGCAACCACAAGTACTTCTTCGTCTGGATTTAACATTTCGCTAATTTTCTTTATTTCATTTTGATCATCACTATCAAGTGGTTGTATTGAAGAATCATCATCATTCCTTCCAAGGACAAATGGCATGGTACGTATGCTATTGCTATGTATAGATATATTTTAAGAAATGCCAATAATGACAATCACAGCTGGATGATTTGATAAGGTTGCACCCCCCCTCCTCGGGATATATTAGTCAATGCATTGTCGTCGTAGTTACACGATCATCTCTACAATGGTTATGTGTTGATTGGCTAAACAGTTCATTCTGTCCGTCTTCAAATTCCGCATCTAAACAAGTGTTGATATAGCAGAAGAATTGATGATAGAATCATCAGTGGTAATAGCCACTTCTGATTCAGCACAATTCGTAACAAGCTTTGTACGCTGACAACACATCAGTACGTTTAGAAGTTTATGATGTTTTTACGGTGCTACTTTGTATCTTATCATATCTAAGTTTCATAATCAGCAAAGTAACATTCAGACCAAGTCCAGCTGCATTGGTTCCAATTATTACCGGGTCAGATCTGATAAAACCATAGATAATCCATAGAAATAATCCACTTGCTATAAGACTCATTAAATAAATAGACACATCGGACATTTTTTTGGTCCTGTAAGACTTCATTATCTGAGGTATGGATGAAGACATTACTAGAATGCCGGCAATAATACCAATGATATCTGCCCATCGAACCAGATCTTCCATCCTATTCTCATTGATTACGACATTGGATATAAGAGAAAATTGCAAAATTCTGATAAATCAGATATATATTCTCTTAGAACTAGCCAGAATCTAATATAGTTGTTAGTGCCAGAAAGCTACCTCATTGCCAAACATTCTTCGTTCGACCATTCTCGCTTGAATGGCATTATCTTCTTAGTTCGAGGCGGTTCGTCCCACCAGCCCATTAGACCATGACACCTGCCGCATCGAAGCTCTACCCTTGAATTGCTTATTTTAAAAAGGTCTATTGTCTTCGAATCGGTCAACCATCTATTGCAAGTACAATCTTCAGTCCAATGCAATACAAGTAATTTATAGTCAACATGAGTTAATACCTGATGCGATCCATAATACCAGTAAATAATACTGGAGTTAGTACAAGTTACATTTGGACAGTTATATCTATATGAATTAAGAATAGAAAGAAAAGCAAATTTTTCTCACTGCATCTCGAGGTTGGATATCAGGATCTAATAAGTAGTGGAGTTCTAGCCGCTCTATTCTTCATCGGAATTTGAATCATCGTCGGAAGGAGCCTCTTGGTTTTCTCCGGTACTCCCCGTTGAAAACGACGGTGGTGGCTGTGGCAATGATGGTGACGGTGACGGTGACGGTGACGCTAAAGTTTCATTTAATGCTAGCACTGGCAGGGAAGTAGGTAAGATCGCTCTTAAATTCAGATCCGACCTAACATCATTCGAGTACTTTTCAGATTTTTCAGCATTGGTAAGTGTTGTAATAGTTGATATATTCTGTATTTTAGGGTCAGTTAGCGTGCTTGCTAGCTGTATCGTACCCTCTGAATTGTTCAAGATAAACCCCTTCGGAAAGGAAGTTAGCTTTATTAATGTGCCATTTATGCGATCGTAAATACCCATGACGGCGTTCATTTTCTGTCCTAGGTAGGATTCACTTCCCATGCTGTAATTTATTACAACTTTCACTTGGTATCCCTCTGCATTAATAAGGGGGAGAGCCGTTGCTTGGTCGACAGAAATAGTACCCTGTTGTTGGGCAAATAGTTCTACTTCTGAAGAAAATGAGAAATAAGTGAATGCAAATAAACTAAATGATATAAGAAAACCCACTATTACCGTACTGTTATCTATAAAGTCGTTCATGTTAGTGATATATGTCAGCTAAGTGCATTATATATAATATGAAGACATGCTAATTAACTGTTCGCTTATTCGAGTTACGAATTTTTGACAAGGGAATAACGAGTTTAATTTGGAGATATCCTCATACGGCATGATAATCTTTTCCAGTAGGAAAATGTTGTAAAGCGCGTTGAGTCTAAGCCCCCCAATACTTATCTGAGGGAACATTGACCTGGCCTATACTGTCAACCTCTACGCGAAACGATTCTTGATAGCTATCTTTGCTCATATTATTAGTAATATCATACATAGGGTATACATTTTTCGCGAGTAACCACGGTCTTGATACCTTTAATCTGAATGTAATATCATCAAAATTGCTAGATAATATTTATTCAAACAATGGATTAAAGTGGGAGAAATTTTTATTATAGGCGTTCTGGTGATGATGAGTTCTTAATTTAGCCTTCCCTCATAGTTTTTAGCCAGGTATTATAACAGTAAATTCATTCCGATCAGTAAGCTATAGTATCTGAGAACATCAGGAATCTCGTACGTCGCCATATCGTTACTAAATACTGTAAAAGTAGATCAATCTCAGAAGTAATTCTAGCTGTTAATACCGGGCTTGAGATGGAACCATGGCATGCTTTGTTGCTAAAGGATTCCCGGGTAGTCTAACTTCAACCCTCATAAGCTAGCTAGCCAGTTCCAATATTCCCTGTCGAAGTCGGTGCTCCAATATTAGGCTGCCCAAATTGCTCAGAGATACCTTTATACATGTTCAATTCCTGGGCTGACAATGGCCTAATCTTTTTGACAGCCTCCTCGAAGTGCTTCATATGTATTTTAAGTTCCTTCACATTTGTATCTGCTTCCTTAGGGTCCTTGTATTTTGATATATGTTCTCGTAATGCAAGCATAACTGCTGCAGATGACAAGGACGAAATGTCAGCACCTGTGTACCTATCTGTAATATCTGCCAACTTTTGAATATCCACATCCTCTGCCAGAGGTTTTTTCTTTGTATGAATCTTTATTATTTGAACTCTTGAATTTCGATCCGGTGAGGGGACATATAGCAACCTGTCGAACCTACCTGGTCTGAGTAAAGCTGCATCTATAATGTCAGGACGATTCGTAGCGCCAATGACTATGACGTTAGTCAGTACTTCAAGCCCGTCAAGTTCTGTCAGCAGTTGACTTATTAACCTCTCAGTCACGTGAGAGTCTCCAAAGTCGCCCCCTCTTCTCGGGGCGATGGCGTCTATTTCATCGAAAAAGATGATACATGGAGCAGCTTGTCTTGCCTTGCGGAACACCTCGCGAACTCCTTTCTCTGACTCGCCGACCCATTTTGAAATAAGCTCTGGACCCTTAATGCTTATGAAATTAGCTTCACTCTCATTTGCTGCAGCCTTGGCCATCAATGTCTTGCCTGTTCCAGGAGGACCGTAAAGTAAGATTCCCTTCGGAGGTGTGGCATCAGCGTAGGAAAATAAGCCTTGATACTTGAGGGGCCATTCAACTGCCTCCTGTAATTCCTGCTTAATCGACGATAGCCCTCCAATATCATCCCATTTCACATCAGGAACCTCTACGAATACTTCTCTCATAGCCGATGGCTCCATTTCTGTGACAACGTCTAGAAAGTCCTGCATAGTGACAATGATTTTCCTCAATGTCTCCGCTGGTATGTTTTCAGAAGTTAAATCAACTTCAGGCAGGACTCGTCTTAGCGCTCCAAGTCCTGCTTCCCTTGTCAGGGCCTGAAGGTCAGCTCCCACATATCCATGGGAAATATCTGCCAGCTTTTCTAAATTAACATCTTTTGCAAGAGGCATTCCTCTTGTGTGTATCTGCAATATTTCCAACCTGCCCTTTCAATCTGGTACACCGATTTCTATTTCCCTATCAAATCTGCCCGGACGTCGGAGAGCCTCGTCAACAGCATTAATTCTGTTTGTTGCTCCAATTACTACCACCTTTCCCCTTGTGGACATACCGTCCATCAGAGAGAGTAATTGGGCTACGATTCTCCTCTCGACTTCTCCTGTTACTTCTGCTCGTTTTGGAGCAATCGAATCTATTTCATCTATGAAAATAATTGAAGGTGCATTCTTTTCAGCCTGCTGGAATACATTTCGTAATTTCTCTTCTGACTCGCCATAAAACTTACTCATTATTTCAGGGCCGCCTATTGTGTAGAAATTAGCATTTGTTTCATTGGCGACTGCCTTGGCCAACAAGGTCTTTCCAGTTCCAGGCGGACCATGAAGGAGGACGCCCTTGGGCGCTTCTACACCCAGTCTCTTGAATAATTCTGGATGTCTTAAGGGAAGCTCGATCATCTCCCTCACTCGGCCAACGGCGTTTCCCAGTCCTCCTATGTCTTCATACGTTATAGAAGGTGCTCCACCTTCCTTTGAGACTTGAACTGCCTTTGCGCTCTCCTCAGAAACAGTAATCTTTGTAGACGGAGTAATTATCACTGGACCAGATGGATTTGAAGCAATCACTACTAGATCAATTCTTTGACCCATAACACTCAGAGGTATTGTATCGCCCTTTGTCATCAATTGTCCATTAAGATATTCTGCAAGATATTCCTCTGCTCCTACAATTCTCAGTGGTTCAGTGGGGGCAAAGGTTATGCTCTTTGCTTCTTTGGATTGAACTTTTTTAACTTCAATTTGATCGTTGATCCCAACGTCAAGCCTATTTCGAGTGTAGCCATCAATACGAATTAGTCCGTTGCCTCTATCGGTACTTCGTGCAGGCCAGCTCAGGACAGTTGTTTTCTTTCCAAGTGACGATAATTCTAGTGCGTCTCCACTTGTAATATTAAGTCGCTCAGCTAATTTGGGATCCACACGTGCAATTTTTCTACCAACATCGCGTTGTTCTGCTTCTGCAACTTTTAAGCTAGTAACCTTAGTATCTTTTTTGGCACCTTCTCCAAAATCCGGGTCACTTTGAGATGTATTATTCTGACCGGGAGGATTGTCAGAATTATCACGACTATTACTTGAAATATTTTGTCACCAATCTATTCTATTTCGTATTACACTTAAACATTGTCGTAATGCTCCTCTTAAAGAATCAACAAATACATCAAAGTTTGTCTGCTAGCCCCTTTATCTGATATATTCATGTAAACTTTTGCTATATCTCATAATCTACATTCTAGTGACACCTTAGGTTTCTCTCCCTAGTATTACTAGCTGACTAAGCAGAAATAGCGAGTACTAAATAACCTCATATTACTGAATGGAGTTGATGCAGGATTCTTTTTAAACTATATAATGAGTGATTACGGAATCCTTTATGCAGGTTAGACATTTCAACCTACTACATCTTGCTCCTTTCCAGACTTTTTACTTTTTAGGTAGTCTGCCAAATGAATGAAGTAAATTGTAAATCCGAACAATATGTAATCTTTATTTCTTACTATAAACTAAGATGGCAACCTACAGTTCAATTGAACCAAAAAGACAATTCAGAGATGGCGTATCTAAATCTTCATCTATAAATAAATAGCGATATCTGCAAAGCATATCAAACCGAATACTCAATGCGATGGAATTATGATGCCCCTACTAATTCATACATTTTAGTTAAACCCTGCAGACAAAGAAAATACTCAACTTAGAAAATAGTCATCTGAGCATCCCAACTACCTTTTAGAAAGTAATATTAGCAACCTATCCATATTTTTTTAAGATTATGAGAGGAAGATGGGCTTCGGCAGCTTTAGGAGCAGGTTTAGCACGAAGGCAAGCTAGTTATGAAATGGACCAACAAGCCCAGGCATATGAAACTCAACAACAACAAGCACAGCAACAAATAGAAGCACAGCAAAGGCAAATTGAAGCACTACAACGACAACAAACACAACATCATCCTCAACCTCAGCAGCATGAAGACCTTACTGAGATGTTGAAAAAATATGCAGATCTCAAACAGCAAGGAATTTTAACAGAAGAGGAATTTCAGAAGCTCAAGGCGGATTTGCTATCAAAGTTGTAAACATCTCATGTCATTATCACATGACCAATGCAGACATGTTGCAAACAGTCCTAGCATATTTAGTATGTTTGCATCGACATCGTAAATATGAAGTAATTCCTGCCTAGTTTATCCTGCCTTTTTTATGATTTGTTGTATATATGCTAACGACAGTCTCTCTAACTACTGTCGATGGTAACAAATCCAACCCAGCTTCAAACGTTCCGTCGTGAGTAAGACATGTCAGATAGAAATAGTCGCCAGGTTATTATGTATCGCCTGGTAGCTTTCTATCAATTTAAAGAGATAACCTAGTTCCGGAAAGTCTTTTATGTTAAATGTCAAGGTAGTACTACACGGGGCAAACTTGCATAAGGTGAGAGGTAGGGACGGCCAGTGTATCGGCACAAATTCTCTTGGCCATCCCTACCTTTCTACAAGTTTTTATATGCCCTTTTGAGAATTCGGAGACCGTATCAAGGTACTACCTAATCCGAACCCAATAGTGTGAGGAACACCTGGTATACATCTGGACATTTTTTTGCATTGGTGTTGCTACCTTTTCCATAATTTCAGGTAATACAAATAGGCTGAAATATGAAGTTTAATGATTTGCCATGAATCATTATTGATTAGGTAAGGGCCTCGGCCAGCAGGCTCTCATCTAATTAGATAAAATCTCTAATCTTCCTATAATACATACACGCATAGTGACCTAATTTCATCATCATCGGGCTCGGGGAGAAATACTAAAATCTTGAACTTCCAAAGTCTCGAAGTCTACCCACACATTAATTCCAGTAGATACAAAAACCTGAAAGTGAAGGTGTGGTAAATACGTATATCCTGTCATTCCGACCCTAGCTATCTCTTCTCCTGCTCTAACACGTTGACCGACTATGACTTTTGAACTATTGTAGCTTAGGTGATCGTATCGTGAGTATTCTCCGTTAGAGTGCACAATTACAATAAAGTTTGTATGTTCCCAATAAAATGGATTAGGTCCTCCGATATTAGAGCTATCTTTAATAAAAATTACTATTCCATCGCCTGCTGCCTAAGACTGGTGTCTCTTCATCAGCTATGAAATCAATGGAGTTTCGGAGTTTGCCCATATGAGCTGGCGAGGGAAGTTCTGTCGATACGTTGTAACAAATCTCTCGGTACAGGCAGTTTATATTTATTGGTAGCATTTTTCCTCACCATGACTTTGTATGTCTTGTTTTATTATTGGTCTACTACATGAATCTTAATGGTAAAACCATAGTCTTAATCACACCTGCAAGGCAATGGATAGGAGAAATCGGCATTGCGATCTAAAATGTCTTCCTAAAGTTACCGTTTAGGTGAGCTGTCACAATCATAGTTTCACTGATTGTAAATCCAACCAATAACTGTTACATAAAACCAAAACGGCGATATAATGTGAACAAGATGGTAGCTAGTCGGGAATGAATAGAACGAAATACCCCGACCTACTACCGTATTGCTCAAACAAACATCATTATGAAAAATATTTTATAAAAAAGTTAACTCATGTCTTGATGGAACCCACGCTTATCACAATAACACATACTCTCAGGAGCGGCATCTGATTTGTTTGTGTACTACTGTATGAGTAGGAACATTTATCTTAGAAATTTTTGAAAATGCTGTGGGGAGATCTAGTTCTACTAATGGTAAGAGTAAAGAAATATTATAGTCAGAATAACAAAAAAATAGAGTGTATGGACTCTCAGTCGTCTTCTTCGAATGCTTGTTCAGATGCTAGTGCTACTGAGTTTTCGTCGCCTTGAATTTGTGACGCGGTGTTCTGACATCCGATATTCAATGGCAGTTCGCCATTGCCACAGTCATTCACTTGTGAGACTGCCTGGCTTTTCTCATATCCACCTTTTTTCTTGTCATCGTGTCTCTTTTTGTCTGCAAAAGCATCGTCTGTTGCTAGTGCTGTTGCACCAATGAGCATGACTGCGATTGCTGCCTACGACAACCATATATTTAGTGTTCATGTTAGTAAAAGAGGAGAGGGTTTTGTTTATTTGAATTAGGCAAATTCAGGCTCTCAATTAAATCTGATATTTGTTCTGTTAGATAAATAATGAATAGCCAGCAATATGAGTGGAACAAAAAACACTATCAACTACATCTACTGAGTACGCCAGCAGTATACAGGCATTACATGATTTGCTCAGATCATGTCATATAACCGAAATGTCTGCGAATTTATCACATTTATCCAATGGGGTAGAACATTCATTCGTAGGGCTAACATGTGGTGTATCGGCTTTTCGACTGACTAACACAGTTTGGTAACTGCTCAAAAAGCCCTAAAGTGTCAGGAAAGGTTGGTTTGATGACAAATTACATTCATACTCATGTAATGCAATGCACGGACGATTTAAGAAAGGTTTATTTCGAACGATATGAGGATATAACAACAATTTGACCTCAGGCAAATACTTCAACAAAGGAGTAAAAGCACTCGACGCTCCAGATTTAGGCCACGTAGTAAGAGAAACGCCTGACAAGATAGTTGTATTTGGAGGTAAGAATGAAAGATATGATATTCCTATATCCGAAATTAAGCAAGTGGGTGGCAACGTCCTGATAGGGCTTTCCTTTTCTGAGATTGAAAAAAAATACAAGGTTAGCCGTAAAGAACCACTGCCCACAAGTCGTCAAGATCCTTGGCCGGAAAATGATCGTATGGTAGATCTTTCTGCATACGAAGGAAAATATCCCAATTCCCTTTTCAATAAAGGAGTGAGGGCAAATAATGAAGATGATGTTGGTTACATATTAAAAGAAACGCCTGACAAGATAGTCATATTTGGTTATTCAAACCAAAGATTTGACATACCAAAATCACATATTATTGCAGTAGGTAGAAACGTGATATTGAGCATGGACTTTCCCGAGATTTTTCGTTACCAGGTAGATAGAAATGCGCCATTACCTACTGGAGAGCCTATTGAAAAAGTAGTTGATGAACCCTACCCTGAAGATAACTAAATCGTGTATTTAGATCATGTACAACTGAAGCTACTAGCCAACGATAACATTTGGTTGAAGAAACCCGCCAGGTGGGGGGGACAACCAATCATGCAAATCCAAATTCTTGGTTTTTCCTGCCTAACCTTAGTAAACAATGTTAAACGTATAGCAACAAGTCAGTTTTTCCAAAAACTGATCTCCATCCATAAAGTACAAGATCAACCATTATTGTTGCATTCTTTTCTACTGTTACATCCCCTATAATTCATGTATCTTGCCCAATCAATCAGAAGTACAGTAGTGACCACCAGCAAGACAAAGAATACTTTTGTTTTTAGTACGTCTACCTATCGGCATCTAATTGTATACTGCACAAATCTAAGGATTAAAAAATTTCCCTTATTGTATTGTACTTTGGTTATACTTCAGAACGTGTAAAAAGAAGATTTAGACTAACCTTCTGCATTACAATACCCACAATCACATGAAGTGTCGCCGAAGTTTTTACACGCTAAGAGACTTATTTCTTTGCTTATTAATTCTGTTTTTTGGCTCATTTAATGTAATTCTTACATTAGAGATTGAAATAATTTCATCAGCATGAGGTATTAGATTTCAAGATTGATCCTGAATCTTCAGTATTGTACTTGACTTCCAGTTTCAAGTCGAATAATGAAAGAAATGAACCATGCTTTTGCTATTTGTTAGGATAGTAAATCGACCGTACAGATGGCATCTAAGTGAGCTGTTATTGGGAACATATCTACCGTACAGATGGCATCTGTACGGTAGATATCATATAGGCGTTAACATTACCGTTATAGCATGACTTTAGAAAGTACTGTTAGCCTGGCAAAAGCCGGAACGAATTCACTTAGAGCAACTCTACCACAAGGAATAGTTTCTTATTTGAATTTAAAAGCTGGTGACAAACTGGAATGGACAATGAATGATAGAAGAGGTGAAAGGATCGTAATGGTTTCAAAGAAGAGGGTGGATCTAAAGAAACCATTAGATGATGCTTTTCGGTTTGAACATTTATCTGCATGATAGTAAAATAATGGGTAGATAGACTACTAAATTATTATGTAATACTTATTCTACTCTATGTTGTTACTAAGAAATAATTTGAAAAATCAAAAATAGAAAAGGTTATATTGGTCGTTCGTAAAAAACGACAGACGTAATGGCTAAAGTAACAGGTCTTCCTCTGGTTCTATCTGTAGTAACGTATGTAACTATACTTTCACTTTTTCTTATGGCATTTGGAATAATGAATGTGTCATTCGCTACAGTTCAAACTGATACTAGTGCAAGTATTGATCAAGTTCCAAATATTAACGCAACTTCTATCTTTGATACTCATCAAATGGTACTTGGTAACAATTTTAAGAATCTTGTTATTTTGATACCAAATAAAGGACATCATGGCCCACAAGTAGATGAAGATAGATTCTTAGATCAACCATTTATTCCTCAAAATGCAGTTGTAACTAAAGGGACAAATATTGTTTGGTTAAATGATGATGTAGGTCATGACCATAATCTTGTAGTTACCAATAATTCAACCGCTAGAACTGTACATGAAACTGGTGTATTTCCACAATTTGAAGTTAGAAATATAGCTCTTAATGAAACAGGCAACTATCATTATACAGACATCGAAAATTATGAAGAAGGATTTGTAATGAGCGGGAATATTCAAGTCGTAGATCAGTCTCAGTCGTCTTCATCAACTCTATCACCTCCCTCAACTATGTCATTGTCAGGTAATATTCAAAATTCAGCCGATACTGTTGGAGTATTGATGGTTCCTACGCAAGACATTCAGACTTATACTACTGATCTTGAGAATAGAGGTTTCACTATAGATAGCACGCATAATTTCAAAGATCTTAGAGGAGGCCAAAGTGGAACAGGTGATGAACAAACATTGATTGTATGGACAACAATTGGTATGGATATGTCTAACATGGCAACAAATCTACAAGAATTCTCTTCAGGACTCCCATATAGTTAATTTATGCAACCTGGTTGAAGGGGGGGACAAAAAATGCCATTGATTCAAATAGGAACTACTAATATGGGAATTAATCCATTGTTAGAATCAGACCAAATAAGATGGTCGTTACATAATTGGTGAGCAAAATGGTAGCTGTCATGGCATTTGATGTTGCAGTCAATAATGCAGGATATAACTTAATGGGACCATATTATTACTAATCTCGTTTTTCTAGCGCCCGAACACTATCTCATTTAGCAAATTTGGCAAGCTGCATTGTTACTTCAACCATCTTCTCCATATCTCTTCCTACATGAGAAAATAGATGACCAAATATTATGTGATCTGTACCCATTGCCTTAATTTGTTCAATATCACTTCCAATCTGTTCGATAGTACCAGTCATCGGTGTTCTTATTTGATTAGACGACGAGGAAGCAGATTCTAATACATTTGGATATGAAACCATATAGATACTAACCTTAGAAGGATCCTTATCGGCCTTCCTCGCACTTTCTTTCAATCCATTTATCACCTGCTCAAGCTGTTCTAATGGACCATAACCAGCTACACCTATCCATCCGTTTGCATAGTTTATTATCCGTGAAAACGTCCTCGGACTAAATCCACCAAGTAGTATCGGGGGGTGTGGTTTTTGTACAGGTTTGGGTCCTATCTTTGAAGCAGGTATATTGTAAAATCGACCTTTAGATTCTACAACGTCATCAGTCCATATTTTTTTCAATACTTGAAGATATTCATCAGCTCTGGTTCCTCTATCTTTGTAAGGAATACCAGAGGCTTCAAATTCATCTTTTGACCAACCAATACCCAATCCAATAAGAGCTCTTCCATCTGAAAGGATATCAAGTGTCGAAACTCTTTTGCTTAATACCACTGGATTTTGAAAGAACATATCAATGATTGATGTACCTAAAGATATGCGTTCAGTAACGGCTGCAACGGATGTCAATACAGTCAAAGGGTCAAGTACATTTTGATACGCAACTGGAAGTGAACCATCAGGAGAGGCAACATATGGAGTCTGTGGTTTAATTGGCCACAGTAGTCGATCTAATACCCAAACAGAGTCGATGCCTTCTTTTTCTGCTTCTGTCGCTACATAGAGAATATTCTCCGCAGTAACATGCTCGCCAACATGTGGTAGGAATAATCCGACCTTCATGCAAAGTCCTATGATCTTGTACTATTAAAGGGGTTTCAAGCGATTATACATGCGAAGTTTCTTGTCTTGCATATCTTTTCAATGAATCACGGGAAATCTTCTATATGGAGAAGGTTATCCTGTAAAAGGCCTAAACGCTCATTTTCAGTTTGTATTAACTGCTTACCTGCTTTCTACACTTAGTATTTTGATACAAATATTAAGTTAAAATCACTTGAATTAGATTTGTTTGATGCGCATGTAATGCTTGTATTGCTGAGTTGTATCCGGAACCGGATTCAGACAAATCCATAGAAGTATGTGTATATTTTAAGACCCGATCATTTGTCAAGCGAAACGATTGAGGGTGTCGGCTTCCGCGATCTCTATAATGGATTTCTTATTTCCATATTTTAGATCGGAAAGACTATACAAGACACTTTTGAGAGTCTCAATTTCATTGATTATAATATCTGACTCTCTAGGACTGTTTGATTCTTCTAGCTCTATCTCTAGCTCTTGAATTTTTTCATGCAGCATGTTTTCGAATTTGTTAGTATCTTCTAACTCCAGACGCATTTTAGTTACACCAAGCTGTTGTCGTTTGTCGTTGGCCTGATCTAACACCCATTGGATAATTCTCATGGTCCACTGTAAAAACTCTACCTCATCTTTACGATCTACTATGTATAGCGCGTTTAGTTTCACTTTGGTTACGTGCTCCACTTCTTTGATGAGTAATCCAATTTTCTCTTCGATAATTTTTCGGAGTTCAATGAGTTTGTGTTTATGCATGAATCAATAATTTGTTAAATTGCAATATAATCAATGGATTACGACGAGCCGGGGGAGAGTGTATTGTTGTGATTTGTTGTGATTTGTTATCATTTGTTATGATTTGTGGGTGCGGTGCGTCATGACCTTATTAATGTCTTAAAGGTCGAAGTATAGTCTATAAGCTTGTTCATACAGATAAAATCCTATAGGCTATAGTAGTTCCACGTCTCTTAAAGGATGAAAGAGAAGAGCCCTACTTTACAAGTTTATCAAGCTGTCTTGTTACATCAATTATTCTGTCACTGCTATTGCCAATTGGTGATCGATTGTAATTGAGTATTGCAAGATCTACTCCAATTTCCCCGATTTGTCTCAAGTCTTCTGCTAATTGTTCCAAGGCTCCATTTAACAGGTGTCTGGAATTCTTCTTTTGTTGCTCTTTCCACCTACCCTTAAGCTCTGTCGATTCAATATAGCCGTCATCATCATCACTACTCAAGCCTTCAATATTGGGATAGACAATCGCTGCAATTTCAATTTCATCAGGATCCCTATTCACTTTCAGACACTCCTTTTTTATCATTTCAATACTTGACTTCGTTTGTCTCAACGAATCGCGTATAGTACATATCCATCCGTCAGCATGATTTGCAATCCTTGCAAAAGTTTTTTCACTATAACCACCAAGATAGATTGGGATACGGGGTTTCTGAAGTGGTTTAGGGCCAATCTTTGACGGAGGGACATTATGATACTTCCCTCCAAATTCTACAATATCATTTGTCCATATCTTTTTTAATACTTGCAAGTATTCGTTTGCTCTATCACCTCGATTCCTGAAAGGAATTCCTGAGACTTGATATTCATCTTTAGCCCAACCGATTCCTAAACCAGCAATAATTCTCCCATCAGATAGAATATCGAGCGTAGCAAACCTTTTTGCTAGTATTAGAGGATTGTGAAACAGCATATCAACGACCGACGTCCCAAGCTTAATCCTTTTGGTTTTTGATGCCACAAACGTAAGCGTCTCAATTGGATCAAATATGTACTGCCAGTCATGAGGGAATTTGCCATCTTTACTTCCAGGGTATGGATTCTGTGGATTAATAGGCCATATCAGCCTCTCTAAGACCCATAAAGAATGAAATCCTGCAATATCAGACTTTTCTGCAATATCTATGATATTTTCTTTCTTAGCATGATTTATTCCAGTTTGTGGTAGTCGTAATCCTAGTTGCATAATTTTACTTGTGAATCATATAATATAATATTCTCCGAGAATTGGTGAAAGTAAAGGATCTATTTTTGGGGACCACAATGTCTTAAGTAGTGGCAAGTATTAATACGTAATCATTTCGTATGGCAATTCACTTGATTGACAAACGTTGATTAAATTGCCTACTTGTCTTGCAGTCCGGCGCCCTGTATCACAATCACGATCTATAATATCACTCTAATGGCTAAATTTACGATACTGTGCTATAGTATTGTTGCAATTCCGGCATTTGTATTCTCCTTTTTCAACCAAAATAACATTTTCAGCTATCTCTTCATTGGGAACTTCATAAATGAGTAATGGCCAGCCATCGTGTTCCTTTCCACACTTGTTACAATAATATCTCAAAAATCTATCTTCAGCTAGTCTTCCGATATTTGCCAAGAATAAATGCGGCACTCCAAGATTTGCTTTCATTTCCTCATTCTCAGTCAGTTTGGCGATCGCATAGCCGCCTGAGCCTAACAATTTCTTTTCCTCTAGATCTTCATCATTTTGATTCATTTCTATTTAGCGATCACATTTTTCTTCCTTCTCTTCTTTGCCCAACTTAATCTTTTATCATTTAGAGACTCAAAGTTTTCGTAGATGTACAGGTCTCTTTTTTCTCATTCCCTTAACTATTGGTTCGGCCTTTTGCCAGAATGGTGAAGGATTAAACATATCAAAATAGATGTTCAGATCTATTAACTTATGTTTTACAATAATACCTGACAATTCAAAAAAACCACAAACAGCAATGAATTGCGATCGTTCATTTGAAGAACCTGGATATTTCTGTAGGGTACTCCTGATAACTATTGGCGTCGAGGTCTTCTAAAAACCAGAGTATCGAATGCCTATGTTCGTCATAAAGCTTGTATAATCTAAGTAATGCGTCTATATTCTTATTATCGTTATCCTTCATCATGTTTCCTACTAACTCGTGAAGTTAAAACATTTCTGTTTTGCATACAGTATCAACATGATAGATACCCAAAAGGCCCCATGACTATTGTGACTTGAAAGGGACTTACTAACCCATTTCTAGTGGTTGCGTTAATAATAGCTATAAGATGTTATAGTATATGAATTATCATCCTCGTTTTTGT
Source organism: uncultured Nitrososphaerales archaeon (assembly GCA_963788755.1). Taxonomy (GTDB): domain Archaea; phylum Thermoproteota; class Nitrososphaeria; order Nitrososphaerales; family Nitrososphaeraceae; genus TH5896. The sequence goes on from CAWBHQ010000018.1 coordinate 96,222, forward strand.
TCGATCACAGCTTTATTATCCACGAATGTCCCCTATATCAGAGATTAAAAATATCTATCGTAGACTAATATAGACAGGCAAGGATTGGGATTAAGAGTAAAATCGAAGCAACCATATCCATATCAGAGCTTTTTAGACCTTTTAGATAGTGGGCCACCTAAAACTAAAACTTAGAGCTGCTATTTAGATTTAGGCTGCAACTATTTTAATTCACTAAAGGAATATTTCAAAACACATACTTATTGGAACAAGGGGTTAACGGATGGCCGTCTAGTGAGTGTTGAAGAACACTACTTACAAATGATAACTGTATTGATCTTCTCAATTTTGAATGGACGGCCTTAAGCAAAACAATCAATAATGAGTGGTGACCTATCTGTAAAGTTAGGTGAATGTTGTATTGTATATCATGATAATGGTGGGAAAGTTGATAAAAGCTCACGATAGACGACAGTCAAGAATTTAGTATTAACACAATTTCAGGTCTGGAACTAGCAAAATATGTTTTGGTGAAACTTGTGAATGCTCAAGAGAGCGTTGAGGAAATAGCGGAGAGTTTTGATAATGATAAAGGATTGATCTCACAGGTGGTTGAGTATCTCAATAATATGCGTTGGATTAGACAGGAAGAAAATGGGACTTATAAAATTACAGCCAAAGGCAAAAATAATATGATAGCGCGTCAAAAACCATTGGTCAATCTGGGCAGATAAGGTAGGCAGCGGATATCAAAGAATCAAGCGCCAGGCAAGAATTGACAGCCGTATCGTAGTAAATGATACTATTAGTACTACTGCTATGAAAAAAAGCAATATTCTATAAAAAAAGTTCAGAGTTATGAATGAATATTTGGCAGTAGTTTATTCTCTAGCTCGGTTTCTTCCTCTACCAGAGTTATATTTTCCCAACCATGAATATGCTGGCCGCCCTCCTCTTTCGCACTTGCAGCGATTAAACCCATAAAGGATTCTCCTTCCAGCACCTTAGAACACCACAGGCATTTCCACTTACCCATGTTCCTTTCTAATACCTTAATAGCACTATACTTTATTAACTTTTATGTAAGACATAATAATACAAGATAGATGGCCTAGAAAGATGCGAAGGATGGACTGGCCGCCACAAGATCTTGACATTTACACTGTGTTGTGAATAAAATGCAATATTATATGAAAGGACTATAGTAAAAAGAAGCGGTAAGTCAGTAATGAATCCCATAGGCAAGAACTTGCCACCTGCCACCAGGAATGTACTATTAATATTGACACCAATTAGTAAAAATGTTAAGACGAGATAGGACGGCCAGTTGTTGAGTGTGAATAGCCGTTCTACATATTCAATCATGTGTCTCATGCAGATTGCGTCAATAACTTTTATTGTTATGACACATGTCTACATAACCAACCATAGTATTAAAGAAATCATGACGTTTGTTTCTGAACATTGCATGGAACATACGTAAGTAGGAGGCCAGAAATTAAGACTCGGCTAAACAGAGATCTGAAATTTGTTACAATACCATGTAGTTGAAGTGGGTCAAATATACATAATATTGTATGAAAGGGTTCAAAATCAATAAAGTAGTATGTCAGGAGTTAAACCATAGTCCTTGGTATCATGTTAGGAGCGTAGCTTTTCCTGCTTTCTCTTCTGCTAACAACTGACGCTCTTCAGGATTAGCGATATGCCTGAATTTAAATAATTCTTCGATATCCTCTGCGTCGCGCCAATCTTTGAATGGCTTGACAGTAACTAGATTGCCAGGTCCCTTGTTATCACCTCCTTGTACTGAATAGGAAGTTACAATATTATCGAGTATTCCGACTCTCCATTACATCAATTTAGGTAGGTTCACACGCGAGACTAATCACCTACAAATTTTTTTCTAACAAGCAAAGCAACAATTGACGTTCCAATAAATGTGGCACTCCAGTACAACCAGAGATTATCTAGCACCCCAGAAGTTAAAGCAGGAGCCAGTGAACGTGCAGGATTCATTGATGCTCCAGATATAAATGCAAGAAAAAATATGTCAAGTCCGACTATTCCTCCGATGACAAGTCCTCCATATCCCTTTAATCCTTTGGTATAGACTACCACCGCTATTACAGCCATCAATAATGCAGATGCAAGTATCTCAATCCCAAATATTATAGGTAATGGAAATGCATAATTAGGTGAGTTCGCACCTAGGTCAGCATTATTTCCAATTATATACATTACAAATAAGCTTCCTAATAATGCACCCAAGATTTCGGCAGTGAAATAGTATACTAGCTGTACTTAGTAATATGTTTAGTAATCAGAAATCCTAATGTTACTGCTGGGTTAAAATGAGCCATAGATATCTTGCCAAATAAATATACTCCAATTGCTACTCCTATGAATGGAAGAAATGCTATGAATGGTATACCTAGTATCCCATTGAATTTAGAATCTATCACCACTGCACCTGTAGCTAGGACTACTACGATGAATGTACCTGTTACTTCTACAATGAACTTTTTTTGATTTAATGTAAGGTTATCTGCTATTTTCTTCTTCAGCGATAGAAATGTCTGTTGCAAGTTCCTTGATTCTCCTTTCTATCTCATCTCTAATTTCTCTGACTTTTTCAATTGGTTTCCCTTTAGGATCTTCAATTCTCCATTCAATTACTCTAGGAATAAACAACGTTGGACAGAAACTCTTGTCCATGCATCCCATATTGATGATCTTGTCTGAGTTTCTAATCATATCCTCAGTAAGGTCCTTGGACTTTTGCTTGGATATGTCTATTCCAATTTCATCCATTACTTGTATTGCAAGTGGATTAATCTGTGATACTGGCCTGGTACCCGCACTTACTGATTCATACCCTTCTGGAGCATATTTCCTAAAGAATCCTTCTGCAATTTGACTTCTGCCAGCATTTTCTACACATACAAACAGCATTATTTTCTTTGTCTCAATTTTTGATTTAGTACCAAATGAAAATTTCATAGGTGTTTAAGCCCCTGATTTCTAGCTACTTTATTTTTGTCATTGTTTTACTGCCTTGATCACCAAACTGGTAATCTTCCTGTTATCTACATAATCGCCTTCTGTATAGGTCTTTTCATCTAGTACTTCTACAGTATCAAAACCACCTTTCTTGATACTAGCAATATAATTTTCTTTAGTCAATGCACCATCAATGCAATCACACCACTTATCTAGATCTATCGACGAAGGGTCCTCTGTTATTTGCTTATCCGTGACAAGATCTGAGATAACTAGTTTTCCTATTCTATTAGGTTTGAGAATTCTATGAATTTCACTAAATGTCTTTACCTTATCCGTGGTTAGATTGATAACGCAGTTACTTATTATGACATCTACGCTGTTACTATCGACAGGGATTCTTTCTTCGATATCTCCTTTTCTGAATTCAACGTTAGTGTAACCATTATCTACTGCATTCTTTCTTGCTTTTTCCAGCATTTCATCGGTCATATCTATGCCTATCGCTCTACCAGAACTCTTGACTAGGTTAGCAGCAAGAAACACATCAATACCTGCACCTGAACCTAAATCAACGACCGTATCACCTTCCTTAATAAATGCAAACTTTGTCGGTGTACCACATCCTGCTCCAAGGATTGATGCTTCTGGTATGGATTCTAGGTCCTTAGTATCGTATCCAACTAGTTCAGAAACTTGTGAAGCAGATTGTGAAGGCTGTAGGACTGCACTATTATTTCCAGAGCAGCATCCTCCTCCACTTTCAAAACTAACCGAAGGACTACAACATGAATCACCTGTCAGCGCTACCTTTCCATATCTTTCCTTTACTTTTTCCTTTACTTTTAGTAGATCTGCCATACTATATGTTTACTAGAGAAACTATTTAAGTTGTCAAGAGAAGCTAGGTAAAGTAAGTGTAAAAATGGAAACTAATGCAAGGTCTAAAAAATCAACGATGCCGAAAAGACCAGGAAAAGATCGTGTCTATAACTTGATACGCTTCTGAATGTGGATCCTCTGACTTGTCCAGCAACAACACTCTTCAAGCGAACAATTTGGGCAATCTTTAGGCGAAGTACTGAAGTTGCAGTCTTTGGGATAACATCCGCAATCTGCACATTCAATATGCATAAGCTATTAACTTGTATATCATTAAATCTATTAAAAACAGTTTTGGAAATCAGAAGCTAAATCCACAATATTTCTATAAGTAGCCCCCTATTAAATCAATTAAGGTAACATGACCAACGCTGCAAAGGTAAAGAAGATACTATATTCACTATTTTTCTTTTTCATTGCTGGTCTATGTGAAATTGGCGGAGGTTACCTGGTCTGGCTGTGGCTTCGTGAAGACATGAGTTGGGTACTTGGTGCCATCGGTGGGTTTGTCTTATTTTTATATGGTATAGTACCCTACTCTCCAACCTTCTTATTTTCACAGAATATACGCAGCTTATGGAGGCGTCTTTATAGCAATGGCTCTGTTATGGGGCATGCTCTTTGAGAATGTCATTCCTGACTTTTATGATATATTGGGAGCCATAATAGCAATCATTGGGATAGTCATAATATTTTACGTTCCTAGGAGAGGAGAAGAATCACTATGGCAGAAAGCATAATCACGAATAGCCTGGCATTAAACATACTTACAAGTATCATATTGTTCTTTGTCGCAGCAATTGCTGAAATTGGAGGTGGTTACCTTGTATGGAAATGGTTACGTGAAAGAAAAGGAGTTGCATTTGGTCTGTTTGGTGGAATCATTCTATTCATTTATGGTATCATTCCTACACTGCAACCAGCTAACTTTGGAAGAGTCTATGCTGCTTATGGTGGAATCTTTATTGTATCTGCAATTATATGGGGAATTTTTGTGGACAAGAAGAAGCCAGACAGGTATGAAGTCATAGGTTCATTGACTGCTATTCTAGGTGCAGTCATTATATTCTATGCTCCACGATAGCACGCGTTCAGTCTGTTATTAGTTCATATTCGCTAAGGTAGGACGTTACTAGTTAGCTTCGATCAAAGTATCCCTCGTGATATCGCTTGCGATATTGTGTGAATCTCGGTCAGTAAAGTGGTTATAGGTCCTGATCTGGGCCTGATATTGCTGTAATGAGAGCAATAGTAATATTTTACAGCCCACGATAGACGCAAATGAATAGTTGATAGATAACTACATTTTAGGTAATGCAGTTTATTTTGTCCTTTTTGAGACTAATCAGTATCACTATTATTCCTAGTATCACATCGTCATCAACTTATTCAACTATAGTGTGGAGATAACTTCTCTGAGATTAGCTTAACTAGTTCATTTCTATTGGGACTTGAATTAGTTAAGACGATCTCTGTAAATCCCAACTCTATGTACTTCTTGAGCTTTTCAATCGCTTCCTCCGCAGTTGATATCACAAGGAACTTCTTCTCTAGTGTATCATCGCCTATGATCTGGCCATTCTCTTGAATTTTTCTAGGATCATGAACGTCTACATCAAAGAATGCCTTTATCATAGCGCCTCGCCAGAATCTAATCGATTCCAAAGCTTTTTGTTTGTCCTCGTGAAATGATGCCGGTAAAAACAGTATCTTTTCTAATGAACTATAATCCTTACCTGAAATCATGGCACCTTTCTTTAAGGCGGGAAACAACTTCTCCCTTATCACATCCACATCCAGTTCATTAGTAACAAATCCATCTGCCTCTTCACCAGCTAGTTGAGCGCTTTGTTTACCAATCCCTGCAAGGTAAAGTGGGATATAATTCGAAGGTTTGGTATACAATTTAGAGTCTCGTACCCAATAATAGTTTCCCTTGAAATCAACCCAATCTCCAGTCCATAGTTTTCTAATTAAGTATATAGCTTCTTTTAGCCTCTCAAATTTTTCAGCATTGGAAGGCCAGGAGTGTCCTGAAGTAACTTCGTTAAGAGCTTCCCCTCTCCCGATTCCAAGGAATACCCTGTTTGGGAACATATATTCAAGCGTAGCAAATACTTGTGCCACGATAGCTGGGTGATATCGAAGTATAGGAGCAGTAACGCCAGTACCTATTACTATATTTCTAGTCCTAGCTAATGCAGCCCCAAGCCATGGCCATGCAGCACCTCCAGAAGCCCCACTATCCCACCATGGCATATAATGATCGCTTGTCCAACACCGTTGAATCCCTTTCTCGTCCATGGTCATAACGTCGCTTAGCAGGTCTTTTGGATTCACTTGTTCATGAGCGGCCTGAATGCTAATCTTTGTCATCTATTATTAACTTCTATCACTCAATGTAAAATATCATGTATATAAGTTGCAGACAAATACATACTTGTAGATAGTGGTATCAAATGTTTCAACTAATATGAGCCGACAGGAAGATTCTGCAAACCTACAATAAGATTGGACAGTCATCAGCACCAAAGCAATTGATCACAGTCATATCAGTTCCTATGACACAACTGGTTTAGAAGTAATCAAGACGAATTTCATTCTTTAATTGATATGGAGATTGAAAATCCATTAAACACAATAGATATGTCTTATTGTCAGGGGGTAAGATGTTTAGGTTAAAGTCATGTATTACGGACCTATATTACTGAGTTCATAAAATTGGAGTCTTATCATAGTATAATTAACTCTCATTATAGATAATTTAGACTATACATAGTACATTCGTCGAATGTACTAATGCCTGCAGTCAAATTAATACACTTCTGACTGCTATTTGATGCGCAATATACTGCTCTCTGGCAAGAGACAAGGGGCATTAAACCTACAAAGTATTGCATAGTAGACTCAATCCTTTTATAGAATTGTATGGTTGCAAGAAATATGGGGAATAGATTGTTGCTGCTCACCTCCGTCTTAGGATTGTTTCTCTTATTGTTGTATTTTAGTCCATTAGGGTTGCATGACCACATAGTGATTGGATCAGTATCAGATGATAGTGATGATGATGACACTATAAGCCAGCCCTTACAACAATCCCTACCTAATGGCAACGGAACATCTGGCGCTGCTAAGGAAGTTTTCGATACGCTTGAATTCAATGCAGGTGATGCACAGAACTTGTTTATACTCATAGCCAATGAGGGACATCACGGCCCTGGAGAAGAGGACGAAGCAAGATATCTAAATCAACCATTTGTGCCGGAGAGTGCCACAGTAAGTCCAGGAACTAATGTAGTCTGGTTCAATGGCGATGTTGGACATGAGCATAATATAGCCATCTCTGGTAGCGAGCGGAAGCGGTTCTAATCCTCTTTATCAAACAGGAGAGTTTTCTGAATTTGATGCACGGAATTATACATTTAATGAAATAGGAGATTTTAATTATGCAGATACTGTAGAGTATGAAAACGGATTCATAATGAGAGGAAATGTTAGCGTAATAGATGGTACTCCATCCCAACAAGGAGGGACAACGGGAAGCAACCCTCAAACTATCGGCCTATTGATGGTCCCTACTGAGGACCTTGCTCAACACACGCAAGAGTTGCAGAATAGAGGGTTTGTGATTGACAGTACTCACAATTTCCCTGATCTCAGACAAGGAGACGAACAAACATTGGTTGTATGGGAGGCACCCGAAAATAGTGATACATCTACAATAATAGCAGGACTAGCCGAAGTATCACAACAATTTCCCTATAGTTAATAGCGATCATAAGCTGAGAAGATTTTAGGCTTTAATTATTGTCTGTTATATCTTCAGTTTTGATTTCAGGAAGTCCTCTTGCTCAATTACGAACCTGCCAATTCTTGGAACTGCATTTAGAGTTTTTATATACATTAATTTCGAAGAAATGTTAAAGTCCAAGTCAAACCAAACCGGCTGTCGCATATTTACTGCTTGGATCAGCTCAAATAGATTGTGGTGTTACTACAATCTTTCCAAAGTGATCTCCACTTGCCATTTTCGCATAGCCGTCTGTAATTTGACCGAATGGAAGAACTACATCAATTAAAGGTCGTATCAAGCCTTTGTTAGTCCAATAGATCACATCTTCAAGTTCTGCTTTGTTTCCTTGAGTGGAACCAATTAAATTTAAGCCTCTAAAGAAAAGATATCTTAGATCTATATTAGAATTATATCCAGTAGTTGCACCGGTAGTTACCAAGGTTCCGCCCATCTTTAACAGCGATATCGCTTTTGCAAAAACAGATTTACCAATATGTTCAAATATAACATCTATTCCTTCTTCTCCTATGTTGTCTTTTGCAAGACTTTGTACAGCCTTATGCCAATCAGCGTCTCTGTGATTAACCACATAATCTGCTCCAATTTCTAAACATTTGTCCATCTTCTCCTTATTTCCAGCAGTAGCAATCACGTTACAATTGTATAATTTTGCAATCTGAATTCCTACCATTCCAACTCCACTTGTCCCACCCATGATTAAGACAGTCTGACCAGGTACGATTTTTGCTCTACCCACTAACATGTGCCAAGAAGTCAATCCCACCATAGCAATTGCCGCAGCATCATTAAATGAGATATTATTTGGCAATTTAACTACATTTGTCTCTGGAAGCCTGGTAAATTGAGCGAAACCTCCCCATAACGGACCTGTCTGAAATCCCCATACAAGTCTGCTGATACAATCATATTCTCTTCCTGATGTACAAAAGTGGCAAGTTCTACAGGATAGATTTGCATGAGAAACCACTCTGTCTCCAACTTTAATAGTACCTGACGCTGGAACCAATGTCGGTCACGGTTCCTGCAATATCAGTGCCTGAAATATGCGGTAATGGAATTTTAATAGGTTCACCCCACACGGCCCACAGATCGTTATAATTAAACGCAGCTGATTCTACCTTGATCATTACTTCATTTGATTTTAATTTTGGAGGATCGATATCTGTAATTTTCACCACTTTTGCAGGATCCTTGCTATATTCGGAAAAAACAGCTGCCTTCATGGGTTCTGGTTCTTACTACTGCATTAGATTTATTAATTTCGCAGGCGTCTTCCCTGTCTAATAAATGTAATATATTCTGTCACTTTTTCAAGAAACAATTTATGAGAAACATTGGTTAGCTGTTTTCTCCACAGATATGAAGCCGGTATAAATCATACTGATAGAAATTAATAACAGTATACTAGTTAGTATTCTATGTGATATATAGTGTGTATAAAATGCTCGCCGGCTGATCAGCATTTCCATTCCTGTCCTTGACAGTGTTAAATTCATGCTCTAATTCCATCGATCTTTGTCCTAGATTTCAATAGCTCATGATACTAAAGATCGATAGTTCGAATTCAATCTGGGTCTAAATTTAATAGACTTCAGCTTGCATTATTTTATTATATCTAATCATTGTCATCATCACCGTCATCATCACACAGCATGTCCAATGGATTGGGAGCAGTAATGGTGCTTCTGCTACCTGTCACACCATTATTAATTCCCGTTTCACTTTTTATCTTTGACTGAAACTGTGTGCTTTCCGAGCCGGCATCGCATATTATTTCTGTATTCTTCGATCCATGAGTTAAAACCACCTCACAGTTATCAGAATTTGTATCCCCTTTTGTTGGTGCAAAATCTATTACGGTATCATAGCCTTCTCCACAATCAAAGTAATCTGCACCCTTACTTCCAAATAATATATCATCCCCTGCTCCAGAATAGAGTTCGTCGTTGCCCGATCCTCCAAATAGGAAATCACCTCCAAAACCACCTTGAATTACATCGGCGCCATGTCCCCCAACTAACTTATCATTTCCGTCAGCACCTGTAAGTTGATCTTTATCTTCATCACCACGAATAGAATCATCTGCGGATGAACCTTGCAATACATCATTGCCTTCTAATCCAACAAGTAGATCTCCTTGCCTGCAGTCGGATATCGTCACAGGCATCAATTGTTCGGGAGGATCCATATTGGGAACCTGAACTACTTGCATGCTCTGAACAAAAGTGAGAAATGAACAACCTATTATGACATCATCTTCATCAGAGCCGATAGTAGTATTACTCGTACCTATTATAACGCTGACCGCATGTACGTTCAGTGTAGGAAGTAAAAAGGATACGGTAAAGCAAAATAAAACAAGACATGATATATAGTATGAGATATAATATGTTACAATCATCCGATTAAGGAGAACAAGTTAAATTATTAAGTAATCAGTTTAAGAGCTATATGCAAATGCATTATAATGTATTCTAGTATGAGTGTATAGTAAGCATAAATAGTTTACATCTTCTTGTCATCAATGACTGGCGAGATTATTACTAGAGCAACCTACAGCTTACTTGCAATTAGCTTCTTGTCGTAACTGATCTAGTCTTCATGAAATTCTGTGTTTTGCCATTAATTTTGATTCTCTTATAATCTATAAACATAGTTAATACAGATCTATTTATTAGATTTATGGCGCAACTTAAATTGAATTTTAATGGCTTCCAGCATGTGGAAAGGCAATATTTCATTTGGGCTAGTAAATATTCCTGTCAAACTCTATATTGCAATTGATACATCAAAGGATATTTCATTTAATCAGCTAGACAGCAAAGGGCACAGAATACAGTACAAAAAATGGTGTCCAGTAGAAGAAAGGGAAGTGCCGTATTCGGAAATAAAAAAAGGCTATGAACTTGCCAAGGATAAATATGTAGTGATCGAAAAACAGGATTTAGAGAAGATAGCCATAGAAAGTACAAGAACTATAAACATTAAAGAGTTTATCGATGAGCGGGAACTAGATCCACTTTTCGTACAGAAGAGCTATTATATTGCTCCTGATTTGATAGATAAAAGGAGGAAGAAGGGAAAAGATTCTTCTTCAACTGTAACCATTCAAGATAAAGCATATTCTTTACTAGTAAAGGTACTACATGATACAAAAAGAGTTGCAATTGGAAAATTGGTACTAAAAGAGGGAGAGAAAGAACACCTAATTGCTATAAGGGCGTATCAAAGGGGATTTATTATGCATACATTACATTATATAGATGAAATAAAACCTGTAGAAGAAATTAAAGAGATCTCTGAAACAAAGGTGCCTGAAATTGATAAAAATGAACTTTCATTGGGCAAGTTATTGGTAGAAAATCTAACAAGCAAAGGCTTTGATATATCACGTTATCATGATGAATATGTAGAAAAATTGGAAGACCTAATAAAGGCCAAAGCGAAAGGTGAAGTACAAGTAGTAAGACAGGCAGTGAAGAAACCCGGCAAACCCAGGATTTGATTGCAGCTTTAAAGGCAAGTTTAGCAAAGCCTCCATCTGCCAAGGATAACAAAAAAAGCGAATGATCCTACTGACAATCTTGACTGAAACCAGCTGCCGTAGACTGCTTTGTCTTCCAGCACAATTCATAATATTGTATAAAGGAGAAGGTATGGCAGACAGTACCCGAAATTGAGCTACTTTTATTTACGAAATTGTACTATTCTTGCGTATTGCGTAGGTATAGGTAGACAATACAAAAATAAACTGTTGTACGCCTTTACAGAAAAACTTATGTAGTTTTATTACTATATGCTCTACTTATTATGGATGGAACGGTTGTGCCGCCCAATTCCATGACCAATGATCTCACACATGAAGAGTTTATTAGTAAAATACATCAATTAAATACAAGATCTGAGAGCAGAGACGCTGATATCAATAATTATACTAATCTAAACACTAAAGAGTATTTTGATTCGTATAAGCTATACCGTCTACCTAAAAATCATTTAAGGAAAGTAGTTAACTAGCTAACAAAACAAGAGTTATCTGAACTGGCACGCGATATAGCCAAGAATGATATTCTAAAAATATGCCTACTGTTAAGAGACAGGTCTACAGATACTTTGCCATTAAGGGTAGCAAAAATCTGGTTAAACACGTCCGCGATTCACCATCGATACAAAATCACAGGTAACCGTTGCAGAATAACAATCAAACATGAGATGGGGTTCAAATATTCGTATTTACTCAAGGAAATCTCTAGATACATATTTGAAGTGGCATTTGAAACAAATTCAATAATCGATATCTATGATAGTACTTTTCTTCTTACACTTGAGTTCTTCGGCTCTGGTGTCATCGACGATATACAGCAGTTAGAGATTGCAGATGGTCTCAAGGAATTACTAGTCGAAGCAGGGTTTACAATTGAGCTGATAATTCTATATGGTTCACAAAGAATTTCGGACATTTTAAACATAGATAATTATATTGGAAAGTTAATCGTCGAAGCAGCACAAAATAGTATAAGCCAAAGAGGCTTGTCATTTTAATTACTTTAAAAATAAGCCGAAATTGGAGGAAGTGTTGCCAGTGAATTTCTAAAAAAGCTTGGCCCTGTTTATCATGTTTTTAAGTTGTATAATTTCCTCAGTAAATCTATATCGTAACTACATCTCTTCTCCGATATAGGGCTGTGCACTCCCCTGTTACTGTTACTGTTACATTGCTGTCGATATACGTTACTTACTATTTAGGTAGATGAGGATCTCAATTCACTGCCCATAATAATGTATGTGAATCACTTTTTAGAAAGTTAGACGCTATAAATAATGTGACATACATGTCGAAGATGGAAATTAAAAAATTTCTTACGCAAGGTACCTTTACTGCAAAAATTGCCACAGTCAAGAAAGATGGAAGCCCACATGTAGTTCCTATTTGGTTCGTATTAGATGATGAGCAGAATGATAGAAAAGTTAAGAAAATAGGGGATATTATTTTTACCACCTATGAGGATTCGCTTAAGGCAAGAAATATTGAACGTGATAATAGAGTAAGTGTTTGCGTAGATGATCAGACACCCCAGTACTCATTTGTAGCTATTAGTGGCACAGCAATAATATTTCGATACAAACGGAATGAGCTTTTAAAATGGGCTACCAAAATTGCAAGACGGTACATGGGTAGGAGTAACGCAAAAGCATATGGCGAAAGAAATAGTACCTGAAGGTGCCGTTCTCGTACGCATTAAACCTACTAAAGTAATAGCACAAAAAGATACAGCTGAATGGGAATAATGCAACGGTGACGATTATCCTCATATTGAGATAATTACATTACCTTGGATGTATATATCCCGCTTACCGTGGGTTGTAGCTAGTGATAAGAGTATCCTCATCAACAGAAGTTGAGACTAAACACCGAATAAAATAAATCTTTCAACGTCAAAAATGTCGGACGAAGTAAAACCAATATTTTTATCAGCTTTACTAATTATGAGACAGAATCATTTTACATAGTAATAGTCCTATCGTGCGGTTAGTAGAACATTTAACAGGATATATATCAAACCCATGTTACATGCTGTGAACTCTCTTACTGTTGACTTCAAAAAATAGGTAACATAAGAAAATGGTTTTAGCTGGAAAATCACTCCAACGAAGTACATGGGGAGAGACCTATTACTATCGTATTGCCAGTAATATTACACGAGATCTATGCTTCAAAAGCTACTTTCAGAATTATCTATAGGTTTCCTTAATTAAATAAGAATATCTGAGACCCATTTCATGCTCAATAATTATTCTACACTTATTTCCGTTGATTTCATATCTGTGAAGCATTTGCTTTTTACTTCGCATTATAAACGATATTTTTTAATTCCTTTAACTAAAGATAAATAACAGTGGTGGTGTAACATGCTCCGCTCTATCACTCTTCTTATCGTCATCCCTCTCAGCCAATATTCAAGTTAAACCGCAGGAATATGATGGTGATTTTTCTATATATCGTTACCTAGGTTACTTCGTTCTTTGTCTACCACCAAAACTGCATGCACAATCGAAATGCATCTAGTAAATTGTCATATGAAGTAGTACAATTATTCCTCTGCCGAAATATAATCAGAGAAAACTTGTGTGGCGTCTATATCTTCCTTATGGAAGGAATAGAAGTGATTCCATATTTGTTGCCTCAGAACAGTGGGAGAGATTGAGGTGTCTGCTATTTCCGCTCTGCATTTTTTACACGAATAAAAGGTCATTTTAATCTCTTCCCTTCAGCTCATGAGTCACAGATTTAAAGTCTTCGTGATTAATGCCAGAATTGTAGGGACAGTCTAAAGCCATCGTAATAATTCCAGTTCTAACCTACAACATGAGCATGACTTTCAAAGTGTTCATTACAGTAATAATTTGCACATTTTTGACACCTGGTTAAAGGTTCTTGTTCGCATCCAAAAATCGAACATAATCTTCCTTCTCTGGATCTCTTTATCCATTCGTTTCCAGTTTTTGAATCTGCATCATCTGCTTCTGTTGCTACGCCACCCAACAATCTAGCTCAGCTAGCTCAGAAGTCACGAATTTAAATCATTCGTGACAAGTTAATGCCAGAACTACAACCACATTCGAAATTCATCAAACAGCATAAAAAAGAAGGGCGTTGGTGACTATGTGCCACCATTATGACGTTAGTCTAACGGAGTGGATTTGTCAGTGTAGATATGGCATTATTGTATTGTTAGCCGATGGCACTAGACCAACCGATGCAAATCAACTACTAGTTCTAGTTGCTGTCCTTCTAACACAGTATTCATTCCCCTTGCTCGTCATTTTATATGTCCCCTCCTTTTCGTCATGCTCAGCCCATCCGATAGCGCTAAGAAAATCAACTACACCAGAAATGATTCTCTTATCATTGTCAAAGTCAGTTGCTATCCTTTCTATGTCCGCGGCACTCGTTCTTTTGCAGTGGCTGTATAACACTAATAGTAGGGAGAGGGCATCATTTTGCTTCATCCAAAATCTGCGACTTATTCGCTCTGTCAGATTAACGCGTCGGCTGACGTTACTAGCTAGAGAGTAACGATATTTCACGAATGATATCGCTTGCGATATTATGGGTTTAGGGCCTAATCATCTAACAAGAGCATTATCGCCTAGGATAACATAGTGAATATATCGTATTCCACCAGCAAATCTACAGTATTGTCATATGTTTCAATGTTTGAAAGCTTCATGAAGCTTACCCAGCTGTATGAGGATTCAAAGTTAAAACTAAATAACAAAACAGATGAATTGGAAGCAATGAAAAGATACCTTCACGAGGTTCTGAAAGAGGTAGACAAATTTAAGCAAACAAAGCAATAAGGCGTCCTTCTTATAACTTCTTACGTTACTAGTATCGGTCACCAGTCATGACGCCTTATTCGATAGTTTTAGACTGTCTCTGCAGTTTCGGCACGGAGTACGTGAAAGTTTAAAGTATTTTGTTTCGAATACTCCTTTATGACGGCAAAGTTAGATGAAATGGATGAAAAGGTAAAGTTCTATGAGCAAGTAAAGAAAGAAATAGGCCCCATTGTCTTCATCAATAAGTTTAACATAAATCCCAAGGATGTCGACCAGTTTTTGGAAGCTTGGAAGTCTGATGCTTCGTATTTTAAAAGCCAACCCGGACTAATCTCAACTCAACTTCATAGAGGTATCGGAGGGAGCGGCACGTTCATTAACTATGCTATTTGGGAGTCGACTTCAGCCCTCAGGAAAGCCGTTAGCAACGAGGACATGCAAGAAAGGCTATCGAAATACCCCGACAGCACAGTTGTATCTCCTCACATCTTCAAGAAAACGGCTGTTCAAGGAATCTGTCGAATGACTGAATCTTCCTTTCTTAAAATAAAGAGAACAAAGAGGGAACTTCACAGGATGATCTGCTGGACGCATTCAGGATATCGTCAATGTTCTGCACTTCATAATTTTGACAAGATCGAATGGCAAATAATACCATATTCGGGCTCATCCAATTTGAATCTTGGTCCGTATTGAATATTCCCAATCATATTGAGAAATTTTGACTCTAAGCAAGAATTGTGCAATGCAAGACTTAGATCAGGGCTGATCCAACCTTACTTGGAAGAATATACACAAATAAGAAATAATCAGATGAACTAAGATGTATCGAAAGAATGACGAAAATCCTAGAGTATTCAATGGCTGGTAGGTCTCTCACATTACGAAATGTCGATAAATCTGGTTTTAGTATAATCGCAAAGGAGGATATCCATGTAGACGAGGGAGACATAAAGAAGATAGGAAATCTATTTGAAAGTGTAGGTATTCCCTTTCGCAGTGTAAATGATTTGAACGGAACCCCAAGGCCGGAGATAATAACTCTTGAATTACTCAAGGATGAGGCGGAGAAGGTTCTTAATCTATTGGCGAAGGAAAGGCTGGATATAGTGAATGAACTAGAACACCAAGATAAAGAGAAGATATACAAAATAATCATGGCTATAGACAACATACAAAAGAAAATAGAAAGAGGAATAGCAAAAAGTCACAAATAAAAGCATTAAAAATGGCAGTGTCTCGAATGTAATATGTGATTGTAAGGCAGTAATTACCAGAATTATACACAAGAATTTACAGAAGTAGCTGGGCCAGATTTACGATGGGCCTAATACTTTTTGCGGGATTATTAATGCTGCACAACATTATCGCAGTATATAGCTATTTTATGATGGAGCCGCTTTATGCTGAAGCACTAATCCCTTATTTTTTGGCTATACTTATAACAGAGTTGGCTGGGTTATGCATATTACTGAGAATTAGTTTGCTCTAAAATTCTTACTAATACAAAACGAAATTGGATCTAATATGGATATGATTTGGAAATAAGTATTAATCAAATTGTTAACCAAATATAAGTCATGGTAGAAGTAAACGTGCTAATTTCTGCACTGGCAGGTGCAGGTTCTTTTTTCTCTCCTTGTATCCTTCCTATTTTGCCTGCATTTATTTCCTACCTCTCTGGAACAACCATAAATGAAGTTCAAAGTTCAACTGTTAATGACAGCAGTACTAACGGTCGCACAATAACACTCAGAAGATCAACCAGACTTAATATTTTTATCAATACTGTATATTTTGTACTTGGTTTTTCATTGATATTTGCTGTACTTGGCGTTATTTTAAACAGTGTGCTTTCTACTGTCGGGATCGGATTTCAAAGCACATTACAACTGATTGGAGGCACAGTTATCGCGGCATTTGGAGTGTATCTTATTTTATCTACAAAATTAAGAACTTTGAATTTTGAGAAAAAAATGACTAGAATACCAAAATTTAAGACAAGCTATATTACATCTTTTGTCTTCGGTGAGCATTTGCCGCTGCATGGACTCCTTGTGTTGGTCCCATTCTAGGCAGCACATTTACTTTGGCTGCCACAGCTCCTGGGGCAGCTTACAACTCATTATTAGCATATGCAATGGGACTTGGAATTCCTTTTCTGCTAACTGGGGTATTTTTCTCTCAAGCTACTGGAATAATTCGAAGGCTGGTAAAATATCTCAAATACTTCAATCCTGCAATGGGAGCGCTGCTCATTATCCTTGGCTTACTGGTATTTACAAATCAACTGTCTTTGCTTGGGAATTTTCCACTAGCAAATGAACTGATTAACTTTGGAGGAGGAATTTAATGATGATGAATAAAGACAATTTCAGTGCATTAGTAATGGCAATAGGAGTAATATCATTAATTGTAGGTTTTGCTGTATATTTCAATAGTCCGGAACTCAATGAAGTAATTGGATCAGGTCGAGGAGGCGGAACAATAGATTTTATTTCTGCAACACAAATAGTACAGGAGCGCGATAATAACCCAATTGACAAGTCCCAGTTCAAAAAAGCACCTGAATTTGAAAAAGTCACAGGTTTCATTAATACCAAACCCATAAGTCTTGCAGACCTCAAAGGCAAAGTAGTACTTGTTGATTTTTGGACGTACAGCTGTATTAACTGCACAAGAACTATTCCTCATCTTGTTGATTGGAATCAAAAATATTCTAATAACGGCTTAGTTATAGTTGGTGTTCATGCGCCTGAATTTACATTTGAAAAGAATATCGATAATGTGAAGGATGCTGTTCAAAGATTTGGCATAAAATATCCTGTAGTCCAAGATAACGACAAAGGCACTTGGAATGCGTATGAAAATCAATATTGGCCCAGAAAATATTTGATTGATAAGGAAGGCTATATAAGATATGATCATATAGGTGAAGGTGGCTATACTGAAACTGAAAGTGTAATCCAGGCCCTACTTAACGAACGTAATACTGAACTTGGTCTTAACTCTGCTCTTACTAGTTCAGATAATAATAATACAGCTACAGAAAGAACAACCTCAGCATCTCAAAACGTAAAATCAGTAGATTTCTCTAAGATAAACTCACCAGAACTGTACTTTGGATATCATTTTGCCAGAACACCTTTGGGGAATCCAGAAGGGTTCAAGCCAGATCAAACTGTGGATTATTCCTTAGCCAATATTGGCTCTAATATTAAACCCAATGTCATATATCTTGATGGAACTTGGAAGAACAATGCTGATAATATGGAATTGCAAAGTGAAACAGGTAGTATTGCACTAGTCTATTCTGCCAAGTCTGTAAATATAGTTGCAGGAGGGAAGGGAGAAATCAATGTCTCAGAAGATGGGTCAACATTAGTAGGAAAATACCGTGGAGCAGATTTGTCAAAGGGGGGCAAATTTACAACAGATGGCCAGCGATTATACAATCTATCAATTCATGACGATTATGGGGCACATTCCATAGTGCTTGATATCAAAGGAAAAGGATTCCAAGCCTACACATTCACTTTTGGTTAGGCTCTGATTAGAAGTGGTTATTCATATATGAACAAAAATCTTCATTAGAACCACAGTAGATAATCATGTTCCCGCACAGAAGTAGCTATACAGGAAAGAAAAACTAATGCCATTACTGGATGGATGGAACTTTAAATCCATAACCTTTTGAAGACATGGAAACCGATGACTTTCCTATTCCTATTGATTGGTAAAATAGCATGAAAAGATATCTTGGATAATATGGGAACATCTATAAGAAAAAATTGTGATAGTGAAGCAAGATTATTTTTATGCTTTGTTACCATAGCTGCAAGTCAAAATTTGTTCAGCCGCCGAAAAGATTCAATGCCGAAAGGTCATCATCATCAGTATAACCAAAATTGTTCAAAACTCTGTCTCTGCATGCTTTTCAATTGAAACATTGTTTAGAATTCTTCCTGTTGTCACTATACCGATGATAGAACTATCGTGAACAACAGGGAAGCGATTTATCTGATGCTTGTTGAGAATCGCCTTGGCTTCCTCAACTGATTTATCCGCATCTATAGTAATAATGGATGCACTCATTATCTCCTTTAACTCAATCTTGAATGGTCCTCGATTTTGAGCTACGACTCTGAAAAATAATGTCTCTTTCTGTGACAATTCCAACTGGGATTTTCTGGCCAGTGGTAGCATTACAACGAGTGACTACAATGGTGCGTCGTTCTTGTTTGTACAATGCTCTTGCAGCTTCAGCCATAAGAGTATTTTCATCTAAAGTTACAATAACTGTATCGACTATATCTCTAACTCTATCATGTTGCAGTGCAACCAATATGAAATGCTTAGCCAAAAGGTATTGTCACAAGCTTGATATGAATTTTATGTGTAGTAAGTCAACTTTACATCAAGGAACACAAACACATACTAGGAATTGCAGATTGTAGGATATACTGTTTCTTGAGGGATGAACTGATGCATTCGGTCAATTATAGTAGCTATAGGAGTTATGAACGTAAATCTTCCTCTTTTGACAGTATCAATTATCCGAACTGAAGAGATTTGAGAATTCAACTTCAAAATGGTTCTGGATGAAATTGGAAAAGGGAACTGGGCGGCGAATCCAAAAAACCGGTCTGTTAGACTGATGCATACTAATACATAACTAGGATATTATTATCCACGTATGATACATTTCACTACTAGGTGTATTCCTAGTCAAGATCACAATGTTATCGTGTTTTAAAGTCTTCATTATTGAAATAGTTGATGTGATAGTGCTAGTTGTGGTTGACAAGAATAAGGCTAGATAGCTAAATATTCTGTAGACGAAGAGCCTTCCATGACTTGCATTGAAGAAAACAGTACCACCTCTGACACTACATCCTCTATCCTCACCATGAGTTGCATAGTAATTATCAGAATAACTATATCTAATGCCAAACATCCCAGAACTAATATTGCAAGGATCACTAATGTATTCATTATTCGTATGATTCGTTGCTATAGATATAAGTATTAACTTTCGGATTGTTTAAACATGATCCTTTTACTAAATATCTGGCACTTATATACAAAAATAATATAAATGTAATTCACCCTCCAGTAGCTAAAGTTTAGGCTATCAACTTTTCTTGACCAGGATATTCATAAGCCACTCATTTCATTTTCAATAGTCGAAATGACATGATAAAAACTGTGAATATAACTCCTGAACTAATTAGAAAAGTAGTCGCCCCGAATATATTATACAAAAGCCCTCCCACCGTCAGTCCAATAATACTCGCTAAACTTTCGAAACTATTTGCAACACCTTGGACTGCACCCTGTTGTACAGTTCCAGCGCGCTTTGAGAGTATTGATAATACAGATGGTCACATGAGTCTATTGCCAAACGCAAACAAGACCGCCTTTCCTTCTGTACGCTAGTCACTATTTACTTATAATTATAGATCATGACTAAGAATTTTTTTGTTATCCGCAGAAAATAAAAGAGTACAATCTATTTACTTATAATTATAGATCATGACTAAGAATTTTTTTGTTATCCGCAGAAAATAAAAGAGTACAATCATAAGAATGCAAGAGAAATCTTATAACTACGATCCATTTATATGAATATTGGATGGCTCAAACCTTCGAAAATCACCTTGAATTAATAATTACGGTGTTACTGATGGGCATTATAATATCAGTATCAAGCAGGCAGCGACTTTACCGTCGTTATTCCTCAAGCTGTTGCACAAACCAACAGCGCTGAAAATATGACAACTCCAATGTTGGAATCAGCAAGATTTCATTTAAAGGCTGCTGATGGGTTATTACTTAATGGAGATAGAATTGCAGCACTTAGACAGATAAACCTAGCAGAGATACAGCTGGCATTATTAAATATGAGCTCTCAAGATGCATCAATGAACTCAGCTCAAGCAATAGAGTTTATCACAGGTGGTTCTTTATCAAGCTCGAGAATGGGATCAAACTGTGTAATTGATAATCAGGCAATAGTTCGTTGTATGCAATAAGAAGGTTGGTCTGAGTCAAGGAAAATTCTTAATATCATCGATGAACTATCTCAGAATAATATTAAGAATGATGTATTAAAGACTGAGATAACTACCCGTAGTAGACTTACAGACTCTGAGGTAAGAAATAAACTGAATAATTTAGAGTTGCTACGTTTAGTTAAGGAAGCATTGCCGAAACCTGTTCATGCAGAGTTTAGATTATGGAATATGACAGAGAAGTGATTGCAGGAATTGTCCCACGATGGGTAATTACATTCGGGCATCTATTTTTATCTATTTTCATCCGATCTCAAGAGGATTTCAAAATTCTGAATAATTCCAGTGCGTCGCCGCTGAGCATGCGCGCGTAAGCCTTCACCGCCACTCAGCCGATTAACTCTGATAGTGCGGCCTCTAGAACAGCATCATTGGGGAGGAACGTGAAGGACCTCCTCCATGTAGCGATCGGCGGCATTCTGCCGCGTCCACTTTATTGCTGCCGCTTTGGCGCGCACTTAGATAAGATGCGTACCAGTCTCACCACTGATGCTCTCCGTGCGTTTTCTCAAAGCGATCGTGATGCTCTGCAGTCTCGTGGAGGAGTGCTCGCCAAGGTTGCAACATCCAGAGTCTGAGGTCGCGTCAAGTTCCACTCGCGACCGGGAAGCCGCGTCTGTATCTCCTGGAGCAGCCAGCCGTTCCCATCCGGATCCTCGAACGATGCAAATGAGTGGTAGGAACG
Organism: uncultured Nitrososphaerales archaeon; assembly: GCA_963788755.1. Lineage (GTDB taxonomy): Archaea > Thermoproteota > Nitrososphaeria > Nitrososphaerales > Nitrososphaeraceae > TH5896. The sequence goes on from CAWBHQ010000018.1 coordinate 118,003, forward strand.
ACCTTGTGGGTCGTGTCCGCCGACGCGTGGACTCTCAACGGCGTTGTTGAAGGGGCCACCGCCATAATGGAACACCTCGCTCACGTCGACACCGCGGGAGATCAAGTTGTCGCGGGCCGCGTCAATGTTTTTCACAGCCAGAACCGGGGGTCGATCGAGCCCGGCTGGGCGGAAGTGATTCCCTTACCGAAGATGATGGATGACTCCGAACCGGAAGGAGTGAATTGTACCCCCCGGAAGTCCTCGTTGGCGACGTCGATATCCAAGCGAAATCCCAGTTTCTCGTAGAAGAGCTTGGCCCGATCGACGTCAGAGACAGGTACGAACAAAACTTCTAGTTTCATATCCATGATCAATAATACCCCCTTTTCTTTTATTTAATTGATGTATCTATTCAGTCCTGCGCAATCTTTCTCTGATTAAAAGATAAACAATAAACCATCTTGAATTTGAAACAGATGTAACTATAGTTTGCAGTAGAACAACAACGATAAAATAATAACTGCAAGTGTTTGCTCGGCTTGGAATATATCTTTAGAAATTGTTTATCTATAATATAAAAAAGTAAAACTACTTACAATTTACAATATTAAGTGGTAGCTAAAAAGAGCTGTTTCCTATTAGTAAGGTCTTGATATTATCGTTTCGTCTCTCCATCTACCCAAAAGTGAAGGTATAGAATTGAAATCCTTTTCCTTTAACATCAATTATAATACTGTGAGTAGTGTAGTTGATATGTATAGCTAAATTATACAGCCTTTGTCCGTCAATTCTGAGAGTACCATCAGATGATACATCCTCGCCTAGTGAATTGTTTGATGTTAACGCTCCAGCCGCTCCTTCTTCACCATTAAAAATAACTCCTTCACCCTTTCCTCCCGCTATCATATTTATAGACTTTCCATAATATGTCAAAACTATACGCCCAGTATCACTTTGTAATTCCATATTATCGGGATTGTTTTTCTACTTGCCTTGGAGATATGCAATGTGAGGATCAAAATTTGTGGTTGATGGAATTGAATATGAAACTGTCTGATCCGGTTTGAAGCCTTCAGGATTTCCTAGTGGAGCTCTGGCTGTATTATACCCTATGTATATTTCTGGTGTCATGTTCTGGCTTAAATCTACATAATACAAACTTTCTGGCTTAATTACTGTTGTAGGTTTTGTGTTGAAGCTTATTTCTTTTGCACCCATCTGAGCAGCACGTTCAGTCAATAGAGACTGGATTGACTTTTCTATTTGGTTATAATCACCTTCACCTATGTGATCATATCTTATATATCCTTGAGAATCAATCAAGTAATATCTGGGCCAATAATTATTTTGATATGCATTCCAAGTTCCATGATCGCTATCAAGTATTACTGGATAAGTTATTCCAAACCTTTGGACCGCATCCTTCACATTAGTAATAGTTCTTCTCGAATTGAAATTCAGGCGCATGAACACCAACTATAACTAAGCCATTATTAGAATATTTTTGATTCCAATCATGAATATATGGCATCGGACGAATCGAGTTAATGCACGTGTATGTCCAAATGTATACTAACACCACTTTTCCTTTAAGAGATGAAAGTGTAAGTGGACTATTATCAGGTGTGTTTACATAACCACTAATTTGAGCAAATTCCGGCGCCTTTTTGAATTCTGACTTGTTGAATTGCTGGAACTGAGTCGTATTGAGCTTGATCGTGGTTACAGTATCATTTTCTACCATTCTATCTGCTACTGCAGGATGAGTTATTCCAAATCTTTGAACAGCACCATCCAGATCATCATCATTGTTTTCCTCAAATCCGAATTTAGGTGAATGAACACCCATCACTTCTTCTTTATCTGTTATCTTAGCAGTAAACTTTTGATCTTCTAGTGCAAATGATGAACTTAATGAATTACTACTTGCGCTTACGGTCATCATAACAAGCGCCAATGATGCTATAGCTATTCCCAATAGACGGAGCACCTTTCCAATATGCATATTAACTTACAATACTTTCTCTAAAATATAATACAACTAAAATTTATACTTTTAAAGGGAGACATCGGCATTATTGTAATACAAACATCAGAGATCGGCAACAATTTTACCAATGAGGAACTAAAAAAGATAGCTGTCATTTAGTAGATATAGTAGAATTACCCCTAAAGAAATTGTTAAGTAGTTTTACTACGACATCTGGCTGCTCTTCTGCAATAAAATGTCCTCCTGCGGCAGTTAAAGGCGGACAAGAATTCTTTTCTGGTAATCCGATCGTTGTAAGCACTACAGTACAAATTCAGCGTCTCGCCTTTCCTGAGCTTATGATTGAAATTAGATGCGTTACGAAGGTATAGACCTCAAAACTAAATTGAACGGCGGATGGAAATGTGCGGCCTGGTGGACTGTTGCAGTGAGAGATAGGGAGCATATTTCTTGTGACGTGTAATGGCATAGCTATCCTGCACCTCCACCCATAGTAGATAAGAGAAGCATTACTTCCAATGCGTTCAGGGCATTAGGTGCATTTCAAAGTCAATACACCTTGAGAGCCTTTGTCTATGAAAGGCTATGGGGGCATTGGGTTCATAAAAGAAGACACATGAAACTTTGATATTCAGTGGTAGCTTATCCAATTCTTGTCAGAATCGTGGTACAAAGCTATTGAGTGAAAAAGAAAACACTAGCAACAATGCGAACCGTCACGCAACGTGGTTAGAACTCTTCTATGACCTCGTTTTTGTAGTCGTTATCTTTCAACTTGCTCATTATTTAGAGGAAAATTTCACATTAAACGGTTTTCTTGGTTTCTTAGCACTCTTCGTTCCTGTGTGGTGGTCATGGACTGGTGCTGTCTTTTATGCTACTAGATTTGACACCGACGATTTGGGACACAGAATTTTAGTACTTTTGCAAATGGTAGGTGCTGCCTTTCTTGGCGGTATATGTGTCTGACGCCTTTGGGGATGGTTCTGTTGGTTTTGCTCTATCATATGCCGCCATTCGTATAATCCTTGTTCTAGAATATATACGAACAGGTACTAGCAAATCTTTCTCTTCTGCTACTCCTCTTATACGACGATACAGCATAGGTTACCTATGTGCTGCAATTGTGTGGATTATCTCCGCGTTTATTCCTCCACCATTTCGGTTCGTTCTATGGGGGATCGGGCTAGCAATAGATTTGGCAACACCTATAACAGTAGGAAGACTGCATTCACAATTAGCACCACATATATCGCATCTACCTGAACGTATGGGTCTTTTCACAATATTAGTACTAGGAGAGTCAGTCCTAGGAGTTGTACCAGAAATCTCAAACATGGAGTTTGGTCTTTATCCTATGTTGATATTAGGCTTAAGTCTTAGCATACCTTTTAGTTTGTGGTGGCTGTACTTTGATAGTGTAGATGGTGCACCTATTCGTGCTCTACGAGAAAAAGGCAAAATTGGCGTGTACTCACTTTGGATATTTGGACATTTTCCCCTTGTTGTTGCGATCACATCGGTTGGGGTCGGATTAGGCTATGCCATATCAAAAGCACATGCGTTAGCTTTAACATACACTGAACAGTGGCTTATTTGTGGTAGCATTGCATTGTCTTTGGGCGCTCAAGGGGTGTTATACCTTTCATCTGCTTATTCTTACTTGTATACTGGCTCTATTCAGAATTATCGCTCCAGTATAAGATGGGCAATATATAGAATAATTCCGGCGGTTATGATTCTTCTAATTCCCATTCTGCGTATCCCATTGTCGCCATTCTTGCTGGTCTGTATTTTGGCTGCTATTTGCATTATACAAATAATTATAGATTTAAAACAGCATCCCTATCATCGTCGACGTCAGGTCTTGAAATGATTTTTTGTACGAGTCACATTCACTATTTCACAGAAAAACTATTTTCTCAATATCGATGTATACGCAGCAGGCCCTCCTCTACTGATTTCGATCACCTGTTCAGAAACATGCGTACTGCGTGCGTGCATGCGACAAAAAGAGGTCGGGAACTGAAAAAGTGAACGATGGCCCGAATCGGGATAGATGATCAGTTGCGCAGAGATCTTAAGCCCGCTCTAACCTCTCCTGAAAACAGTTGCGGCTGTTCCCAGGCGGCAAAGTGCCCGCCTTTGGGGAGGGCGTTGAAATGGATGAGATTGTGGTAGGCGCGCTCAGTCCAACTCCGCGGAGCTTGGTAGATCTCTTCAGGGAAAACGCTAACAGCGGCCGGAACGGCGATGCTCAAGTCATTAATAAAGGCGCCCTTGTATTCATGAGAGAGACGAGAGCTGGACACGCCAGTGCTCGTCAACCAGTAGTGCGTAATGTTGTCGAGGATGTCGTCCCGTGTGATGTCGCCGTAGGGCTCCCCATCGACAAAGAGTTTCGCGATGTGCCCGTAGTTAACCGGGTCATGGTCGAGCATCCAGGCGGCAAGGGCGACGGGTGAGTCCGTCAACCCGTACAGGGTTTGCGGGTGTGCGGCCATCATCGTTTGCGTATGGAGGTGCCCGAAGGCGAACGCGAGCTGGTTGTATGCCCGCTGCTCCTCAGCCGAGAGACCCGCCGGCGCCGGCTGGCCGGACTGAAGCGCCTTGGCAATGTCAGAGGGCGCGGTACCGGTAAAGTTCAGATGGATGCCGATCAACTCCGGAGGTGCCTGTTGAGCCATCTCGTTCGTCACGAACGCACCCCAATCACCGCCTTGCGACGCGAATTTAGTGTACCCGAGGCGCTTCATCAGCACGACCCAGGCACGCGCCATGCGAGCGGGGTCCCAACCCGGCGTAGTGGGCTTGCCTGAAAACCCGTAGCCGGCCATCGACGGAATCACTACATGGAAAGCGTCAGATGCGCTCGCGCCATGTGCCGTGGGATTGGTCAGCGGGTCGATAATCTTCAGTTGTTCAATAACAGAGCCAGGCCATCCGTGAGTAACAATGAGCGGCAAAGCATTTTCATGTTTCGAACGAACGTGAATGAAATGAATGTCCAGCCCATCAATATTCGTGATGAACTGCGGCAGGGCCTTCAGTTTCGCTTCGACCCTGCGCCAATCATAATCTGTAGCCCAATAGCGCGCGAGCGCTTGACTGAAGGCGAGCTGTATGCCTTGCGATGCATCATTAACTGTTTCCTTTTCAGGCCACCTTGTAGCAACTATGCGCCTGCGCAATTCAGTAAGTTCCGCTTCCGGTACATTCACACTAAACGGACGAATATCCGAGTTACCGCCAGTCTGTGCTGACGCCGTCATTGCTGACACTCCATTAATATTCTTTAGAATGCTCGGAATCCCTATTGCACCTAATCCCACGAATAAAGAACCGGCTCCTAGCAGTTTCATGAAATCTCTCCTCGAAATTTCTATTTTTCCTAAATTTTCGTTATTTTCTGACATAAATTCAACACACCAGGTGAGCCCATCATAACATAATTATTAAGGCTTTTTATTTAAAGAGGTGAAAATGATGTTAGTATGTTTGGAATTATGCGTAAAATCCATCATAATCTACATCAATAATTGATATTATTGTCTTTAGTGGCATTTGGTACCCCCAAAAAGTCTAGGACTCTTTGCTTGATATCAGTTAGATTGTGGCACTGTCCTGGGACTCTTATAGCAAATTCATTATTTGCTGAAAGGTTCAAAGTTTGTGCAATTTTAGACGAATTTAAGATGAAATATATTTTATCCCAATTCTGTACAAAGTCCTCAGGACATATTGCCTTGTTACTGAGTGACTGTTGCGTCAGTGGGTCGGGGCCGATTATGGATACGGTATTGATTCCGGTATTTGCTACATGAACTATCTTGTTTTTGGGATTGTATGCGATGCCATGGTGAAATATCAAGCTCTATTGCTACGTCGATTAGTTTCTTTCCGCATTTGAACATGTATATTGCTTGTGTTAGCTTAGATTTGTTCCTCAAATTAATATCGCTTTCATTATTAGTATCGAAGATAATACAACGTTAATGGAAGTCAATAAGGCACGATAAAAATAGTATTGGGAACTTAAAATTACGGTAGAATATTTCTATGAGGTGATCTTAAATCCTTATATTTATAATTGTTCAAAGCTATAAATTTTTTCCAATATTCTTCTAAGCACATTTCCAATTCCGTCCTGCAAATGATGAAGAATTATTATGATCCTAATATAGCTGTGATGTATTAGACACCGGAAATATGTTTTGGCAGTTTCTCCAATGACTTATAGTTTTCCTCAAATGGCTATTGAGCCAGGAATCCTATGAAATAGTAACACAAGACGATCAAATGTTTCATATTTCAGTAGGGCCTTCAAAAATTCGTCCCATGAATTCACTCTCTCCAATTCTGCTCCTTCTCGTGTATACTTAGGAAATTGAGAGGCAATATCCTGATCGTGTGGAACCCGTTGGCCCTGAATACCCTGCACTTCAGCAGCGTCCTCTATTAACAACGTTTCAACCGTCTTTTGTTTTATACCTGTAGGAATCGTAGATTGCTTTGTTACTTTTTGGTCACGCGAAATTGGTGCCTGGGTAAGTATTCTTTCGGTGTCACCTAATGGCGTATCAGGAGTAATGGTTTCCTGAAACATATTAAAATATCATGACAAACCTAAATTTTTGAGCTCAGGGTACTCCGGGTTCCGTTTTTTCGTCGCTATTTTTATTTTCTTTTGGAGGCCATAATAAAAATATGGAGGGTTTACAACACGGAAATACTTTTTCAAAGATTTTCGCAGCTTCCTCATCTTTATCATTTATCAGCCTGATCCCTAGTTTGTTCTTCTCGATATTATCATTCTTAAGTCATTATTCAATTTTCTTTCTCTTACCGCTTGCTCTTGAAGTTCTTGAGAGTATGCATTTAGTGCGGTAGCTTGTCCCGGTAACGATTCCACGATAACTCCTTCTGTTCTCATGACATATTTTTCCGCGGATAAGATAATTCCTGGTACAACAAAAGAACTCTGAGTTGCCGGATCTGTGTATGTAGATGTATAGTCCCTTTTTATTCTGAGATAACTTGATCCTGGAATGGTATTTCCAGCTTGATCTGCGAAAGATTTTTCTTCATAAAATATATGTTGTTCGTCTTTGTAATCAAAAATGCTTCCTAACTGATGCAGAATAAACTGTTTGAGGCCACGGATCTTCGCTCCATTGTCATCATTCACTATTACTTGATCCAAAAATGAATCTATCTGTGAAATTGTAGCTTCATTGTATGTCTCGACAGGTTCGGGTATACCCTAACAAAATCTCTATAGAATGAAAAAAATGAAGATTGTTAAAGATTCCTGAAAAGCTACATAAAAGATAAAAGAGAATTCGTGTATCACATAATCTGTGTATATTAGCCCTGATCTAGGACTTGAGAACAGTATGATAATGCAGATTCCTGCCGGTATCGAATGGGTCATTATCATTGTAGTAATCGTATTATTATTTTTTGGAGTCAAAAAGATCCCTGAACTTGCAAGGAATATTGGAAAGGCTTCTGCTGAATTTAAGAAGGCTCAGATTGGGGCGAGAAGAGAGATTGATAAAATGAAAGCCATGGGAACAGATCCAGACCGGGAAGAGCTTGAAGAAATAGCAGGTACGTTAGATATTGACTGTCAAAATAAAACTGATAGTGAGCTTAGAGCAGCTATCGAAACGGAAATTAATAGACAGAAAAAAGATTAGGAAATCCCTTATAAGAATTAATAGACAGAAAAAAAGATTCCTAATGATCTTATTTTTAGGAATTATGGACTTCTCGTACGAAATGCTCAGCGTTTTAATTTTTGATAAGGGGGAGATAATTCGCGGAACGCCTTAATCTCTGTGCCAATGGCAATTTTAAGATCATCATCACTCTTATTTGAATAGCTCTGCCCCGCTATTGGCGAAGAGATCTGAGGCCCGCTCTAACCTCTTCTGAAAAGAGTTGTGGCTGTTCCCAGGCCGCAAAGTGGCCGCCTTTGTCGAGCTCGTTGTAGTAAATGAGTTTGGGATAGGCTCGCTCTGTCCAGCTTCTTGGAGCCTGATAGGCCTCACCAGGAAAGACACTCACGGCTACAGGGATGGAGACGTTTCTCACATCGAAAAACCCTTGCCCTTCCTGAAGAAGTTCCCAATAGAGACGAGCCGCAGAAATCGCCGTGTTTGTCAACCAGTAGTGCGTAATGTTGTCGAGAATATCGTCTGGTGAAAGGCCTTCTGGAACCCCGTCAAAGTCTACGTGTAATAAGCTCCAAACTAACCGGATCATGGTCAAGCATCCAGGCTGCTAGGCCGACGGGTGAATCCGCAATTCCATACAGCGTCTGTGGCCGGAGTCCCATCTCTAGTGCATAGGCGATGTCTTTCGCAAAAAACCTTTTCAGCTTCTCGTACGCGCGGTTTTCCTCGTCCGATAGACCGGGTGGAGCCGGGGCGCCAGTTGCTACCATCTTTGAAATGTCGGGTGGAACTGTGCTAGCAAAGTTAACGTGAATGCCGATCAATTCCGGAGGGGCTTGTACTGCCATCATTTCAGTGACAAGCGCACCCCAATCTCCGCCTTGCGCCACATACTTTGTGTATCCAAGACGCTTCATGAGTTCTACCCACGCACGTGCCATGCGCACGGTATTCCAGCCAAGGGTGGTAGGCTTTCCTGAATACCCGTAGCCTGGCCCCGACGGAATCACGATATGGAAGGCGTCTGATGCGCTTGCGCCATGTGCCGTTGGATTAGTGAGAGGATCGATAATCTTCAGTTGTTCAATGATCGAACCAGGCCATCCGTGCGTGACAATGAGCGGCAAAGCATTTTCATGTTTCGAGCGAACGTGAATGAAATGAATGTCCAGCCCGTCGATGTTTGTAATGAACTGTGGCAGGGCCTTCAGTTTCGCTTCGACCTTGCGCCAATCATAATCTGTAGCCCAATAGCGCGCAAGTTTCTGAATCGTGGCAAGCTGTACACTTGGCCCCCGTTTGGCGATGCACCTCTCTGACTGAAGTTTGGCTCCATGACCGTTTCCTTTTCAGGCCATCTTGTCGCGTTTATCCGCCTGCGTAGTTCGGTAAGTTCCGCTTCCGGAACATTCACATGAAACGGAATAATATCCATAGCGAATGATTTATTCACATATTATTAAAGATAGTGATTAGAGGCAAGACATGTTATTTCTGGTCTAAGGTCTATGAACGAAATCTTTCCATCAGAACGTGTGCAGAGGCATATGATCTTATGATGAGTGGTTAAGCTCGGTTTAGATCTGTACTTACAACCATAATTAGATAAAGCAATTATCATAATATATTAGTAACTCTATAACATAATACGTATGAGTCTATACACTGCATCACGTAGATAGTACATCAATAATCTATTATAATACCTAACATAAGTCATATTAGATATGTCTAGAGAGATGAAGGCTAACGAAAGCCCTAATCATTTCATGGTCCTGGATGCAATTGGTCGAGGTATGAAAACAGCCGACAAGATAAGAATAGTGACTAAACTTGATAAAACAGAGGTTGAACTGATCCTTAACGATCTTGCTGTCCAGCGCTTGGTGAACCGAATAGAAAAAAAAGGCTTCTTGAAGAGCAAGTTAGAATTTACGATAAATGAAACTGGTCTTGACTTGTTGAATTCAAAGAAGCGCGAGTTTGAGCAAAAGACCAAAGATATTAAGCAAGCCTACCGTACTGGTAACACTGCTCAATTCCAGTCATTTATTGGGACAGATAGATCCTGGATACCTTTCCTGTTGTTTTCTGGTTTACTAGACGTCTTGTTCTTCGCTTCAGCGATGTCATTTCTGGGGATGGCAATGAGTCCTCAGGAGAGTTCAATGGCCAGCGATACTGGAGAGGCAAGTGATTCCGCTTCTGATTCAGATACAGCAGGCCAAGAAGAATCTGGCGCCGCTGACTCAAGTAGCAGCGGAAGCGGAGACTTCGAAGGAGGAGGGTTTGATAGCTCCGGAGGTTCTGGAACTGATTTCGGCGGTGATTTTAACTTTTAGCAAACTATTGAATTGCAGCGATATTCATATTTATTGTAATTTTGGAGAAATGGTTTGAAAGCAGAAAAGGTAAGATGTGGCTCTAATGCCTTTCTGTTGAATCTTATTCTGTCTAAAGCATCAATATTTGCAGGAGTAACTGCCATATAGCCCTCCGATTCTTTGATCTTATTTCTAAGATGTATTAACTGTTCCGAAGGATCTTTCATCTCTTTGCACATGCGATCAAGTAATGGCAAGTTCAATTCTAATGGATCAATGAAATGTGCAATGTGATCTCTAGTCTGCAGCTTTTGTTCTAATCATCTAGTAACACGAATACCTTATCGATCTCGTCTGACTGATCCAACTATTAGAGCAATCTTAGCCATAATCTATCTATCTACCTACGCATCTATCAAGAGCTCGATCATTAACATGATTTCTGGTAGCTACAAGGAATATCTATTGGAAGAATTATTTAACTAATTGGTCACGAGGATCCAATGGAAAAGGTTTCTTACTTTATGGTGGAATCAATAAATCTCCTAAATTCTTCATCCGGATGTGAATGCTTAGTATTATTCCAAACGGTCCTAAATTTTGGTATGTTCATAATTGTTTCAGTAAGGGTTTTCCAGCGGTTCCAAATCACATCTTCTATCATATACATATTCTTCAGATAAAATACGTATTCGAACAAGTCCAGAAAAGCCGAAATTGTATAATATTCATTGGGATTGTTATCTACTAATGCGAATCGTTCAACAAAGATCGGGCTTTCTCTTGCCATTTCTGTAAATTCAGGTGTACTTTCAAGTTTCAGTCGAATATCCATTATCCTAGCATATATCTCCTGTTCATTTTGTATTCTTAAATTATCCATCTGATATTTACTCTGTCTTACTGAGTTCTTTCTTGCATTTGAAAATGCTACAAATGCCATTGCCAATAGTCCGGAGGCTACTACAATGGAAATTAGAGGGGCGTAATCTAAGATTGGTTGTACCATTGTATTCAAGACTAGCAATAGCGAATGATCTTTATTTGTATTCTCAATCTACTCAAACAACAGTGATTTTAGCATTATTGATTAGTTTTTGCTAAAAAAGCCGAAGCACATAGCAGACTTTCTGATTTAAAGGTAAGAAATCAATTAAATGAATTAGACTGGCTGCATTTAGTTAAGGAAGCACTGCCTAGACCAAGCCACGAAGAGTTTAGTGTTGGAATGTAAAAGAAAAGGGATTGCAGGAAATATCTCACCGACCCTATGCAGCCATAATCTTGCTTATCTATCAGCTAGTAGATCTTGTCGGACCAGGCACTGCGCAATTGATCATCTATCCTGATTTGAACCACAGTTCACATTTTTAGTACCACTCCAACTGCTCTATTGTGTATGCTTGATAACGATAAATTCCAGAAGTGAAAAATGGAAAGGTAGACAACCATTCGTACTAAGGCTAACTCTGTGCTGTTTGAAGCCCAAGAAAGAATATTATTAGTCAGAAAGATCTTAGTTGTAAGAGATTGTCGGTACAAGATATTCCTGAATGGTTATCTTTACCTATTGGAGCGGGTTTTGGTATCCTAATCACTGTGATTGTCTATAGGTTACAGAAAAGGACTGAAAAAATAAGGGAAGAGGTTATAGATATGATCGAAGAAGCAATCACAAAAATTGATTCATACATTGAAGGAAGGAAGAAACTTGAGGAAGTTACAAAGAAATACTACCTTGATAAAATACGAAAAAATCTAGATGACATTAAGAAAAGGGATGAAGAGGCATTAAGTATGATAACGAAGTTGAAAAATACCGGCCAAAATCCAGATGATGCTACTTGGGGATGGATAGTTATACAGGATTCTGAAATCAAACACATGTGTGATAAAACTGAACAATATGTTCGTCAGTTGGAAGGTAACTTCAAGAATCCCCAAATAAATGAAGAGCTGTCCCACCTTTCTCCTTTATACATGCCATTTGAGCATATGATGATCCCTGGATTTTGGGATAGAGGATCACATATTAATGTGATTGAAGGTGTTTTGCATGGACATTTAAGAACAATAGATAATTATTTGGACCTTTTATCAAAAGAATAGTTATGCATCTAGGCTGAGCACAGGTAATTGATAGTAATATAATCCTAAACCCAGAAATACAAGCCTGATACTACATTTTGTGAACAAGCTTATAATGGGCAAGATAAAAAAATCCTAGACAAGTACTTTGCCTGAAGAAAAAGTTCTTTTCTTAGCTGAAGTGGAAAGGGGGAAATCGACAACGGCATTTCCATGTATATATCACATTTTATGGTACTTAAATTCTAGGCTACCTAATCTATGCGGTTCAGCGGGAACACGCGGCCAACTTAGTATTTCATTTTTTATGCTCTCGAGTATGTTGACCATAAGTTTCATATCAGTAATCTAGATAATAAACCAGTATGTGTACAAATTATATTTATTCATCCAAGGAAAAACATTTTCCTTTGAGGATTATGCGTAATGACGAGCAACAAATACAAGAACAAATACAAGAACAAATACAACAACTTCATAAACAAGAACAAGATCAATCATTTTATAGGAAAAATGTATGAAGGTTAAAAATATGAAGGCAGTTCGTGTTCACAAATACGGCGATGGACCTAAGGATCTAGTATATGAAGAAGACATAATGCAACCACCACATCCCAAGGAAGGAGAAGTTTTAATTAGAGTCTATGCCACAGGAGTTACACCAAATGAGATAGTTTGGATCTGGGAACATCCTGGTATTTCTCTTCCTCTGATTCTAGGTCATGAATTCTCAGGTCTTGTTGAGGAGATTGGTCCCAAAGTATACAATCAAAGGAAAGGTGATGCTGTATATGGACTAACCGATCCTTTGTCAGTCACACGTAATGGTGCCGAAGCAGAATATGTTGTTGCAATGGAATCAGAGATCGCATCCAAGCCACAAACTATTGACCATGAATATGCTGCAGGTGTTCCAATGGCTGGGCTTACAGCTTGGCAGGCACTATTTGATCATGCACATTTATCATCAAAGGATACAGTACTCATTCACGGAGCAGCTGGCGGTGTGGGTAGCTTTGCAGTACAACTTGCTCGATGGAGTGGTGCACACGTCATTGGAACGGCTTCTGCATACGATTCCAGTTTTTTAGAGGATTTAGGAGTCCACGACGTAATTGACTACAAGAAAACAAGATTTGAAGATAGGATTCATGATGTAGATGTCATATTTGATACAGTGGGTGGAAAGACTCTTGAAAGATCTTGGAAGATTCTTAGAAGAGGAGGCAGGCTCGTATCTGTGACAAGTCAAGGAATTCCCACAAGTTATGATAAACGACAGAAATACCTTAAAGAAAAAGGAGATTCATTTGGAGTTAATGCTACGTGGTTTATAGTGCATTCCAGCAGAGAACAACTTATTCGGATCGGAGATCTGATTGATTCTGGCCAATTAAGACCTGTTGTTGATACAATACTTCCACTTTCTCAAGCAAGTAAAGCCTATGAAGGTGCAAAAGATATTCATAAACATGGCAAAATAGTTCTCCGTGTAAGAACTGAGTTAGAATAAAATAACACCGTCACATGTCTAACTAAAAAACCCTGACCTTTGCTTTCTCCATGGTATGCTCCTTGGAGAGAATTGACAATATTAGATCAGTTTCATTATATCCAATAATTGCCAATTAATATAGGCGGAAATCGTAGGATGGTTTTGATCCATGAAGATCCTTGATATAAGTGAACCAGAGTTTGGTGGACCTAACTAACTAACACTTTCCCAAATGCATTATGGCTAACAGATTCTTGCAGTCAGCTATTATTCAAGTCAGCTCTCATTACTTTGCTTACAGTACTTGGGCGTAATATTACATGCGATGCGAAAAGACGATTCATTCTCGGAAGCAGACATCATGTAATAGGCTTGTACAACTCTGTTTTCTCTGATGGTATTATAGTAGTATCATTCGAATAATAGATTTTCGTCAATGAATCATCTGCGATTCCACGCAAGTACACGTCAGCAGTCGAGAACTTGCCTTTGACGTCAGAAGGTATGAGATTTTCTCCAAACTTTGAATCCAGTATGATTCCACTGGGTCTGGCGAGGTCCATGAGCCTCGATGCTATATTAAATGGCCTCCCAGAATAGTCGATTGTTGATCCATTTGAGACAACATTGGTCGCAGCCCCTCTAGATATTCCAATCCCTATCTTGTCGGGGATATCGAAATTAATCATATCATCTCCATCACAGAGTTTGGCAAAATCGGCAAGGCAAGCCAGAGAAGACCTCACTACATAAGGCGCGACTTCTTTAAGGTTAGTCTCATCATGAGGAAATGCCAAAAGCAGACCCATCGCCAGTAGGTTTGACGAACGAAGCTTTCCCAAAATACCTATCTATCATCTCAACGTATATCCTTTTCAAGAAGGCAGTAGTCTGAACGGATTCAACCTTCATGGCAAAGGATGAAAAATCCCTTACATCAATAATTACTGCAATAACGAATTCGGAGATCCCCTGCACATTATCGAGGAGCTTCCGAAAAGGGAGATCACTGGAAGTACGTGCATCCATCTATCTTCAGAAGGTCTATGTAAACTATATATAGTCTGCTGCATTGAGTGAGACAATTAATTTAACTCGTTACTAGATATATGCGTGACTCTAGGATTTTGAAAGACATAAAAAAATCATATCATGACGATAACTTATGGGAATAAGAATAAAGATGAAGTACTTAACTGCAAAGTCGGGGAGTAAACTTTTACGGGGGAAGTTCCTGTTCCATGTTAACGTTATTAGATAGAATATCAAAACATTGTGTCAAAAGACCCAATAGTTCGATTGAAAATAACTATTGACCCAGATGACAATTATTATGACGTTTTACAAAAATTAAATCGAAGGAACGAAAATAAATTCAGTTTGTCATGCCAGCCCTCTTATCGATTGATTCGGGCCATCGCTACGATGAAGCTCTTGTAATATGCAAACGATTTGATTTTGAACCACAGCTTAGAGTATTACATGTCTTTTCCCACCTCTCATTTGGTATTCTTGAAATAACGTAATGGAATATTATGAGAGGGGCAAATACAATCGCACTCAATACAGAAAGGGTATAATTGTGCATGAATAATAGGTACAGCGAAATTCCTATCCCCGTCATTATTTCAATGTATGTGCATGTACAAAGCTCAATCCTATGTTTTTAAAATCAAGCTTGATCACGTTTTAATTCATCACAATACTATTTGCAGGAAGTCACATAAATCCATTATTCCAGATTATATCCAAATTCTCTCCAGATAAAAATAAACTCTGATATCCATAACAAACAATCAAAATCTGCTAAATCTTGCGATCGTATTACGCTACTAGAATCGCAACCGTGCATTAAGGTGCGCGTTTAGGCATTCATTTGTTATAACGAGCATTTTGGATTGAAGATAATGTGTGATTCTACAGATTGAAAATCATTGCTCCTAAGACAGCGGTTGAGAATAGTGAAGTATGCCTAATAAGAGTGAAACTTCACGTAATGATGACTTATTGATAATTTTCGTTTATCGATAATATTATAGAAGTAAGAAGTAAATTGGAGACAACCAAATGTCCCTCCCAGGGGGGTCATCCGTGCGAGGTACGCTTATTCCCGATCGTTTTTCACGTCTTAGTGAGGCCTAAACCCTCCCGAGATACACTTTATCGCTAATCCAAATCAGAAACGATGGTTTTCACTATGGGAAGGGAATATATGAGCACCTTTGAATGAAGCAAAATCATTCATTTGTATATAGCTTGTTTCGTCAGTTTTCTGCTAAATAATTCGACGATTTAAGGTTAGATCTTATGAAAAAGGGAGATTAAATGAATATAGATAATATTTCTATGCATAAACTGTTTTATAGATTACTGTCACAATGGAAACCAAGAATTACTGGCTTGGATGATAAATCAGAGCATATTCAAGTTGTATGGGGTAAAGAAAAGTACAAGAATGCTGAATATGATGACAACACTGTAGAATGTTTAATGAAATACCTGGAATTAGAAAATTATGAGCAGCTTGAAGACTTCCTCCAGCACTGTCATATTCCTTCGTTCAATTAAATCCATAAATTCGCAGTCGAAAGATTTCAATCTGATCCTATCTATGGCGTTATTAGTACTGGAGTTTCTTTATGCCCTAACTTCTTTTTTCACCGCGCTCAATACCTGTACAGGTTTTGGTAGCGATTTGTATTAGTCTTGCTGCGCAGGATTTAATGAATGAAAGTTATCACTAAACCAACCTCCTACCGGATAACCATAACTTACAGCAATTCCGATTTCGAGAATGGATATATTAGGCGCTCAAAGGCTGAACGATATTTCACAAAGAACTATATAATCATAAAATACAAGATAGATAGGCTCATGAGCATAAAAGGATATATCAAGATATGAATTACAATAAGCTTACCAGAGAACAAGAACGAGTTATTATCAATAAAGCAACAGAGCCTCCCTTCACCGGAGAGTATGACGATTTTTATGACGATGGAACATTTGTTTGTAGAAGATGTAATGCACCTCTCTTTTCATCTAAAAGTAAATTCAATTCCGGATGTGGTTGGCCAAGCTTTGATGAAACGTTACCAAATGCAATAAAGCGTATACCTGATCCTGATGGGATGAGAACAGAAATAGAATGCAGGAATTGTGGTGGACATTTAGGGCACGAATTTCTAGGTGAAGGTCTGACCGATAAGAATACTCGTGAGTGTGTCAATTCATTATCGATCTATTTTGTCCCAAAGAGCAAGGAGTTGCCAAAGATCATAAATGAGTGAAAACAAAACTGGTTTCGAAACTGCAACGTTTGCAAACGGGTGCTTTTGGTGTAGCGAAGCGGTATTCAAAAGACTAAAAGGCATAAAATCAGTTCTTCCTGGATATTCTGGAGGACAAGTGAAAAACCCATCCTATGAACAAGTATGCAGTGGGAGAACCGGTCATGCAGAATCAATACAGATCGAATTTGATCCGAAGGTTATAAATTTTGAAAAAATACTTGACATTTTCTGGCGGACACATGATCCCACGACTCTTGACCGGCAGGGTAATGATGTTGGGACACAATATCGTTCTGCAATCTTTTATCATGATCTGAAACAAAAAGAGATTGCTGAGAAGTCTAAAAGAGCGCTTGAAAACGAAGGAATCTACAAAGATCCGATAGTAACAGAAATAACTCCATTCAGTGGTTTTTATGTTGCAGAAGATTATCACAAGAATTACTATGATGAACATAGAGATGCTCCCTACTGTAGTTACGTAATTGATCCTAAGGTTCATAAGCTACTTGTGAATTATGAAAATGATGTACGAGCTGATTACAAATAGCTGCGTGTTCAGAGGATCCATATCCGAACTACGACTGAACTGAACCAAATATTAGAAATTCATAAATTATTTTTGTATTGTAATACTCCCCTATTGTAACATCAATTATTAGTTTAGTACACTTCCTTCAACAACAATGGACTAGATTAAGGAATTACATCTTACTGTATGGGTAACATAATGAGTAAGTTACTGTTCATTATGAATAATAATGGAATCACAATTATACTTAATTTATGTTTAGAGGCTTCGAAACGTTAGAAAATAAAACTGTTAATAGCTGTTCTATTTCCATGAAATATATTTATGGTCATTAATTATTCGATCCAACAATCTTGCAAGAGGAAGCCTCCCTCCCATATCAGTTACTGAATATTTAATAGGGAATTTACTCTAAACAACCCAGAATCGCATTGAGTCTATTCCCGGATGAAGATATTCTTACTAAAGAGATCAAATCGTGGGAAGGTTTTGGAGACCGTCTACCCACTGAAGAGGATAAAGCAGTGTTCAAGAGAATATTAAATGATTGTTATAAGTATGCTGTTGCTATTAACGCAAAAGGAAACCCTTTTCCGAGCGAACCACTAATCATGTCTTTAATGCTATCCCAACATAAACTAATCAACTGGCTGACTTCAGAGTTAGCAAAACAAAAGTCATTTGATGGTATCTGATATTACCAAACCACAAAATCTTGAATAATTGCTTCGAAAAGAAAAGAAAGAAATAAAATAATATGATCCCATACTTCAGATGAAGGAATCGACTATAGCAGCGAAATGTCATCCTTTTTTTTAATTATAGAGTATCCAAATACGTACTAGAAATAATATGAAAGTATTATTCAAACGCCCTAATTATAGGTCGGCGTACAATTTAGATCTTTCACATGGGTTTACTAAAATCGTATCAAGTTATAAAGATCTACTTCACATACGCCCTATACTAGATTACAATTATCTTGTGGTGTTCACTTTTGGCTAATAACAATCGCCTATGGACCTCTCCAATCAAATGGAAAATGCTTGCTTGACTTGCCATTTCTCTCCCATTTGAATCCCATCGCATCAGCCCAATCCACTGTGGATTTTCCCCATGTAGCAATTGCCCCTGGCCCTACTTCACTGCCAGGCGGATTAATAGTTTGAACTCGTTTACCAGGGGGGGTTGTAGGACCAGTTAATGCTTCAGCCTTTGCGAAGATTTTTCCTGGTATTTCTGCACTCCAATAAGATAGATCATCTGCTATCTCAAATTTGATCGGGGCATATTCTATGCCATGAACTTCTCCCAATAGCTTTGCAAATTCAGCCATAAAACCGCCTGCTCTTCCACTGAAAATCATATTAAGTGAATTTCGCTGTTGTTCGTTGGCCTTCTCATCAAAAAAGATGGCAACATTAACCTTTACCCAATGGTCAGCCCATGGATTCCCTTTGAAGCTGTCCAGGATCAGGTACATTTAGGCCTGAAAGCGATATTTCACCATAATTGCCTTCCTTTTAATATGCCATAACACCATCACAGTCTCCATATGTTGGAGTTTGAGCAAAAGTACATGGACATGGTATGTTGCATTTACAAACGTCAAACCAGTCTCCTGAAGCCCTCCAGTTTGGAATATCTCCTATAGTAGAATCGTTGGCGGTTGTTGCTTGCGATGACATGTGACTAATTAGTAGATATTATATTTTAAAATTATCGCGGTTCTGGGAGGGGATACATGATAAGGTTTGTGAATCACTTGCGGCCTGTTTGTGGCAGTTCATAGGTTCTATTATATCAATAATTCTTTATCGAGAATGATAAAAGCTGGATTTTAGGACTATAGCGTCATCGTGACAATTCGAATCATTTGTCATGAGAGTTAATTTTTGAAAGTAATGGGTAAATCATAGACCATCAAGTTTTAAGTATTGAAAATTCCCATGCACTATTTTTCATGAGTACTGATAGATGGATTGTAAAAATTCTTGAAAATTAGAATAATTTTGGTAGTGTATGTTGAACGCGAACAATGACGCGAGATGCTCTTATATTTTGTTTTATTCTCGATTTCATCTCTGAAGTCATCTCTTTTGGATCTATGGCATGATATTCAAACATGTGCACAATTGTTTCATCCATAACTTTCCTTTCACTCCTTCCGAAGATAATGCAATTGCAGCTAAGTCCGACTTCTGAACACCGAACACTGTATGGTTTTGTCCAATCTTCAAATATTTGGGACATTAGAAATATGCAGTAAAAATTGATATATTTACGCTATGGTATATTCTACGAAGGAACTATACTAGTCAATTTTTTAATAGTGTTTCAGAAATAGAGAGAGAAAATGTAAATCCTTGTGGTCGGTATGATTAACTATGAATAAGGTTTAAGGCACAACCTGCGAAAGTACAACTTCTTCTCGCATATCGAATAAATTTATACCATACCAATCGCGTTTAAGGTAAGAATTAATGTTCTATATGATTATAGCATGTCTCTGATCCTTAAGTCAAATATGGATATTTAACAAAAATGAATTGTATTACAAGTGTTCGATATCTTTAGCCCACTTTTTTCTTCCACTAGGTTCTCACCTCTATTATCATACAAGAGGGCTTCACTCTTTATTCTCATGATTCTATTTGTGTTTTCAGTCTATGTGCTTGGGGACCTTGGTTACATACATGCACAAGGTCCCGCAGTTTGTGATCGTCAGACATTTTCATTAGTCAATTGTCCCGGGTCTTTGACAAGTGATAGCGACTATGGGCGGGCAAAATAATGAACAACAAATTCCTCTAATAATTCCGTTTCCTTAAAGCGGGAACATAAACAGGAGTTGCCCTAGCAATTTCCCGTCTACATTTTTCCATGTTCATCACAACCTTTCCTCGCAAAAATCGACTACCTAGAGAATTGATACCTTATTTCTAATCCGAAGCAATGACTGAATTGTGACATCTTCATTCCAACATTTGTTAATGAAATCATAAGCATTTACCTTTTATTGCTAATATGGTTACAACTAAAAACCAAAACTTTGCCGCAGAGAGGCTCCTCCTTTTTTCCAGTTATTTATATCCCCGTCTCCTTAACCATACTACTAAGGCTGCGTATCAGTAACTAAACGATAGAAAAGGATACAAAGATTATCTTTACTTAGAAAGCGACTAATTGAATAATCAATTAACCTTAACTAGTAAGATTTGTCTTCAGTATACGAATGTACATTCCTTCTGCAGTTAATGTCCCATTGAGAAGAGATATATCTTGGGGATACCTGTTTAATATGTGTCTATCAATTATAGGTGTCCTAATTGTGATGACGTGAATTCTATTAGTGCTAATAAGATTTATAACGGTCGATTGATGTTTGCTTGCTCCAAATGTAGTATATGTGGTATCGTTCCATCTATGGCTGAACAAGACGAGGCTTATTTGGAATTTCTTTCCATGTATGATAATGGACATATTGACAAAGTACAGGATTTAGAGTCGGTAATAGAACAAGAAAGACTCGTGCGCCCATTGTCTGAAATAAAGGAATTAATCCGTAAAAATAATGCAGTGGGCAATAAATTACTTGAAAACGTATTGAGGTCAAAGAGAGATTATATAGTTGATTTTATTACCTTAGAAGAACCTGAGCCCGAAGCTGGTCGTGAATTTGAATTCCTTAATATTGATGAAGGAATCGTCACTAGTCTATACCAGCGAAATATTCAAAGACTTTACAAGTTTCAGGAGGAATCAATTCTCCAAATATTGGAGGGAAGAGATGTTGTTATTGTTGCACCGACCGCCTCTGGTAAAACTGAGGCTTTTTGTATTCCCATAGTACAGAGAATTTCGATTGAGGCAGCACATTTTTCATCTCTTAGACCAGAATCAAAACTAAATAGACGAAAGGTATTTGCTGTATTTATATATCCAACCAAGGCATTGGCAAGGGACCAGCTTCCAAAAATAATGCAAATAGCTGGTTCAGTGGGCCTTAGTGTAGGCATATTTGACGGAGATACTTCACAATCTGAAAGGGAGCTGAATTACGAGGGGGCTGATCCCGGAGATCATAATCACCAACTTTGACGTAATCCATTATCATCTTCTCCATAAGACAAGATTTTCCCGCCTATTAAGGACGTGCAAATTTTTGGTTGTAGATGAAGCACATGTATATACGGGAGTATTTGGAGCCAATGTTCATTATATCATAAAAAGATTCGAGAGAATGACATCAAGCGCTACAAAGCAGAAACTACAAATCGTTGCCGCTTCTGCTACTTTACCAAATGCACATGAATTCTGTAGTTCCCTCTTTGGAAGGGACGTAAGTATAATATATGGTAAAGGTAGAAAGGGTAAAATCAATTTAGTAATTATATTTCCATCACTTCATTCACAGAGATCTCTGATGCTTGAAATACTAAAGAAAATGATCGCAGCGAATCATAAAACTATAGCTTTTAGCAAGTCACATCTGGGATCAGAACTTTTAGCGTTCTATTCAGCCAAACAAGGAAACCAGATACGAGTCCATAGAGCAGGTTTACTGCCATCAGAACGTAAATCAGTTGAAGCTCTGTTTAAAAATAACAAGATATTGGCAATTTCTGCAACTCCTACATTAGAGCTCGGAATAGATATAGGAGATGTAGATGCCATCATATCTGACATCGTTCCCGTTAATCGGCTTATTCAAAGATTGGGTAGAGCGGCAAGGAATGGACAAGAAGGATATGCATTTCTTGCATTAGGTAACGATCCAATTAGTCAATATTATAAGGCCCATCCAGAAGATTATCTCCAAGATCAAGAGATAGCATATACCGATCCAACTAATTCCTTTGTAGAAGAATACCAGGTTCTTGCTATGGCATGTGATAAACCGATTTCAGTGAATGAATCATTTCTATTACGTAATACTCTTCAAAAATTAATTTCTGCAGGATTGGTTCAACTCTCTAGAGGAAAGTTTATTCCCGAACTTAGCAAGGCGATGAATGTACTTTGGAACTTTAGCATTAGAGGTATTGGATCAAGAGTTGACATAATATTTAACGAGAAAAAAATTGGTGAACGACAAATGCCACAGGCAATAGAAGAACTGCATGATCAGGCGATTTATTTTCTTGGGGGGAGAAGGTACAAAGTTCTAAAACTATACCTCGAGAATCCAGAGAATAAACTAGAGAAAGGGTCATACGCAAAGTTAGCACCTATACCTGGAGACTATCCATACTATACAAAGGCAATTGTTGACGAATGGCCAACTATTCTAGAAGTTTATGAGCAAAAAACTGTATTTGGAATAGAGGTCAGATACTGTTCACTAGAGATCTTGAAGAAGGTTTCAGGTTATTCAAATATAGAATTAGGTAAAGAAGTTACGCAAGGAACAAGGATATACCTTGAAAGTCCATTGGAGTTCAAATTCATTACAAAAGGATTGGTTTTCCGGGCCCCAAGGCCTACCGATATTGTAGAATCTGCCTTCGCTGACGATTATCTTGAAATGAGTGGATACCATGCCACAGAACATGTCATAATAGAAGGGAGTATGATGATAACTGGCGGTTCGTCACAAGACATGGGTGGTATTTCGATTGGTTCAACAGGTCTAATTTTCATTTACGATGGCAGCATAGGCGGAAATGGTGCCAGTAGGACATTGTATGAAAAGTTAGATAAGGCAATGATAAGAGCGCTAAGAGTGGTATCGGAGTGTCCATGTAGGAATGAAAGTGGTTGCCCTAGATGTACCTTTTCCTATAAGTGTGGGAATAATAACGAATATTTACACAAGTATGCAGCTATTGAAATTTTGAATAAGATTGTTTCGGGAGAGATGACCAGGATCGGAGAACAGGTTCCTGACGACGACAAGCCTCTTGTATAGCTAACCTGTACTTATACAAGATGCAATCAAAGTATGAATGAAAGTCTAGCAGAGGCTAGAAATTGCAATAACAAATTTCTCCTATATGCCCTTGTACGTTAGTTATTGACCCAGGCTGAGTAAGTCATTTCAGCTTGCAGTTTATTGAGTTGACCAATTTTCCTTCTTCATTTTTTCATATCCTATCTAACCAATAGCCTAAAGAGAAATGTTCTCTGAGCATATTCTTAACATTCTTACAGATAACCAAGGCCGAGGTGTTCAGATCTTAAGTATGGGTATATCATTTTTTTTGTAACTACTTGCCACTAAAATGACATATAAAAGATCAAAAAATAATATCAAGACATATAAAGAGAGCAATACAAAAGAATTCTGCGAAACTGGGTCATACAGATAAAAGTGTAGGCTTGTTAAACCTGTACCTAACATTTTAAAAACTGCAATAAAAATTGACTGACCTCTCAACCCCTTTCCTCTTTTAAAAAACATAACTACAAATAGTATCGACATCAAAAGGTTTTGTCCAAAAGCAGCATACACTCCTCTATGGTCATCTAGCGATATCGCACCGGTTAGTATTATACCAAATGCAGAAAATATCAATAGACCAAATATAATATATACTTTTGATGATGACAAATTTGGGAATTCGTTTCTGTAATATCTAAAGAACTGGAATACAATTACACAGTCCAACCCGAACCAGAGATAATTTATAAAAAGTTGTGGTAAAGAAGAAGGTAGAACAAATGAATATATAAACTCCCAAGAGATATTAGCACATAGCGCAATAAGAGGCATTCCATAAGTTTTGTCTTTGAAACCCTTCGATATTATAAAGAAATATGTAAGAATCCAGAATATTCCACCTATTGTTAGGATTATTGTTTGCATCGTGATACTTTTCTAGTTTTTCCTGAAACATAAAGGATTAGTCAAATATTTGGCGTCACATAAACAACAATTAAACAAAAGAAGTTTTATCAAACAACCCTGTTCAAACACTGGAACAAGCAGGTATCCATGTGAAAATGTATGCGTATAAAGGAATGCCTCATGCATTTCCATTTGTTCTGGACTATACTCCAGAATCCAATACAGATTCTCCAATACAAATAGTTTCCTGAAGGGATAATGAATACCTAATCAAGTAACGAAATTCAATTTTCTTCTAGGGATTCAGGTCCCACACTTCGTACCTTTAGATAGTAGAGCAAAGCAAATTTTGATTATTATATGACTACTACATATTTACTCATCAATGACTAATAAAAAAATCTTGCTAAAAGAAGGGAGCTGTTAGCTCATTAGTCGTCGTCCTCGTCACAGTCATGCCAATCCTCGTCACAGTCATGCCAATCATCATCATCATAATAATCATCATCATCTGAGGATGCTGCTGCTGCCGCCGAACTATCGCCTGCCGATGCTGCCGCCGCAGCAGATCCGCCACTAGCTGCTGCTGCTGCCGAACTATCGCCTGCCGCTGCCGCTAGCCGCTGCAGATCCACCACTAGCTGCCTGCTGCCGCCGAAGATGATGCAAAAGCCTGTCCGAAGGATATGTTAACCCCTATCATTGCTGCAATTATTACTACAGCTAAAATTACGGGTACAGTTCTATTCATTTAATCTATAGTATTAACCGAGCTATTTTAAATAAACTAACATATCACTAGTAATTATCTTCTATAATGTTCATATAGATTCATCTCTAATAATGTTAGCTAAACCTGGAAACTGATATTTTCAGGCGCTATCCAATAACTTACTGAGTTGTCAAAAAAGATCACTCATATAATATTATTGATATTTAGCAAATTTTTATTTCCGGTACAAAAATTACCGGCAATATCAGATATCTGGGAATTAATGGCAGCCCACCTGGTAACACAAGATCAAATCAAGTATGATGATTTTTATATTCTTGAAGAACATCTAAATCGTTATATGTTTAGTAGGCTTTTTTAATGTAGTACCTTATCTGTAGCAGCTAGTCGAAGAATAAGGAGCAGTCAGAACTTAAAAAAATTTATGTAAGGGGCGACTATCCTTGCCTGTGTTACAGCTACAAATTGGTAAAGCAGCACTCAATTTCGGTTTGATAATAGTTGATATGCAGAATGGTTTTGTGAGCAGAAACGGTTCATATGATAAATTGGGGATGGATACACTAAATTATAGGAAAATAGTTCCTACCATAAGGAACCTTATCCAATTTTGTAGAAAGGAGGGCATTCCAATTTTTTATACAGAGGCGGTACGAGAACCAAGTGGAATAGATTTGTTGCTCAATGTCCATCAAATTCTTCCAAGGACTCGAGAGGAGAGGCTCAAGGTACCAATTTGTATAAGAGGAACATGGGACGGTAAAACTATCAAAGAGATCAAGCCAACTAAAAAAGACCATATTATAATAAAGAGGCGTGATTCAGCCTTCCAGGATACAGAACTGAGGGTTTGGCTTCAGAGCGTGGGAATAAACACGCTCATATTTTGTGGAATCGATACATCAATTTGCGTAGAGACCTCACTTAGAGACGGGTTCAACCTAGGTTACGACGTGATACTAATCTCCGACGCTACTGCCTCAGGAATGAAAAAGCACTATGAAACTACATTAGAAAGAGTTCAAGATTATTACGGAATAGTAACCAGCCTGCATGGATTCAAGAAAATGATCGGCATCTTAGAAGATATCATGAGCGGCAAAGCAAAGTATGATGATAGCTCAGACAAGAGAATTAGTGAATTTCTTGAGAAGCACAATCTTATAGACGTCAGAAGCCTAAAACGTAGGCGAAAGCTGCAGTTGAAACGTATTACACGTCAACCGTAGCACTCTCCTTTCTCGTCGCTCAGTAGAAGTATCCGAACGGCTCTATTAAAACAGGAGAACAAGAATAAGGGTCAAAACACATTTTGATAAAGTTCTGTGATATTTTGCCTTGACTACGGGAGAGAATTCTTACCTGACGCTAGCAATAAACTGTCGCGTGAAGCCGGTCCGCTTTAAGATCAGGAGCCTTCTCTTGCTAATTGTTTTGAATCAAGATCCTGCTAAATACTGTCTCAACTATGATAATCAAAGCCTTTTGTAAAAACGCAAGAATTGATGATAATAGTCAATATCATATCATTATGTGTTAGGCTTTATCTCTGAATAACCTACTCCTTCCCACAAAGGTTTAAGATTGATTCCTACATAGTTAAGGTGATGTACGTTTTAGTATGTCGAGAATCTGGTCTAGACTGCAATTTTGTTATAAAAGGTGAAACTATGGATGAGTTTTTGAAAAACGGCGCGGATCATGCAATACAAAAACATGGTATGTGCGCCGAGGATATTAATTTGAATGATATACCTGTTAATTTATTGTGTCATTCCTTTAACGAAGAAAATAAAGAAGTCTAGATACAAACGCCCATTACCCATAATGAATCCTAAACTCCTATTAAACATAACCGTCAAAGTATGAATAGAAATTTAGGTTTCCCGTTCTAGGGAAAAATCGTATGACGTTTTCTTCTGATTCTACAATAACAGAGATAGAGGAGAAGACAGAAGTAATTTACGGCGAAGAAAATACCGTTAAGAAGACATTGCATGACTTTTCATTTGTAAAGGAAAAGGTAGATAATTGCATTGATTCTACAGGACCTTCTGTCATTATTTCAACTGAACAAGTTAGAAAGGCCATAATCGATCTCAGAAATAGGGGAATAAAGGTTCGATTTATTACCGAGATTACTAAAGAAAATATCCATTACAGTAAAGAACTGATAAAAATCTCGATGAAGTGTGACACCTTGAATAGCTTTTGTTCATTTTAATTTGTGATATATCTTCATCATTAGGCATATGTAGCACTCTCGCAAATTCTCTTGTCTCCACTGACATACATCCATCAATGAATCCATAATAATACATTCTACCGTCTTCATAACATCAGTTACCCTTCTCATGATCGTATGGGTGATATAGAACCTTATGAGTTTGACAGGACTAATAAGAACAAGAAAGAAAATTTATACTCGCATCAACTTTTCAAAAAATAAGCGTTCCTAGCCTGCTTTTAGACTAACTGGAAAGGTTCATTCACAAAGTCATCGGACTAGCCCTAGGATATCTCTTCTGAATCTTCCAAGTGCAGGATAACGTTCATAAAGTTTTGCTCTATTCATAGAGAGACCATTCCGTCGTTCATTACGTGAAACGAAATTACTCTCCTGATGATATGTTGTGGCATCGCCTTCGAGAACTAGCTTTGTATCTTTTTCAAACAGACGCTGTCCGAAATCTATATCCTCGTACCCATAACTACCGTTGAAAGTTTCATCCCACAGTCCAACATCGAGAGCATCTTCACGCCAATATGCTACGTTTCCTCCATGAAAACAATTGCTTGGGAAAGGATGAATCTTTAGTTCTTTAAGTTCTGGGATTCTCTTGTCTTTGCGAGAACCTATTAAATTATTCGAAACACTATGGATCTCTGGGAGTGACGATATCAAGGTGAAGTTGCGAACAATGTCTGCAGGTTGTATTTTACTAGCTTCCACAAATTTCTTTGGTCCAATCGTTGCAATTTTCGTTGATTTATGAAACCAGACCATGTGCGACTCTAGGAAGCTTGGTGGACATATCATATCCGCATCAAGAGAGACAATAACATCATTCCTAGCTACATATATCCCAGCATTTCTAGAGCTTGCGGCCCCCCAGCCATTACTAGAGAGTGTTACCAATTTTATGTCTATTTCTCTTTCATAATGTTCTGTGATGAATTTTGCATCGGTATGATTGGCATCAGCTGCTATAATGACCTCAATTCGATCTTTTGGGTAAGTCTGCTGAGTCAGACTTGTGACAGTTTTTGCAAGTATATCGCGTCCAGCATGAAAAGGAATAACTACACTAAGAGATAACTCATGCCCACGTGGTTCTGTTTTCACTTTATGTTCTATGTCCGTGTAGTCATTAAATAATCCCAATTATAGATATCCTCTCCCGATGCAATTATTTCATTCGTTCATGAAATCTATAAACATTACGTGTGACCCTAGACTATCGATAAGAATAAGGAATTCAATGCGTCTTCATCGACTGCATAGTCCAATTGATAGGTTAGGATCTTATATTATGAGGTCAAGGCCCAAATAAAGGACTAGAGTAATGCAGTTTAGTTCCCACTTGTGATCTTCATGAGCCGTTAGCATCATTTCCTAGCAGAAGAAAGCGTTATTTATTAGTCAGCAAAAGTACAATGAGAGACTTGGGATTTGAAATTCATGCGGTATGCCTGGGTACCATATCTTGTTCATGTTGAATTTTCATAGTATTACCATGATACGAATAACCAATTTTTTCATAGAAAAGAATATTCTCATCTGAACAATCCAGTACTGTTCTTACGCATCGCATTAGCACTGATTGTTCAGAACTCTGAACCACACCACCATGAAGTAACCATTACATATACTGTAATGTGGAAGTCATAGATATTTCAGACAATGAAAGACTCGTGTCCTCTAAAGGGCAACTGATGTAGGAATGGGCAAAATAGTCTGTCATGTACACATTAGAACTATACTCGGAAACTTAAATGCAATAGGTTTATATTCTTATCAGAGTAGTCGGGTTTGGACTTAGAGGTCTATAACATCAGAAATATATACGACCATGTATAGGGGTATATATATCTGTGTGTCCATATATAGAGTATGGACTGCAAACAAGCCCTGAAAAGCGGAATAATTGCCGTCGCATTGCTCGACGCTGCCTTTTTAACAACACAACAACAGCAAATAGGAGCACATATGTATGCATAAGGAGCACATATGTATGAAGTAACTTGTCACCTTTGTGGGATAAGAGAACGTTTTACCGAAGAAGACGAAGCAGTAATTCACGCATATAACCATGAGAGAGTGCTAACGCATAGTACTTCAAGTGGTTATTTCGTAAGTGTGAATGAAGTCTAGTAACCAACTGGCACTTCGTCTAATTTTCTTTATCTACAAGCAACCGTCGCTGTACCGCTTTTTCTAACTGGTAGACACGGCGACTGACTATCATTACATCTATCGGAATTGCACATGTGGGTCTTGGCTGGTGCTATTCTCTAGGAAACACCGGCCAACTCCATATTTATTATGGAGAAGGACCGTGTATTCAACATAACCCGGCTGTGGCTGAAGGTAATGAGGCTTTCTTTAGTGCATGTTCAAAGATGAATGAAAACATCCTCATCGACAGGAACCGAGGAGCTTTAGTAGTAAATGGATTATCGATATTAAACTTGTCCCGAATAAGTGGAGATTTATCCTTCAGTTCCTCTCCGAATGACTTTCGATATTCCAGATATTCATCAATAGCGTTTGCTCGCTTCTGGAGTGCAGAACGTATAGTATCGATCCTTCCTAGAACGGTTGTAAACCCAGATTAAGTATAATGAAAACTTCTCTATTTTCTCAATATCGCCTATTTGTAGCTCTCGAAGGCCACTATTCGCATACCCGTTGAAGCCATTAATAGCACTGCAACCTTGGCACGAATGTCACATTTTGATAGGCTTTTCTCAATCTCCTTTACTGAATAGGGCCTATCCGTTATGTCTGCTACTTCCTCCGGCAAGAATCGTCTAATCTTCTTGATATTCAGATGGTAATCATTCATGGCAAAAATCGCAAGATACCGGATAGATGTGTCTGAATACTAAGATAACCTAAATGTTGCACTTCGTTGAGATATTTGATATGGTCGATTATCTTGAATTCGACAACGCTCTGCTTCGTGTCAAGCAAGACTCTAAGATTGTCATTCTTTACCGTGCCTTTGATAAAGTGGTTGAATGCGAGCGGTAAGTATTCTTTGTATAGCCAGATGTTAGTCCATCGTAAGCCTGATAGATTCTATTTTCCTCTTCCTGTTGTTGCTGATATGGCTCAGTCGCTCCACCAACCAATGCCTATTTTAAGTAGACCTGAAATATATATGAAGGATATCCTTCACATATTTCTATATATGTGCAAGCACCGTATAGGTTCAGGATTAAGACATACATGCAAGAATCTCTCGAGCTTCATTTTGCACGTGCGCACACAGCAGAACACGCATTTGTGGGAGCACTTCAGAAATTAGCAGGCCAAACGTTAAGCGTTGTGAAGGTAGATCATCGAGAGAAGAACAATACTGCGTTTATCAGAACTGTTCCTAAAATGGATCTAGAATTAATTTTACAAGCTCAAGAAAATGTAAATCAACTTATAACAACAGGAAGAAATGTTATGTCTTATACTTTTTCAACACTAGACGAAGCAAAGAAGCAGTTCCCGAA
Source organism: uncultured Nitrososphaerales archaeon (assembly GCA_963788755.1). Taxonomy (GTDB): domain Archaea; phylum Thermoproteota; class Nitrososphaeria; order Nitrososphaerales; family Nitrososphaeraceae; genus TH5896. The sequence goes on from CAWBHQ010000018.1 coordinate 148,641, forward strand.
ATTACGAGCAAACAAAGAACGCATAATTGGGCCTCAGCAGGTGACAGTAATTGAGATAGAAAACCATGATCTCGCAGCCTGTGCTAGGGATCATGTGGCTAATCTTAATGAGTGTGACTTCTTTTTAGTGACAAGAGTATCTACCAGTGGAAACATAACTGAAATAGATTTTTCCGTGGGACTTCAGGCTAGGGAAGTTGCCATACACACATTGCAGAAATTACTAAATATCTGTAACGAAATAGGTGCCAATATTAACAGTGTTGAGAATACGGTAAAAAAAATTAAGAGCCAAAATGAAATATTATTGAGAGATTTAAAGAGTTATAGTAGAAAGAGTCTTGATAGTTTAAAACCAACTACCGCAGATAACAGTAACACAATCCTATTTCATGGTGTTTTCAATGACTTGATTGATTCAGAAATCCGAGCATTTGCGGATAAGAAGATTGCAAACAGCAAAGCAGTAGTAATTGTCGCTAACGCGCACAATGATGAAAGTAATAATAATCCCACATCCGAGCCTACTGGAATAATTGTCGTTGCTGCAAATGAATCATTAAATGATATTGATTGTAATAGAATAGTTAAGGAGATAGCTGGAAGAGGTGGAGGGAAACCTCATTTTGCTACTGGTTTGATCAAGAAGGAAGAGATGTCTAATATTGTTGAAAATATTGTCACTTTGGTCAAGAAGATGTTGTGAGTTATTGCATTGATTATCAACATAATAATAACATGATAATGACTGAAGGCAAAAAGTAGTTGGGATTAGATGCTCTGGGAGTCATTGTCAAAATACTGCTAAAAGTACTACAGTAGGACATGACTCTTTTCGGTATTTTTGGAAGACTTTCACTAGAAGAAATTCTTAGAAATAGAGGAGTGAAATGAATTAACACATCTTACTTCATCGATATCGATAAGGACATAACATCTATACAAAATTGAAGATACATATTCGACATCTGAACTTCAAATAGATTTAATTTGAATTTGAATGAATTTGAATTTGTATCCAAAAAGTTATCCCTTAGTTCAATCTGACGTCTAACAGAAAGTCACGTAAATGAAATGCATAGTAAAAGATACTTAAATATAAGACGCATTAATTCAAAAATGATGCAAAAATCGAGCTTGGAGTTCCCGCCAGGACCATCATCACATATTCCTGGAAAGATTGTACGAAGTTTCGTTAAAGATCCTATTACTACCCTTTCAAAAATTGCCGATGAATATGGGGATCTATCCCATTTCAAGTTGGGCCGTCTCCATGTGTACCTGATCAATAATCCAGATTATATTGAAAAGATCTTGATTTACGATCATAGTAATTTTAGTAAAGGTCCACGTCTTCAATCTGCGAAGCGATTACTTGGCGAAGGATTAGTTACTAGTGAAGGAGAATTCCATAAAAGCCAAAGAAAGCTAATTCAGCCATTGTTTCTTCCAAAAAAAATATCTTCATACGGTCCCATAATGACTGATCGGGCTCTTTATATGATTCAGGGATGGAAAAATGGCTCAGTAGTAAACATCCATTCCGAACTCATGAAGGTAACATTATCCATAATTTGTAAATCAGTTATGGATTATGATATGGAATCTAAACAGGCAAAAGATTTTGGGAATGCGTTCTCCATTACAAAAAAATATGCTAGTAGACTGCACAACCTCTAGGTCAAATCTTGGACCGTGTTCCCATTCTCCCTAAGGTCGCACAAGCAAGGGGCGCAGGAAATACGCTTAATACCATAGTTTATGGATTAATATCTAAAAGGAGGGAGGAAATAAAAAAGGGAACAACTGATAAATCCTTTTCAGGGGAGGATTTGCTTTCGAAGCTCATTAAGGTTCAGGCCGACGATGGTAGTGTGATGACAGACAAACAATTACGTGACGAGATTATAACAATACTCATAGCCGGTCATGAAACTACATCAAATGCCCTAACTTGGACGTACTATCTCCTTTCGCAAAATCCTCAGATTGAGCGGAGAGTTTTCGAAGAAATAGATTCAGTATTAGGAGGAAATAGCGGAGAGTACAAACAACCATCAATTGCCGATTTGCCTAAAGTGAATTATGTTGAAAAAGTGTTCAGAGAATCTATGCGGTTATATCCTCCAGTATGGACTATGGGCAGGTTCGTACAAAGTGACTATAAGTTAGGAGAATACACGATTCCAAAGGGTTCGTCACTTATGTTCAGTCAGTATGTGATGCACCACACTGCCAAAGTACTATGATAAGCCAGAATCATTTGATCCCGATAGATGGACTGAGGAGTTTAAGATGCATCTTCCCAGGTTCGACTATTTTCCGTTTGGAGGAGGGATCAGAGGATGTGTTGGGGAGCCCTTTGCATGGCAGGAGGGAATTCTCTTAATAGCGACAATATCAAGTTATTGGATATGCGGCTTGCACCTAATCAAGACGTTAAGCTTCAACCTGGCATAACGCTAAATCCAAAGAATGGGATCAAAATGAAGCTGAAATCTAGACGGAAATAATCGTAAACGTCTAAGACATATTCTGGTTCTTAACTTTTCTTCTAAAGAAATCAGAGTATTAAGCTAGCAGATATTGATGAGTATGAGATAAGGGATACTACTAATATGGATAGTTCAATGAATTCCGTCAGACAAGAGTAACCACCTTGCTGTTCTGACGACATGGGAGTTTTTGCCAACTCAAGAGAACTAGACGATCATATATAATACCGTTTAAGAAATCTATGTCTTATCTGATTGAGATTAAAGTATCCTGCAGTATAAACACATAAATAGTTACTAATTTGGGATAATCGACTGTGACTTATGAATAGGAAAATTGGAGTCGTGACAGGATCTAGTAAGGGAATCGGAAAAGCCATAGCCATAGCATTTGCAAAGTCTGGGGAATATTTTGCAGTGGTCACAAATGCTAGAAAATTGCAAGAGGCTCAGACAGTATCTGATGAAATCAGAACCTTAGGCTGAAATTCAATTCCCATAGAAGCTGATATCTCCAAAGAGGCCGATTGTATTCGATTAATTGAAGAAACTATCAAGAACTATCACAGGATAGATGTTTTGGTCAATAATGCAGGGTACAGCAGGATGTACCGTAGAAGAAACAACAATGGATTTGTGGCGAAAATCCTGGCGGTGGATCTAACAGGACCTTTCATATGAGAGAGAGGCTGTAAAACATATGGAGAAACAACAGGATCCAATCGGAGGTTGCATCATAAATATAACATCCGTCCACAATTGATACCAAACCACAGTATTCAGATGCAACGTCCAAAGCAGGCGTTGAAATGATGACAAAGACACCTGCATCTGAACTTGCAAAATCCAACATAGGGGCAAATGCAGTCGCCCCAGGAGCCATAGAAACTCCTATGAACATCCTACTTGATGAAAATGAAGTTGCACGGCACAAAACCTTGACGCAAATACCAATGGAAGGATCGGTAGGGCGGAAGAAGTGGCAAATGCGTAGAGTTTTTGGCTTCAGACAAAGCAAGTTATATCACTGGTAGTACACTTTATGTTGATGGTGGGATGACTCTCTATCCGAGTTTTCAATATAGTGTTCATTAGTTGACAAAAATAAGATTTTGCGGTTAAGATTTACAGATGCACTTCCGGAAATTTGGATCAAGGGTTCGTGTTTTTGTTGATAACAGGAGTAACATCTTAATCATCCAATAGTAACAGGACTATACGCGCCACTATAGCAACAATGAACGAGTAAACAAGCAACAAGCAAGTAAGCAAACACCCCAAACAGAGTGATAGAGGATCGGTAATTAATCGGGGAAACTCTAAATGTAACTGTACATCGTAACACGTATGTTCCTAATAATAATCTCAAGTTACCTGATAATACTGATCTTATTCTTTTCAGGTATCCCTTTATTGAACTTGCTGTTTCGCCGACCTTACTTTCAATATCATTGTATTTTTCTTTCTGTGGGTGGTTTAGTTTTTGGTTTTTTTGGGCGATG
>CAWBHQ010000019.1:0-35008 GCA_963788755.1 uncultured Nitrososphaerales archaeon
CCTCTACCTACATCTCTGGTGTAAGCTTCGAGTATTTTCAGTGAAAAAGTATCCGGCTCACAGACTCTCTTTTATCTAACTACTTATACATTTTTTGGAAATTATTTTTATATCGGGTTTACAAACTTCAGATTGTGTGATTAGCGCCGTTGGGTTACCTCACCTCCGATATTTTGAAGCCATCCAGCATTCTCGTTAGAATTTTACATCCGACGGGCCTTTACTCAACTCGACCCAAATGAAAACTAGACTAATGTTAAATCAAAATTAAAGATTAATTAAGCTGGGGGATCTTCATGGACAGCTCTTTTGTTCTATTCCTGAGGGTTACTTCTGTTACACCTCCTGCATTAGCCACCTCAATTTGAGTCCTTGGTTGGTCGTGGTTTCTACACGAAAGATAAATGACAGCCCCTGCCAATCCCATAGGATCCTTTCCGGCTGATATCCCGCTTTTTGAAATCGCACGCATATAATCGATGGCATACCTCTTTGTTATTTCGCTCACTCCTAACTTGTTAGCTAGTTTTGCTACACACTTGATCGGGTCAATCATAGGGTACTTTTAAATCCAAATTCAATACTATCAGCCTATATGTGCGTGCTAATTCTTTGTATGAGGTATTACTTATGACTGCTATGTCATTCAAAGTCCTTGTAATGCCAGCCTCTCTACACGCAATATAGATTGACGCGCCCAATGCAGCATTTATGGTTCTGCCTTTAATCATTCCCATCTCCTGAACCTTCCTATAAATATAGGCGGCCTTTTCGATTGTGGCGCGAGGTAAAGATAGCTTTCCCTTCATTGCTTCAAGCTTGACAAAGGCACTCTTAAGATTTCTATCGGTTGCAGACCTTGCCTGTAGTCGGTAATCCCATGTCCTTAGTCTTTCCATCATGACACGCATTGAATTGTCTATGGCCTGACCGCTAGCGTCCTTATTCGGCTTACCGATGACAGTATACAACCCTTTATCATGTCTAGCAAGAGTGCTTGGCATTCCTACTCTACTCCTTTCCCGGTCCTGCATTGCGTCAAATGACCTGCGCTCTTGGACATTTTGCTGAGACACTCTATCTGACAGAACAACTCCGCAACTGGTGCATATTGTCTCACCAGAATCAGGGTCAGTTATCATGAATTCGTTATTCGTATGATTTTTACATAATAGCTTATTTCTTAACATAAGATATATATATGCATTTCATATACTTAAATGACTCTAATTTGCGGGTCGCGTGTGTCTATCCCATGAATTTCCTATGATATCGCGCAAGTCGATACTGTATTCGTAGGTTGTTCGTCGTGCTTAGTTATCCAAGCCCTGGTTTTGGTGCCGGAAAGCAGCGTCTGATGAACTCTGATGGTCGTTATTTATTCTGAGTATGATCGTACATGTGATACCGATATAAAACCATGCATGGGGGCAACTTTTGAGGTTCCACTGAGCTCTCGAACATTTAGAATTAGACTTGTGACCCTTAAGACGGTGTGAATTAAGGTTGACACATCTTGATATTAACTAAAAAATAGAGATTCTAGCAATAGAGATGGAGATAACTAGCGGTATTTCCTTGGTTACAAGGTAATCTAAGAAGCTGTGAGCATTGATATGTTGGGGACCATCCAAGCAGTCTAACCTAGGAATATTCCACCGTTCAATTGAAAGCATCGATCCGGTATACGGGGATATTTCTAAGGGCATTATAAGATAGATGAGTGTGTGGACAACATTTAACGCATAAAGCTGCGCTACGAATACTATGGACATAATTCTATGATCTCAGGAGATCGTATGAGCAATCTGAGAATGAACGCATATCCTTCCTACAAGAAAACTGATAGGAGTAGTAATAATCTTCGTCTAGAAACACTGCCTATCGTAATTTCTCCATATCCTCTAAATGAGCTCTTAATGCTTCTAATCGATCGGCCATCTCCCGATTCTCTTCAATTAACACTTGGTTCTCATCATGTAGCCTTTTCCGCAGGTTTTTTTCAGAATCTAAAGCCTCTTGAAGGATAGCAATTCTTTCTCTTAGTTCTGTAACGAACGACACGCTCATCACAAGGTGACTGTGTGAATTAATTAAAAATTCTATACGATAATTTAGTGCGGCTAATTAATTGAAAAAATTAAGCTGACCGTCTTATCAGTTGTTCCGTAGGTCCAAAATATGATTATCCGATGTTGGAAGAGTTAAAAAAGTGCTACTACTCACAAAAGTTTGCCACTTTTCCCATAGACGTAGATTTTTTTGTGAATCATATTTGCTGAATTACTTTTCTTCGAAAACAGAAATAACAGTTTAATAATGATCCAAAGCATAATACCAACTGACACAGACCTTCTCGACCGACACGCCACATTCTGACTAAAATTTGGCAAGACTATTACCAGATAAAAGTTTACAAACACCAATATGGAGGCTCATGTTTGAAATTTTAAGAACAAGAGCATTATGGTTTAAAGTTAACACTATTGTCATGACTTCTCTGGTCTAAACTAGTTAGGAATCGCAAAAGATGACGGTAATTTGAAGAAGATCCAATTCGTAGAATCATTGATCGAATTCATAATTTCGTGTCTTGTTTGGGTGCCGCTATTGCACACGTAACATAGCAAATCACCCACAAGTTAGCAGTCACATTTATAATTGCCAGTTACTATTGTGGATCACGCATCAGGAGGATGGTGGAACTGATTGGAACAGAATAACAATCGCAGAAATGGCGAAGATAAGGTGGTCGATCAGCCACTCAAAAGACGGAAGACTACCAAAAAAGGGATACTAATTACGGCCGTAATTGTTACAGCTATTATCGGAGCTAGTTTCATTGTGTATTTTATTCCATAACATTTCCAAGGTATTGCAATTAAGCGGAACTATGTAGGGTGCGGTTAGAATCATCTGTAAGACAGAAGTCATCGTTCAGTATCATAAACGTATAATTCAAAGTGTTATACTCAGTAATAAATTTAGATGGGGTAGGTGTTTCAACATGGATTGATTATTGGCACGTCGCTGGTATTACTTTACGTTCTACTTCTCGCAGTAATATCACTGAGTGTATTACTATTAGAGCTTACTCTCACTAGAATCTTCTCAATAATTCTCTGGTATGACTATGCGTTTATGGCCATATCGATCGCTTTTTTTGGACTTGGTATAGGTTCACTTGTCACTCATGTCATTAAGAATAAACTGAGGAGGGAAATTGTCCCGATCTATTTACTGAAATCTTCTTTGGGTTTTGCGATATCTGTTGGTATTTTTCTTCTTGTAACGGGCTACCTCATTCCACCCAGCGTGAATTATCTTTACCTATTTTACCTCGTCTCATCATTACCATTCTTGTTTGCAGGTATTGCAATAGCTCTTATTTTCTATTCCAGACCAAGGGATATCAGTAGACTTTATTTTGTTGACTTAATGGCATCTGCATCCGCCGCGCTTTTGTTGGATCCATTGCTTAGAAGTTTCGGCGCTGAGTATACACTAGTTTTTATTTCCTTGTTGATTTCAGTGGCCTCTGTATTTGGGATATTTCTGATGCATAGTAATAATACTTCTATTCGCAATCCACGAAAATTGAAAGTCAAGAGATTTGTTGTCTCGTGGCGAGATCTGATTCCACATAACATACGGTATTCTAATGTAGAACAAGGTCTAAATCATAGTAACATGGTCATGAAATTTGGGGACAGGACACAATTAGTTAGGTTATTATTGATCTCGCTAGGGCTCGTAATTATTTTTTCGCTGATTCTGGCATTGAATTCCATAAATACAGAATTGATTTCAATTAAACCAGGAGAGAAAAAAGGACTATATTATCAGCTCTCAAATCCGACGGGCTTTGAACATCTTTTCACAGAGTGGAATTCATTTTCAAGGATAGATGTGACCCGCCAAATACATAATACAACTCAGCCTCAAAGTTTAGATTCCTCGGGAAGGTCCAGGGCCTTAGCTGCCATTGCAATCGACGCTGATGCCGACACACCAGTTATTCGTTGGAATGGGACATTGCAAGATCTGCAATGGATTAAGCGATACATGGATTTCCTGCCCTATGAAATTTCAAAGACTAACTCAACCTTGGTGATTGGTAGTGGCGGAGGTGAAGATGTTCTTACGTCATTGGCAGGAGGTTCGAGGAATGTAACTGCCGTTGAAATAAACCCATTAATCATTGAAGGCAGCAAAAAGGTTTGGTGACGCTGCTGGTAACTTGTATGATCGAGATCAAGTAGAATTGGTAATCGATGAAGGGAGAAGATACCTAAGTGGTACCGATTCAAGATTCGACCTCATCATGATTAAGTTAGTAGATTCATGGGCAGCTCAACTTGCCGGTGGATATGCATTGTCTGAGAATTACCTATACACGGAAGAAGCCTTCAAACAATATTTGGAACATTTGAATAAAGATCGTGGTATGTTAGTGATGATACGGTGGAATATAGAGTTGCCGAGGCTGATACCTTTAATCTATGAATCTCTTCGTGAAGAGAGTAACGAATCGCAGATTGTCCCAAGAAATGGATCATCATCTAGTATTTTAGAGAAAAACCAAGAGATTCTGGAGAAGATAATTGTGGTTGAAAATAAACCAGGCCTTTACTTTCTACCTTCAAATGAAGGATCAATTTATCCCGTGTTGGTTATGATTAAAGATAGCGCATTTACACCAGATGAGCTGGAAATAGTCAAACAAAGAGTCTCTGAAAGAAATGCTAGAACGATCCTCCTACCTACTGACGACGTGCAAACTGATTTTGAAAAAGATATATCCTACAATTTGGGGTCAATTGGGTCACCTGGAGGAAACGAAAATTCAAGCTTTTCTTCTCTTCCCCCTCCCACAGATGATACTCCATTTTTCTTCGCAAGAGAAAGAATTCCATCGCAACTAATAATATTGCTTACCACTGTGCTTCTCCTTTCAGGAGTATTGTTTGCTATTTTAGTTTACTATTCAAAATTAAATAAGGTTGATATGATATCAGTTTTATTTTCAAACAAGTACTATTTAATTTTCGCCACTTGTATTGGATTTGGGTTTATGTTCTTTGAAATCACTTTGATCCAGAAATTCCTATTAATACTGGGAACTCCTGTCTTAGCATTAACTGTTATACTCTTTTCGATACTGGTCACTACAGGAGTAGGCTCTTATGCCAGCGGAAAGCTGATTTCCTAATAGGCCGGACAGAGCCATCCTGATATCCATCCCATTCATAATTGTAATAACCATAGCATACTATTTCCTCATAAATGATGTAATCTATCAGAGTATAGTTCTGTCCATCTACGAACGAATCATCCTCAGCATTATCTTTCTTACCCCTATGGGTTTTCTAATGGGATTCCAATTTCCATCTATCATTCGCCTAGCGACTAGACGTAAAAGCAAATATGCCGATGCAATACAGAGTCAAATTGGATCTACTCATAAATCTACTAATTCCAATACAACTTCCTCTGAAGAATCAAATGAAAATGAGGATCAGAATGTAACACTAATCTGGGGTGTTAACATTATTGCTTCTGTCATAGGTTCAGTACTTACAGTCATATCGTCGATGGTGGTGGGGCTTAATGATACACTGTTAGTAGGTATGGGTTTTTACATTGGCGCATTTGGTACAATGCTGCTAATTTTACATGGACATCATGACTAGTAAGTAATTATTGGCATTAGCGTATTGTTTGTTCAACTACTGAAAAGACTTTGTTAGAGAAGTCATCGAATAGTATCTTTTCGGACGCCTGTGCTTATATTTAGCTGGAGTTTTGCCTAATTATGCAAGGGGGTATTGTCCGGAAGCAGTTGCTTAAGTTATCCTCTCTTAGTTAAGATACCAGTTCCAAAATACTACTCACGATTTCTAAAGCCGAATATCTCAAAAATCGGAATAGAGATGGTCACATCATTTGCTCCATTTAGAAGTACCATTGATTAAATCTATCGTAACCAATACTAAACAATAGTGATATTAGTATCAACAGACGTGCAATAACTGAACCTCGATTTTAAACTATGCTACTCAGGTGTGAGTATCCATTTTTATTTTCACTGAATAAAATTGCGTAGCTCACCCAAGGTTAAGGATGGTGAACATTGATTTTTTTGCCATTATGACAGGAGATAGTTGATGTAACTTAGTAGCAGAATAGAAATAGATTCGTTTCAGGAATTTTGAGATGCACGCGTGTTCCGTCAAATCCATCCACTTTTGATTTCGGTACTAAGAATTTATTTGTCTGGTAACGACCAAAATTTAAAACAATTATTGCATCCTTGAATTCTGCCACCACCCTGCCACACAACGCTTGATCCGAAGTGGTTGCCTCAAGTCTAGAGTCTATTATAAGGCTCCAATCGTCTATGTTATCAAATACAGATGACCGTTGCGCCAATATGACAAACTATTCATAGGGCAAAAGGTATTTCTATGATGTTGATATCATCTATATATAAATTTACTAGAAGAGTATATTAGTATGTCCAAAATTACTTTTGTTATGGAATATACAATTCAGGAACTAGAAATTCCTGATGGGCTCAAAGAGCTATTGACAAGGTCGGGATTTACGTTTGACTCTATAATCTCATCTGACGTTGATCATCTTGCCTCTTCACTTGGAATTGAGCGCGATGTAGCAAAAATAATACTGGAAGCTGCCAAAAAACTTAAGAAAGACTAGGCTAGTTGGCCTGTGGCGCTATCTAGTTGTCAACAGCGCTACAAATGTAAGTTCGCATGAATTCAAAATAGAATGAATCTACTATCTACACTTGCGATACTGCGCTATTCACTATTCCAATGGAGCATTAATCTCTCTTACGCTCAAATTTTTAAAATCAAGTATAAGGTTATCTGTTCTAAATACTACTAATGGACCACCCTCGAGGATAATATGGTCACGCGCCTTTCCACAGCCTGCACTAAAAAACTCTTCATTTGGGCTCCTCGAGTACCATCCTCCATTGTCAATTACTTCAGTGACCTTCCTCCAGCTACCATTATTGTGGTCATCTAGATATGATTCTAATTTTACCGCAGTATGGTTATTCACCTGTATGTCATAAATTATCACTTTCCAACCCACCCACCTATTTAATATTGGCTCAGTGACAATATTCCTTGCCCGTTCCTCAGTATATCCCCCTGTATGCCATATCTCCTTTTTCCATCCTACTGAACCCTCATTATGTAAACCGCCGACATAGGCGGTCCCCTCACAAGGAACTTCCGAGCTATGTCTGCCACTACGACCTATAAATGCCAAATCATCAATTTCTGCTGAATCACTATTATTCGTCGTTGTGCTATTAGAATTTGAGTTAATAGAAGAGGTCAAATTAACATTGGTCGTTAGGCTCAATTTAGCATAGCCAGTAATCTCCACGTTCTTCCATTTGGTCATATTTTGTGGAGTCTCAACGACCAGCCTAACATGAGTAGAATTAACTCTCCATGAACCATCTTTCTGTTTTATTAGTTCAAAACCTCCAGTTTCACTGAAATGTGAACTGTTAGCCGGGTTAGTCATATTAACGAACCATTCTCTTCCTCCATCAGCAGTAGGGTATATTTCTGATACACCAAAAATATCCTTTTCGTGATTTGTAATATTCGATTCTTGAACGCTAAAAGCATCATCTACTGCACCGGCTTCAGACAAAAACTCCGATTCTGCAGTTGTGCCCATTTGATATGAAGCAAACATCATAACTATGGTAAGCATAGAATAGAATAGAAGAGCGCTATCTCTCACATTGTAGACGTAATGTATACTCCATTTAACCTGTTCGCTACTCAAAAGTGTACTAATTTGGTCTGATACTCAGAGATTTTGGCTCGAAACCGTTTTCCCCCATATCTTGTGAATCTTCCGTAATTACTTCAACAATAAGGTTTAAATCTCATCGATTCAAATTGGCTGAAGGGTTCGAATTTCACCAGTCTGATCAGGTCTGAATATAGGCTTGCAGGATGCCTTGTATTGAAGGATGGATTGACAATGAGAGGCATCGGTTTTGGATACCCCTCATACACGGAAGGGGAAGTAGTTTTTAACACGGGCATGGTAGGATATACAGAAACACTAACGGACCCTTCTTACAGAGGCCAGATTTTATGCCTAACATATCCAATGATTGGAAACTATGGTGTCCCTGATTTCAACTTAAAAGATGAATTTGGACTTCCTAGATTTTTCGAATCTACTTCCATTCAAGTGAGAGGATTGATTGTTCAGAATCTTTCAACTAGTGCAAGTCATTGGACTTCTATAAGGACCCTCGATGAATGGTTATACGATCAAAGGATACCTGGAATATATGGGGTTGATACACGTGAATTAACTAAACGACTTCGGGTACATGGAGTGATGATGGGTGCTATAAACGTCAACGCTATTGGTAGTTCAAAAAGAGCTGGAAAGTCTGCCGAAGGTGGTGGTGAAATAAAGTCAACAGCCCAAGGGAGTAAGTTAACCTTATCTAGCATAAAGGAGCGACTTGCGGGTTCAAGTTATGAGGGAGTAAACTTTATGCCAGAGGTCTCGACTGAAGAAGCCAAGTTTTATGATCCTGCAGTCGAGGATGTCAAAATCTCCAAAACGAATAGAATAGTTCTATTGGATACCGGCACGAAGTTTAGTATAGTCCGGAACCTCTTATCACTAGGATTTTCAGTAGTCAGGGTACCTTGGGATACTGATTATCAGTCTTTGAAGGTGTATGATCCAGTGGGAGTAGTTATAAGTAATGGACCAGGTGACCCAGAGATCTGCGTAGCAACCATCAATACGGCCAAGAAGTTAATTGAAGAATCGATACCTATTTTAGGTATCTGTCTGGGTAATCAGATTCTGGCGCTTGCGGCCGGGGCTAAAACATACAAACTGAAATATGGTCACCGAGGTCAAAATAAGCCTTGTCTCGACAAAAACAGCAATACCACTTACATAACGAGTCAAAATCATGGCTATGGAATAGATGCATTGAGCCTACAGAAAACAGATTTTGCTACGTGGTTTTACAACCCTGATGACAAGACCATAGAAGGTATTGAACATAATTCCAAACCTATTATCGGCGTCCAATTTCACCCTGAAGCTTCTCCTGGGCCTTATGATTGTGTGTTTGTCTTCGAAAGATTCAAAGACATTATCAAGAATTGCTACAACCGGACAGCTGATCATAAAGACAATCCTCAATAGAGTTGTATTATCTAACTTAGTAATTTTGCTCGAAATATAGGAATTGAACCAGCTTATTACATAGATAGTTAACAAATTTGATGTGCAGAAGCACCAAGTCGTTATAACTGCAGATGAATAGGATGAAGATGCAGCGATAGGATCCAGTTCTGCGAATAGTTCCGAACAGCATTAGGACAAAGGAATACAGTAATATGGAACACATGATGATCTCATATTCGAGAAATGCTTTCAATCCTTGAAGATTTATTCATTGGAGAGCAGAATAGAATTATTTGGGATACTGCGAGGTTTATAGGGGACAGGAGAATTGGGAAAACATGAAAATATCAAGAAAGTTCTAGTCCTTGGTAGCGGGGCGATAAAGATCGGAGAAGCAGGCGAAAGTCATTCGGTGAACCGAAGACCGTCATTTCGATTACTCTGGTTCTCAATGCCTCAAAGCATTAAAGGAAGATAACATAAGCACTCTGCTAATTAATCCAAATATTGCGACTATTCAAACCGACAGCCGGTTCGCAGATCGAGTGTATCTCTTGCCTGTTAACCTTGAACATGTAAGTAGTATAATAGAACTCGAGCGACCAGACTCTATAATGTTGAGTTTTGGAGGCCAGACGGCGTTAAACTGTGGCGTTGCGTTGGAGAGAAAAGGGATCCTCAAGAAATATGGTATTAAGGTATTAGGTACTCAAATTCATGGTATTCAAACCACCGAAGACAGACAACTTTTCAAAGATAGTATGACTGAATGTGGGCTTCCAGTTCTTGAAAGCTCATCAGCGAACTCTATTGGAGTGTCTCAACAAATTGCCAAACGAATTGGCTATCCAGTAATCGTAAGGGTAGCCTATACATTGGGTGGACGAGGCGGTGGTGTTGCCTACAATGATTACGAATTGCAGGAAATAGTACAACGAGGACTCGCCCTTAGCGTAGTTCGACAGGTTCTAATTGAAAAATACGTAGGATCTTGGAAACAAATAGAATACGAAGTTATGCGAGACCACCACGGAAACAGTGTGATAGTATGTAATATGGAGAACGTCTTGGCTATGAAGGTTCACACGGGGGATAACATTGTCGTGGCCCCTTCACAGACATTAAACAATTATGAATATCATACACTTCGCACAGCTGCATTGAAAATGACCAAGAAATGTGATATCATTGGGGAGTGCAATATTCAATTCGGGCTTGACCCCTGTTCGGATAATTATTGCGTTATCGAAGTAAATGCGAGGTTATCTAGATCCTCAGCATTGGCCAGTAAAGCTGACAGGGTATCCGTTAGCATACATGGCCGCAAAGATAAGTCTAGGATACTCGCTCTCGGAATTAGTTAACACTGTCACGAAAGCCACAACAGCCTGCTTTGAGCCTTCATTAGACTACATTGTACTGAAGATGCCTAGATGGGATTTCAAGAAATTTGAATTAGTAAAAAAGAGACTGGGCAGCACAATGAAATCAGTTGGAGAGGTAATGGCGATTGGCAGGAGCTTTGAGGAGGTACTTCAAAAGGCAATCAGAATGTGCGACAATGGAAAGTATGGCCTTGTTTCCAATTCTAGGATTGATATTGATGGATCAGCCAATAAAAGTCATGGTACAACTAGTTTAGGTACGGAAATGAAGCAACTGTCGGCGCCTATTCAGAGGGAAGGAAAGGGTTCTAAAAGTGCTTTGCATCCAAATTCGGTGGAAAACAGGAGTAATCTACTTAGCCAAGACGTAGATTCCAAACAGTATAGCCCTTTGGGATTGTCTTCCTCATTAAGAGTTGGTTCTGAGAATAGTAATAGTGATAGTAATAATGGTAGTAGCACTGATACTCATACTAATAGTAATGGCAATATAGGAACTTATGACCTTGAATCTATCGAACAAGCTCTGTTACATCCGACAGATGAGATCCTTTTTGATGTAGTAAAAGCATTGAACTTGGGCATGTCTGTGGAGCGTGTCAACTCACTCTCATCAATAGATCCGTGGTTTCTAAACAAAATTCAAACAATAATCATGACAGAGAAGAAGCTAAGAACTTCAGATCTTGATAAGAATATACTGCTTAAAGCGAAGAAACTGGGATTTTCAGACGTCCAAATTGCCAATTGCTGCAACATCAATGAGATTGATGTCAGATCATTAAGAACGAAGTTGAAGATCCAGCCTGTTACCAAACAAATTGACACCTTAGCTGCAGAATGGCCAGCAAAGACCAACTATCTATATCTCACTTATGGCGGGCAATTTGATGACGTTCACTATGATTCAAAAATAAAAGACAGAACAATAATATCTAAATTGAAGGCTAGCAGGCCCCGAACTAAGGACATGCCTTTAAAGGTGATAGTCTTGGGTGCTGGGCCATATAGGATAGGTAGCAGTGTGGAATTTGATTGGGGTACTGTAAATATGGTTTGGGGCCTAAAGGACAATGGTTGCAAAGAAGTAACGATCATTAACTGTAACCCTGAGACCGTCTCCACCGATTACGATATTTGCGACCGCTTGTATTTCGAAGAACTAACGTATGAAAGAGTAATGGACATTTGCGAAAGAGAAAATTCTGATGGAATAGTGACTTGTGTGGGGGGCCAGACTGCAAATATATTGGCTCCAAGATTAGCCTCTGCAAATATCAATATTCTCGGAACATCTGCCACGAGTGTAGACCAGGCCGAAGATCGATCTAAGTTCGGGAAGCTACTTGACTCGCTGGGTATAAAACAGCCAGCCTGGAAAAAATTTACGAGCATAATTGAAGCACGATCATTTGCAGAGATGGTAAAATACCCACTACTTGTTAGACCTTCTTACGTACTCAGCGGTGCTGCAATGAAAGTTGTCTGGACCCCCGAGCAGTTAAAGAAATACTTGACTGAAGCTACTAACGTAAGCCCTGATCACCCAATTGTTATGACAAAGTTTTTGGAAAACGCTTCAGAAGTGGAAGTTGATGCAGTGGGAGACGGAGAATGCGTTATAATTGGTTCGGTTATCGAACACATCGACAACGCTGGCGTACATTCGGGTGACGCAATGATGTGCATTCCTCCTTGGAGATTAGATAGGGAAACCATAGAAACGATCGCTGAATACAGTAAAAGAATTGGGGTTGCTATGAAGATAATTGGACCTTTCAATATACAGTTTTTAGTGAAGAACGATCAGGTATTCGTAATTGAAGCCAACGTCCGAGCCTCTAGGTCCATGCCTTTCGTATCAAAATTCACTGGTTTGAATCTGATTTCACTGGCGGCTCAAGCCATAATGGGAAAGAAACTGCCCGCTGATCGCGGCGACACCTGGTTAAGAAAATCTGGTTTCGGCATAAAGGTTCCACAATTTTCTTTTATGCAGCTCGATGGGGCAGATATTGTTCTTGGTGTTGAAATGCAATCTACAGGAGAAGTAGCCTGTTTCGGGTCAAGTTTTCACGATGCACTGTCGAAAGCCTACATTGCGGCCGGTTTCAATTTGCCACTCAGTGGCAGAGTTTTGATAAGTGCGGGTGGCCCAATAAACAAAGAAAGACTCCTTCCTCTTGCACGCAAGATCTGGAACATGGGGTACTCAATTATGGCTACAGAACACACCGCAGATTTTATTGAAAAATTCAACATTTGTCCAGTTGAAAGGGTTTACAAGATTAGCGAACCTCTTAGAAAACCCAATATAACAGAAATGCTTTTTAGACGTCAGATCGATTTCATCATCAATATTCCGTCCACATCGACAATTGAGAAATACGTTGGGATGTTAGATGATGAATATCAGATACGCAGGAAGGCGGTCGAGTCTGGAATACCTGTCTTGACTACGGTCGAATCTGCTTCCACATTTATTAACACATTGGAATGGATAAGGACTCATACACCTACCTTTGATTACCTAAGGCCGTACATTGAATCGTAGACTATTTGCAGGTCGATTAGATCAATTACAGACAACTTGCTTGACCTGACCATCTTACGATTTGAGTAATATTCAAGTTACAAATGGAAGCGAGCCTTTCGTCTCCTAACACATACCCGTCCAAACGAACCACTAAGGCACGTTTAATATAGTCACAAGATTTCGTAGCGTTCCTAATAATCGGTGACATAGAAATAGCGCGGTTCTTTCTCCTAAAGTCAGTGGAGGGAGTGATAAATCTGTTAATCGAAGGCACAGTTACTAAATCAAGGTACCCTTCTTCGTTTTTGAAAACAGAGTCTTTTTTTAACCCTTAGGAAGATCCAAACACGTTCACCGTTTAGGTTACTATCGGGCTTATTTAAAACTGGGTGCAGATGTCCCATTACTATCTTGTTTACGGCTGATTTTTTACTTGATGGCATTGTATGACCATGTAAGAAGAGTGTATCACCTATCGTAATCCCTGTGGGGCTAGCTATTGATACATCAGCGGGGGACAAACTTTCGATTTTGACATCGTGATTTCCCGGAATCAAATAGACGTGATAGCCGTTAGTCAGATCCTTCAAGAACCGAGGTATATGATACCATTCTATAGAGTTGATATTGACAATTGAATCCTTAATATCTCCAAGCAGTATTATTCCATCGGGTTTGAAACTTCTTATTATTACGTGTACCTCTGAAACTATTTGTTGGGTAAAGAACTTCGAATTAATTTGAATCCCCTTTTCCACAAAATTGTACTCAAAACCAAGGTGAAGATCTGAGATAACGAGGTACCTCTTGGGAGGGATTCCCGGCTCACCATAGTACTTAAATGACAAAGGCAGCGAATGGAGATATGATTTCGATACTCGTAGTAACATCTTATCTTTCAAGAACCACTCTAATATCCTTTCCTTTATTCCCTTAACAATTCCACAGTGGGCTACTTGAAGCAAAGTATCCTAACTTAAAACAAGGTCGTTAATTATGAATTCTAATATGCCATTCCTCTCTGTCTGACAGCGGTAGACGAAGAGGTACCTCACTCGTAAGTTCCTCAAGAATTTGATAGCATCGACGAACAACAAGTTCAAATTCACATTGAGGAATAGAGCTGATGTGCGTTGATGCGTTTGCACATCAATAAAGTTAGATATGAGTCGAATGGATCATTAATTCGAAATTCACGTCTGTTTCAGCTCCCCTAGATTTGGCATACTTATTCTCAGAAATAGGCAGTAGATTCATGATATTGAAGTTGCAATCTTTCGAGCAAAAACTAGTAAAGGTTATGCGTGATTGAAATTCACTAGTGTTCAACGAGGTTTTAGAAAGTTGGGTGATATTTTGCCCAGACAGGAAAAGATCAGGCCCTTAAATTGCTTCTTTAACAAGGTTCGAATGAAAAAGATATCCTCAACAAATTTTACACGATTGTATATCTTGTATTTTCCTCAACGTACAATCAAAACGCTACCACAAAAGAGTAAATTAACCAAGTATGAACTCAGCTATTGGGAAATTTGAACTGCGTTTACACATCCATGTTGTCCAGGTCTAGATGTTACCCTTGCGACACCTAATTCAGTTTGAATTATTGCTCCCTTGTTTACCACTCCTCTTCTTTCATAATCCCTATTTGCAGGGTTTCTAATAACTTGAGAAATAAGTGTCTTCTGAGTCTTTCTAGTTTCAGGATTTGTTACATTGGCAAATTCTGAACTTTTTAAGGCAGTTTTATAATTTCCGCCTCTGGTTCGCCGTGAAACCGAGATATTTTTGCCCACTAGTGCTTCATTAGGATATCGATCAATCTCGTATTTCCTTCGACTTCTACGAGGAGTAATCTTGCCCCCGGTGTATTTCCTGCCAGTGAGGTTCTCTATTGACTTCCGCATAATAGACCAACGTCCAAATGGGGTAATTTAATACTTTTCAATGCGTAAGACACTTTTGGCAAGAAATCGATAATCACAAGTGTCACAGTACCTACTCTTTACCAGTTGTAACCAGATTCCGTTTCAATAAATCAATATCCGGAATTCCAAAATAGCTTATAAATTTTTCCGTTGTCTTGTATACCTTTAATCTACCTAGCGTATCATGCCTAACGAAACCGTGGCTATGTAATTCCTTCAGATGCGAATATACCTGAGAACCTCTTATTCGTACCAATCTAGTAGACGTAACTGGCTGCTCGTATGCAACATAAGACAGGGTCTTCAAAGATGCTTGTGATAAAATAGGCTGATGTGAAAATTTTCTAACAATTGATAGATAGATGGGTTTCACTTGCAAGACGAATGTGTCGTCCTCTAACTTGGCTATTTCCAAAGCCTTCAATTGAGAGTTAATTACATTCATTAAATCCTTAATGACTTGGATAGTTTTTTCTCTCGACGTGATACCTGAAGCTTTAACAAGCTCATCGACTGACAACGGCTTCCCAGAACAATAAAGAGCTACCTCAATTCGCGCCCTAATTTCATCTCGCAATAGCCCGCTCTCCTTGACTTTCATCTCAGTGTGTACACTACGCCTACGGCGAACCGTCTCGAACCCGCCATAAAAGGATATCTTCACTATCATTAGTTTGCATTATATGGATACCCCCTTTCAATGCCAAATACAACATCGCTAAGAAGCATCTCGCCCTCGATAGCTGGTCCATATGTGAGATCAAATTACTGAACAAAATATTCTCATGTTCGGCAAGCCGACTCTGGATCATCGATTCGAACTCAGCCAAGATTTCCTCTATTTTTACGAAATATTCATCAAATGAAAAGCCCTCAACTGGTTCGATATTTATGCGCGGTTTCCGTGTCCCTGATTCGGTGAGGGTGGATACCATGTTCTCAAGGACAGACAGAAGACTCCTGCAACGAGACAGGATAGCTCGACTCATATCTAAATGGTATTGTGATAGGGTTTAAGTTCTCTATAGGGCTTTCATCTGCATGACTTGTAGGTCTACTTTTCTTTTCGGACAGCGTTTGCAATTTGAAAATACTCTCCACTTTTATTCGGTGTATCATCGATGATGACAGAGCTGCAACACCACAAATTCTTAAATCCTTATATTCGATCTTTTCTAGAATATCCAGCAGCATTCTTAGCATTGACACAACATCGATATCCCATGCATCCTTCTTCAAGATAAGAGAAGGATTGAAAAGTACATCAATGGGTGGCTCAGAAAGCCTTTTTCTCTCAATTGCAGGGACGATACCTTCAGTCAGACTTTGATGTTCTCCGTTTCTAGACATTTATCCTTACTAATCCGTTTCACAATGTTATCTTTGATTTAAATATATTAGTCTTCAAATTTTATAATCTTCACAAATAACTAACATATTGTTTGATATCATAATTTACGGTGTACTGTTCTTAATTGAATGTGGACTGTTGTAAGCTAATAGGCTAATGACTTCATTTAAATAGCCAAATATCGTTATAGTAGAAGTTGGGAAACCAGGCACAAAGCAACAAGGTACGGGCTGAGATTAAGTTTCCACTAATTCTTATCCATACACCGTATGGACTAAGTTTTTTCGATAAAGTAGCAAGTAGCAAAATCGCAAAGATCTATGCGAGATTTAATATATACCTCATGCCACTCATAACTGCGCTAGCTGTATTTTTGATAGTAGGTTCATTAATGGTTCTCTTTTCTAATGGAGCAGCTCGTGAAGGGGTTAGGGATATAGGACCTCAATCAAACCTTCTTATTCCAGGTCTCAACCCTTATTTGCCGTGGACTTATGGGTGGATTGCCTTAGTGCTAACAATTATCATTCATGAGGCAGGACACGGTATCGTAGCTCGAGTGTACGGTGTGAAAGTGGAGTCTACTGGATTGGTGCTTATTTTGGGTATACCTATTGGAGCATTTGTCAATATAGAAAGAGAAGAGTTGGCTAGAACTAAACTAAAAGAAAAAAGCGCAATTCTCACAGCAGGTCCTATGAACAATATGATAGTGGCTGGACTATCTCTCGGTTTACTCTATATAGTGGTCTCATCACTCGTCCCACTGCCACAACCGGAGGATTCTCAATATGGAGTGGAAATTATGACCGTTGGTGACGGTTCACTTGCAAGTTCGATTGGTATGAAGAAGGGAGATGTGATTGTGGATATCGAAGGGGACAGAGTAAAACACATCGAAGACTTGAGCATGCTTCTTCAATCAAATTTAGGCAATAAAGTTGCAATTACGTGGAAGGACACTGGCGGTCAGGAAATTACAAGGACTGCATCGATCCCCGCTAGTGTGCAACCCAATACGGGCATCCTGGGCGTCACGATCACTAACGTATCACCAGATCCTGAATTTGTTCTTAGTCGCTACAAGAGTGCCTTCGGATCGAATCCAATTGCGATTCTTCTCCCACCCACTATGGCTGAAGGTTCAGTGCCTTATTCTGATCTAATGGCATCCAAATATTCATCAACGTTCGGCTCCGCATTTCCAATTATTGCCAATTTGCTTTTTTGGTTATGGTTCATCAACTTTAACGTGGGCATCTTCAACGCATTGCCTATAGGTCCACTAGATGGAGGACAATTGTACAATTCACTGATCGAAAGAAAAATTAGCGCAGGCTCCACCCGTTTTCGAAACGCATCTCTAATCCTAACGATTGTTATGGTGATGATAGTAGCTGTATCTTTCGTATTGCCATGGATTCTAAGGTAGCACCTGAAATGACAGACCCTAGCACATCATGCTATAGCAATCACGGGTCGCTTCCAAAAACAAAGTAGGTCCATGATACTACGAATAATTCTGTCCAGACTGACTGAGATCAGTTATGATCTAATTTTGGGTATTTGTTGTCTAAAGAAACTAATATTTGAAACCGGTTCAAATAGATGTCATAGGGTATGAAAATGCATACAAACGGTGAGAGAGAGGAACAATTTCCATTGATTAGTGAATATGAACATACCGAACATATTTTCTTTGAACTTGCGAGCGAACATAGATTGCAAATCCTGTTCAAATTGCACAATGAAAAGACAAAACTGGCCAAGCTTGCACGAGATCTGGATGTAACTATGCAAGAGGTACATCGAAATCTAAACAGACTGTTTGAGGCAGGGCTGATTGAAAAAGATTCAAGTGGCAATTTTTCACTTTCTACATTTGGGAATATCATCATTAGACAGATTTCGACATTTAGTTTTCTTTCTACTTACCAGAACTACTTTTCGGAACACATAGCCGGAGATATACCAATGAAGTTCATTTACAGAATAGGTGCTCTTAATAAATGTGAGTTCATTAACGGGCTTGTTGCCGTTATTGAAAGATGGAAAAGGATGTATGAAGATTCTGAAGAATACATCTGTGCAATGCTACCACAAATTCCACTGGAACTCATTGAAGCGATATTACCCCGTATTAAGAGTAAGAAATTAAAATTTAGCTACATTCTACCTCAAAATGCACTAGTTCCTAGGAAACGAATGGATCTGCTTAAGCAGGTCGGCTATCAGGACTTGTTGAAAAGCGGGGAAGTTGAACGGAGAATGATCGACAGTATTCAAGTAGCTGTCGTTCTGAATGAACAACAAGCTACTGTGATTTTCCCCAATTCGAAGGGGTTAACCGACATGACTTCCATGTTTTACAGCAATGGTTCTATTGATCCTGAGGGGCTTTTCCATGACTGGTGTCTGGATTTTTTCAGGTATAATTGGTACAATTCAAAATCGTTCGACGAGAGTAAACTAATAGATGTGTAGACATAGGTAGATGCATCCCAAAACTTGTTCAAGTGGATTGCTTTAATATAGAACTATAAGACAGTTATCCGTTTTTTGGAAACTTCAGATTTGAGTTCCAAACCAAGAAGATATATTAATGGATAGGCTGAGTATTTACTTGCCCATTGTGGTAGGATACCTTTTGGCTAAAACTTTAAGTTGACCGTATAATACCTTGGCGGGCTGGAAATGAATCAATTTGAAAGAAGATAGTGATTTGGAGGATGATTTTAAGCTCGATAGTCTCCCCAGTGCAAGATCAGAGGTCCAATCCTCGAGCTCTGAAGCAAACACGATAGCTCACAACCTAGCAAAGCCTCCAGATAAGAAGCGATTTAGGACAAGTGACCGCCTCGATGAATCGGAAGGTGAATCCCTGTATGATTCGCTAATTTCATTGCTTCCAAAAGAAGCATCAATTACAGCCGCTCGATTTGAAGGCCCAAAAATTGCACTCTATACGAAAAATCCCAAATTTGCTCTCACTGAACTTACGTTGCACCTTTCAGGCCTCTCCAAGACTATGAAAAAAAGATTCGTGATCCGAACCGACCCTAGTATAAGGATTTCAGAGGATTTAACAAGGTCAACAGTTTTGAAGCTCGTCCCAAAGAGTGTTTCTCTCTCAGCTGCCTTCTGCGACGATGCAACGGGTGAAGTAATTTTGGAATTGAGTAGTCCAGAAGCCATCACCCCTGCGTTGATTATAGAGATTGCATCATTAACAGGATGGCTAGCGAGAACTCGACTTTCTCCTCACATCCCTTCTACTAGTATCAAGACAATTCATTCAACTCTGAAGGGGTCAGCAAAGGAGAGAAGCAACTTCCTTCAAGAACTCGGGCAGAGAATTTTTAGAACACCTCTTATAGTTGGCAGCCACAGCTATTTGGATGGCATGAAGAAGAAAGTTAATCCGAACTCGGAGGAGAGTTTTGCCGACGGCAAGTTGATTTCGCCTGAAACCCTTGCAAGATTCGATAAATCTTCTTCTTTGAGCGCAGCTAGTAAAGCGGAGGTTTTAATTTATTGTTTGGGTGGGGTTAGGCAAGTTGGTAGGTCATGTTTTGTTGTAGTGACACAAGAGAGCAAAGTCATGTTGGATTGTGGAATAAATCCAGGCGAGGCATTAGGACTAGACGCATTTCCTAGAATAGATTGGTTCCCTTTTACACTACATGATCTTGATGCTGTCGTCTTGAGTCATGCACATATAGACCACCAAGGCTTTTTGCCAGCACTTTATAGGTATGGATATAGAGGACCGGTTTATTGTACCGAACCCACTTTGCCTCTTATGACGCTCCTGCAAATGGATTCGGTCAAGATAGCAAAGGCAAATGGAAGTTATCTACCCTACGAGTCTCGAGATGTTTATGAAGTGATCAAGCACTGCGTTACATTGCCATATGGAAAGCCAACCGATATTTCACCGGATATTACAATCACTCTCAACAATGCAGGGCATATTATGGGCAGTGCTACGGTCCATTTGAATATATCGGGAGCGCATAATATATTGTATTCTGGCGATTACAAATACGCTAGAACTCAGTTACTTGATACTGCTCTCTCGGTTTACCCAAGGGTGGAAACCCTGATTACTGAGAGTACTTATGGCAATACTTCTGATATTATGCCAGATCAAACCTCTGTATATGATAATTTTACAAAAAGCATAAACCATACGCTACAACTAGGTGGTAAAGTATTGATTCCCGTTCCTGCCGTAGGCAGAGCCCAAGAAATGATGTTGGTATTGGATAAAGAAATGCGAGAAAGAAATTTGGTCGAATGCCCGATCTATATTGAAGGAATGATCTCAGAGGCTAGTGCTATCCATATGTCGTATGCACATTATCTTGGATTCAATGTGAGGAAGTCTGTTTCTTCTGGCGTGAACCCATTTCAGTCCGAGTATTTTACACTCGTAAACGGACCTGGAAAACGGGATGAGATTCTGGAAGATCGAAACCCCTCTATCATAATGGCGACATCAGGGATGCTCGAGGGTGGACCATCTGTAGAATATTTTAAGTCGATTGCGCCTGTACGAGGAAACAAGATAATATTTGTTTCTTATCAAATAAATGGAACTTTGGGGAGGCGTGTAATGGACGGAATCATGAATGAAATTGGGATGATGGACAAGAACGGTAAGGTAAAGGTCGTTCCGGTAAAGTGTGACACTCAGAGGATAGATGGTTTTAGTGGACATAGCGATTACAATCAAATTATGAACTTTGTATATCGAGTTAAACCAAAAAGAGTAATAGTTAACCACGGTGAAAAATCAAAATCAGAAAATATAGTCTAGCTCGATCCATAATAAGTATCATTTGAGAACCTCAGTACCTGATAACAGAGAAGTAATCAAGCTCCGCTAAGACATCATTTCCACATACTTTTTAGCCATGTATGTATAATTAAACTGTTGAGTTACGTTGGCTATTCGATACAAGTGTCTAAACTGTAACATTGTACTAACCGGAGAAGGAGCTTCCAGGCATTATTTAGCTAATCCGTCGCATAAACTCGAAAAGCTGCCTCCCCCTATAAAGCCTGTAAGGGGTACCGAAGCAAAAAGGTAATGTTCTACTTAGGTTACTCACTAAGCTCTCTAGGGTTTTAATCGCCTCTATTTCAGCTGGGTCTTGAGGCTAACTATGCTGCGTAAGTAAATATGACGACTTTAATCAAACATGAACGTCAAAGATAATATATTGAGCATCCCATGATTACTTATCGTACGTTGAATTCATTTTCTAGCACGAATAGATGTAATATATGTTCAATTCGTATAAGACTCCCTTGAACAGATTTTTGCCCACCTCGCCTCTGATCATCATATAAGGAAAAAGGCTGAACTAGAGAAGGAGCTAGAATCTAGTTGGAATAGCATGAGAACCTTACAAAGAATACCATCGCTACTTGGTAGTTAGGTTATGGATATCAGAGAATGATTGTACTACTGTAAAAAGCCCAAGATGAGTTGGACTGATATGATTATGAGAGAAAAGGAGAATAGGATTGTTAATAATCTCTCACTGATTTTGACAGCGATAAATGAACCAATCTGCGCACCTATTAGCGCTCCCAATGCTATTGCCCCAGCGAACATATAATCCTGCTCGAATAGAACTGAATGAGTCAAAATACCCACAATTGAGGTTATCAATATAGAGAGCTGCGATGTGGCGACTGACTGCTGCATTGATAGTTTTTTTACTGCAAACAATAGTGGAACAAAAATGATCCCGCCTCCTATTCCAAAAAGACTTGAAATTAAACCAGCAGATGAAGATCCAACGTATAGTAAGACATTCGAAAATAATTTTCCCCTATTCGCAAAACCAAGTCTGTCTTCCCTTAGTGACTTTCTGATTAATAGATATATACTCATTGATATTAACAAAATGGCAAAATACAGCTTGAATTCATCGGGGTCTAGAGCAGAAGAAATAAAGGCACCAATGACCGAAAAAGGAACCGCGAAAGCTGCAACCTTAATTCCGATGTTATAACTAATTTTTTTCTTAATCGAATAAGACACCGTTGACGAGGCTCCAGTTGATGCCACTGCCAATAAGCTGGTCGAGGCGACCTGTGAAGGTAAGAGGCCTGAAAGAGTCTAGAATTGGGGATATTACAATGCCTCCTC
The DNA here is from genome assembly GCA_963788755.1 of uncultured Nitrososphaerales archaeon. Classification (GTDB taxonomy): domain Archaea; phylum Thermoproteota; class Nitrososphaeria; order Nitrososphaerales; family Nitrososphaeraceae; genus TH5896. Next base: position 22,592 of record CAWBHQ010000019.1, read on the forward strand.
CCAATCCGAGCATTGAACCCACAATGCCTGCGACTACTCCTATAACAAATGTCAAAAACAGATTCTCTAGCAAATTATATCTTGATCGTTCTAATTCGTTTTAGGAAAGCAATAAAGGGTTTGTTCTATCCAAAAAAAATTTTACGTATATTAATTGGAGAATTACTTTAGAACATGAATTGCGTATCATAATTATTGGATTTGGAGTGGTAGGCCAAAGCTTTGTCAAGATACTTCTTTCAAAATCAGCAGAGCTTTATAACACGTTTGGTTTGAATCCAAGGGTGGTAGCATGTATTGACAGCAATGGTATGGCTGTATCTCCAGATGGGTTGGATCTTGGCAGGCTTTTAGAAGCAAAACGTATGAAAAAATCTGTGTCAGCTTACCACGACAACATCAATGTCTGTTCTAATACCTTTGAATTTATAGAAAATACAGAGGCTGAAGTTATGATCGAGGTTACCCCTACAAATCTTGAGAATGGTGAACCTGGGATTTCTCATTTAGTGTCTGCGATGAAAACTAAGAAACACGTAATTACGGTGAATAAAGGGCCCCTGGCCCTGGCCTTTTCATCCTTGCTAGAGTTGTCAAATTATAACAACGTTAGATTTGCTTTTAGTGGTACCGTCGGAGGGGGGACTCCCATCTTGGAATTTGCTAAAAAATGCCTGAGAGGAGATCGGATTCTATCGTTCAGAGGTATTCTCAATGGAACGACCAACTACATTCTTAGTAAAATGGAGGAAGAAGGCCTCACATTTCAACAAGCGCTAGTGGACGCTAAACAGAAAGGATATGCTGAGGCGACGCCAAAGCTCGATATTGAAGGATATGACGCTGCTGCCAAACTTGTAATTATGGCTAATTGGATTATGTCAAGGAAAGTCAGTATCGCAGACGTTTCAAGACGAGGGATATCGGAGGTGGATTTGGACTTAGTAAGGAAAGCACATGAGAGTGGCAAGGCCATTAGACTAATAGCCTATTGCGATAAGGATGAACTTAGTGTAATGCCCTTAGAAATCCAACGAGATGATCCGATCTGCGTCACTGGAACTCTAAATGCTGTGACATTTTCTTCAGAATATTCGGGAGAGAAAACAATAGTGGGGAGAGGTGCTGGCGGTCTAGAAACTGCCAGCGCCATTCTTAGAGATTTAATAGAAATCCGTGAATCAATCTCCGGTCCATTTGATATAATGGCATAAGATACACAATGAGGGGAAAGAGTCCCATTGCAAATGTTGGCCGATCTTGCTATTCTAAATGTTTATCGCGATTGTCAAAAGAAATAATAGCCAGCGAATCGTGTTTGTTCCTTAATGTATAGCGGGGAATTGGAAGTTCAAGCCAAACGGAAAACCCTTGCTATACTTCACGATGAAATTGGGAAGATTTTGAACTCTGCAAGAGAACTTTCTTCATTAGGAAAAAGTATCACTCACGGTCTGACTCATGATGTTCAGCCCACTTTGGACAGAATGAGAATTGCAGAGGAGGAGGTGGACAATCTTAGAAGGCGTGTGACCCGGGAGGTCGCAGAGATTGGAAGCCTAATGGTGTATAGAGAGGACGTACTGAGGACAGCATATCTTATGGATGATATTGCGGGCTACATAAGTGGTGTAGCCTTTAGGCTTGCGAACATGAAAGTTGACATCATTATGATTGGAAGGTTTGCCGAAGATATCAATGAGTTGATCAGTATGGTAGTTGATGCAACATTCAAACTTAATGAGATGGCAAGAGCTTTGAGTATCAATCCATCAAGTACAATTGAACTGGCTCAAGAGGTTCAAAAGTTGGAAAGACTGGTAGATGATAGACACAGAAGTCTAATAATAAAGGCAATGAATGAAATATCGGTTACAAAAGACCTACTTCTTTTAAAGGATGCAATTGAAGGGATAGAAGGTATGGCTGACAAGTGTCAGGAAGCGTCCGACTCTTTAACAATCCTTGCTTTGAGCATGTAATGGATAAACCAGTTTTAGGACATCTGATCGAAAATAGGATAATTGTCTGGAGTATAGAAGAATCCCGCACCCTATTTGGCAATGGCTATTACGGTAAGCCAATTGGGATTTCGAAGCCAAAAGGGACTGGTTTTGACGTCCCAATAGTGCTTGACTTAATAGAAGGATGTTATCTTGTAGAAAGAGAAGAGTTATCTATCATTTCGAAATTCGGAAAGACAATTTCAGTTAGGAGAATAAAAACTTTGTGCAGAAAGCAATATGATAATTTTGATGCAAAGTACCTTGTATTCAAGGCCTTAAAAGACAAGGGCTATATTGTTTCTCCCGGGATAAAGTTTGGCTGCGACTTTGCTGTATACGAACGAGGACCGGGAATTGATCATGCGCCATTTTTGATTTCAGTGTACGTTCCAACAACAAATATTACTGCCACTTCAATAGTTCTGAGCGGAAGGTTGGCCACTACAGTGAAAAAACAGTTCATCCTTGCTTGCCCTAGGCTAAAGAAAGGACTGGTATACTTTATAGGTATAGACTGGTGGCGGGCATAGGATGTACTCCATAGTTTGATCAAAAAAACCTAGATACCATTCACAGATATACAACAGTGAAATAGATACTGTTATATACATTTCAATTTCCGATTGCACTTGCCACGGAGCCGTAGAGAGAAAATACAAATAGGTCAATTATTGTATTTGGGATATGAAAACGGCCTTCCTTCATATTTGTTATACTGGATAGCAGAATGGTTGTAAATTCAGGAAGTAAAATTGATTTAAATATGAGTTTCCAATCCCTACTGATGTGACCAGTACAGGTGAGACTTAATTTGCCATTTGCGGGCAAAACCGTTCTAATAACTGGAAGTGGAACAGGTATAGGTCAAGCAATAGCTACAAAATTTGCCGAAAATGGCGCAAGCATTGTTATCATGGGACGTAGACAGAAACCACTTGACGATACTAAAGAGATACTATTAAAAACTATGTTATCAGTTGGGTCTTCTGCGGACGTAATTTCATTTCCTGGAGTGGATGTATCTGATGAGCAATCTTTAATTAATATGTATAGCTCGATCAAAAGTTCCTCAAAGACTCTAGATATTATTGTGAACAATGCTGGTGTGTCAGGTCCTGTTAAGGCATTCACTAATGCAGACTATGGAGAATTCAAGGAATGCGTCGCGATTCACCTAACTGGAACATTCTTTACCTCGGTGCATGGCCTTGAACTGTTGTCTAAGAATGGCAAGATAATTACCATTAGTACCTTTTTCACCGAAGAAAGCAAATTCGAACAGCGACCATATAGATTCAGAACACCATATACTGCTTCGCAAGGAGCTAAAAACAGGCTTGCTGAGGTGTTAGCATGGGAACTGACTGGACGCGGAATTAGATCTATTGCAACCAATCCTGGCCCAGTCCATTCAGATAGAATATATAAAACTGTTTATCCGAAGGCTGCTGCTGAATTCTTAAGGATCGGAGGATTCAAAAACATGAGGTCTAGTGTGATAGAACACATCCTATCGAAAATTCTGCCTCACTTAGGCGCCAGTACGTCTGAGATCGCGTCGAGAGGAAAAGAAATAGCTAAGGAGATAATAAAATCCAAGGTTGATACTAATTATAACCAAAATGACCTAGAACGCGACATTTCAGAGCTTATTAATAAGCTATACAATATCGCTGAAAAAATTCAAGAGAATACTAAAAAAATGATCGTTGATGGTGAATTTCTGTCCCAAGAAGACGTGGCTGAGATGGTTTTGACGCTGTCTTCAGAGAAAACAAGTAGACTTTTAAACGGTCGGGTAGTACCAAATGATCGAGTATTCTACACCGTCAAGCCAGCGATCTCTACTGTTGTACAAGGAACAGATTCCAATCATAACATGGGAACAGTGGTAATAAGCACCAGCACCACTGATTCATTTGACCTGTCGAGAATTAAAGCTCTGTGTCAAACAATGTTAGATGATGGACAAGGGAAAATAATAATTGTGTCCCCAGAAAAAATAGAAGAGTTGTCTGAATACCCCTATTATCAAACGAATCTTTCAAATGAGAAGAATTTGTGTGATTCTTTGAACCGAATCAAAAGTAGTTTAGGGGCTATCAACGGCTTGATCCATTTCACTGGACAATTCGATTATTCAAAGTCCTTACTCGACCTCTCAAGACAGGATTGGGAGTCCCTGATCGACAGATTTATTCATATCCCCGCTTTGGTAACTAAACACACTGTTACTATCCTTGCACCTGCCGGCGCTTTGGAAGAGCCTATTAGATTTAAAGAGTCATCAGGTAACGTGGTAATAGTGGGACCAGACTGGCCAAAAGGTGAGAAAGTTTCAGGATTAATCAAAGCGAGAGCCGAGCTTTTTCGAGGTGCCCTGAGGCCATTTGTTGTTACTGCAAATCAGGAGCTCTCCGATGTTTTAGCTTCGAAGATTCGCCTATACCTAGTTCTACCCGGAAATTTCGACAATGGGATTGTGGACGAAGAACAATTGAGACATTCCATTTCTAGGTTGATCTCTAGATCTAAGAATCGACAGCAGAATGAAACGATATTCTGTCTTGGTAATTAATCTATCAATGGATGAAAAAAGGTTATAGATTTGTAAAAAAGTCTATGAAGTTTGCACATGGCATGCAATCTTCCGTCTTGATAATCGCCTGTAAAAGCATCGCCAATAGTTTGGGTTGCTGGTCTTGGCTTCCACTTGAAATTTCTTGGGTTGGAGCAGACTGCTCTGAGGACCCATTGACTATTTCAGCTGTTGCAAACCTATTCCCAACTTGTGTTACTCTTATCTTTGCATTCTGACCAACTTTCCCATCCTTAACAAATATGACAAATCCTTGGACTCTTGCTATTCCATCACCTTTTCTGCTTATTTCAGAAATCTGTACATCGTACTCCTTTCCTGTCTCTACTGGTTTTGGTCCGAAACTATCGTTTCTTCTATATCCACCGTAACTCATTCCTTATTCCTTGTTAATGCACTTGCTCTTACCCTATATAAATCGTGATAGCCATCAGATTTTAACTTCCAATCTTAACCGTTTGATTGCATGCAGATCTCACGGCTTCCATAGCAGATAATACGGCCAACGCACTTGTCCGAGGGTTTTCTGGGTGAGGAATATTACTTGCAACTATTTGTAAAATTCCAAAATCTCCTCTAACATCTATCTCGTGTCGGTTTACCTTTATGTTTGGATCGGCAATTATCCTAACCTTGATTTTGGAGATCCTGCCCGTTGCAAGTGCTAATGCAGCAAAGACATTCACATTCGAAGGAAACAACTCAATCGCTCTACGGACATCTCCCTCATACAATACTATTTTATTACTGAGTTCCTGTAAATGTATATTCTCATGAATATCGAAATATGGAGCACCAGCCAACGATTTGGGATTCTTAGTCGTAGTAATTGTAACCTGATGTAAATTATTTCGTACCGATTTTATTGCATCTATACCAGCAATTGCACCAGTAGGGATATGGATAACACCGGTATGTTCTACAGCCTCTGACTCAAGTTCCTTCATGAACGGATCATCAATTAATTCGCCCACACTAAAAATGATGAGATACTTACCGTCAGATAAGATTTGCTTAGCGTATTGTCGAACAGCAGACCCTACTCGCCGATTCTACTACAATTTGAGTATTCAAATAAGATTCAGAGTGAAAAAGCAAATCTGGATCAGAAAACATCTGAGGCTTATCATTCGTTATAAATTTCTTTGCAACTTCCAACCTGCTGATGGACGAATCAACAATGAAGCTCAACCGTGCTGGTGATAAGATGCCATCATCTATTGATCTTGCAATTTGAGAGCCTATAGTTCCGAAACCTATTATACCGACCTTTTTCAAGAGTGGTTCAGGAAGAACTTAATACCGTCCCGTTTGCAGCAGCTCTTTAACGTCTAGGACCTCTTTCAGGTTTTCTTTGACCTGGAGCCCTTCTTTTTTCGAAGCGCTTACTATAATTATTCTTGTTACGCAACCTGGAAATAGGACTATCTCTCACCTTTCCTTGAATTTTTGGAGTTTGCCCTCTAACCTTCCCAGCCTTTGTTAACGATCCATGGGTTGGCATCTAATCAGAAGGATATACATATAACACATATATAAATTCTAAATCTACTTAGATGGTAAGGGTCAGGCATATACGCTGAATTTAGACAAGTGATTCGTTTAATATAATTTTAATTCACTGCTTCGCTGTCTCCAATTCTAAGGAGCGAGCAAACAGTAAATCATTTGCGCATCTAGCTCTAGTGAATAACCGGGTTAGCTTAGAATTAGAGTCGGGGTGGCTTTTTAAATTGTGAGGTACCGAAATACCTATTCCTTCATCCTGCGTCAATTGAAACCATTTCAATTTCATTGGTCCAGGATAACTTGCAGCCTAAAGGGGCAACTATTGCCCACTGATTGGAAGAAGGTTGCAAATCCATCCTGCATTGTGCTCGCTTTAAATTGTGTGGGCGTTCAGTCCTTTCAAACCATAATAATGTTAGAAATCGAAAATTATGATGTAAAGATAGGACAACTGAAGAAGGAGTTGAACGCAGTGATCCTGGCTCATAACTACCAGATCCCAGAAATTCAGGATATTGCTGATTTTGTTGGCGATTCATTGGCCCTTTCTAGAGCCGCAGCCGGTACAGATGCAGATCTTATTGTATTTTGTGGGGTCCACTTTATGGCTGAAACAGCTGCCTATATTATGCCCCGAAAAAACAGTATTGATACCGGATGCTCAGGCTGGATGCTCTTTGGCTTCCGCTATTAATCCCGATGAACTTATCACATGGAAATCGAAGCATCCGGAGGCTGTCGTTATTAGTTATGTCAATACATCCGCAGAAATCAAGGCGTTGTCTGATTATTGTTGCACCTCGTCTAATGCTGTAGAAATTACAAACTCCATTCCAGCCGACAAAGAAATACTTTTCCTCCCAGATATGTTCTTGGGGTCATACGTCGCCAGGCAAACTAACAGGAAGAATATGCATATATGGCCGGGCGAATGTCACGTGCATGCAGGGATAACGTTTCGCGATATCAACAAGTATCTTGATTCCGAATCCGACGCCGAACTTTTGATTCATCCTGAATGTGGATGTACTACGTCAGCATTATATCATTATGGGGAAGGTGATATCAACAAGACTTCGCATGTACTCTCTACTGAGGGAATGATCAAATATGCATCGTCATCACATTCCAAGAAATTCATAGTGGCAACTGAAATCGGTATTCTACATAGGATGAAAAATCAGAACCCTGATAAGTCCTTCCTACCATTGAAAGAAGATGCTATATGTAAATATATGAAGATGATCACACTCGAGAAGGTGTTTTATTCTCTAAAGAAAAATGTCCATGTGGTGAACGTCCCCGATAAAGTGAGGGCACGGGCAAGACTTGCAATTGAAAGGATGCTTGCCGTATGATCGGATTGGCCTTTCTTAGGTTGAATTCAATTTAGTGATGCTAATGCAACCTGGAATAATTGCAAACTACTCTTATACTTTAAGATTTGACAGTCATACTAAAATCGACTGCTTTAGTAGAATGCGTCAAAGAACCTACCGATATGAAATCTGGGTTTAATTGAGCAAAATTGTGAAAATTAGACTCATTGATACCTCCTGAAATTTCCACAAGCACACGATTTCTTAGACCCAAATCACGTAATTTTGACAAGGCCTCCTTCGCACCATCCAAGGAAAAGTTGTCCAACATCACGATATCTGCACCTGCTAGGACAACTGAAATGAGCTCATCTTCAGAACGAACTTCGCATTCAATTACATGGTTCTTTCCGACCTGTTTCCTCGCCCTTCTTACGCAGTCACTAGCATTCCCTATCATTGCGATATGGTTATCCTTAATGAGGATCTTGTCATATAGCCCGGTTCGGTGAGGATTTCCACCTCCAATTGCTATGGCCTTCTTATCAAGTAGTCTCATCCCTGGTGATGTTTTTCTCGTTGCTGTGATTACAGTATTGACACCAATCTTTCTCAAAAGTACGTCGTATTTTCTGCTTTCTGTTGCTATACCGCTCATTCGCATTAGCAGGTTTAAGGCAGTTCGTTCAGCTTTGAGGATCGCCCTGGCGTTCCCTTCCACCGCGATTACTGGTTGATTGCCGGTTACAATTCCCCCATCTTCGAGTAGTCTCGTAGTATGGCAGCCGCAGATTTCCAAGACAATACATGCTTCCTCCAAGCCACATATCACAATGCTTTCAGAGGTTCCCTTGCACCACACCTCAGCTTCGGCATAGAGATCTGCTGGTATCACTGCTTCACTTGTGATGTCACCGCTACCTAGGTCCTCTTCAAGATACGAAAGAATCCGATTTCGTCGAATTAGATACTCACATAAGGGCACAACGTTTTCCGTCCCACTAAGAGAACTCATGAAGCCTTTAACGCATATTTGTGAGGGACACGAAGGCTGAGAGTCGTGGCTACATGAGAGTTGGAAGGATCAAAAACCAATATCATCCCCGTCCAGTGCGGCGTTAGATCGGTAGAACTACACACAGGGCAAACCTTCCCAATGGTCAACGCTTTACATTTTTTACACGCAAGTTCCCTGGGCATTACTTACTGGAACCCCGCTTTTTTTCTTTTATTGGAACTGTAGACTGAGTCTGTTGTGATTTAATGACGTCCTGTTCAATCCATTCCAGGGCTCCTAAAAATGGTTGTCTACATGTAATTCCAATCTTTCCCATGGCGGACCCCTTACCTAGACTGACTGCTGTTATCCTTCCTCTTAACCTGGACCCAATTTTAATAGATCTAGAAGACTGATTTGCCAAAATTATTCCTTGCTTCACATCACTCTTAAGAAAGTCGTCTGTTATCTGAGATAAATGAAGTAGGGCATCGGTAGGTCCTATTCTGACAAATGCTCCGAAATCGGTTATTTCAACTATCTCCCCTTCAACTATTTCCTGTAATCTCGGGAAGAAGGTCAGGGCCTTAAAACTCACTCTATGATAAGTTGCTCCGTCGCCTGCGACGAGCTTACCCACGGGGTTCGTAGATGCCTCTATAATCATGATAACATACCCAAGCTCAGGGCTAATCATACTCTCGTATTTCTCTTTAAGAATTCCAATCGCTGTTCTATTAAGAGACGGGGTTAATCGATCGGGAGGGATCCTTATAACGTCGCTCATATGCACGATCGCAAACATGATATACAATTCATAGCGACGGAACATCAATTTATTAACCTTTGGATAAGAAAATGCTATACTACCTTCTCATTGCTTTGAATACTATAAATTGGATAACTGAATTGTGTGGCGAATCTTGTTAGAAGTATCTATTTTCCGTTTAATAGACGTTATAGAAGTATAAACTCATTAGTACTACCGCGGTGCTGAAGGCATTAGGCCAAGTATGAAAATTGTTAACGATTTAAATATTGTGAACTGCAAACTACTTGTAGCATATGACTAACGTGGATCAAGTTATGTCCTCCCTCAAGAAGATTGAGGATCCAGAATTACACAAGGATATTGTGTCTATGGGTATGATAAAAGATCTAAGTATTAAAGATAAGAAAGTATCATTTACGCTTGAATTAACTACCCCCGCATGTCCTTTCAATAGCGAAATTGAACAGGAAGTGAGAAATTCTATGCAAAGTATAGGAGTAAATGATTTGGATCTTAAGGTTACTGCCAAAGTTATGGAAGGAAGAGCGATTTCAATGGATGAATTGCTCCCCAAGGTTAAGAATATTTTTGCGATTGCAAGTGGAAAAGGAGGAGTGGGAAAGACAACTGTGGCAGTGAACCTAGCATTGGCTTTGGCCAAGTCGGGCGCTAGTGTAGGCCTTTTAGACGCAGACATTTATGGTCCTAGTGTTCCTCTAATGTTAGGGATAAAAGATTCACCACCGATCGTAAATAACAAGATACAGCCTGTCGTTTCTAACGGAGTGAAGGTTATTTCTATGGGCTTCTTTTACGAACAGTCGCAGCAAGCAGGCATCTATCGTGGACCAATAGTTTCAGGAATCATAAAGCAATTCATAACCGACGTAGAATGGGGAGAATTGGATTACCTTCTCATAGATTTGCCTCCAGGGACAGGCGATGCCCCTCTTACGATGGCTCAGACTCTGCCTATAACCGGTGTCCTGATTGTAACCACTCCGCAAGATGTAGCAATGAATGTTGCTATCAAATCTGTTGGGATGTTCAACAAACTTAACATTCCAATACTGGGAGTAGTTGAAAACATGAGTTTTCTTGTTTGTCCGCACTGTGGCGAGAATACTTACACCTTTGGTAAGGGTGGAGGGCAGAAGATTAGCGATAAATTCAATGTACCCTTTTTGGGTGAGATCCCTTTGCATCCTTTAATAAGAGAAGGAAGCGACCTTGGTAGACCGGTGACGTTGGTGGAACCAGAATCATTGGCTGGTTTAGCATTTGGAAAGATATCAAAGCTGGTCGCTGGCCGTATTAGCGTAATAGCTGCTACCGTTAGGGACAATGAGATAGCGGAAAAAGCCTCAACGACGCCCATGGAATGAGTCACGACGTAAAGCCAGTTCATAAGGAGATTATTGATTATCTGAGGAAACCTCTCGGTGAACTGATTAGCTATGATCAGGTTGAAAAGCAAAAAATAATTGAGCTGCGCCATGCAACTCGCAAGTTGATCACTGTAGGAGATACAACCACGGCAAAGGTTATCAGTTTCAGTATTGTCCCCGATGTGAGCGTTGTTGATGGTTTTGAGAAGAGGTTAGTCTCCAAAACAAGCATTTCTAAGCTGAAATCTATGATCGCAGCAGCACTTTCGGGTGCAGAGCTGAGTCGAGCTTACCTGCAAAAATCAACCAGGATCAATATCCTTGGAAGCGATTAATATCCTGATTCGTGCACTGACGAGTCATGCCCCAGTTTTGGTGAATGTAATGGGTGAAGAGGACCTTATCGCACTTCCTTTAATTGCCTACGCGCCAACCGATTCGAGAATCCTTTATGGACAACCTTCAGAGGGGATAGTAGTTGTGAGAGTCGCGAATCGAATACAACAGGTAGCTAAACATTTAATGAGGAGTATAGGATTCAATCTTGAAGGGGTATGATGAAGTGGTGGCTGACTGAAATGATGGGTGATTGTATGGTTCTTAACTCTTCCTGACCCCGAATCATTTACGCATGTCAAAATGCAAATTAAAGATGCGTTTGAGGGTAGAAGTTTATCTGGCCTGATGGCATTCACACTTGCACCTTTTAATGGCCACGTCGAATGAGCAATCATTATTTCCATCACACAGTTCTCCCATAGGCCATTCTCCCGGACAATCAGAATGTCTTCCTCTTTTACAAAAATATGTTAGAAGCATCAACTCGTTTATCAATTCCCAGAAATGCCCCTTAATTCTCTATAGTTCATAAAAGGTCGATATTGAAAAGTTGGGGAGCGTATATTGACCCCTCTCTCACCTTTCTAACTTTTGCTACCGATAAGTAATGCGGCCAGATTGTGACCATTATTGAACCCTCTGGCACTCCCTCAGGCACAGTAATTACCAAAATGTCCTCGTCAGAAACCCCAATCTCTACCAATTTCAATTTACTTCTCTTAATCAAATCGTCAGGCATTCCACTACTATAAAGAAATACCTTTCCGTCATATTGCAATTTCCCATCCATTGAACTCATATTGGCTTTTTATCCTATATGCCTTTTTAATCTAGTTTATTTCGAGTTATCCAGCAGTACGAAATTTATCATTAAAAACCAACCGAGCACTTAGATCAGTCACGAATCTAAGCTCAGTAGCGGGGTCCTAGAGAGTATCAATGTGAAACTTTGACATGCATCCGGTGCATTCATAAATTTCCTCGCCTACTTGGCCACTTACGTTGAACCTTACAATCGTTGTGCATTTAGGACATCTTCCCTCAACAGTCCTAGTCTTTCGTATCGGTTTATTCCTTGATTTTCTCCGGCTACCCAATTTGTAGAAGTAGGGAGAAACTTGTTTATAAATCTGGCCAAAGGTTAACCAGTCCTGGTCGAAATAATCTAGCCATATCCAAATCTAAGCTATCTGATGCTTCTTCTTTCTCCGTAATGTAATAATCCCTAAGCTCAAAAAACCAATGCCGATAGCTAAGATCAAAAAATCTGCAGGGATCAAAAGTGACCAAGCCTCGTTAACCATCCCAGCATAAAGAAACAATACCGATAAGAAAATTAGAGCAACGCCCGTAATTGTTTCACCATTGACCTCCATGACGATGATTAAGTAACCTTCGGACTTATATACAAATCCTTCATAGTATCAATTAACTCCGTTATACATTCAATTTTGACAAATTCAGGATGTAAGCACGACCCAAAGTCAG
>CAWBHQ010000020.1:0-172881 GCA_963788755.1 uncultured Nitrososphaerales archaeon
GGGACCTTGAGATCATTAATATCATCACTACCAGAACTCGATGTGTCTGTGTCAGTGACAGCGATGATTTCATTTGCAGAAGTAATAGAATATGAATAAGGATCCCTGTCTATTTTCGCCGTCAGTACCTTGTTCCGCCTTTCGAGGAGAGTGCCAGGTAAGTTATATTCATCCTTCGAAAGCCAGAGCTGGAGTAAAGTAATCGCATTATTGTATGAATTGATGATCCTTTCCTGTATTTCTTCTCTGTATTCATTGGTGTACTTTGTAAATTGCTTTTCAATATCTCCTATCGAGTTTATTAGAGGGGCCCTCATGCGAAAGAAGGATGATTCGGCTTCTTTCTTGACGTCAGAGGAGTTCACAATTTTCTCGTGATACTTGGTATGAAATACATCTAACGACGATTCTACCGAGTTTTGCAAATTCCAGATCTTTCTGATAATCTCGTCCTGAAAAACATCGACATTCTCCAAAACGAATCGAAGGGTGCCTACATTCTTATGGATCTCAATTATATTTGCAGAAGTCGATACAAAATCCTTTAAGACGTCGATAATATTCTTCTTCTCCTCAAAAGGCGTATAATCTCCGTACAAATACCGTCCCTTGTTCTCTTCTTTGGTATAGCTACCGAGCAAGTTTGATTGGGATTCATTTTTCGTGTCCATGGGATTATCCTCTTCTATCTTCTTGTATATGAATTACAATATAAAGGATTGAGGCCTTATGGAATAACTGTACCAGGCTCCACCTTCCCGCTTCGAGTTTTTGAGGATCGCTTAATGTAGCCTAGGATAGGCCTTGGAACCCACAAGCTGGTACCACGTGATTCTCCGCCCTGCATTCAAGCATTTTGTGCTAGCTTCTATTGGCCCAGATCCCTACCACTTTCTTCCAGCAATATGTCTACTGTAATAGTATAGATATTGTTGGGCATAGCCTGCGTATGTACCAAAATGCATCCTCATGCGATTAGAGAGATATCGATATTGCTGATGATTAAGGCGATGTTTTTGGTTGTTGGTTCCCTTTTTATTGTTACCAACGTGAAGTCCGTAGTTATGAGATATTATTCTCGCTATCCATGTGTCTATGGGAAATGCTTCCAATTTCTCAAGTGAAAATAAGAGGATGCAATCTGCAGTCTTGTCTCCTATTCCATAGATGTCCAGCAGAGCTCGTTTTGCGTCTTCATAGTTCATTCGGGCTAGCTCTTCAGGAATAAACTCTCTGTTGTGTATCTTACTTGCAAAGAGTTTAATCGACTTGGCTCTGTAGCCTGTGCCACATGTAACCAACTCTGATATGGTCGCTTCATTTAGATCCCTTGGTCTTGGAAACGTAAAAAACTGGTCTCCATTCACGGTCATTTTTTTTCCAAATTGCCTACATAAATTAAAAAGTATTTTACGAATTCGCTGAATATTAATATTACTAGCACATAGGAACGAAAAAATACATTGGATAGGGTCTTGTCTCATGACTCGAAGCCCTCTAAATCTCATTATAGAAATACGTACGAGTGGGTCAAATGAAATGGTATTGAGTATCTTGTCAATATCGTCATCCATTCTAAACAACTTCTTTTCCCATCCGCGATCCTCGGGAAACGATTCATATTTTATACGGCTGTAATGTTTATCATTATGTTGATCTTCAATTGAAAGTTTTAGCACGCGATCGGCGTGAATTCCATACCATGCATCCCTTATTTTTTGCCACAAGAACATCTGTCCACTATTGATAGTCAACTCTGGATTAAAATAATCAGCTTCTATGGACATTTTATTCTCCGCATTCCTAACTCGGGTAAACCTGAATGCTGCATGTGATTTTAGCTATTCTTCAATTCTTCCTTTATTTTTCGTAGGTCCTGCTGGAGATTTTGAATTAGTTTAGGGATCTCTCTATCTGCACAGCCGAGACAAACGTGTTGAAGCGACAATGACATAGTAAAATATTTAGTATTTAGTGGAATTGGATTCTTGCAAGATATGCATTTCTTTAATTTATATGGATCAGTGTTCTTTATGATCATTAGAAAATTCTATCATACATAGAAATATATTCATATTCGTCAGTCATGAATTTATAGCCAAATATTGGCGTAATAGGTATGTTCACTGCCCATTTTAATGGCCTGTTGGCAAATGGAAATGACATTTCATAAGCGTATCAGAGAGTTTTCACAACAACAGTTAAAGCTGGCATGAAGATTGTATGAATCTTGAGGTTGAAACTATCTTATTCAATCGGAACATTCGGAAGAGAAGCAGAGTACATAGTCAGCTTTATACTTAAGATTAATTGGCTGGCGGGTACGTCTGTCAAAGAATAGCCGAGGACCTGCTGATATAGTCGCAGTGTTAAATTCTAACGAAAAACAAAGAAAATGGCTTATACAGGTGAAATCGTCAAGAAGAATACCGAGAATAAAAGGGGATGAAATACTTCGACTTATCGCAGCTGCGTCTATTGCAGGGGGCGACCCAATAGTCGCTACGCTGCAACCTATGATTGGAAACGACACAAGTCAATTGATAAATCCTCCCAAAAACGCCAATCACAATTCGAAGTTAGCATTTAGTGATAGTCGGTTTGCGGTTACCTTTTTTTATTTACCTTCTTGGAGCATAACCAGACCGGAGCTGGTCAAACCTGTCTGATTAAGAGATTAAGAGGTTCAAGTTCCTTGAAAGTCTGGATCTCTGAGATCATCTCTAGCCTATTGTAATTCCTTTCACCAACTAATGTTTCAATATTGATCCCACAGTGGCAATAGCATTTGCGAGATAATTTCTCTAATGTCTCCTCTGATCCGAAACTAATTCTGCTAGTATTTATATAACATCAAAGCCATTTTGCTCTCATTCCATGGATGACACTTGCATTGAGAAGGCTAACAAAAAGCCCAACAAGTTAATTAACGAAACCAGTCCTTACCTATTGCAGCATGCTTACAACCCCGTAGATTGGTATCCGTGGGGTAAGAGCGCGCTTGAAAAGGCAAGATCCGAAGATAAACCGATTTTCTTGAGCATAGGTTACAGTTCATGTCATTGGTGTCATGTTATGGCCCACGAATCTTTTGAAGATGAGGAGATTGCAAGAATTATGAATGAAAATTTCGTAAATATTAAAGTTGACAGAGAAGAAAGAGTTGATCTTGACGATGTTTACCAACGTGTATGTCAATTAGCGGCAGGTAGTGGAGGATGGCCACTGTCAGTTTTCTTAACACCTGATCAGAAACCGTTCTATATCGGGACGTATTTCCCAAAGAATTCTAGATATGGAATGCCTGGTTTTATGTCTGTTATTAAACAACTTTCTGATACATATGTCAGCAATAGGAAGGAGGTACTTAGCGCTACCTCTGAATTCATGCATGCCCTATCGGGTGCTGCTGAAGATGTTTCTACTAGTCGTCCAGTTGGGGCGGACCCTGAGCGCTCCGTACTGGATGAAGCGGCTGTTAGCCTACTGCATTTTGGTGATTCCACATATGGCGGATTTGGACAGGCTCCCAAGTTTCCAAACCCATCCAATCTGCTGTTCATGTTACGATACTATGAATTGTCGAAAATTTCCAAGTTCAAGGACTTCGTTGTATTCACTGCTGATAAGATGATATCTGGAGGTATACACGATCATCTTGGAGGAGGATTTGCTAGATATTCAACGGATCAAAAATGGCTAATTCCACACTTTGAAAAAATGCTTTATGACAACGCATTACTCATCCAACTCTTCTCTGAAATCTATCAAGTAACTCGAGATGAAAAGTATATTGAAGTTTTGCATAAAACTATTAGTTACGTTCTCAGAGAAATGACCTCCGAGGATGGCTTCTTTTATTCGGCTGAAGACGCTGATTCAGAAGGCGAGGAAGGCAAGTATTATTTATGGACGAAAAGAGAAATCTTGGAAATTTTAAATAACCAGACGGAGGCTGAAATATTTTGTTTATACTATGGCGTTACTGAAGGAGGTAATTTTGAGGGTAAAAATATTCTAAATAGCCAAAGTAATCAAGCATTTCTTTCGCAAAAATACGACAAACCTGTTAAGGTTATCAATAATATTCTTAGAAGTTCTGAGGCAAGATTGTTCGAAGCAAGAACACATCGTGTACATCCAGGGAAAGACGACAAAGCGATTACTTCTTGGAATTCACTCATGATCTCTGCACTAGTAAAGGCGTATCGAGTTACTTCAGAAGAGACCTATCTCAAAGCAGTCTGTCAAGGCAACAGATTTCATAGAGACCAGAATGTCGGCCCCAGATGGGAGACTTTGTAGGATTTATAAAAATGGTCAGGCTAAATTGAATAGCTATCTTGATGACTACGCTTTCTATGTGAACTCATTGCTTGATCTGTTCGAAGTCCTTCCTATCCCTCGATATATGGATTCCGCCCTCAGACACACAGATTTTATGGTAATTCATTTCTGGGATAAAAAGAGGAATGATGGATTTTTTTTCACATCTGACGACCACGAGGAACTAATAATCAGAACGAAAAATTATTACGACCTTGCCATTCCTAGCGGGAATTCTGTCGCGGCAATGAATCTAATGAGGTTATATCATTTTTCTCAAAGAGATGCTTATCTGAAAAAATCGGAAGACATTATTAGGTCAGTTTCCTCTATTGCCAGAGATAATCCCTTCGGCTTCGGACATTTCCTTAACTCATTATATATGTATGTGAAAAAACCGATCGAATTCACTGTGGTACAGGGAAGAGAGCCAAACGAGGACACCTTCTACAATATGCTGACGGTTCTAAATAGAGCGTATATTCCCAACGGTATATTTGCATACATAAGGTCGAATACAGACTTTGACCAACTAGAACGACAACTACCATTCTTCAAAGGAAAATTGGAACCTCTACGTCCTCAAACAAATCGTTCAACTCGAGCATATGTATGCAAGAATTTTGTTTGTTCTCCTCCTATGTACACATCTAGCGAATTGGAGAATTATATCAGACCTAATAATTTGGTTGGGGATTGAACAAGTTAGACCTGCATGACAGTACTGATAAATCAAGTAGCCAACTCCTGCTTTAATGGCGGGAATCTTATACATGCAGGCTAGGCATGGATACGAAGCCAAACTCAAACCAGATCGATTTCATATGTATTTGATCTTAGAGCACGTCCAACCTCTTCCTCCTGAGATATTTGGTATTCTACGAAAAAATGGGTTTGAATACTGATCTCTAAATAGAGTAACGTATACTGAGACTGACGGTACGATTAGGTGTCGTTCACGTTTTAGAAGGCCATACTAACCTGCTTGGCGCGAGTGACCATTGTTCTTTGACAGATGAGAGACTTGTTTTTACTATTACATTACACAAAGCCGCCGCCACTATTCTCTTAAAGCATGGTGACTAAGCGTAGCTTTAGATCGTTTTGGAAATCAACAGCTAGCCCCCCTAGAAATTCATGAATAAGGAAGGGGGCAGGGCTAATTTTATAGAGATAAGGTTATGATACAAACTATCAGACTCCATATAGATATTTAGGCTGTTAAATAATCGGCAGACAAAATGAGTATGGATTTAGGTTCTTTAGCGTCAAGTGCTACTCCAATAGCTGTAGGAGGTATAGCGGGGTTTCTTGTGGGATATGCGATAAAAAAGGTAATCAAGATCGTCCTTATTATCGCTGGATTAATGATAGTTGCCGTTGTCGCCCTTGGTTATCAACAATATGTTTCGGTTGACTGGACCAAGATACAAGAAGCGGGATCGGGCTTGATGGGCAACGTAAGTAACTCGAATATCCCCGGAACTGAGCAAAGCATTTCCTCAGTCATGGCAGCTTTCGGAATACCTCTGGTGGGCAGCTTAGCCGCGGGCTTTATTCTGGGATTCATCAAAGGTTAGCATAGTTAATAGGTAAACTTCAGCCATTGTGGCAAATGTCGCATCGAGAGAAGAGTCTTCTTATTTATCTGGCTTTAGAAGCTTTTACTAAATCTCGCAAATGAGCCAACGTTCTAACTTGACCGCCATTGGCTTTCTTATATAGCAACCAATATGTTTCTCTATCAATGTCATTTCGATCCTTCAGGACCTTTAAGTAATGTCTCATGCCTCTGATCTTTGTAATGTATAGTTTCTTCTTTCCTACTCTGGCAGTTTTTTTCCCCTTTTTAGAGCCTTTTCCAATTCCACGCTTTTTTCTTGTCATATGCTTCAGCTTAGCTCTATATCTAGAAGTTCCTTGTCGCCTTGCGGTCCATATAGCCCCGTTCTTGATGAGCGCTCTAAGATTTTCCCTCGTAATGGAATCAGCCACATCTTCAAGCTTATCTGGCTCAAATCTAACTCTATTCACTCCTACCTCTAAAATCCGTGCGACGAGTTCTCGTTTCTTTCGTATATTAATTACCATTACGATTGTTCCTTAACCTGACTCTTTTGAGTGCTTTCCAGCGCTACTTTACCCCTATTGAGAACCTTGATACCCAAAGCGTTGGCCTTATTTACAATATCTATTCGTTTTCGCCGACCTACTGAGTGACCAATTCTAGCGGCATCAACCTTAGGATCCAATTTTTCCAAGTCCTTGATGTTATGAATTAATCTATCATTATATCCTGAAGGATGTAGACCTCTGGCTTTCTTAGGGCCCCTGTATCCCACTTTGACGAGCGGCGGGACTCCCGATACCTGCTTTCTCATTTTGTTATCAACGCCTTTTGGTTTCCTCCAATTTTCTGCAAGCCTGATATATCTCCAACTCTCTTGCCTAACAAACTTAGGTCGAGTTGCAGAAACCTTCTTCCTGGCACGTAACAATTCATCATTTATTGGCAAACGTTATTCAACCATCAGGTGCTATAGATTTTAATAAATACGTTTCCCAGAAATTCCTCTGAAGTACGATGGGTTCGCGGAGACCTACTCTATATACGGAACGCAACATATTTGATACCATGCTGAACCACCTAGTTTCTATTTAGCGCAGATTTGGTTTGACCTCTTGATATCTATTTGTCATATATAAGATGTAAGATTAGAACTATCATTTCATTTTAATTCGCTCAGAGTGATATTTGGGAGATGATAACAGAACAGTTAATAGTAAAAGATTTACTTTAAAATGTATGAAAAAATATGAATTGCCACCAGTTCCCTATGGTTACGATGCACTTGAACCGCATATTGATTCAAGAACAATGGAAATACATCATACAAAGCACCATCAAACTTATACTGACAAATTAAATGCAGCCCTCGAAAAATGTCCTCCTGAAATTCAAGAAAAGGACATCATACAAATATTATCAAATTTGGATCAAGTTCCGGCAGCTCAAAAAGGTGCAATTAATTTCAATGGAGGAGGATTCGATAATCATCGAATATTTTGGAATAATATGAAACCAAATGGTGGTGGAGAGCCTGGAGGTGCGGTTGCCGATGCAATAAATTCGTCTTTCGGAGGTTTTGCTGGGTTTAAGGAAAAATTCTCCTCAGATACTGCAGTGATACAAGGTAGTGGGTGGGGATGGCTTGTCTATAATCCATCGACAAAGAAAGTAGAATATAAGGCAATGCCAAATCAAACCAGCCCAAGAACTGAAGGGTTAAGCCCTTTACTAGGATGCGATGTGTGGGAGCATGCGTATTATCTCAAATATCAAAATAAAAGACCTGACTACATTTCGGCCTGGTGGAATGTCGTGAATTGGGATGATGTGGATAAAAGGCTACAACAAGCAAAAGCATAGGGCCGATTCTCCGAGTCCTCGCCATTTTTATGGGACAAATACTCTTAGGTGATCTGAGCAATCACGAAAGGTATTGATTTGTATGTTTTTGGTCTGACATTCAGCTCACTAAAACATTACATCTCGATGTTCAGATGCATCCTTCGGTTTTAGCCCCCACCAGTTTGAATATTTTCTAGACGATTTAAATACTAAAACTATCCCCACACAGGGCTGGCATCAGACAAAGTTAACTTACTATTGTGCTTTACTATTAGCTGACCCAACTGAGCATACATCTGAAGATATCTCATCCCCTTTCCGGTAGTCTTAAAAGTTCGTTCTCCGGCGGTATACTCTATCAGTTCATTTTCAAGCAAAAGGACCAAGTACTCTTTCAAAAGGTTATGTGATAGATACGTGCGATAAAGTATTTCCGTTTGCCTCAGGCTATTCCCATTCACTGCCTGAAGGATAGATGCAATAATCTCTCCCCTGCTTCGGTGGCGATTCCTCATCACGTTAAGTGTGTTATGCTTTTCCAGTATAAAATTCTTAGGTCGAGCGTAACCAGACGACCAGATTCCCCAATTTATCACTTAATTTGTAAAGTGGTTGCATTCAGTCAAAACTGATAGAACGGGTTGAAAGTAAGTCAACTATCTTCAATCAGGGTAGAGAAAGCGGATGACTTTCTTTAGGCCAGTGCAAGTCTTTTGTCTCTGATCCCTTGATGAAATATTAGAGTCTTAAATAACTACCAGGTTCTTCGATTATATATCTGGACTCTCATTGTGTAGTTTGGGCAAGTATTGATGACTTATACTTTTGATAATTTGGTCAAAATGGATGACGATGTTACTAATGAGAAGTATGGATATTATCCCTCTAGTAGACCTATTAACTCTTTACTGGACTATGGCTTGATTTTGCTGGATAAGCCTCCTGGTCCTACCAGTCATGAGGTAGTCGCATGGGTGAAAAGAATCATCGGAATCAGTAAAGCAGGGCATAGTGGGACTTTGGATCCTGGCGCTACGGGACTTCTCCCTATTGGTCTAGGAGAGGGTACGAAGGCCCTTTCCATATTGCTTTTCGGACCCAAAGAGTATTACGCATTGGCAAGGCTCCATGATCATATCAGCGATGATAAATTGGACACTGTGATAACCCAATTTGTCGGTGATATATATCAGAGGCCACCCCAGAGATCTTCTGTAAAAAGAGCGACTAGAATTCGAACAGTATATGAAATTGAAAAGCTGGAAAGGTACGAACGCCTTATCCTGATGCGAATACTATCTCAGTCAGGCACCTACATAAGAAAAATAGTATATGATATAGGGGAAATTCTTGGGACAGGTGCTACCATGGTGGAGCTCCGCCGGACGCAGGTAAGCAACCTGTCAGAAAAAAAAGACAGCCTAGTTAGAATGCACGACTTCACTGATGCCCTAGAATTGTATAAACATGAAGAGGACGACACAAAGTTAAGGAAACTGATCAAACCTATTGAATATTGTATGGATGGCGTGGAGACCGTGGTCATAAGAGATACGGCGATCGATGCTTTATGTCACGGCGCCCAGCTCGCAATCCCTGGGATATTGTATGTATCCAAGACACTAAAGGTGGGGAGCTTCGTTGGTATTTATTCCATGAAAGGAGAGATCGTGGGATTTGGTGAAGTCGCAATGACGAGGGAGGAAATCGAATCTAACGTAAAAGGCATTGCCGTTAATATCAAGAGGATAATTATGAAACCGGGGTCCTACCCTAAATCGTGGCACACAACAAGCCTGGCATCAAAAGAAAGCTAACTAGACTAGAAATGAGGTGCAACACCTGCTTAATACTAACATTCTAACTTTGGGTTTAGTTGACAGAACAGGAAAAATAATTGCAACTTCATACTTATCACGCTCAATGAATTAATCGCTCGGATAAACACATAAGTTGGTGGATCCTTGTAACTCGTAGTCGAATGGTAACTATGGTTACCACATCAGGCCGGGGTCGCCTAGCCTGGTAGGGCGCAAGCCTGGAAATTGCAAAATATCCAGCCAGCTTGTGATCTCTTGGGGTCACGAGGGTTCGAATCCCTCTCCCGGCGCTCTTTCCTATTATGGTATGGCTACGTCGTAATAATAGTGCGAGCCTTTCGTTTCATAATTCCTCATCTAATTCTTCAAACGCCCTTGCTTTGGAAATTTCATGAAGTCGCATCGCAACCAATCTATTGTACTCTTTTTTATCAATGGTGCCTCTGCGCTGTAATTCTTCGATGAGAACATCTAACATTACAGTAATCTCCTCTATTGCTGTAAGTTCTTTCCCTGTAACGGGTGCAGACGGGCCATTGTGTTTTTTGGCTCTTCCAGACATGATCTATGTTAGCCATTTTAGAATTCAATATATAATGTCGATCCCGCTATTTTTTTTATCGTTGAATGGGTTTGGTCGGTCTATTGGATCATTTCTTCTGTTGCTTTCGCGTGAGTTTATCGTATTCTAATTCTATGGATCTAAGTATTGAGGTACCTGTAAGCAATCCTTTACTCTTTAGCATTGCTAGGATGGATACGCCTCCGGCCCCTGCTCCATCTTTGACGAAACCGTTCGCAAATGCCCTTAGGCCCGGCCGCTCAGAATCATCGAAGTGAAGATCTACAGCAAAAATCGGAAAATCAGAGCAGATTTCATTGGCAATCCCCCTAATATCTGAATAAGGATCATTTGCAACATAGCTTGTAGTCCCTATACAAATATTTCCTAGTGCTCTGTTCATTGCGCTTATTACTGCAACTATAGCTGTCATTTGCGTCCCTCCAGCTAACATAACATTGCTCCCCGATCCACTGAGGCCACAAGCAAGCCCAGTCACAACTGGGATCATAGGGTCACCAACGGCAGCTATTGCTCTTACAGGATCATTCCTGAAACTCCCAAAGGGAATGCCAGCTTTAGCTATCCCTTCCTTTACTACTTTGTTCTTTAAAGTGTGAGGATTTTTCGTGAGGCTACTGCTAACCTTAGACCAGGCATCGATTCCAAGTGCAACGAGCACACCTAGAGCGGTAGTCGTTCCTCCTGGGATACTTTCACCGATAATTACCATTTTACTAAGTTTGGCCAATTCCCGGCCAAAGGCTTCGCCGTACCTCTAGGCCCTTCTTGACATAACTTTCAGTTACGGCATTTCCTGTTCGTATATCGTTTCCGGGGTTCATGTCAAATGAGATATAAGGAGATTGAGGTCTAACTACCGACCCAGCGTTGACTACGAAAAAAGGCATATTCGACAGACCTAATGCGGTCTTTGTGATTATCGCTGGAGTAGGCAGTCCATCAGGAGTAACAGGAATTGAATCCAAAGATTTACAGTGACCGTAATTCAAGTATTCCGCGTCAGCAGGAGAAGTGTATTTTATTAGATTTTCATTCTGGCCAGCTGCCGTGATTCCGGGTATGAGACTCGTGTAAGTGTATGATATTACTAGTGCAAATAAAGGATTGCTAATTGATAAAGGCATTTTAAAGGTCTGATCTCCGTTGACGGATTTGAGGTCTGGATAATCTACCCCATCATATTTCAAATTGGCTTCAACCAGCGCCCATGAAAGCTAGAAACTCGTTCTCTGATTTTGCTTGTAACGCAAGATTTGATAGTTTTTCGTTTCCAATCGTCGAAACCGGAGAGGGGCCATAATCATGACCAGGATAAACAGTAAGTTGATCATCCAAAGCTGAAACCTTTCTATACAAACTAAGATACATGTCTTTTGGATCCCCTCCTGGAAGATCAATTCTTCCTATACCACCAACAAAGAGGGTGTCTCCAGTGAACACTGCCCTTTTATCGATAATGAGACAAATACTATCTTGGGAATGACCCGGAGTATGGATAACTCGAAGGCTAATAGATCCGATCGATATTACATCATTCTCTGCTACGGAGATATCTTTGCGAAGCTGAGAGTTTGAGTGCTGAATGACAGTTGCCCCAGTCGCTTTTGCGACTTCGTCATTTCCAATTACATGGTCGAAATGTGAATGAGTGTTTATGATATGCTTTGCATTGAGTCTTTTTTCGGTGAGTAATTGAAATATCTCTTGGAGATCCCATGAAGGATCTACGATGACAGCGAGGTGAGTCTGAATATCGGAGATAACATAAGTGAAATTAGCCATATTCCCGACTTTGAGTTGATATATTCCTTCGGTCATACTTCGTTCACCAAAATTCCCCCTTCTGCCTCTCTTGGAATCCCGATATGTTCAAGGTGAATCTGACCCGAATATTTTTCATTATTCAGCAACCCTTTCTTGATTCTGTGAAAAGTAACAGTCGCATTTGCTCTTACACACTTATCATGAACTTGGCCGGTATTAGGATCAAGCCCTGAGGGTATATCTACGGAGAATATGTACGCACCGGATTCATTGATAAAATCTATTGCCGAAGAATGAGGATCTCTGATGGTGCCACTTACTCCGGTTCCAAGGATGCCATCTATTATAATGTCGGAATCAAGAATCCTCTCTTTAATTTGCTCTAACTGATTATTCCAAAACAACTCTACAGAATCTAAACTCGTGAGAATAGTCCAATTTATTCTTGCCTCCTCAGTTCGAAGATCACGAGGATCAGTTAACAGCAACACTGTATATTTCGATTCCGGGTTATAGGAAAGGTGCCTCATACAAACCATAGCATCTCCGCCATTGTTTCCTCCACCACACACGGCAACAATTCTCTTGTTGACTATTTTCGTATTCATCTCACTCATCTTGGATTTAATAAAGTCGGCAAGTCCATGTCCTGCATTTTCCATCATATACATTCTACGGACACCAAAATTCGTTTCTGCGTTCTCTTCGATTTTGTACATATCGTCAGAAGTGATGGGTTTAAGCTCCAACTCAGTAATGGTCGTCGAATTAGTGCATAATTACTTATAAGTGTTAAAAGAGGATCAATGGCTAAACCGTCTCTTAGGCAGACCTGATTGTAGTTGACTTCGGGATTTACTTACCGGCCTATGATCTGTTAGCTCAATTTTCGCACCGTTACTAACTATTTCATCCATCAATTTGGCGAAGTCCTTATGAAGCATGGGGGAATCTGAGTCCCAACCCAAGCAGTTTCAATAATGGGAGTGAAATCGAGAAGATGGAGCATTTGGCAAAATAATACTCAACACTCAAACATGGCCTACAAGTTCTGACCGTATACCTTTCTAACACTAACATACTGATATAAACTCCAGAATATACCAACACATCATGATGATAAAGTATATTACGTACAATTTAGTTTCTACCGATTTGATACTGACTAGATTATGCTTAGGCTTGATTTACATAAAGGCAGGTTATTGATTCAGATTGAGCAACTTTCGCAGAAGTAGAGGATATAGTTACGAGCATTCCTTGGTACAACGTCTCAATATCGGAGACTGGTGTGCGAGAAGGCTCGGAGGATTTAGTGCTGGCCTTCCTGACATCGTCGCTGTTAATAACAAGAAGTCGGTCTTGTTGTCCATAGAAGCGAAGTCAGGAACAGGTGATGCTCTCTATATACCTCAAGATCAGATTCGGCGGTGCATCTTGATCCAGAACATGTTTGGCTACTACAAGCGTAGATATACGATATTTGCATTTAAGTTTATGAAGAAGAAGCGTTATGTGAGGAAAGGGCAAACCGTTTATGAGCCTCGGAAACTTGTTGAATACTACAAATCTATTGAAAAAGTAGGAAATATCGAAGACATCTCAATGATCAAATGCACCTATGATGGAAAAACTTACGAGTTTAGAAATGAAGGATTTGTTGAATCAAATCTTCCTGAATACCCTATGCCCTTCCTTGGCGCTTCCCGTAATCAAAGTCGCTCTTCAATTACGGTACCGATTATAAAAAAGACTCCGATGGGTGTTTGATTGTTGGAGGAAGTTTGTCCAACCTGTTTCAGGTTCCTTTCATCCATTTATGACAAGAAAAGAATTAAAAAAGTAAAGGAGTTTCCGCCCGAAGCAACAGACAAATTTTGCAATTCAATCTATCATAAGAAGCTCACAGATGGGTTTAGATCGAAGTAAACATTCAATGTGAGTTGCATATTTTACAATTATCGTAAGTTTCACCATCGAGATGGTTGAAGTGAGTTCCACAAGTTAAACATGTGTGATGGATATCATCGTAACCATCAAGCGACCTAAAAGTAAAATCCATCAATTTTGTTTCTTTACATTTAATACACCTACAGCCGCATCTAATACTATCCAATTTCGTATCGAATATGTAGTTGTTCGGTATTTATGTATCAATCAATAACTATTCTATGCTGGCTGATTGTATAGGAATATTGCAGGACTATTATCAAATTCTCTTTGTCTGGAAGGAATTGATTGGATTGATGTCACTAAACTCAAGACCAATATCTGGATAGTTAAACATTTTTTTTACCAGTCTTCCACAAATACCGCCGTAATCACCGTGCCTTGTCTTTACCTTTCTTAAACAGGAAGAACAGGATCACGAGGATTATAGCAATGATAATATAGTTAACTGGCGGGCTTATTGCTTTGGTCACCAAGCCTAGTTTTGGAATATCCACAACTACCTTCCCAACATAATTTGATTCGTAGATGGGAAAGTCTATGCCAGGGATAGAACCCGAATTAGCGTCGCCTTTCGTAACGATTACGAGGTTGTCTTCCGGATCAGTCAAGATTTCGTTAACTCGATGCACTATAGCATCCGCTTCTTCGCCATCAGGTACTGGTTCTTTAAAGACTATGATATCACCTTCATTCAATTCGTCAAAAAGGATGTTGTGGCTTACAACCACGAAGTCTCCCACATTTAGTCTCGGCACCATGCTTTCACTAGCTACAACATAAAATGGGTTTATCACTCCAAAGGAGACTCTAATTGCTACCCAAACAAGAGCCACTATAACCACGGCAATTATGATATACTTTAATTCCTTAGGAAAATTTAGCTTTCCCATTACCTCTTCATCATATCAGAATATGTTTGAAATATAAGTGTAAGAGTATCTAATTGAAATGTTAGTAAGCTTTTTAGCGTCAACTAGAATCGCATAAGAATCATTTAAGTGAGGTTTTAAGACAAAACCTCAGCATCAGACATCGTATGCACGCTGATTAGAGGTCGATTCTTGCCGCAGAACAGCCATTTCCTTTCATTCTCATCTCCCTTCCACAAACAATATATGGTTTTTGCGTGGAGGTAAGGTTAAATTGAAAACTAGAAAAGATGCTAGTCATTCTCATCAAAAAAATATACCTAAACCCCGGCCAAATCCTCACTGGGGAAAGGAGGAGGAAACTAATATTTTTGCTGAGAAAGTAAAGTTATTCAGGACTGGCAAACTGTCAGAAGATGATTTCCGCAGATTTCGATTACAACACGGTGCTTATGGCTCTCGTCTCCAAATGAATTACAGTATGGTGAGGATTAAGGTTCCTGGCGGTGAAATACTTCCAATACAATTAGAAAAATTAGCTTCTTTGTCGGAAGCATTTTCGATTGGATCAGCACATGTATCTACCAGACAAAATATTCAGCTGCATTGGGTCCAGCTTGAAGATGTCAGTGAGGTGATGAGAGGATTAGTTGAAGTTGGCCTAACGAGTCGAGAGGCCTGTGGTAACACCGTTAGAAATGTGATGTGTAGCCACTTAGCGGGAGTCTGTCCAGATGAGGAATTTGATTCTACTCCTTATTCTAAGGCTATAGCGCGCTTCTTCCTACGCAATCCTATGTGCCAAAACCTACCCAGGAAGTTTAAGATAAACTTCGCGTGCTGTGAGAAGCATGGACTGGTTAGAATTGCAGATATCGGTCTTGTCCCGATGACAAAAGATGGCTTACGAGGGTTTAGGATCTATCTTGGAGGAGGTTTAGGCGCTGCTTCTTTTATAGGTCATTTGCTAGAAGAATTCACGTCTGAAGACAAGCTCTTGGCTACGTGTATGGCAGTCATTAGACTCTTTGACAGAAATGGGAACAGAGAAAATATGGCCAGGAATAGAATGCGGTATCTGGTGAATGAAATGGGATGGGAAAAATTCCAAAAGATGGCGCTCAAAGAAAGGTCTATAGTCCTGATGACAACTGCTCACAGCACGGAAAGTATGTTCAATTTAACCGCGGAAGAAGACGATCAATTCTTGCCCAAGGAAATTCGTAACGGGACTAAACTGCGTATGTATAGGGAACGAGATTCCTCTAGCAATAGTGCATACGAGAGATGGGTTCACTCCAATGTGATTTCTCAGAAACAGGCTGGATATTATACGGTATTTGTCACACTCGGTGCTGGTGACATAACCGCAAACCAGTTGCGCGTATTGGCCGGAACTATTCGCGAACTATCGATGGAAGGTGCAGCTAGAAATACTCCACAACAGAACTTCGCCATCAGATACGTGAACGCCAATGATCTGCCTGAATTTTACAATCGATTGGCATCAGTGGGATTGTCAAACCCGGGGGCTTTGACCATTACTTCTGCAGTCGGCTGTTCTGGGACTACTTCCTGTAATTTAGCCATAACAAACTCGCATCGCTTGGCCAAAGAGATCCAATACAAGTTCCTGGAATTAGGCCTAGATACCGATGATATGCTTCTTGATAGTACCATCAAAATTAGTGGATGTCCAAACTCATGTGGACAGCATGAAATAGCGACTATAGGCTTCTTTGGTGGTGCTTCTAGGATAGGCAATGTAATGGCCCCGACATACACTATGATGTTTGGAGGCTCAGCAGGAGAAAGAGGGGAATTAGGGCGCGTCATAATGCGTGTCCCTGCAAAGCGAGTGATTGATACAGTTCTCAAAATAATAGAAATCTATAGGAAGGAGCATGGTGAAGGTGAAACACTTCGCCAATGGGTAGACAAAGTATTGAAAGGTGAAGCGATCGGGTCTGTACATGACATCGAAGACACTAAGAGAGCCTTAGCTGCTGTTGTGCAACTTCCGCCAGTAGATCAGCACCCTGAATCGTACCAGGATTATGGGAGCGACACAAGATTTACTGCAAAAACAGCTAGAGGTGAATGTGCCGCTTAGTTGGTATGACGTCGAAAAAGGCTTTGTCCATGGATAGTCAAAAACAGGACAAGACGCTCCGAGGCAGAGGAAGTGGTCTAGAATCTGAGTATTATTCAATTCCCGAAACTGTCTGCGATGTCAACACTCTGTCTATCCTGATAAGAAAGAAGAATGTAAGGGTCGTCGATGTACGGAAGGAAGAGGAATATGCTAGAGAACACATACCAGGGGCAGTTTCCCTACCGTTAGCAAAGATCTTGGAGAAAGAAAGCCCAGCTCGATGCATCGAGTTGTTACAGGACATTGGAGTAAATGAGGACCTACCCGTGGTTACCTATGATGATACATTCGGAGCGTTGGCTGCACGAGTCGCATGGACATTTCAATATGTAGGTCATCAACATTCATCTATTTTGGAAGTCACGTTCGCTCACTGGAAAAGTATGGGATTTCGCACTGAAAAAAAGTTAAACAGTTACAAATGGCAACCTCATCCCCTGACAATAAATCAATCGATATATGCTGACCTCGCTTATGTTGAAAAAGCGGCATCAAATAAGGTGTTAATTGATTCTAGAGAACGACTTAACTTTCTTTCCGAACATATTCCAGACGCAATCAATCTTCCGTATACTATGCTTAGAGCAGATGGGAAGGTTTTGAGCAAAGGCGACGATATTAGACGTATGTTGCAAAATAGAGGCATACACGAAAATTCAGAACTAGTAACTTACTGTGGCAGCGTTGGCACACTGTCGGGTTTAGTATACTATGGACTTAAACTTGCTGGCCTGAAAGATGTAAGATTGTACGCAAAATCATTTAAGGAATGGAAGGCATTGGGCAAGCCAAAAGCAGAATTCAAGGACGCTAACTATTGGGATCTGTCTGCAGAGTAATCCCATGTGAAGAGGATACTCGCCTGAGTAGCCTACAGGGGAAATTAGTAGATCCCAGTAACTGCACAGCATTCATCCAATCAGTGCCCATTTAACTCACGATATTTTGGAGGTTTGTCTGCATTTATGGCGTAAGTCAGCCAGTCGATCACTTGTTGTATTGGCTGACATTGAATCTGTATTCTAAGCCCCCCAAGAGGTGATTCGCTCTCTCTGTCTATTAAGGCTACCACGCCTGCGGCCGCCGCTTGCTTGTTTAGAAGAAAGGAAGTAGTGTTCCCATTTAGATTGTTAATCAGCATTCTTCTTAGTACCGAGACAGTTCTTCGGGACTTAACTTGTTCGTATATGATTGAAAGAGACTCGACTTGATTGGATGTTCCCACTAAAATAGTTTGCCTCTCTACATTGGTTGTAGATACCGGAATTACTTTTTTAAGTGCTCGCTTCCAGCTTATCTGCAGATTCAGTCAGATGAATATGTGTACGTACGGTTAGGCGAAAAGGAGAACACTGTGGAGGTTTTTTCATTCCCGCAATTTAGATCATTTCGGAGAATATATTTGATCTTAGATACTCCGATTTGACAATCGCGCGTGGATATAGAATTCATGGAATCATTCTATTCGTTTTGATTTTCTTTCTTTGATTTATCAAAACTTGCTTCATATATTATATATGTGAGCCAATACTTTCAGATCCGGTATATTCTATGTCAAAAAAAGTCCGTGTTGCTATTGCTGGGGTTGGGAATTGTGCTTCCGCCCTTATTCAAGGAATTCACTACTATACTGAGAATAGGTCTGACGCTATTGGTCTAACCGCATACTCACTTGGTGGAATCGATCCTGGTGATATCGAATTTGTTGCAGCATTTGACGTAACCGATGGTAAAGTGGGCAAGGATCTTTCGGAGGCGATATATGCAGAACCTAATAATACACCGAGTATAATTAATGGACTAGACAAGCTAGATGTTAGAGTCGAGAAAGGTTCTGTCCTGGACGGTCTTGGTAAGCATTACCTAGAAAAAGTAAGGGTTTCAGATGCCTCCGATTCGAATGTAGCAGGCATTCTAAAGGACAGCGGAGCTGAAATACTCTTAAACTATCTTCCCGTTGGAAGTAGACTCGCTACGCAATTCTACGCTGAGCAATGTCTAGAGACTAAAAAGGTTTCGTTCATAAATGCTATCCCTGTTTTTATCGCCTCAGCACCTAAATGGCAGCAGTCATTTGAGGGTAGGGGGCTGGTTTGCGCAGGGGATGATGTAATGAGCCAACTTGGTGCAACTGTCGTGCACAAAAGCCTAGTAAAGTTGTTCGTGGATAGAGGAGTCAAAATTGATGATACTTATCAGCTAAATGTAGGCGGAGATATGGACTTCTATAACATGCTTGATGAAGATAGGCTAGAAGATAAGAGAATTAGCAAGACTTCTGCAGTTCAAGCAATGTCGCCGTATCCTATTCCAACACGAATCGGCCCTTCAGATTATGTTGGATTTCTTAACAATGACAAGATTTGTTATTTATCGATTAGAGGCAAGTACTTTGGCAAAATCCCAGTTGAACTCGACTTAAAGCTAAAAGTAGTAGACGCATACAACAGCGCGGGTGTAATGGTAGATGCAATTAGAGGGGTAAAGCTAGCAATGGATAGGAATGTTACCGGTCCGTTAGAGAGTGTATCCGCATATTGTTTTAAACATCCACCGGTTCAGATGCATTACCTAGATGCTAAAGAGAAGTTTCTAGAATTCGTTGAAGGGAAAAGAGAACGATAATAGAACACACGCCTAACTCGAATTAACTTCGTTGATGGTGGTCATGGAAAATTTGAAATTTGACTATTTCTCATTCCTATGAAGTGCTATTTTCGGTTTCTTGTCTTTTTATCCTTTCCATCTCTTTGTCGACAGCCTCTCCCATCACATCTAGTTCGTTAACTCCATCTATTTTATGATATGTCAACTTTTCAAGAACGTGAATTATACTCTTAGCCGATCGATATTGAGGAATTTGGGGTTCTTGGATCTCTGCATAAAGCCCAATAGCCTTGATCCCATTTACTTTCGAAAAACCAAGAATTGATCCATTAAAGCCAGTGATATAGGAGGGCCTTTCCGTCTTAGGGATCCCCAAACGTATTATCTGCTCCGTTAAGGCTTGTGAGTTTGTAGTCGCATAGGTCCTTGGACTTTTTCCAAAATTCGAGTCAGAATGAAAGGCTCCACACGTATAGATAATCTGGGCAGAATACTTCTTGGCGACTTTGATCACATCATTGCAAAGATAGATCAATTCTTCGTTACTCTGAGGTTGACCGTAACCACCGCCAAAGAGGATCATATTCTCTGCATAGCAGTAATCCCATTTTTCCGGGTTAAATTCAATGTAGCCTCCTCTATCCATTACATAGTTCGGATAGTTCGAACACACGAAACGAAACGGGATCGCCTTAAGGCTCTTCTTTAAAAAATCTATCGCAATACTTCCCACATTCCCCATATCCTGCATCGCAGCTATCATTATGGGTCTATTCACTTCAGGTTCTCTGATTTGATTTACTTCCATTGCTCGTTATTTTGTAGTCTCTTTAAGATTAAAAAGCGTTCTACTCTGGATTACAATGTCTCACGATCGTTAATTGGATTGGTCACATACGCCACTTGAGCTTTAAGGTCTATTCAGCATGCTTCAATTAAAAAACTCTATGAGGTTTATGGTTCGTAAATAATCTTTGGCATGCGTTCCTTCATGTTCACTTGCTTTATCAGATTGGTAGGCTGAGTCGAGAAGGCGCCGTATCACGTTTTCATTCACCATAAAAGAAATAATTCTTTCGAATTCCTTATCAGTCATATTTCCGCTACGAGACCACTGGTAATGCTTATAATGGTTATTCCTATCGGATTGGCTGGTTTCTTATGGCAAATTCAAATATTGGATTGTTTCGAGCTCTCTTCTATCCGATGTTATTTATATATCCGTTCATGTTATTAGTTGCACTCATTTCCCAGTGAGGGTTTTCTAGAAAATCCTCAAGGAATAGAAACAAGATATGGTAATAATGTATGGATTCTAGTAGATCAAGTGATGTAGGCACTGAAGGAAAATCCGATATGAAAGACGCAGTTTCGTTTCTTCTAAGAGGTGGCTCTTTATTGAGCGCGCCTTGTGCGATATGTAACGGCGTCCAAATCAAGTACCAGAACGAGATAATTTGCATAAATTGCAGAAAACAAAAGTCTGCCGACGAGATCGCTGCAAAGGCCGCCTCTGAGCAGCAAGTTAGTAAAGCGGAGGACCAATTTCGCGATAATCCCTCATTTTCGGCTCATACTTTTGTAGCAGAGATCGAAGAAAGGATAGCTGAGCAGTTCAAGCTCATGAAGAGCGAGTCCAGTGACCTAAATAATGAAAGGCAACGAATCGAACTGATTGGAATGTATTTTGATCTGCTCAATAGACTCAAGAACTATCCCAAGAAAATTCAAAAACAGTGATATGACAACGACTAAACGTGTATTAATCCACTTATGGCTACCGATTATTTGAACATTCTAATTTCAGCCTTTAGTTTTGTACGAAATTCAAATAACGTCCCAATAATGCGGTTCGGCCCTAGGCTGCGCTGTTATTCTCCTCGTTCACACCCCGCAATGAAGGAGGAGTCAATAGAACTTCAGGATCCGTAATGACCTCTTGAGGTGGAAGATCATACCGTTCTCTCAAATCAGTCTGTTGCTCCATAAGAACGTCCTCTGAAAATGAAGGTCCTACGTGTCCGAACCAAACATACAGTACAATGACTAACGCTAATGATATACCCATTACCAAAATGGACCATGCTACTGGGATGAGATTTCCATACCCTGTCGATGATTTCTCATCCGGGTGACTTGACATGATAATCAGAGTAGTACCGTTGTGGTTTTAAAAGCATTTGCCCTTGTTGGCTGAAGATAATGACTATCCTTTTACTCCGTCTTGCAATTAGTTCGTCTTCCAATAAACAATAAGTAAAGGAATCTCCAGCAAAGACATAGGTAAGATGGAACCGACTGGACGCCCGGTACATAAAGAGGACGCACCGATCTCACTCAAGTATCTGTGTACATTGTTGATAAAGGAAATTAACACCGATTCGCTACAGAATCTGCCTGTAAATATCTATCATGAAGTTACTTCACGCATTGAAATTCTAAGAGGAGCTTCAAAGGAATTTGCGGAAGAAGAACAAATCGCAAAAGCGCAGATAAATCTTTTATTCAATGCTATAAGATTGCTCTTTGAAGCCAGATATGCCAAGATCGAAGCAAGCCGAACGGCAGACATTCGTGAGGGGCAAAAAAATGAGTTAGAAATGATTGATTATTCCAATATGACTAGGGAAGAGAAGTTTGTGTTAGATGGAAGCTTGGAAACAGAGGAGCGAATCGAGATGATCTTGTCGGCTATTCTGGCTGGAAGACCGATAGTTTTGGATAAAATATCAAATATGCTAGGTCACAAACGCGTCCCTGTCAGGTTTATTAAGCCGATAGACCGATTCATGGGAATAGATATGGTAACTTATGGGCCCTATGTCGAAGAGGATATCGCATTGCTCCCGTCAGAAAACGCTAGAGCCCTAACTCAGAATGGTTTTGCTGAGGAAATCCAAATACTGGCTCCTTAGCTGAGACCCCTGCTAAAGAACTGGCCCTGAGTAACGCAAATATTCTTCATGGGTCCTAATTAAGGCAATCCAGAATGACGCACAATGGGGTTGACATCGATCAGTTTTTACTTCTTGCAATTTACCCGACTGTGGCTTTCTTCATGGTAGGCTACCTTGGAAAGAGGCTCGCTTTAACGGATTTCTTAAAGTACGGTCTTCAATCTTTAACTAGCTTTGCATTTTCCATTTCATACTTCATCTTCGTACCGAACGGAAACGCGCAGGGTATCGCAGTGGTCCTTCTACTCTTTGGCATACTCCTTCTCGTAGTCGCTAGAAAGCACAAACTGGATTCAGAGATTTACAAACCTCAAGTTTAAGGGTATTCAGGTTCTCGATTTTGAAGATATACTTTTGAATTGGTACCAGAAAATAATTCGATCCAGAACTTTTCACACATTGTAGATATTCGACTATAGATCCTTTTCTGACGGTTAGTACGATGGATATCGCCCAGCTGCCGGCTAAGATTTATTAAACATTTCGTTAGCGAAAGTCATTCGGACAAGAATCGATGCCAGCGGTGAGTGACCTAAAAGGATTAATACACCGATTATGACTTAAATTATTAATGCCAACGGCTTACGTGCTTATCAATTGCGACCTTGGCTCAGAGGAGGAAATTCTCAAGGAGTTAAGGAGATTAAATGAGGTTGTTGAATTAAGCGGAGTATACGGTGTTTATGATATAATAGTGAAGATCAGGGCGGATTCTATGGATAAGCTGAGAGAAACCATAACTTGGCACGTGAGAAGAATTGATAAGGTTAGATCGACTCTAACGATGATAGTGATTGAAGGCCAAGGGGACAAGGCAAAGTCTTAGCTGTAGCTTTCTGTACAAAAGCCCTAAAAGGGAAGCCTGCCATCCATTAGTGATTTCCGGCTACCCATGAGCGTCATTCCTTCAAAGCTTTATATCAATGATCCTAAACCCTAGGACTAACGCGACTCCTATTATGACAAATCCAGCTGCTATTAATGCCCCTTGATTCTTAATTGGCGCTTGAGAAATTCCACCCTTATAGAGTAGGTAAACGCCGCTCGTCCCAAGTAGAAAAATAATGACCATAACTACTGTTTCAGCAACTGTCTGAATAGATCTTGACGGAATTATGAACGAACCTGATAACCTTCCAGATCCCTCAAGAATAGAATTAAATAAGCCTGATCCTAGTGCAAAGAAAAACACAAGATAAATAGATGATGCAACCAAAATTGCCTTATTTGAACTCATTGGCATTTTATTGTCAACTAGAGAATGACTAATTATAAATGTCTTTTTAGCCAGGATCAAATGATGATAAGTCGTATTTAGCCAGGATCAAATGATGATAAGTCGTAATTGATGTGATTAAGGATTAGCAGAACTTAATTAGCCATTATTGCCAGTGCTCTAACAGGAGAGCCCGAGGCACCTTTTAATCTAAGCGGGTTGATTAGCAGGGTGAATGTGCCCTTGTGTTCTAGACTCTCAAGATTGCATAAATTCTCTACAATCAAAATGCCGCTGGCTAGCAGTGTTTTGTGGGTAGAGAAATGCTCATCTGACCCAATATCGATACTGGGGCCATCTATTCCTACGGCGTTTACGTTCTTCTCTGTCAAGAAGGGCAGCAAGCGGCCACCGATAATCCAGGATTGCTCATCATGTAATCCTTGTTAGTCTATCATTTTCTGCCAGCCAGTCCTAAACACGATCGAAATACCTTGATCTATTTCGTTGATAGCACGCAAATCATCAAGGGTGATCTGTTCGTTTGCGCCTTTAGGCAGGTCTAATAGTAGGGCAGGACTTACAAGCCGCTCTACCCCGATCATATCTATACTCGCAGTATTTGCGAGAAAATGAGAAGGTGCATCCATATGAGTTCCGGTATGAGTACCATCATCATGATCTCCGATTCATAAGAATGCACCTCATAATTTGTCCACTTCATGAATAGAGGTTGAGGAGAACCTGGAAATACTTGCAATTCCGCATTTATTTCAAGGGACAAATCTATCACATGCAACTACTTAATCTGTCACGTAATATCCGTTACTGATTTTTAAATCATATTAAACCTTTCGACAAAAATATCGTTATTATTTTCTATGCATTCAGGGGTTTGTGGTAACTATAATGCCTATGACCCACCTCAATGGATAACAAAGATTGTCAGAACTTGAATTAACTATGCAGGGTGTTCATTGGTGATCAGTGCTAGAAGCGCCGCTCTAATTTCCTTCCCGTTTGCTGCTTGTCTAAAATATGTGGCATTGTTGGTATTGTCTATTGAATGCGAGATCTCATCTAACCTGGGCAAGGGATGCATTATTGAAACATCACTTTTTGACCTGTCAATTGTGGTCTGATCGATAGTGTATGTACCCTTTACTTTTTCATACTCTTGTATGTCAGGGAATCGTTCTTTCTGGATCCTAGTCACATATATTACATCCAGCGTTGACAAGATGTCCTCAGGTATGTCATTGTACTCGTGAATCTTTAACTTATTTTCTACGCCGTATATTGACTCCCTTCGTATACTGAGAGTAGGGGGTGATATCAGTCGAATATCAACGTCGTAGTTAGCAAGTCCATATACCAACGAATAAATCGTTCTCCCATATTTTAGGTCACCAATGATTCCTATTCGAAGACCGTCAATTCTTCCTTTCTCTTTATAAATTGTATATAAATCAAGCATAGCCTGAGTCGGATGTTCCTCGCTTCCGCTCCCTGCGTTGATAACGGGGTTCCTCGACAATTCGCTAGCAAACCTACCAGAACCATCCAAAGGATGTCTCAATACGAGTACATCAGAGTACAAATCCATAATTCGAATTGTATCTGACAAACTTTCACCCTTTTCAATAGATGAAGACTTAGGATCTGCTATACCAATCGAGCTCCCTCCGATAGAAGAGATTGCGGCCTCAAAGCTCATCCTTGTTCTTGTGCTTGGTTCATAGTAAATTGAACCAAGGGTTCGTCCTTTACCCAGTTCGCTTCTTTCAGTCCTAGATAGATTAGATATCTTGTCAGTGAAACTGAAGAGAAATTCTAATTCATCCCGAGTAAAATCCCTTATTGAAACGACGTCCCTACCAAAATAATGATTTGTGGCCAACTTAGTAAATCTTGATCTCATATTCTAATACTGTATATTTATTATTTCGAATGGTTTCCTTTCAAGGGGTCATGTTGTACTGATGGTCAGCTCTCCATAGACTACTTTATGATATAGATTTGATTCCGCTTCCCAATAGGTTCATATGAAGAAATGGCTCATCGAATTCCTATTAGTTGGGAATTTACAAGTACGATATTTACAAGAGTCCGAATCTGGGGTTGTTCAGTCGGGCGAACAATAGCACTCTCGTCTTACCATTTGGCTTTGCCGAAACCAAAATGGCTAAATTGAGGAGTTATCTAGAGGTCGAAAATGTAATTTTTACTTCAGTTGGAGGAACAAGGCTAATTGGGGCAATGGCTGTCATGAACAACAAGGGCATCTTGTTGTCGTCTTTTTCCTCTGACGAAGAGATTGAAGTCATGAGGCGATTGACCGGGCTCAACGTGGAGAGGCTATCTAGCAGGTTTACTGCCGTAGGGAACTTACTTTTAGCCAACGATAAGGGTGCATTGGTTTCCCCTATATTCAACGGCGAAGTTGACAAACAGGTCCAGGATGTTCTTGGTGTGCCCGTTATATCTTGTACTGTCGCAGGATATTACCAGATCGGTTCAATGATTGTTGCAACTGATACGGGTGCAGCCGTTCATCCCAAGGCATCAGAAGAAGAATTGGCGATTATTAGGAAGACACTAAAGGTCGAGACCGAGCCGGTCACGGTTAACGGCGGTATGCCATTCCTGTCATCAGGATTGCTCGCTAACAGCAAATCTGTTATCGCTGGTAGTTTGACGAGTGGACCAGAGCTGATCATGATTAGTAGGGCTTTCAAGGTCTAGAATATACAGGATCTGCTGTGAACCAGCAAGCAAGTACACGAGTATCCACCGACAAGGTGTTATTTCTTATTCCTGGCAGAGGAATTGGTTAAGTAAGGATTCAAAATTACCAACTGAGGTTTAGGGACTGCTCAAACCAGAATCATTCGTTTAATTAAGAGAATTGGATATCCAGAGATTGGGGGAGTCATTGCATAAACTTGAATATGGCGCACTATTCAGCTCAAAATTTTAATGATATACGTAGATATGAACTGGTTCTGACAACAATAACGTATATAATAACAAAATAGAGATATTATTGACGATGTCTGACAACGGAGTAGAGCCTAAAGAGGAACGGTCTCCATTTACAAGTACTTGGACTATCGAATGGAAAGACGGGTCTAGTCCAGTTGTCAACACTCAAAATGAAGATGACTACCCTCATGCTGTGAGTTTGTTTACCGAATTATCTAGTTCAGGAAAGGAGGTAGTTCTCTACGAAATACGGACACCCGTTGCCGATCCTTCTGCTCAACCCAAAAAAATCCCAATTCTGAATAGCGCAAAGGCAAAGAAAAGGCTATCCCAGGGAGAACCGAAACCACGAGCAGCTGGAGTGTCAGAGAGAATTACAACTGCAAGCAAGTCTGCAAGAACTTCTAGTCTAAAGGATCTCAGGACAAGAATACTTATCCTAATTGGTGTCATTGCAGTGTTTGTCATTATTCTTTTTCTTATCTCTATTCTTTTTACTGGCAGCGATTTAGCTCATAATTTTTCTATTTTCACTTTTTCAATAAAATCATCTGCGCTTGGACTTAACATGCGACCACTTGAAGGGGAATGCTGATGGTATTTAGGCTCAATCTAAATGCTGTTTGAATCTTTCCTGAGTGATTGTACATCTTTTTCGAAATACACAATTTTAATACTACTGGCTGGTTATAGGGGCTATGCCAATAGCATACGTGTTACTCAACTGTGAACTCGGCCATGAAGCAGAAATTATTAGCGAACTGAAAAAGCTACCAGGAGTCAATGATGTCGAAGGATGTTATGGGGTTTATGACATGATTGTGAAAATAAGCTCAGATTCGATGGACAAGTTAAAGGAGACAATCACGTGGCACATTAGAAAAATAGACAAAATAAAATCGACTTTAACACTGATAGTTATAGAAGGTCAGGGGATTCATTAGGATTGAGGCGCGTTGAGGAGTCATAAGCTTACGACTCGCCTAGCAGTCCAGTGGCTTACCTTAAATTCGATCTCATTGCATGAAGTTTACCAAGTATCGAGACACAGATAATACTAGTACACTAATTTTCTTTGGTTGTTAACACTTTGCCTACATTATCATCCAATTTTTCGTCATGGTTGAACAACCTTTCAAGTTCGTTTACGTTGCCTTGATTATTTCAATTCTAATATATGGGAGTCCGAATTGCTTTTCAGTTAATATCTTGAAAAGCCTGTGAAATTTGAGATTTTGCCGCCTCCAGTTCCTTATCACTAGAGATAATAAAAGCATTTTCTGGTTTATTCCTACCATGTTTTACGACTATCGAGATTCCGTTATCTTTCGGTTGAACATCAAGAAAGGTCCTAAGGTTCAGTGTCTTCGCGTAGACAATTCGATGTGGACGCACTTCCTCTATAACCATGTCGCCAAGAGACTTTACAAACCGTCTAAGCTCTAAGAGTATTTCTCTGACGTCACCGCTTAAGTTTGTTAGATGATCTTCAAATTGTAGACCATCTTTATTATTGACGAAACCAAATTTACTCATGAGATTTAATATGAAAAAGCGCTTTATTAATCAAGAAGGCAAACGCGGTAGATCTTTTGTCAAGCTGTTGAGGGCTGTTCCAATATTTCGGATCTTGTAGTACAATGCAAATTTTGAATGAGCATCAAATTTGCAAAAGCGGTCTCTGCTTTTCCCTCTGACAAGTATTAATAAGCAATCCAAACATTTATTCTAAATATATTGAAGGGGATGAATAACGAACAATCTATAATCAAACACAACATCAGTCGGAAGTTACTAATGTAACCATTCAGAGCCGCAAATCGAATAAATTTATATCTACATTTTCACTTTTAAGGATTCGAGATATAATAAATTAGTTTATCCAGGTCTAATTCCAAAGGGCGAGACGTTCCTTAAGAGGAGCAAAGTGTCTTTCAATCTCATCAAAGCGTTCATAAAAACTATCGGTACGACGAAGGTTTTCAAAGGAAGAATCGGTCTTAATTTTCTTCAAGACTCCGCTTACTTCATCAATCGTAACCCCATGTTTAATATCATATTCTATCTGTTTTATGCAATTTGCTATGGTCCCGTACCTGCGATGTTGTCTTTTCTCCCACGTAGAGGCCGTTTCCGATATTCCAGTTAAATACTTCACAATTGTCTTTTCCATGTGTTCAATATGCCAATCCTTCATAGGAAAGCTATTTTGTGTCAAAAGATACATCATATATCCCTCTGTCTGACATATAAGCTAAGCCCTGTTCCAATAGCAAACAAATTTTGCTATTTACTTCAATATATCTGTGAGATTCTAAATCTCGCACACAAATCTATCTAGGTATGCGTCATCTATGCGCGCTCCTCCGGAAGCGAGATAGCCAGTAGACCGTGCGCCTAATATTGATTTTCTGATATTAGATTAGAAATAAGCAGAGGTATGAGAGTTTCATCCAGATCGTTCCTAGATATCAATAACCTCAGTCAAAAGAGTCCTAAATCCTACCTCTTGCGAGACCTCATAATGAGGACGCGACACCTAGATTATTCCACTCGTCTTTTTTAGATGCTTCTCGAAACTTTGAAGGGTTGATATCTGTTCCTCAGATTGAACTGAACCCGGTCTCAAAACTCTGATCTTATTGATGGCTTCTAGAGACGATAGTTTGGGGTCTTGCTTCATTATATATGCCGCAAGAATGGTTCCGGTTCTTCCTTTTCCAGCAGCGCAATGTACCAATACTGGTTTCTCTTCGCTAATGTGTTGGCCTATATACCGGACCGTTGATTCTAAATTTTCAAGTGATGGAGCACAAAAGTCATCAACCTTCAGGTGCATGTACTCCAGTTTATGACTAGTATCGACTAACCATGAGGTAGGAAGAGGGCTTTCCCTAACTGTGATTATGCTCTTTATGCCGTTCTTTGCAACCCACAAAAGTTGTGGCAAATTGACTGGCATCCCGCTACCAGCCAATTTTTTCTCTATCACCCAACTAAAATTCGTTGGTCGATTTGCAAAACGTCCATGAAACCAACGATATGTATTGCCAATTCTAGTCATGTAGTTGTTTTGAATAATTACTTACAGGAAGAGAATATATGTCTTTTAAGTCGATGTATATGGCCACGCGTTGAGAATGCAAATAACTCTTGTGGCACTCTAATCATATTCCGAATAGACTTCTAGGTATGCAAGGGTTAAATATTGCAGTTGGGAGTTCAGATGGGCGATGGCAAAAGGTGACACAATTTGATAAAACATGATTTCTCCGGTAAAATAGTTCTGATCACGGGAAGTACAGGTGCAATTGGGAGCAGGTTATTAGACTTTTTCACGTCCCATGGTGCTACGACCATTGGAACTTACCGAGATGAAATGAGTATCAATATTACTCGTTCAAAATCTGAAAAGACTGACCTTATTCGATGTAATACTATGGAGAATGCCGAAGTGGTTTCCCTCGTTAGTACAATTGCTAAGAAACAAGGTCGAATAGATATTCTAGTGAATACCGTAGGTGGATATCTTGGTGGCAAGAGTGTAGTCCAACTCGAGGAAGAAGAATGGAACAAGATGTTTGGCATAAATCTACTTTCGGCTTTCCTAATTACCAAGCATGTTCTACCGCTAATGCTTCAATCTGGTTATGGTAGGGTAGTCCATATTTCTTCGTATACGGGGATATCTACTCAGGGTTTGGATTCAGCTTATGCCTCATCGAAGGCCGGCCTCA
This sequence comes from uncultured Nitrososphaerales archaeon, assembly GCA_963788755.1. Lineage (GTDB taxonomy): Archaea > Thermoproteota > Nitrososphaeria > Nitrososphaerales > Nitrososphaeraceae > TH5896. The sequence goes on from CAWBHQ010000020.1 coordinate 30,388, forward strand.
TAAGATTTGTGGAATCCGTTTCAAAAGAAGTGAAGGATTATGATCTAACCGTCAACTGTGTATTACCTTCAATTATCGATACAAAATCAAACAGAAAAATGATGCCTGATGCCAATTTCAAGCAATGGGTTACGATAGACGAGCTAGTAAAAATTATTGCGTTCCTAAGCTCCGATGACTCTCGCGCGATAAGTGGTTCAGCAGTACCAGTGCTCAAACCTATCTAACTTAGCAAAAACTAACACATTCCGGAATTAGAAGTGATCGGATTAGCTCAGAAAGGAAATGATTCTTCCTACTAGATCATTATCGCGGGACTTGGTTGTTTCCAGTAACGCAACTCCATCTAAAGTTGTAGAAAAATATTCCCTGTAATACATGCGCAATTTTCGTCTTAATGTCCTTTCTACTAGACCATATTCCATAAGGTCGGTTATTAATTGAGCAACAATCATTGGATTGAGTTCGGTTTGACTTGAAATTTTGCTCTCTGATTTGGAGCTACCCTTAACGCACTTAAGTATTTGGATATGCCACTTTGTCAAGCGCGAATCGGTGCGATCAAAGGTCCTAGCATTCAAATCTATGTTACTTAAGATAGCTAAAGTCGATTATTAATGTAACTGTTAAGCTTTGCAACAGAAGTCTGATACTTTCACTTCTAACAAAGCAACCTGAGAGTAGGGTTACTCTCACCAATTACCCTTCAAACAATTTTACGTGCCTTGAATTGGTCTCATCGTAGGGAGCCGATTGAATGACAATCCCAAATAAAATAATATTATTATTCCAATCGCAAAGATTCTGCAAGTGAACGCATTTAAACTATTAGAGGATTCCCATTTTTGTAATCATGAGTGAACTCGTGTTTACAAATAATAGAATACTTGCAGTAACCTCGAATTTGATTGATCTACTACGAAAAAAGGGAAGTTTGCATCGAATGTCATCGGCTATAAGCTTTATCTCCTCGAATTGAATCTTACTAGTATAGTCGCCGGTCGCCCCTCGACCGAATTGATGATCCGCAATAAACTTGAAGGCCGTTGACAGTATTAATGAAGGGTGATAGGTCAGAACCAGATTTACATATTGTTCTTTATTTAGCATTCCAAGGGTTGAACCCTACAGGGGCTAGTTTAACGGCCTACCACGGACTCAAAGGCCTTGGTTGATACTCTTCCGATACCAAATGAAGAGCAGTATTCCTCCAATTGCTATCCCAAATAGCGAATACACATATGTGTTGGTAACGATGAAACAATTCCACTCTAGCGCTCTTAGAGAAGGATCTGTTATTGGCGCGTCCTCTCGACTAAGAATTGACAGGCATCTGAACCCTTCCAAATTCAAGTCCAATGCCAAGACCGAAAAGACTGCTAAAAAGAATATGCCATAATATAAGTAGTTGCTCCCCCATACTGGCCTCATCGGAAATTAGAAAGCGGCACATATTCTTTTAAAGGGCGAAAACAAAAGGAGTTCAGGGTCTGAAAGAAATGCTTATGACGATAATTCGTTAACAAACAAGAAGCATCTAAGGAAATCGCAGCCATAGAAGTCATAACGCTCACCATATTCTTACGTTGTCCCCGTCATTCACACAATATCTCACAGTAGAATCTTATCGTATATTAGACGTAAAAATATTTATAAAGTATTGCTCTGGCACAGTACCGTGCTTAGTAAAACAACTTCATTTCCAACGTACGTACTAATAGCAATAACACTGGGAGTATTAGGGCTCCAGGTAGTGCCTTTAAACCAAATACACGCGACAGTGGCTGCCGGGTCGGCGGCCACAGCATCAGCTGCAGCCGGTGACGCAGCAGCCGCAGCAGCAGCTGCAGCTGGAGCAACAGCCGCAGCAGCAGCCGCAGCAGGCAGTGCCGCGTCGGCAGCAGCAACAGCAGCTTCTGCAGGAGGAGGCGCATCAGCGAGCAGCTGCCGCAGCTGCAGCAGCAGGCAGTGCAGCGCAGCTGCAGCCGCCACCTCTGGAGGTTCAGCAGCAGCGGCCGCAGCAGCAGGCAGTGCAGCCGCATCTGCAGCAGCTGGAGGTTCAGCAGCGGCAGCCGCAGCAGCTGGCAGTGCAGCCGCAGCTGCAGCCGCCTCTGGAGGGGAAGCCGCCTCGGCGGCAGCCGCAGCAGCTGCTACTGATAATGGCGCAGCAGCAGCAGCAGCAGCAGCAGCAGGTGCAGGCGCCGCAGCAGGCGCGAGCAGCAGCGACAGCAGCAAGCAGTGCAGCATCAGCCGCAGCAGCTTCAGGTGCCACAGGAGCTGCAGCAGCCGCGGCAGGGGCAGCCGCAGCAGCAGCAGCAGCAACTGGTGGTGGTGCAGCCGGAGCAGCAGCAGCAGGAAACGCAACGCTAGCAGCGCAGCAGCAGCTGGAGGCGGTGGTGCAGCCGCAGCAGCCGCGAGCAGCTGGTGGTGGAGGCGGTGGTGCGGCCGCAGCAGCCGGAGCAGCCAGTCAAGCAGCGCAGCGCAGCAGCAGCAGCTGGTGGTGGTGCAGCAGCCGCAGCAGCAGCAGGAGCGCGGCACGCAGCAGCAGCAGCTGGTGGTGGTGCGGCCGCAGCAGCAGCAGCTGGTGGTGGTGCAGCCAGCAGCAGCAGCCAGCATCAGCCGCAGCTGGTGGTGGTGCAGCACGGCAGCAGCGCAGCAGCTGGTGGTGGAGGCGGTGGGGCAGCGCAGCAGCGCAGCAGCCAGTGAAGCAGCAGCAGCAGCAGCAGCAGCAGCGGTGGTAGTGCAGCAGCAGCAGCAGCAGCAGCTGGTGGGGGTGCAGCAGGCGCAGCAGCAGCAGCAGCAGGTGCAGCCAGCAGCAGCAGCAGCATCAAGGTCAGGGCTTAGTGGTGCAGCTGCAGCGCAGCACTGGTGGTGCAGCCGCAGCAGCAGCTCGCATCTGCTGGTGGTGCAGCCGCAGCAGCAGCTGCATCTGCTGGTGGTGGCGCAGCGCAGCAGCAGCTGCAGCAGGAAGTGCAGCAGCAGCAGCTAGCCGGTGGTAGTGGTGCAGCTGCAGCAGCAGCAGCAGCAGAGTGCAGCAGGTACAGCCGCAGCGCAGCTGCAGCAGGTGGCGGTGGTGCAGCCGCAGCAGCAGCAGCAGCTGGGCAAGCAGCCGCAGCTGCAGCAGCATCAGCAGGGGGCTCAGCTGCGCAGCAGCCGCAGCAGGAGCAGCCGCATCAGCCGGAGCAGCTGGTAGTTCAGCTGCTGCACGCAGCAGCTGGTAGTGGCGCTGCCGCAGCAGCAGCAGCAGTCAGGTGGTGGAGGAGCAGCCGCAGCCGCAGCACTCGGTAATGCAGCAGCGCGGCGCAGCAGCGGGTGGTGGCGCAGCGCAGCCGGAGCGCAGCAGCTGCAGCATCCGGTAGTGGTGCAGCAGCAGGTGCAGCAGCAGGTGGCGCCGCTGGAGCAGCAGAGCAGCGGGTGGTGGCGCAGCGCAGCGCAGCGCCAGCATCAGCAGCCGCAGCGCAGCTTCCTCTACTGCAACTGACGCAGCGCAGCGCTGCAGCTGCAGCGCCGCTGGTGAAGATCCAGCGGCAGCAGCCGCGAGCAGCAGCCGGTGAAGCAGCTGGAGCGCAGCAGCAGCCGGTGAAGCAGCTGCAGCGGAGCAGCAGCAGGTGAAGATGCAGCTGAAGCCGCAGCAGCAGCACTGAAACAGGCTGGAGGCTCAGCAGCAGCAGCAGCGCTGCAGGTAAAGCGAGCAGGGCAGTGGCAGCTGCAGGATCAGCAGCCGGTGAAGATCCAGCGCAGCCGGAGCAGCCGCTGCAGCAGCAGGAGCAGCAGCAGCCGGCGGAGCGGATCCTCAGCAGGTACAAGAAACCGGTGCCGCTGGAGCCGCTGGAGTCACGCAGCAATTAACAGGTCCAGCAGGCGGTGAAGCACCTCCTGGCGGACAACAACAACAGCAATTAACAGGTCCAGCAGGCGGTGAAGCTCCCCCAGCAGGCGGTGAAGCTCCCCCAGCAGGCGGTGAAGCACCTCCAGGCGGACAACAACAACAGCAATTAACAGGTCCAGCAGGCGGTGAAGTCCTCCGGTCTGTGTACTCCCTGAAGTTCTAAATCCTCAAACAAATCAATGCGAGGCTCCTCAACCACCTCCAGCTCAATGTACCCCTCCTGAAGTTCTAAATCCTCAAACAAATCAATGCGAGGCTCCTCAACCACCTCCAGCTCAATGTACCCCTCCTGAAGTTCTAAATCCTCAAACAAATCAATGCGAGGCTCCTCAACCACCTCCGACTCAATGTACCCCTCCTGAAGTTCTAAATCCTCAAACAAATCAATGCGAGGCTCCTCAACCACCTCCAGCTCAATGTACCCTCCTGAAGTTCTAAATCCTCAAACAAATCAATGCGAGGCTCCTCAACCACCTCCAGCTGACGAAGGTGCAGCAGCTCCTCCAGTTGTCGAAGGTGGAGAAGGAGACGGTGGAGACAATAACGGAGGAGACGGAGGAGACAATAACGGAGAAGATGACGACGAAAATTAGAAAAGGTTGAATAATCTTCCTTCCTTTTTTTTGTTTGCCTTGTCAAAAGGCGCACTCATTTTTGAAGCATTTTAGCTATCAATTTTGAGGCTATAACCTGGACCTTTGATTCGAATACTTTAATTCGGCGTAGAGATACAAGTTGTAATTTGACATACTTGAACCAAGTGAATTTTCTATTATCCCGGATTTCTAATTGTAATTCATACATAAATTCTAATCCTTATAACAGGTCATCAACAATATCCCCATACGTTGATTAGAATTACACATGCTCCTATTGAACAAATAATAATACATGAGATGGTCGAATACTCACTATCAGATTTTGTGAAGCATATGACCTTAGGTGTTGCACCAGAAAGCACAGCAAGCTTGGTCAAATGGTGTGACGGGATAGTTTTTACACACGTATCCCTGCCGTCTACTGCAGATGTGGTGAAAGAACAGATGAACGGTATAGTACACTGGGCATGGCTTTCATATGCAGAAATGACTTCTTTCAAAGACGTCTTGGAATCTACAAACAAGGCAAGAATTCCTCTTATAGATGTAAGTAATAATGACTTGAATAAGGAACTGATTTGCTGGTTAAAAAGGAAAAGGATTGGGAGATGAACTGAACTGAATAATGGTAGTTATGATGTTAAACCCATGCATATTTTTAGAGGTAGTTTATTGAGTCAATTAAAGTTTCTAGAGGCTATGTCGGTTTATCCTCTAAAGGCCATGGAAACTGTCGTACGCGATGCGTGTTGCACGTAACGAAGATCGAATTATTAACTTGACGAGCCGCTCACGAGCTATTCAGGAGACCCGCCTGAGTAAATAGGAGATTGGACAAAGTCGGTGATGGATGAATCAGTCATGCCAATGTGGCCTAATATGAAGCATAGGTAACTCGTATTTATCAGACCGGATTTCTCCTTGTTCTGCTATGAAAATGATTGTATTCTGAATTAGAACTGCCGATATAGATATAATAATAGGACCATTGTAATTTGACGGTGCTTATGCCCCTGAACACTTACCGGTCAAGAAGGGCATACAAACGAGCGTAATATAATAGGTAAACTCGCCAGATTTGTATTCTGGATTCTGCTATTTTCTCAAAATCCTGATTTTGACTGTAAATCCTATTTCTGGTTTGACTGGACTAGATTTTCTTATACTTAGCGGGCTTGATGGCTATGGATATCATTAAACCAGCCCTGATAGGTAGGAGGCTGAAGGGAAGATTGCAGTCTGGAGATACTCAAGTCGAAGGTGAATGTGCACTGTTTCCATTCATTTCTATTGGATGATCAATAACAGTCATAACTACACCTAGTAGCTATTGTAACACCAAGTATCTACTGCTACCATGAACCAATGTAAATCTAACATGTATTCGTTACCACATCGGCATCACTGGCTTCTCAATAGTAGATATTTTCTATTATAAAAAAGACTCAAATTGCTTAAAGCGCACATAGATGTACACCTAGATCAAGATTGGCACGTAGAGTGATAATCACGAAAGATAACATTTCTAATAGGATTTTAGGTATAATAAATACGAGACAGAACGGCATGTGTTGCTTTTGTGAACAAAAAATTCTCAGTGACGACGTACTTGTTAGCACGGGGATTCCCCGTAGCTATTACCATATTGATTGCGCAAGAAGACTGCACATAATTTAGCACCATCACTTGTAGTTTATATCCATTTCAAAAATGGCATCCATTTCAGAAATAATGACATTTAGTGTGGACCTGAGAGTTTTTATAGATTCGCGTTTACTGCCTCTACCCAACTTGATGCACCTAGGCTCTCTCGAGTCGTTCGAATCATCGACATGTTATAATCAAAGATTGTCTTGGAGTAATTTTCTAACACTTCTTTGATTGATTCTAGGCTGCTGGCGGTATAGAAGCCTGGACAGTCTCCCGTTAATTGAAATGATGCGTGGACCTGAGGTCTACCTTCATAGATTTGAATCCATGACGAAAATGGGTATAGCCAACATACACCTGGTTTGTCTGGATGCAAAGAACAAGAGCCCGTCTCAGAAAGAAATCTGCACCGACATGGCAGTCCCGTGTCAGACTCATTTTCATGATCCTTTCTTTTTAGTGATAGCATAGTAATCGTTGCAATCAAGCCTCCCATTGAATTGTCATCACGGCTTGATATTATTGTGTCATGATTCACAAAGTCAGAAGTCCTATCATAACCTAGTTTCGAGGAAATATGAATAATGTCGTCTTTGGTCAGCGGTAGGCTAGCTTGGTGTTCGCAACAGTTGTGGCAATCAGGCCATAGACATTTCCAAAGCAGATACAAGGATTCCCGTTCCAAAAACGGAATGTGGAATACGACGTCGTTTACTTGAATCACGGTATCCTTAACGTCATCCCTTTTCCCTAGGTGCAAATCATAAACAGGAAGTTCTACCTTCCATCTCTTACTTAATTCTTGGAGAGCTTTTTCTACGTACCGATTCACGGTTCTTGACGCTCAATCCATTCGCCTAATTCTAGTAATCAATTCTTGCTCAACTTCCTTTCCGTTACTCATAACATCTTTTATGAGGCTAATATGCTTTATTTCAATATCCTGTAAAAGCCAATGCAGCATGTCTATAGAAATCATTAAAGAATTGTTCCTCTGGCAAAGAGTACCTCATGGTTCCCCGGAGTAAGATCCTCCCAAGTCGCAAATACCCTATCCTTTACTGCAATAATTGAAGGACATTCAGAAATATCTACATTGTTACTCAAATTCGTTACATCACTAAATGACTCACCGCGGTCGTTGCTTGATGCAAAGAAAATTTCTTCATTATCTGAAGTATCCATTCTATCTTGCCATGCTATGAATACCCTGTTATTCTGATCAGACATAATTTCGACATTCGAGGGTTCATTTAGCCTACCGTGATCAGTTTCACTTATCTTGTTGATTTCAGAAAATGTTGTTCCATAGTCATCACTCTTAATAAGACTTAAACTCCTTAGTTTGTTAGTATCCGATCCCCCCCATATCACGTAAACCTGGTTCGCATAACTAGCAACCTGAGGTTCACCAAAGTCCTTTTGTTCCGTATTTAATTTCGAAGTGTTACTTAATGTCACACCATTATCTAAGCTAGAAATAAAGTAAACGCCGCTTTTCATGTTCGGCTGATCCTCGACATTCCAGACGACATAAACATGACTGTCAAAAGCAGATATTTTTGGGTACGTTTGACCCACTGCATTCTCACTTAGTGTTATTGGCTTGTGAAAAGTACCTCCGCCATCATTGCTGGACGCTAGTATTATGCGATAGGGCCCATAAGGAACTTTTTCCAACCAGGTTATGTAAACATTATTTCCAAAGCTCGCGATCTCCTGATTATATGCATTCGAATTACTGTCACTCAGTAACATCTGCTCTCCAAAGGAATTTCCTCCATCGTTGCTCTTCTTGAAGTAAATTTGCTTATTGACATTTGTGTTGTCTGCCCATACTACGTAGATGTTCTTATTCTCTGAGGCCAATTGAGGATGTTCGGAAAAACCAATATTATCGCTTAATCGAATTTTTTCGCCAAAGGAGCTTCCTCCGTCACTGCTCTTCTTGAAGAATATTTCATAATTCCTATCTGTATGACCAGGTAAAGATTCTTGCCATACAACATAAATATTATTGTCAGAGCTTCTTACTTGGCCGTATACCGAGTCTTCGGTATTGTTCGAAATATTCATAGTATCATCAAACTCTATCATGAGACTTTGTTCATTGAGATCTGATACATCTGATCCGGCATCATTGGAAGCTCTCAGGTCAGAAGAGTGAGCTGTAGAGTAAATCAGACCGAAGTATAACAAAATAATGCTTAAAGTTAACAAAAATATATTGTTCCCTGCCTTCCACATAGATATCAAACACCGAGAATATGTCCCAATGCCTTATAATTGTATTAGAAGCAGGTAAGCGATTCCCTCCAATGATTAAGTCCATATCAATCGAAGCATATTCGCACAATTCGAACAGGAGCAGTGGGAATTGGATTCGTTAACACACTTCGTTCATACGCAGAACCAATCTCCAAATTGGACTTGAATGAAAAGCTCCCTTTGAACCTGTAATGAGGTCATTCTGCGTAACCTGCGGTTTGGTATCACCGGATACAGAATTTTAGAGATCCACATTTAAGTTGCAAAGGAACCCTGAGGCTATTTCGCCCGAATTCCAGACCAGATGAGCGTATGAAGTCTAACTGAAAGTCTGTACCCGTTCTCCAGACAGATTTCTGCCAGCCATTTGGAATTCTTCATAATATCTGCAGCAGAATTTCCCTCGGGCATCAAAATAATTCTTTGACTCTTCATCTTATATTTTCCGATCAAAGTTTTTACTTCTGCTATGTCAGAATGCTTGCAAATGACAAATTTTATATACGCCTTAGAATTCCTCGCAAAATATTCCAAGCAGCTCTTGACTTCTCTGCGTTGCTTCGAAATCGAAGAGTTCTGAAGTTTCGGGGAGACATTCCACCGGTCGACAAATCTATCTATCATGTCTGAAGGAATAATAGTACCATTCGTTTCAACTTCAACGAAATAATCCTTGCTCTTCAGGTTGGAGAGTAAGGGAATAAGTTTCATCTGTTGCATGAGTGGCTCGCCGCCGGTGATTACGCAATGCTTAGTGTCAAACCCTGATATTTGTTCCTGAATCTCAGGTATTGTCATTTCTGAAACCTCCCTTTCATAATCGTAATGACTCCAATCCCATGTGTATTTCGTGTCACACCATACGCATGACAGATTGCATAACGCAGTTCGTATAAAAACTGCTGGCTTTCCAACATCAATCCCCTCTCCCTGTAATGAATAGAATATTTCACTAAGCTTGAGAGTCCCTACCTGGGATGACAGAGGTTGGAATATTCTCGTAGCTTTAGCCAATTCACTCCTTCAAGGAGATGATAAAAGTATCTTCTTAATATCTGTTAAAGTATTTGTTGCATTACTGTAGCACTTATAATAGCGAATCTCATATAATTAGAAATTTTTGGGAATATTTAATTCGACTTTTACAAATCGACCTGATGATCATTGATGATTGGATCTTTGCCCAAGACGGTGAGACCTATGACAAGCTGAATCCTATAGGATTTAGCTTGTTAATAATAGGTGACTGGAAAGACCGACCATATTTAATGTAGTGACACCTTTCCGCTATGTGTGTTACGAATATCAGTATCATAATTTTTTTTGCTTCAAGATGGAAAATCGAATGTGATAGAGGCATTGAAATCTGGTAAATCTTGATTGAACAGCTAAAAATAGACAGAAGACCTGCTATACTCATCCAGTAATCTTCAAGATACTGAATAACTACTGATAACTTCTTAATAGAAATAAAGTTATAGATCAGGGTACTATTATTCATCTATATAGAGGGATTTGTGCCGTCGAATAGATTGATGTCAATCAGCACTTTGTAAACTTCTAAACTTTCCTATAAGCGGTAAAGAACACAATTGCTACCATCAAATGAAATTTAACATTAAATTCCAAAACATAGTCAATTTGCTGAACCTGCAGATAAACTGAGGTGCGCATATCTTATCTTAACCACGGAGGTTAATATGATTCATTTGATAGCAATCCACATTTCTGATCAAAAAGGAAATGTGAAAGTCACCTTTTCCAATTCTAGGATCGGAACATACAAAGAAAGAGTATCGGTCCCTAGAGAGTCAACGTAACCAAATTCCCCTGTTAGTCTCTTTAGTTCAATGAATTTCTTTTCTGGCCTGTTAGACTGTACAACATAGTGTATTATAGAAGTACCAACCGCCCCGGTTTGAATAAATAAAATTTCTCTATTTTCCTGTTGTAAATGATATAACATAGGAGTCAAACCCAGTGCAGACTGAGATGAATAAACTATTACTTTCAGCATGTCTTCCAAAGACTTGTATTTGAGATATACTGCATCGCTATGGTCGCTTCCTGACATATTTAATAAAGGAAGAATACTCCTTGGTATTTTATCTTTCCTTTAATGCTTCTATGAGCTAGCTTCTAGTTACTAGTGCTGTAATTCACTCTGTTCAAAATTAGAATCCCACAATAATACACAAATAGATATGTGGAAAATGTGAAAAATGATAAAGTCCTCAGTCAATCTAAGACAAGATATAAGCTACTGTGATGCAAAAAGTTTAAAAAAGTTAGAATAAAAATTCTAGAGTTTAATATTCCCAAACTCCTCTAGCGTGTTGTAAAGAATTGCTTCTGCTGTTGTTGGGATACATTATAATATGTATTCCAAGCCTTTGCGATATTCGTATTATACTCAGTTATCGTATCTACAGTCCTATTGTACACCTTAAGGTTCTCTCTCGCAGCATCAATAGCATTTATGGTTAATTGATTGTTAATGTCTATTGCTTTTATCGTGTTGTTTGTAAAGTCAGTTGTCTGTCTAGCCATTTGATCTGATACTGCTCGCAGAGCTTGGAAAAGTGTTCCAGGTATCACCTATATACTGCTTTTGAACGGCAAAAGTAGTCTGTATTACGTTCTTCATCGTCTGGATATAATCAAGCTGCAGGTTTGATATTGACTGTGAATATTGGGGTTGGGCCTTGGCAACCTCGTCAATAGCTCTCATAAAACTGTCTCGAACCGTTTCGTATGCTGAGTTCACTTCTATCGCCTTCACATTGCCATTTGCTGATTCTTTATCTACCATTTTGCAACTAATTTCAGTATGCTATGTCTATTATATATATAGCTTGGCAGTGGATGGTATTGATTGGTAAATAGATCCATAATCTAACTTCATGGTTTATGCATTAACCATAACAAACAGTTCTGACTTTGATCATCCTACAATTGTATTATCGATAAATTCTGTCATATTAACTAGTTTAGACAGCCTAATGACAATAGACTAACCGCCTTTTTCTTCAGATTTGGAAATTACATAGAATCCATGAGCTGAGATCAGAAAGGCAGCAAAAGACATCTTGGTAGCAAAAACCAGATTCCAAGGAGTCTCTGGATTAGGGTACGGGTACATTTATGTCATCTAGCCTTAGCAATCCATTGGTCATATCGACTGTAATAAATGAATTCCACACGACAAAGTTGTAGATGAATTCGTAAAATGCTATAATCGCAATGGCAAGTATAATGAGCTGAAATAGAGCCTTCCATGACTTTGGTAGTTTTTTTGCCTGCATTCCACCTATCTTTGTAACACAATACCAACCTACCACGGTAACTATCATAAGATAGGTAACCAATTTCGCCAAGCCAGTCGTCGGAAATTCAGTATCCACCAATACCTCTCCGATAACGATTCTCCCAGTGCTCATATATTCTGCGACGCTCAGAACCAGGGCATAAATAAAGATGGTTAACATTGTCGCAGCGCAGAAGTAAAACGTATAAAGATAAATCTTCCTTGCTCTCAATTCATCCTTCTTGAGACTTGGATTCTGCATTTTGTGACAGTCTTTGATAATAATTAATGCTTTATATAATCTATATTTTACCCCACTATGACTTTAATGGAAATCTCATTGACGCTAAATCGAATTAATACTCTACTTATACTCCCATACCCTTAGAGATGGAGTTCGTAGAAAGGTAGATTCAAGTGGAAAGTTGCCAATAATTTGACTGAATTTTGCAATTTGCAGGTTAACCAAATAGCTACAAAGTATGGAACACGATATCCTGAAAAACTCTTATAGTCATCGGGGATCGATTCCATAGACAAGGATAGATGGTAAGTAAGGCGAGCAGACCAGACTGGGATGTATATTTTATGCTGCAAGCGGAAATAGCTAAACTCCGCTCAAATTGTTTAACAAGACAAGTGGGATGTATCATAGTTCGTGAGAATAGACAGATCGCAACCGGATACAACGGTACGCCTTCAGGGATTAAGAACTGTTTCGAAGGAGGATGCTTGAGATGTTTGGACCGTGCGAGTGGTAAAATTGAGTCAGGAGTAGATCTTGAAAGATGTCTGTGTATGCATGCAGAGGCTAACGCTATGCTTCAATGTGCTGTTTTTGGTAATACAGGTAGTACTAGGGGTTCCACGTTGTATTCAACTTATGCCCCTTGCCTCGAGTGTAGCAAGATGGCGGTAAGTGTAGGAATAGCCAAAGTGGTATCATTGGCCTCTTACCCTGAAGATGGGTCAGTTCTATTGGCAAATGCTAACGTTAGCGTAGTTAGAATGGACAGGTTTGAATTAGACCGATGGCTTTCAGCTGTTGGGATGGATGCAGCCGCATTGAAGAAGTAGAGATGATTATCTAAAGCAAGACATGGTGAGTTACTAGATGCTTCTACCTAAGAAAGGGTTGGAGTCAGTCAATGTGTTTCCGTCGAAAATTTGGTTTGTTCAAGACGCTCTATTTGCTCGCGGAGCGAATTTGTCGAATCAATTCCAGGATCGTATCAGCATCATTTGTCTCAGGATGAATCTCCAAATACCTACTAAGCGTGGCAAGCGCCTCTAATTTTTGCCCCCTCTTTAAGAAAATCATCCCCTTATCTCTTATCGAAAATGGGTTATTCTCATCTATGCTGATTATCATTTCGTTTGCGAGTTCCGCTCTCTCTAGGTCGTTTGACTCGTAAAAGCTATTCTTGAGATTATTGAGGAGTCTAATCACTACCTGTGAAGCAGTCGCGTTACGAAGTAATGCCCTAGTCAGTACCATATTTTGGCGAGGGTAAGATCGTTCCAATAACTCTTTTAGAGAATAGTCATCCATTATTCTACCCATATTGAATGGATCGATAACAATCTCCGCAGACTGATCGTCAAGAACATATTTGACCAGAAAGTGAGCTGGAAAATTTATAGGAAACAATGTGAAGCCTAACTTTGATGCTATCCTCATATACATAATAGACAGAGTTATCGGTATCCCTGTTTTCCTTTCGAGCACTATGTTGAGATAATTGTTGGCAGGGTTGTAATAGTCATGTGCATTAGGCTTGAACTTTACCTCATTGAAGAAAAACTCATTTATCGCTTCGATGAGTTGGGTGGGTCGTAGCCGCCTAGGGCCCTTTACTTTTTGAGACAATTTATAACCCAGGTCGTCTATCTGCTGTAAAGTGGATTCGATGTTCAATTCCGGATAGGCCAAAATCCTTGATACGTGCAACGAAAATTCAGTTAATCTATTAGTATCCTCGGTCTCTCGAATAGGAATAGCTACGACGTATTTCCAATCCTCAATGCAGCCTTGTAGATCTATTGCGACCAATCAAGCTATAATTCTCGCTTTCTTACTTATATCTTAGCCAATCGAATCGGTGCTACTCGAATTAATCGGATTGTCTTGACCATCTCTAACCAAGGATGCGACTAACAAACAACTTGAACGCAGCATCTAATGCATCTACTTTGAACCACGCAGTAAGAAAAAACAAAACTGCTGTACTTATAGTATTTGTCCTTACCGTGGCTAATCGTATTGAATAGAACTAGTTCTTCCCGGCCTACGACTAGTCTGTATGTTTGCAGTTTGTGATGCTCGTGATAATCTATATCTCTTGTATTCTTCGTCTACTTCCATTGACGCTTTTAATATTCTGCTCCTTGCAGTAACAGATTTTGAGGATTGTAGAAACATTTTGGTGTCTTTTGGTAGACAGTGTCCTCCTATGCCGTCTCTGGGCTCGAGTATCTCTACATTCCATTTGGTATTTAGGGCTTCACGCAATTCTGGGAAGTTTATGCTATTGGCTTGACAGTAAAGGTAGATATCCTCTGCAAAAGCTATTTGAAGATATCTATGTGCATTTTCAGCTATCTTTGTTATTTCAGCAATTTCCACGTCAGAAACAGGATGTAATGGTATTTCTAGATTAGGAGTGTAATTGTTGCCATTATTTTTGCCAGCTGTGGATGAAGAAGTAGCAATAGCATCGTCCATAGTTGAGGGAGTGATTTCGATGTCGGTATCGCCCATGAGGATGCTGTTTTTACCATTTGCATTGCCATTGCCATTTGCATTGCCATTGCCATTTGCATTGCCATTGCCATTTGCATTGCCATTACCAATATTGATTTTGTTGTTGTTGTTGCTTTCGTTGTTTATGTTGTTTATGTTGTTTATGTTGTTGCTAACATCAATTTGACCATAGAACTGTACAGCTGCTTTAAGACAACAATCACACACTCCTCCAACTACACGCAACTGGTTAACTCCATGCTCTTTTTCTTCTAAAGCATACCATCTATGAGGTATGTGTGCAACATGTAATCTATGATTTAGCATCTCAAATACCTTCTTAGATGTTCCTCTTGGAATAGTACTCTCTATTGAGACAAGTGCACCATTTTTGGCTTCCTTTGCAATTTTCTCTTGTACAATGGACAACAAACCATCTATCTGAGGCGTAAACATATCGTCTGGCATGTGCGTAGAGATACAAATAATGTATACATCAAATTCACTGAAATTATCAGCTTTCTTTATTGCAGCTATCTTTTCTGCACGCTGTATTGCTTTCTGACTAATATCATATCCGTATACATCAAATCCTTTCTCCTTCACATATTTTGCTACCGGAAGGCCAAGCTGGCCCAAACCTATTATAAGAACCTTGTCGAAGCGAGAATAATTTTCAGTTTTCAAACAGTTTGACTGTGACCCCATATTAATTATTTCAACGTCCTCTTTAGGCAAAGTGAATCCGCAAGTATTATTATCTAACAACCGAGCAATTTATGGTTTTATTGTTTAATATACAGTAAGATAGTGAAAACTAGTAATATTTTAGTGGGGATACGTACAGTGGTTTGTTATGATTAATATTATTTCCAATGAAAATTAATTGTATCATATTCTCCTTAGGCAGGCAAAGGTATTCTAAATAATCCTAATATCGGTAGGAGCTTGAACAGTAGCGAATTAGGTCGGCGTCTTATTGACCCCTTCCACGGCCAAGTCCCATTCTCAATGCTCGCAATAAAATGGTTAAAATATGATGAGAATTTCGTTAGTCCTGTGGATAATGGAGATCGAACTGAAACTGTCACCAGGTATAAAGTTAACCAGCTAATCGATACCGGAATGAGCATTACCTTGAGCCTCACGGAGGATGTAGAGTTGGAGAGGGTATCGCAGCAACAGCTAATATTGGATTCAATTGATAATCTCGTGTCAGATAAGGATATAAAGCAGCAGGTGAAGCCGTTCCTGGAAGCCATCCTTCGTGCTCAACCACAAACTGTAGTTAACACATATTCTCAGGCAACCATACAGATTACCATGCCGAAGAGGAGATTCCAGAAAATTGGAATCCCGCAGGTCGGAGATATTCTTGCAATTGATATAAGGAAAGAATAGTAAGTTGTTTCGACTCGATACTATTCGAGGAATAAGTAGAACTATGAAAGCATCACCTTGTCGCAGAATTAGAAACACTTGGATATCGAGAGATTAGAATAAATAGAGTTAACAGGCGAATATCCTCATGCAGTGCGCAGTATATGATACATACGTTAGAAAGAAAGATGGAAACGTTATGCATTTTGACGTAGTTGTGGAGGCCAAGACTTCGCACGAAAAAGCCATCGAATTTGGTAAGAAGTATCTAGAAAGCGTAGGTGAAGGAGAACAACAGATGACCCAAGAAGAATGCCAATTTTGTCACATACAGCAAGCTCCTCCGAGGATAGAGACGGATATTCAAAGCAATGGGTATTATATTCAAAAAATGGAAGGTTGTCCTGCATGACCGTTTAATTCTCCAGGAACCTACTCAAGGGCTCAAAATGTGTGTCGAGCAGGTAGAATCTTCCGATTTTCCGATATCAATCGAGAGATAATTATCGTTGGAACTTACCAAATCCGAAGAAAAAATTCTAGCTGGTAGTAAGGGAGAGGTATATGCATCTGCATACAGAGTGCTATCGGCGATAGGACAGGCAACCGAAGCGGAAAAACTTGTTCCTATAGAATGGGCCCATATTTCTGGCGTAAATTATAATACCATAGGTGATGCCGGAGTTGATTTCTTACAGGAAGTAGCAAATGGTGTACGTTTCAGGGTAAAGACGACGGTCAATCCTATGGGCTATGACAGGAGTAAACCAAATACACTTTCTCAAAATTTTCTGTCTAAGCAAATGCAGATTGTGGAAAGCTATAAAAAAATGGGAGCCACACAATCCTTCTCTTGTACTCCTTATGAAATATTTGGAATTCCGAAAAAGGGCACCTCTGTGAGTTTTGCTGAAAGCAGCGCCGCTGTCTTTTCCAATTCTTTCCTGGAGCTGATGACTAATAGGGAAAGCGCTCTTAGCGCACTTGCAAGTGCCATAACAGGTAAGGCTCCATATTCTGATCTTCGAATAGAGAAGTCACGAACACCGAAGATGGCCATAAAATGCAGAGGTATTACAATAAATACTGAAACTGATTACGGCTTACTTGGCTATATGGCCGGAAAAATTGCCCATGATAGCTGTATTGCTTTTTCAGATCTTAAAAGCAAAATGGAAATGATGCCTGCAAAAGCAATTGCCTCAGGACTAGGAACTTCAGGATCTTGTGGAATGTTTACATCTGGCAACGTGCCAAAAAATGAATCTGTTGCGATAGGTAAGGAGGAATTGTGTAAAGCCAAGGACGAGTTGAGTACTAGCGAGGATGGCGATCTCATAATGTTTGGTAGTCCACAGCTCGGACTAAGTGAGTTAACTTATCTGCATGATCTTACTGCAGGACGAAAATTTGATAGAAGGTGCATTATTTTCTGTTCAAGATACGTCCATGATCAAGCTAGGAAAATTGGATTAGCTTCAAAAGTAGAATCATCGGGGGCAGAATTTATGTGCGACTCTTGCATGTGTCTAACACCATTAATAACTAGAGACAACACTGATTCAATCATTACCAACAGCGTAAAGGGTGCGTATTACATGAATAGTTCCAATCGAGTCGGCGTTGCATTAAAGGATATGAAAACCATCGTGAGAACCTATAGCTGAATAAACTATGTATGTTGTTGAGTGCAAGTGCATAGTAAAGGGATTCGCTGAAGGTGAAGCTTTGATATCAGATACGCCAGTAAATTTTCTTACAATGATTGACCCCGGAAATGGGGAAATCAAGATTCTAAACCATAACCTCTATGGCCAGACGTTAAAGGACAAGATTTTTGTTTATCCATATTCAGTGGGTAGCAGTGTCGGAGCCTACGTCCTGTATAGCTCTGAAAAAAAAATCGTCTGGTCCACTGGCTATCATATGTTCGAATAGGATGGATATAACGACGGCCTCTGGGTGTGCGATATCAAATATCCCGGCCGTTCACCTGAAATACGATAACATCCCTAAAGTTATCAGGAACAGTCGGGCATTAATCGTAGATGCGGACGGAGAGCAAATATCGATTTATCCAAATTGACTGTAACCAATTATATCTCACCTTCGATTATTCCTACTAATAATTTACAGTAAAGAGTTAGCCTTTTGGACTGAAACAAACGTGCTCAGTACATAATCCTTTTATTAGCGTGTGGGAGAATTAATAGATGATTGGCTAGGTTTTGTCCTGAGTGCGGCGGTGATATGAAATTTGACAGTCCTAGTAAGAATTTTGTTTGCAAGGGTTGTGGTTTGTTTGTATCCAGTGAGAAATTAGACGAACTAAGGGACAAAGCGGCCGAAAAATATTATGAGACCGGGGATGGTAGAAAACGAGTTCACAACGACTATCTTGATTGGTGGCAAAGTTCAAAGAAAGATAAACAAAAATAAATCAAGAATCCGGATTAAGGTCTTGGGTTTATAATTTGAGTAGGACTAAACGTCTGTGATAGTTGCGATAGGTATCGTTGGCGGAGTTTATCGAGGGTTGTATGCATGATTTGTCTTGATATTTTCTAGTTCCAATGCTGTCTTCAAGTTGGAGTTCAAAAAGACTTAAATAAGAAGTATCATCCTTCTGCCTTTGCTGCCCCTTAATTAAAGATGGAAACATGTAATAAATGTAACAAGAACTCTTCAGTATATTTTAGAGAATATTCGGGGGAAAGGCTTTGCAAGAGATGCTTCCTAGATTCAATAGAGCGCAAGGTGAAACGAACGATAAACAAATTTTCTATGATTAAGTTTGGGGATCATGTGGCTGTAGCGACGTCGGGCGGGAAAGATAGCTTGGTTTTATTAAGCATCCTCAAATCCACAATTGATATTTCGAGAGGAATTACTGTGAGTGCGATTACAATTGACGAAGGCATCGCTGGATATCGGGATGAATCATTGAAGATAGTATCAGAATTTTGTTCCAAACTAGATGTTTCGCTTACTGTTCTGTCCTATAATCAACTATTTGGAACTTACATGGACGAAGCTATGAAGCTTAGACCATCAGCAAAATTAACATCATGTTCAATTTGTGGAACATTTCGTAGAAGAGCAATAGACCTTGGCAGCAGAACAAATAGGGGCAAATGTAGTTGCAACGGCCCATAACTTGGATGACGAGATACAAACATTCATGATCAATCTCTTCTCGGGCGATGTAAATCGAATAGGATGGAACCAAGCCTCTTCTATCTACAAGACAGGCTATATGAAGAAGATTAAACCTCTATCTGAAACATATGAAAGAGAAATCGTCTTCTATGCACTTCAAAAGGGAATCCCATTCCAGAGCGAACAATGTCCTTATATGAATGAAAGCATAAGAGAAGAAATTCGACAGTTTCTAAACGATTTGGAGAAAGCACATCCCGGGATAAAATACAATACCTACAAATCTACGACGGATATATCAGCTCTTATTCGTAACGGGGGAGATCCTACCATTATGAGGCAGGCCTGCGAGAAATGTGGCAGAGACAGCACAGAGCAGATATGCTCCGTGTGTAAGATTCAGGAGAGTTTTAAGCGAGTGGATTAAGAGGGGTTAGCAAAATGCACGACACTAACATAAATATAATCTAATGCTGGATTACATATTTGGAGACAGGGAAGATCGGGGTGTTAGTCGTACCCCATACCAGAAACCGACTTCATGCTGGGATCAGCAACTGCTGGGTAAATCTACTGGTACAAGGTACCTGCTTGCCTACGCTGAAATGAGGTCATGCCGTGCTGGATGGTTATGAGCAGCATGTCATGCGAAGGCATGGTCTTGACTGCGTATTGTCGAAATGGGTGAGGTCCGGGAGGGAGCGACCCTAAGATTGCATGATCATGCTGGCACGTCTACGTGGCAGATCTTGCAGGGCTTGAGAGGGGGCTTTGGACCTTTACTGGAACCAGTAGGCTGTCTCCATTAGCACTTAAAGTTGTACCTGTTTATTCATAATTTCCAAATCACATATTCACATTTATCAAATTAGCATTCTACTGATTGCCATTTTGCTGGCTGGCGAACAATCTCGTGATATATTAGGCATGGAACTTACAGCCAATGGCTGAGACGAAAAATCTCGTCAACTGGTTCTTTCTTCAATATTCTGATTAAGGCCCTAGCTTGGGGAACTGAAAGCATAGGCTTCTTGAAATGATTATCGATTCCAATTCTCGGACAGGCGACCTGTACAAAAGCATCTATATGATTGAATATCTGCAATCTTTCTTCTGTTATTTCGGTCAATCCAATCAACTTCACCTTCATTCCCACTTTTTCAAACTCTTTCTTTAGTTCTAAAGCTCGAGTCTTTGCAAACTGACCATCTTTTATACCAATGATAATCCCAATTGCTTGTGCGTCAGCAGCTTTGTAAATTGACAGGATTGCTTTCCTGTGCAATTCCTCTGCTACACTTCTCACTTCAGTATACTCCTGAAAGTACGGATCAAGCATGAATGTTTGTTTCCCAGTCGATAACGCTACCCCGGCCGAATGGAAAGTACTTTGACCTAAAAAGACGTAGCAATCTATTGTATCCAATTCGCTGTGAGCAGGGTAAAATTCACAGCCAAAAACCTGTCCATCGTTAAGCTGGCCCCTACCTCTTCCTATAACCACGCTTATGCCTGACCGTTCAAAAATTCGGCGAACGTTCTCAAGCTGAGGCAAATGTTGGCTAATTGTCAGTAGTGATATCTTCCTATAATTTCTGCTCAAAAGTTCGGCTGCCAATCGTCTTGCGACTTCATCAAAGGTCAGATCCTCGTATGCGTCTATCATGACGATCTCATTTCCAAAACCATCCATAGAGATCGTATGTCCTATATTAAAGAGAATTTCTGCACCGAGTACGTCGGCCGCATGAGTATTGAGGTCGCAAGAACCCCAGCAAGTATCTCCAATTATGTAGATTGGAATTTCGAATTTTTCTGCGATAATATCTGCCGTTTCCTGAATTTTAGACATTAATCCATCTGGTCCATCCAACGCAATAGATTTTGGCTTCCTCTCTTCAATTATTCTGATTATTTTCTGGTTATCGATCGATATCATAAGTATGCCCTGACTCCCATCGAGCTTTATTAATGTCATTCAATCCTATGGCAATAAAAATGCATACACTAATTACAATATTCTAAGGGCAGGCCATACCAATCCAATTAGACCTCACTTGTGAATGAAATCTAATAATTATTCTTGAAGCACTCAATCCACATAATGGACGTTGACTAATGCTTTATGATGAGTCCCTTCTTCTAAGTAATATGATCTTGTCACTGTCGCTTAACTGGGAACCTTCCGATTTGCTTGGAAAATATATCTTATATTTTTCATCTGTGATTAGATCAAACCCGCAATCTCTAAGAAGAAACAAAATCTCACTTTGATGCTCTGTATATTCCTTCATATTGGTCAAAATCTGTATTGTGCCTTCATCACGAAGTTTAGGCTTCATAATTGAAAGCAGAGCCTTAAACGAAGTGATTTGATTAGAATCGGTTTGATCAAGTGCATCCTTAGGCAAGACAATAATGAAATTATCTACTACCTTATCAATTACATTTGGAATTAATTTTGGAGTACTCCCCCAAAATGCAGAGGCATTTGGTGGATCCAACATTGCAAATCGATTTTTAGCTCTGAGAACCTCCTGCTGATCGTCACTTACGCCAATAAAGTATTCGGCCCAATTGTCTATGGCAAACTGTTCAAGCATCTCCGCATTCATCATTGCGAGCTGGACATTTACTTTTAAGAATAATTTCTTTGCATCTGCAATCGTCCGATTCAATTGAGTTGAGGGGTTACCTTCGTGAAAAAACTGATAAATCAAATTCCACCTTTGTCTAAATACATCTGGAAAGGTTTTACTGTGCAATAGTTCTTTGAATAAGCTGGTCTCCGCAAAATCCGCAAAGAAAGCGTCTGTTCGCGAGACGGCTTCAAGTTTGGGCAGATACAATTCGTCATAAAGATTTGTAACTCTATCCCATGCCCGAATTGGATCTGAGCTCATATATGTAACCGACAGATCAGCTAACCAGAGTATTTCTGCAAGGAGACTAATCTTATCCTCATTGTATCCTTCAGCAGCCAAAACTTTCAATATACTCGAGAAGGCTTTTTGTGCCTCTTGTGATGTGGAGTAAGGAAAATCAGTATGCCAAATAAGTGCTTCTATCACTAGACTTTCCTTTGTCCTTTCATACGCTGCTGATTGCAAATACTCTGGATGGGTTGTCGAATATTCTGCTGGAATCTTCGGAGAGTGTGAACGATCCCGAAAATACTCCTCAAATTCAGACGGATTCAACACAAAATAAGCTTCATGAATTCTATTTTTTCTGAGCTCATTGATCGTCCTGCTAACTTTTGGTCCCTTGACAGATATCGATGCCCTGTTATCGTTCGTGGCCGTTGTAACAAACGTTGATTGGACCGGATCAAAGTCATGTAACAGGGCTGAAACAAGGATGAGTTCGTAATCCTTTTCAGTAAATACAAATCCCTGAAAATCTCTGGGTAACATTTGCAAGACCATATTCGATACTTCTAGACTATGGTGAAAATTGTGATACTCTGTCGAGCCTTCGCCTAAACCCTGATTGTCATATGCGTTGGCCAGGAAATTTATAAGCGTCCTTATTTTGCGAATGCTATTTGGAGGTATGCCTCGATCAGAAGCAACCTGAATTATGGCGGCGATCAGTTCCTCATTCTTGGCATTTGCTAAATTCTTGTTGATATCATTTATAAAGTTCCTTTTTGAACGTGGGAAGTAGCGACCGATTTCATCGTAAATTATTTTTAGAGGCAAACTCTTATTTAGATAAATGCCAAGGGCTGTTATCAGGTACGGATATTTAATTCTAGGTTTCTCTCGTTCTATTACTTCCTCAGCGGCGCTTACCAGGGCTTTATTTAGGTCTGTTATTTTGGCTCTAATTTCCTGGCCCTCTAGTGATTGGAATTCCCTAGGGTCGATATATCTTGATCTTTCTGTGTTCATCACTAACCATTGAGGAATTTTTACCCTATATCTAAAGTAGCTTCGTTTATTGTGTTGTGAGGATAGTGATGCTATTCTTTCTTTAATTGTAACGGCAACATTTCTGCGTCCACCCGAAAAGGGGAGCTCGTTGTCACGGACAATCTGAATTATTATTTCCCTATCTTTAGCTTGGAGACCTAATAGTATATGCCAATATTTGCCCTTATCGAGCCAACTTGGAGCCTTAGTTTCTTTGTCCCAGAAGTCGATTGGTCCTAATGGGAGATAACCATTTTCATATTGCTTGGTTTCAGGATTGTATGATCGATACTGATAATTTCCAATTTGAGGATCAAGTTGCTTCGCCTTATAGTTGGCTGATAATACTCTCTCCGCAGACCTAGTTAATTCGCGATAAGCCATAGCACCCCATATCGTTCCTAGAGCACTCATCAGAGTTAATATTGCTGCAACGACGTCAACTTGATTCGTCGTGAAGTACGCAGGGGTTAACGGTATTCCAAACCATCCTGTTGCTAGTAATCCGCTGAACGTAAGAGTGATGAAGAGCCATCTCACTAGATCATTATAATATAGGCTAAAAGACCTTGGTTCATCACTTAAATAACTCATCTTCTATTTACCATTTTGTCATCCGTTTTTGAATTTAAAGTGCAACTGCGATAATCCTGTCTGAGTTGCATGAGCCATGAGCCATGCGTATTCACTTTACATTTTTGTTGAAATCTGTCCTCGTGATTTCATCCCTTGTTTCGGACCATTTTTCAGATTTGCGGACACGCCATTTCTCATACCAAACAACATCTTCTAAATTCAATCTAGGTAGCCAACCTGAGCGCTCCAGGTCCGGTGCTTCTTCAAACTCGCTTACATAACCAAGACATAAATAAGCTACTGGCGAAACATGTTCTGGTATTTCAAGTATTTCACGGATTCTACAATTTGAGATGATGCTCACCCAACCCATCCCCAAACCCTCTGCCCGAGCTGCAAGCCAGAGATTTTGGATGGCACAGCAAACGCTGTACACGCCCGTCTCAGAGATAGTCGTTCTACCAAGGACAAAAGGTCCAAATCTTTCCGGATCATATGTGATACAAATGTTTAGTGAAGATTCCAAAATTCCTTCAAGCTTTAGTGAGGTGTATTTACTTTGTCGTTCTTGGTCCGATTCGAGCATCCTGACTGATTTTTGATATTCCTCTGAAAATGACTGTTTTATCCTTTCTCTGATCTCTATGTCGCTAATTAGAATAAAGTCCCATGGCTGGGAGAACCCCACAGATGGAGCATGATGAGCGGCATTGAGGATTCTAGCCAAAATGTTTCCTGGTATTATCTTATTGAGAAATTTTGTCCGAACATCCCTACGAGAAAAGATCGCTTTATACACAGCATCTTTTTCATACTGAACAAAGGAGTTCTGAGAAGTGCTCAATACGTTTTGATCAATCTTAGCAACAGCCAGCGAGATTTATACTGTTAGTACGGGCATTATCTCTATTATCTCAAAGTAGTATTCTAGGCCTTTCTGAGAACATATATGTAGGCCAGGCATTGAAAATCAACAATAGGGCCGGTGGTCCAGCCTGGTTAAGATACCGCCTTGACATGGCGGGGGTCGTTGGTTCGAATCCGACCCGGCCCAATTTCGTTCCAACTAAGGTGTTAGTCGGCTCACACATTGACTTGGACATATCCTTTCCGTCATTATTAGTGCAATTTGGCGACGAAATTTTGTTATTGCCGGACCACCTATACCATCATCATCTGATATTTATATTCCATTATTGGAATTTACTAATAGGGTTGATTCCGTCGGCGTAAAATCTTAACGCGAACATAGACTCTGTAATCGTTCTATCGACTAGTCTAATTCCACTCTGAGCCTATTTACCAGGTCATTCGCTGATGTTGGTTTCGTAATATAACATCCGACACTCCGGATAGAATGAATTTCTCCTAATGCTCGATAATTTATCTCGCCTACAGTCATAAAGCAAATTTGCAAATTCAGATCTACTTCGAATAACCTTCTGCTTATTTCAAATCCATCCATAACTGGCATATTGATATCAACGAGCAACAAATCATAGAAGCCAGGCTCAAAGACTTCCAGAAATTGCTCAGGACTATTTGAGGTATACACTTTGAGCTTAAATGCTAATCCGCTCTTGGAAATGAGATCTGATTCCAGATCGTTCTAAAGGTAGTTGTAACGTCCTTATCATCATCTAGGATTGCTATTCTCTTGTACCCGCTGTCCGATCTAAACTTTGTAATTTCATGTTTTACTTTCGGTGTCATTCCGACCTTACCCAATTCTAACACCGTTGGCTATTGCTTACTCCACTACTACGATTGACATAAAAAAGATCGTATAGTTTGAGCATCACCAGCAGATCGAGAACAATTCCTCGACAAATTCTATTAAAAAACGAGATGAAACCCATAGAATCCATAATATGCATTTAACCTCAATCTATTTACTGTTATGCCATCCATTTATCAACTCTTAAGGAATGAGTATTAGAAAACATAGACATTTGTTATGAACTCGCATACCAAGCGACATCTTGCTATTTGTATTATTAGGCCCTAATAAATCCACATCGGCAATAAGCAACGTGTAAGAGGAGAGAATAGGATAACACTACTATGCGACTTCGACTATTGACCTGGTTCTGGTTACGGATATGCAGTGATATTCATGAGACAATTGAACCAAAACAAACTGTCGGGACGAGAGCGCTCAATTTCACGCCTGCATTAGCGAATGCCGGAATCCTAGTATTGGGCGAACTAAACCAGGCCCAATACGATAAAGCCATAACTGATAAACACATTCGAAGTTTGGACCATGATATGGGTATAATTGGACGAGAACCGTTATCTGAAACGGAAATGCCATCGGAGGGCGCAAAGGCCTCCAATGTTGTGTTGAACAGCCCCAAAAACAAAGATACGGGCAAGTTGAGGAGAATAATGATAGTTGATGACGAGCAGGATGTCACCTTCCTATTTAAGATAATTTTGGAAGATATGCATCGTGACCCAACAATCACTTGCAAAGTAGACTCTTTCAACAACCCACTATTTGCGTTAGAAAATTATCGGGAAGGCCTATACGATCTAATAATAATCGATATAGTGATGCCCGAAATGGACGGTTTCAAGCTATACAAGGAACTAAGAAAAAAAGACAAGAAGGTGAAGGTATGCTTCTTGACTGCAGGAGAAATGTACTATGAGGAGTACCGAAAACATGTATTTCCGGAAGTATCGGCAGATAAGATTATCCGAAAGCCTATCTCCAATGATGAATTAGTTAGGACAATAAATGGGTATTTTGAAACCTAACTTTCGTTACCTAAATGCAATTTCTTGTTAAAATGTTTACGGGTTCAGTAGGATATCAATCAATGGAATAAAGAGCATTAGGGTAAGTTCGTCACTTAAATCAATTTGCTATTCTCAGTCATGTGACCCATGTTTAATTAACAACGTAAGTTAACGGAGACGTCTCCTGTAAACCGCGGATTTTTACCGAAGAGAAGCGTCTTTCTATCTTAGGTTTGTATCCGAGGTCTCGCGATCAACACCTGTATCAGACAATTCCTCACTAAACTCCTCAAGATATATATCCATATACTTTTTCAATCTTTCCCACGATTTCCTTATATCTTCGTTTGCGGGTTTCTTGATAGCGTACTTTCCTGCAAAAGGGATTTCCTCGATATCAATGCATCCTATTGTTTGAATACTTTGGTAACTTGGGTTCCTTTGTGTATCTTCGGAGATTTTACTGTCTAACCCTCCGCGTAGTTTTTCGGATAGGCCTGGCAACGAATTCTCTTCTGTAATTAGTTCTGTATCATTGAGGTACCATCTTCTCACCTCTTTTTCAACACTTTGCGCTTCAGCGGATGAAACTCCTGTTAAGTCTTTAATCTCAAGCCAAAGATTCTCAGGCAGCTCTCTCCTGAATTTCTTGTAAAATTCGTTCCATAGGGATATTCTTAATACCGACTCGCGAAGCAATTGTTTTCGATGGTCTTCGTCACGTGGGTATAGTATATCTTCACCATTTTTTGTAACCCTAAATTTACCTCTTCCCTCAAGTAGGCCATAGCTAATTAGACTATTTATTCTCCTGTAAAAGCCACCACTTGTTGGTGTCTTGTAGCCTAGCAAGAGAGCAAGGTCATTTGCATGAATCTGTCGTTCTACGCTCTTGACATTATCATATATCTTCTTGATGTCGCTGAAGGCCCCTGAATTAAATCTGATCTCAGGAATTTCAAATGAACCAATTCGCAATTTGTTTGATTATCTTTCCATTAATCGTTATTAAATCTGCTTTAACGTGGGGTACAAACTTTTAATCGAACTCTCCATCTTCCCAGTCAACTACTGGTCCTACGTCCTTAATTTTTAATTGAATTATCCACAACATTCTGCTTTTACTGAAAAAAAGAGGACTGTAGGTACATAAGACTGAACAAGAAATTCAACGGTTATTGAGGTAATGGATTGCGATGACTGTCTATATCGAATCATGCGTGATAGGCCTTCAATTCTAAAATCAGTCTGTCAATATCGCCTTCGTCGTTGTAGAAATGTGGCGATACCCTAATCCCTCCTCCACGTGCAGACACTATTATGCGCCTTTTTCCTAAATATGAGACCAAATATTCAGGTGATCTACTCTTGAATACTACGATAGCAGATCTATGTATGTTTGCAAGAGGAGAAAGGATCTGAATTTTCAATTCAGCAAGCCTGTCGATTAGGGTACTGTGTAAGATAGTAAATTCTTTCTTCGATCCTTAGAATGTTAATTTTGGAGAGGTATCTAACCGCTGCCTTCAATGCAATTATATTTGGAAAATGCGGCGTACTGAGCTCAAATTTAGAAGCGTCCCTTGACATTCTGATTTTCATATTGTCAAAATATTCTCTATCTTCTTGTCCAAATTGACTGAAGAATGGAGGATTCAGTCCTGATTCTTCTTCTAGCAACTTACTCTGAATGTAGAGCATCCCTATACCAAAGGAGGATAGCAACCATTTGTGACCATTACCAACTGTAAAATTAACTCCAAATTTGCTAACATCGAAATTCAGTGCTCCGATCGACTGGGTTGCATTAACTACCAAATAGAGGCTTTTCTCATCACAGATCTTGCTTAATGTCTCCAGGTCTTGCTTGAATCCCGTCGAATACTGAACGTGGCTGGTGATGATCGTTCGAGTTTTTCTTCCTATTGCCTTTCGAATACGCTCGATGGGTACCATCCCATCCAGAGATTGAACTATTGTCATATTTGCTCTCCTGTTGATCCACGGCAGATTTGAAGATGGAAACTCCAAATCGTTTGATATTGCATGGCCACGGTGGGCAAGCATGTGAGCTATAATATTCATTCCTTCGCTCGTTGAATGAGTAAACGCGATTTCTTCGAAACGAGCCCCAATGAACGCAGCGTACATTCTGCGAGCTTCTTCAACACAATCTATCCATTTCTGCCAGCGAGTTCCACCGGACAACATGCTCTCTTTATAAAATTCTGACACTGCGTTTTGAACTTGACGTGGGATTGGAGATATTGCTGCATTTGCTAAATATGAATACTTTTTGGTGACTGGGAAGTCTTCTCGAATTCTGTTCCAATGCATAGATTTCAATTTGTAATCAAATCTCAGATAAAATGGGCTATATGATTTTCCTCCGGAAAACTGCTTTATGAGACTGATTGCAATATGCATCATAGACCTTCTGTCAGAGAAAATCGACAAAATGAACATGCATCACATATATGAAGAGCCACAACATAGATCATATAGAGCGATTTCGATCTAGGTATTCATTGTAGGATATTGTGAAATATAACCGTATGATGTCAAATTACAAGAAGGGGTACAATAATCTCTGGAATCAAACGTTCTGACTAAAAAAAACCTAGCTTCTACTTTTCTTAAAGGAAAAAGACGAGGAGATAAGATATTTCGTGGGACTGTTATCGCTGCTGCTGGTTATAGTGCACTAATGCTAGTCCTCGTTGCGTTCGCAGTAGGCGAAGGCGCCCTCCCAATATTTTCCCACGAAGGCTTTCAATTTATCACAGGCACAGATTGGAACGCTGTCTATGGGCGTGAGTCATTTGGCGCATTCCCCTATATCATTGGTACCTTGCTTAGTTCTGCCATTGCGATGGCTATTGGAGTACCAATTAGTCTTGGGATAGCCATCTTTGTCACGGAGATGGCTCCTCATCGGATCAGTACTCCTCTATCCTTCGTAGTCGAGCTATTGGCTGCTGTGCCAAGCATCATATATGGCCTGTGGGCTTTGTTTGTCTTTAGATTCTGGGTAAGGGATCTGATCGAACGTCCTCTATACGAGCATTTGAATTGGATTCCATTCTTTGATAAAACTCCCTTTGGTCTGGATATATTTACTGCTGGGATCGTTCTTTCCATTATGATTATTCCGATTATCTCCTCTATAACAAGGGAGATACTTCTTGTTGTCCCTAATTCACAGCGGGAAGCTGCGTATAGCCTCGGTGCGACAAGGTGGGGAACACTGAGGACCGCAATCTTTCCCTATGCTAAATCTGGCATACTCGGTGCTTCATTTTTGGGGCTCGGCCGAGCTATAGGTGAAACTATTCTTGTTACGATGATAATAGGAAATGCAATAGGTCCGGCTGCAATTCCCACCACCCTATTTTCACAAGGACAATCGCTAGCGAGTCTTATTGCAAACGAATTCAACGAAGCGGCATCAGACTTGCACCTTTCGGCGCTAATTGGTCTGGGCGCTATTCTGTTGTTACTATCAATGGTAATAAATATTGGCGCAAGGTTAATGGTTTCGAGGATGGTTAAATCAGTCCCAGGAGGGAGAGAATAGTGTCTGAAAATGCAGACAAGCATCCCGAGCGATTCCATAGAAAAGAAGTGCAGAGGGTGATGGTCAAAAACGCAAGAAAGGCTAAGATCATCGATAAAATAGCTGAGCGTATTTGCAATCACATGTGTTATTTTAGCAGTTATTCCATTGACTAGTATATTAATTGAGGTAGTAAAGAACGGGATCGCAGCATTCAATTGGGATTTCTTGACAGGAAGACCATCTGCTATTGGTCGAGCCGGTGGTGGTATAGGCCCTGCAATTCAGGGAACTTTGATCGTCGTAGGTTTGGCAACGATGATCGGAGCACCGATTGGAATACTTACCGGTATCTACTTGTCAGAGTTCGCTGGGGGTGGTGCTTTTCCTAACGGGGTTCGATTTTTCAATGAAGTGATGACTGGTTTACCTTCGGTGGTTATGGGGATAGTCGGTTATATTCTAATTGTCCTCACTCTAGGTTCGTTCTCTGTATGGGCTGGAGCTTTTTCATTATCACTTATCATGATTCCTATCGTATCCCGTGTTACTGAAGAGACTATCAAGATCGTTCCCAACTCGATTCGTGAGGCAGGTCATGCGCTCGGTATTCCAAAGTGGAAGGTCACTCTTTTCATTACGTTCAAGTCTGCAATTAGCGGGATACTGACCGGAGTAGTACTTTCAATAGCGAGAATTGCTGGAGAAACAGCACCACTTATCATGACAATTCTTGGCACTAGCTTATTTTTTACGGGCTTCAACTCGCCAGTAGACGCCTTACCATTAAGAATATGGCGTCTCTCCTCTCAACCTTATGAAAGTGCCCAGACACAAGCGTGGGGCGCGGCACTTTTTCTCATCATGATGGTACTGGTGCTGAGTGTGGCTTTAAGACTGTTAGCGCAAAGAAGAGGTTTTGCAGTAAAGGCCAAATATAAGAGTGGCTTACCGTCTTGAGCAATGCTTAAGGAATTTGCATTTGTTTTTCTCTACTTTTTTGTTCAAGTGAACCAGGCCTTATTACAAATACTCTAGTTAATCGCTTATTGAATACGAATTTCTCGCTATATTCTCTATATTATCTATATAGACAATGATTTAATTCGTGTCTCTCGGAACATATTTTATCTGCCATCCAAAGAGATTATTAATCGCATAGGAGAGAGTACAAAATACATAGGGGATACTTT
Source organism: uncultured Nitrososphaerales archaeon (assembly GCA_963788755.1). Lineage (GTDB taxonomy): Archaea > Thermoproteota > Nitrososphaeria > Nitrososphaerales > Nitrososphaeraceae > TH5896. Next base: position 61,373 of record CAWBHQ010000020.1, read on the forward strand.
GTCCGTAAGAGAGACTAGCAATGGCACGACCGAAACGACAAAACGTATACAAGACTCTCAAGGTAGGTCAAAAGTTTCCATAAAGGGTATGAATGCATGGTTCGATTCGAAGCAGGCCTTAAAAAATATTAACTTGGAGATTGAGGAGAATGCTCCAACCGCCTTTATGGGGCCTTCTGGATGCGGTAAGACTACACTAATAAGGTGCCTGAATCGAATGCATGAAATGACTCCAGGAGCAAAGGCCAAAGGGCAAGTAATACTAGACGGCATCGACATTTACGACAAGTCCATCGATCCCGTTATAATTAAGAGAAGGATCGGGATGGTCTTTCAGAAACCTAATCCCTTCCCAACAATGAGCATATTTGATAATGTGGCAGCGGGTCTAAAATTGAACGGAATAAAAGACAAGAAGCTTATTAGAGAAATCGTTGAGGAGAGTCTAGATGGTGCTGGTCTTTGGGAGGAGGTAAAGAATGAGCTGGACAAACCTGGAATGGGTCTTTCAGGAGGCCAGCAACAGAGACTTTGTATTGCGAGGGCGCTGGCTATGCAGCCGGAGATTTTATTGATGGACGAGCCAACATCAGCTCTCGATCCAATTGCTTCTTCAAAGATCGAAGATTTAGTGCACAAGCTAAAGAAGGACCTAACTATCATTATAGTAACTCATAATATGCAGCAGGCCGCGAGGGTTGCTGATCGTGCAGCGTTTATGTTTCTTGGAGAGATGATCGAATATGGAGTTACCAAGCAGATATTTCAAAACCCCCACAAAGAACTTACCGAGAAATTTGTTAGTGGTAAGTTTGGATAGTGTCCTTCTGAGGACTAGATACTCAACTAACTTACGTAGATTTAGCATTGCTGTGCAGGTCATACTAGATTGACTCGATTGCTTGACTTGGGCATAGAACGAACCCGAGATATTATTGGTGAAATGTCGAAGATATCGGAGATCTGCGTTTCTACGGTATTAGAGTCGTACACGAAAGGCAACGTAAAAAAAAGGGAGATGTTTGAGTGGGCAGAAAAGCTTCGAACGCTCCAGGAGGAGGTATCCGACTTAGCATTTGAGCTCATTGCCCGATACCAACCCGTGGCGACAGATTTAAGGTATATAAGGTCATGTCTAGAGGTATCATACGTGCTTGCACGGTTTGGAGGATATGGTTATGAAATTGTAGAGGTTTTGGATATGATGGGTTCAATCTCAGAATGCGATAAAACAGTCGTCACTGAAGCTGCAAAGGTAACATCTGAGATGATTTCCCTTAGTGTGAGTGCATTAGATTTTAAGGACAAGCAAGCTTCAGATAAGCTATATGAAATGGACGATGCTGTTGACCACATCTATCGAGAATATTTGAGAGAAATTGTTACCGCAAAGAAAGAGTCACAGAATATTTATGCTGATCCAAGATGTGTCATATCTGCACTTCATGTTTTGAGATATCTTGAAAGAATAGCTGACCATGCTTGCTATATTGCGGATTCAGTATCATACATAGTAACTGGTAAAACGAATCCAAGGCGTGTCCAAACGAATCCCTAAGTCTTAAGTGTAGCAGGAAAAGTACTGCATTATAATAGTACACTGTAAATTATGGTTCATATATTTAGACTATATAGATAAAGAGTGTCTATATGATCAACTATGGTAATGTGTTTTATCTTCTTTCACTAACTGAATCTTATTGAGTTCAATTCCTGAAAATAATGAAATACGCAAGATCCAGTTTACAGGTAGATCTACTTACATTCTTTCCCTTCCAAAAAGATGGATGAGTGAAATGCGTCTTAAGGCAGGTGATCCCGTGACCATAGTTCGTGAATCAAATAACTATCTTTCAATAATTCCGAGCGCCGTCCGAAGCCCGAGTACGATTGACGAGGCTAATTCGACTGTACTTAGCACTGAATCGTCTAATACCATCAAACGGAAGGTGGTGTCCATGTACTTGGCAGGCTATAACATTATCAATCTAAAATCAAAGACGGGGAGAATATTGCCATCACAAAGAGACGCTGTCAGGGATGTAGTACGAAGAAATTTGGTAGGCACGGAAATAATCGCCGATGCATCAGAAATAATAACTATTCAAGTGCTCCTGAGCTTGCCTGAACTCTCAATAAATACTGCCGTGAGGCGGATGTTCTTAATCGCTGCAGCAATGCATAGGGATGCAATGCTATCATTGGCGGAATTAAACCACGATTTGGCAGAAGCAGTTATAAGATCAGATGATGAGGTAGATCGATTTAGTCTCTACATTTTACGGAATCTTGTAATCGCCACACAAAATGAGAGGATTCTGCAAGAGATTGGGCTAAGAAAACCTTCTGATTGTTTGAGCTACAGGGTCGCAGTAAAAAGCATTGAACGAATTGCAGATCATGCTTCAGGAATTGCCGATAAATGTATCACGATAAATGACAAAATTGACATGGATATACTGAAGTACATCGATAGCATGAGTAAGAAATCTCTTGCGCTTATCACAGATTCAGTAGAGGCTTTCTTGCGCAGAGATTATTCCCTCGCGGATAGCATCGTAGACAAAGCTAATGACATGCGGCTAATTGAGAATGAAGTACTTTCCCATATTGATAATAGTGAATCATCTTCGTCCGGATCCGGAAGTCTCAACATCAAACTAATATTGGAAGATATTCGAAGAACCGCTGAGCATGCAAGTGATATTGCTGAAGCGGCTATGAACCAGACCATCCGAGGAATAATAGACTTAAATAAAAGTTCCAGGCTCGGCAATACTTCCTGAAAAGTCTAGACCAGCCAAGACTTGAATCTCTTATTTATTAATAGTTTTAATCCGACCATTCTTCCCTTTGAGACTTTTTCTTAGATCAGCAACTTGAGTTTATTTTGAATAGTATATATGTTAATGTATTTATTAATTTAAGACACTTTTTGCGATCCATCAATAGAAAATAAAATAGTACATACTTAAAATGTTACTTGAGATTTAGGAGGAAAAGACGTTTTGTGATTGAATGGATGGCTCAGTCTATACTTAAAAGTCTTATTGAATCTATTTATGCTTCTCCAAATACTATAGCAGCGGCATCTTGAAGTGACTTTATCCTCAATGGCCATTGAAAATCCTTGTTCCATGGTTGGTCAAATAGTAACCCTACCTTTGGTGCAGTTATGTCAATGAGATTGGTAGGCGAGTCATCTAATATGAAATCGAAAGGGTACTCTGATTTTGGCATAGAATCATAGACGAATATTAGGTCGTCTGAAAAGATATCGTGATGATCAAGCCATCTTGCTACATATGATACGGTCGGTCTCTCTCTCCTGGTAAGTATTGAAATCCTAAAACCACGCCTATGGATGCTATCTATGGAACTATTTTGATTGGGTTCGCACGGTGGAATCTCTTGCCACCGATATTCCCATATATAGTTAAATATTTTCGAAATCTCCTCTGGAGCAATCGGAAGGATTTTAGAAATATCCCATGCATAGATATCCTTCTTGGCGATTTTTGTGTGGTATCTTTCATTGTATTCCTTTACCCAAATTACCATCGTGTCTGCTAAGACCGAATCAAAATCCAGCGCAAAGGTCTTAACAGGGGCTGATACGTTCAAAATGCTCAATGGATGTAAGAAAAGAGATTATAAAACTGTTAACACTTTTACATTCAAAAGATATCGGAATATTGATAACCTAGACCTCAAATCTGAAATAATCCTCAACATGTTTCATATGGCTAGGTAGTCACCGTAACGAATCAGTTAGAAGACTATTTAGGATCATTTTGACCAGGTCGCTTGTCATTGAGCTAGGATAATAAATGCTGTATTAGTTAAATATAGAATAGATGTTACTCCAAATTGGTAAGATAAGAGAAGACTTCATGTGGATACTATCTATATGAATCCTGTAGTGCTATATTGATTGTTGCAAGATTTTCGAAAACAAAAATTTGCACCCTACATTTATTTGATTTGAGTGCCTTGTTTAGAAGTTACTATCAAGTAATACATAAATGCTAATGATAACTGATTATGTAATGGATACTGGTTAAAAACTACTCTTTGATCCCGCAAATAAAAAATATAATATATAGTATGCCAATTAATTAGGTCAATATTGGAACTCTATGTAATGCGCCATGGAGAGGCGGTCAAGAATATTCAATCTGGACCATCCGCGTCCGATGCCGATCGGCCTCTTACCATGTCGGGTAAAAAAGAAGTGGAAGAGATTTCATATTTTCTGAAAAACCTAAACATCAAATTTAGTCTGATTATCTGTAGTCCGCTAAAAAGGGCACATCAGACTGCATTTATTGTGTCCAAGATTTTCAAGGTCGCCAACAATTTGGAGGATTGGGATGAACTTAAACCGGAAGCGGCAAAACAAGCTCTGGTTGATAAGCTTTCCAAACTCAAGGAAGATTCTACTATTCTCCTCGTAGGCCATGAGCCATTTCTTAGTTCGTTTATATCGGAGATCGCATTCGGAAATCCTAGGGGAAACCTAGTGATTAAGAAAGGAGGCTTCGCGAAGCTAAGGGTTCTGTCAAATTTTCCCAAAATGACTGCCGAGTTACTCTGGCTATTGAGTCCTAGATTGATGCGACGGTCATAGCCCATTTTGAGTATTCACTTGGAGATCTGAATTCTTGCACGGACTAATTAATTATCTAGTCAACAGATCTTTAGTGGGAAGAAAATGAAGCTCTCAGTTATCGACTTAGGATACAATTCCATAAAATTAGTATGCTATGAGGTAAAATCTGATGGTACATTTAAGGCTTATGATAGAAGGAGCATCAAGATAAAAATTGGTAGAGGACTAACTGAAAGCGGTTACCTTAGTGAGGTAGCGAATAGAGACACGATCGAAAGTCTTAGGCTATTTAGAGATATTTTAGTATCTGACGATGTAAAAAATATCCTGGCGGTGGCGACGAGTGCTGTACGAGAGGCAAAGAATAGAAATAGGTTCATCTCAGATATTTATGAGAAGACTGGATTCTCATTTAGGATACTTTCACATAAAGAAGAATCGTATTATTCATGGTGTGGAGCGCTCCATTCGACATGTATCTCAGACGCGCTTTTCTTCGACCTTGGCGGAGGGAGCTTGGAGTTGGTACATTCTCAGGATTTCAAGATTTGCAATCATGTCTCACTCCCATTAGGTGCCCTACGAATGGCAAGAATGTTAAATCAGAAAAGCGAAGACCAGGGAAAAAAGTACGTTCGAAAACGCCTTATGAAGCTCAGAGCAGCGCATTCTAAAATCGCTCCCAGATAGGAAGCAATTCGCCTTGAGTCCTGATGTTACCATCGTAGGAGTAGGAGGGACGCTTCGAACGGTAGCACAGTACGACCAAGATCTAATCAACTATCCTTTAGACAGGATCAATAATTATAAGATGAAAATTGAGCATATAGAAGAGATAACTGAAAAACTTGCGGGTATGTCAATAGATGAAATCACGGAAATTGACTCAATAGGAAGTAGCAGAGCCGATACAGTTGTCCCTGGGTGTTATGTCATATTATCGCTTATGAGAAAGCTTGGGTATGATTCTGTCGTAGTAAGTACTGAAGGATTGAGAGAAGGCCTAGTGCTTTCTTTCGTTAACGATACTGGGTATCTACCTTCAGATAGCATCCAACCAACTCTTCGGTCGAAAGTCGAGCACATTGTAAAGATTGGTTGTAGTCGCCTTTCCCCTGCAAGTCGTTATCACAAGTTTCTAGAGACATTATTATCTGCTGGACTGTTGAAGGAACGAGAACATCAAATCTTAATTGAAGCTCTTCACCGGGTCCATCATTTCCATAACCTCCTCAATACAAACACTTTATTCTATGCCTTGATAGACGATGAATACAAGAATCTAAGCCACGGTGAGCTGCTAGTTCTATGTCTTTCTATCATATATTCAAAGAAGCCAAAGGCTTCTAATCGTTTGTTTTCGAAATATAAGTCGATTCTTCATACACCCCAAAACAAGAAATCGATCGAAAAGTTATCATCGTGTCTCAACTTTATTGCTGCTATTGAAAAGAGTCATGCAACTATAAATTGTGTAAAGTACGACGGAAACATTTTACACATCGATCTCAGATGTAACGATATCTCTAAATTTCCAAGATACTTGTTTGAAGAAGCAAGAAAATCCTTGATCTTGTCATTTGGAATGTCAGTGGATTACAGTATACATTTAGAATCCGATGATATCGAGTTAAAGGTTGAGGACAAGAGCATTTTTTGAGAGCAGGAAACGACACTAGCATTAATGACTTTTTTCCGATATCATCTGACTAGGAGTTGAACCTAGTGACGAACATCTCAGTGTGCAGCACAATAAAATGGGTAACGCCATTTAGCATTATTCTGGGTATCACACCCTATTCATTATTTTTTAAATCAAACATACTAATCTGACTCCATTAGGTCAATGCAAAACTGGGAAATGTATTGATTATATAGATCATAATTTCATACATAATGTACCATAGAATTCATACACAATCCGTATATTCCAGCTAGCGATATCTCTAGAAAAGTGTAAGAATGCAGATGCGAGCTGAAGGGGACATCAAATGAACACATCGATGAGGCATTAGTTGTGAGGCTTCGAAATCGAACCAACAATAATCTGTTTATCAGACTTTACGAACACAAGACTATCCATAATTATGATCAGAGAGGAACATAGACTTTCCCAACCTAATCATACTTTTTTCACCAATTATTCATTGTTTTAAGTATGCTATTATGTAGCTTCAATTTATATGTCAGTTTCAATTCTGGTCAAAAATGATTTTCTTATAATTCGGGCCAAGACGAATTGCATCTCATGTTTAAGAAACGTTCAGAGCTAACTCTTAGGCTTGTTTTTTCAAATAATTAGGTTTTTGGCTTGATACCAATCCTAAGATATGGAATAAATCCACTTGATCCCACAAAAAATACACCTCGTTAATCTCAATCTTCTTTAATAGCAAAAACTATACCTCCAGCTCTCAAATAAAATACTGTACATCGAGAGGATCAAATGCTCATAGGAGAGAATGAATACAATAATACCTACGCTATTTTCAGAAGGGAACCAACGAGCATTCTTCGCGATTCATTCTTTCTTCCTATTATTCTGTTCGAATCCGATTCTTGTAGTTCTTTCGAACCTCCAAGGAGATTGTCATTAAACCAATACCAAAAGGTATTGCCACAATTCCGAGAAGCATACACAACGAGGTGTATGGTTCGTCTCCAAAGCTCCATTTCATGAATGTGACCGAACCCACGAGAAGTATCATCAGGGGTACATTCATGCCCACTGCCATCGCCGCTATGAGTAACGGATGCAATTTAGCAAGGTGTATTGGCTGTTAGTATTTATAAATATTGGAAAGTCGGTGCAACACTTAGAATGTAATGCAATGCATACCTAGTATGTCTTTGAGACATGAAAGATGCCCATTAATTGTTGTTTTTTTAGACGCGTGTCATGTCACATCGGAACCTTTCCCCTTCATTGATATTTTATCGTAAAGTAGCTGGTTATCCCACCCAAGACCAAACTTTGATTCCTCTCACCATACATTGCTTCCTTATTATAGAACGTGCCCGTTCAGCTGCTTCCAGGTCGCCGATCTCTTTGCCCAGATATTGCAAGATGAGATCCTCGTAGAGTTTTTTGGCTCGCTCCTCGGTAAATTCTTTATAATTTGATACTTCAACTTTTGACGCTCGACGTCTTTCTCTTTTTGTCATCTGAGAAAGGTCATCATGCCCTTTCAATTCTGCATACTCTCTCTTGCATTCTGCACAGTTGTCGGCAAAGAAATCAACATGAACTGTGCATTTTGACATTGCCCAGAAATCTCCTCTATACTATATTAAGAGCACCAATTTCTTCAAATTATTTCAATTTAAATTTAAAGGAGATTAACTAAATAAACCTATATTGTTGCGTAAAAAATATAAGATTTGATATTCTATTGCGATTTATTGATTACATCTTTGATTAAATAAAATACTAAGCTGTTTGCATCATTTCTAGTATTCTTTTTGTACTGATTCTTTATCCTTTACAAATAAGCTAGGATGTCTCATCCGCATCTAATCATGAAGAGTCCGGTTATTGTGTTAGGAAATAATTCTTCACATTCAAATCATCAAGGCGGGTCTTTACCGCCTTATAGGCTATTTATCATATTGGCTCTTTCCTACTGTGAAATTAAATAGGGTATCTAAATTATTCCCCTGTATCATGATAGATGCAATCCAGGCATTGATTTTAGGTATTGTTCAAGGACTTACAGAATGGCTTCCAATTTCCAGCTCTGGGCATCTTGCATTGGTTCAGCTCGCTATGAATCTTCAGGTTCCAATTTTTTTTGATATCGGTACTGCATCTTGGTACACTTGCTGCGGTTATAGGGGTCTATCGACGCGAACTGTTATCGATTCTAAGGTCAGTTAAATCAATCCACCAAGGTGATAGCTCTCATACTGATGAGGAGTCAAAGAGCAATAAGTGGGGTAGAAGGCACCTCTTGCTTATTATTCTCGGAATGGTTCCCACCGCCTTGATGGGAGTAGGGTTCCGATCGATCTTTGAGGAATCATTTTACAGTATGTGGTCGATTGGCTTGGGTTTCATGATCAGTGGTGCTATGATTTTTGTCACAAAGTTTATCGGCAAGGGGACTAATTCAATAGGAAAAATCGATGCTATTCTAATAGGAGTGGGACAAGGACTTTCTATTTTCTCAAGCATCTCAAGAAGCGGAGCAACTATTTCTATTGGGATGTTCAGGCACATTGAAAGGTCAGAACTAATTACATATTCCTTCTTGCTTTCAATTCCAGCTATTCTGGGGGCGGGGTTTTATGACTTGGTTTTTGCAGATAATCTTTCCCAAGTTTCAATTTATCAAATTCCAATAGAATCCTACATAATCGGAACACTTTCAGCTGCTTGCGGTAGGATACGTCTCGATAAAATTCCTAATTAGCATCATCAACAAGGGAGAATTCTACCTATTTTCGTTTTATTGTTTCCTAATCGGATCGCTAATACTAGTCAGTCTTATCTAACTATTAGGGTAAAAAAATATAACTACACTTATTTAACCTTGAACCTAAGCATAATGCACTTAATTTTTATACTGAAAGTTTTTCTAACTAAACAATACTTTCAATGTTACAACTAAATTTTATTCACATATGTGACATATAGTTTTTAAGATGCTGCCCAAAGAAAGAAACACATTGATTGACTTTTCTAAATTGAAGTACAGGGTAAACTATAATCAGTCTGTGTATAATTTCAAAACAAGAAGATATGAAAGTAAGGATGCTACTTACAATAGCTACGAGCAGGCCAGAGCGAACCAATGGAAGTGCGAAAAATGTTCTGAGTTGTTCGGAACGTTGAAAGAATTAAACCTCCATAAAATAGAACTCCATTCATACTAGCCAGATAAATGGATTCTCTTATACAGAACTTTCAATACACGTATTCTAACATATTGCTTAATTAGGGATACCCTACTTAACCTTTGCAAGATAAATCATTGGAGCTTATTGATTATGCCGATTCATTTTTCATTGTCAATAGCTAGACAATTTGATCGTTAGTGGTATATAATAATATGGGCTACTTAACCTTTCTACTGAAGGTATTACATTATAGGTTGTTAAGAACTACCGTTCTGTTTTTTAGAAATGCCATATTGCAAATAAAATAAGGATCCTTGAACAACTAATAATGATCATAGTAGTTTAGTATCAAACCTACGCAGTAGTGGAGGAAGTTTAACCCATTACAACTGGAGATAATTGTCAATGAATTCTGCCGAGCAATTAAAATTATCGATTCAACATTTATTAGAAATAGTCTGCCAATTCTACATATTTTTAATGGCTTTGCCTTATGAGCATTTCTTTTGATGGTTTGTTCAATCCTATCTCAGCTTCGTTTTTGGAAATTTAAGACTATGATACCCATTTCCGGTGCCTCTTGGGCCTGTGGATTCCAGATCCTTAAGAATTTCATCAATTTCGTCGTAATTAACCCCCAGCTCTTCTTCAGCGGTTTGGTCTTTCCATAACCGAGGGCTACTTTTCTTTTGTCGGACTGAAAGTGGGAGTTCTAAATATTCGGCAAGCCTCCTAACCTGGGTTTTGTAGATGTCCCCCAGTGGAAATAAATCTGCCGCACCGTCGCCAAACTTTGTGTAATATCCAAGCAGTAACTCACTCTTGTCTGATGTTCCTAAAACTAGTCCGTTGTAGACGAATGAGTAATAGTATAGGATACACATTCTTATTCTGGCAGCTAGATTCCCTTCGGCGTTCGTGTTCGTGGGGAGACTGGAAAGGAACTCTGACTTAATATTGTTAATGTTCATAATTTTATAGTCTATACGCAGACTATTTGCGAGTTCAGTTGCGTCATATACATCCAAGTTTGGGGTTATAGGAAAATCAGGGAGTATTAGTGAAAATACCCTTTTATTTGATAACGCTCTGACAGCCAAACAAACAGTAACCGATGAATCAAGTCCTCCACTTAGACCAACAATGACTTTTTCACGTTTGGCCTCGTGTAGTTCATGCTTGATAAATTTTTCTATTAAGTTACATACCGCCTCGCAGCTTTCGGTCACGACTGATAAGGGCGTGAATTATAATATTTTTGTTACCATTAGATGACTATAATTTGTGCTCTACTGCCAATGCGAGCTGATATACGAACTGTTCCGTGGATAGCAATATTCAGATCCTACTAAAGGCATCTACTTTTAGGGCACTACCCATGTTCTATTGCGTCTGACAATAAAGATCACTCAAGAAAAGAATAGACTTGTAAATAGCTAAGGACAAATTGTGATTTTCTTCTATTCGGTATCTGATTCAGTTCGGATATTTGCATTCATATTTGTATAGTATACTCAAAAAAAGCATCCAATAATTAAAAGCAACGGTCCAGTATTCAAGCAATGAGATCTTAACTTAGGCAAGCTGCATCAAATGTCATAGATTCGCGATTAGGTAAGGATAGTAATGCTAATATTCTGTTTTCTACTTTCAACATTCCGCTTAGAAGTTCATGACTAGCAAGCATCAAGTTGTTTCAAGTTTAATGTGGGTAGAGAAATACCGCCCCTCTAGCCTTGGACAGATAGCAAATCAAAGTGATATTATCAGAGGACTCCAAAATCTAATCAAGAACCCTAATGAAATACCACATTTCATATTTGCAGGACCGGCCGGAGTTGGCAAGACTACTGCAGCCTTGTGCATTGCCAAAGAATTGTTGGGGGAAAATTGGAAGAGGGATACACTTGAGTTGAATGCCTCTGATGAACGTGGCATAAAGATGGTCCGTGAACGTGTTAAGGAATTCGCAGCTGTAATGAAGTTCTCCTCTACCACTGAAAGCAATGAAAAGCCTTATCGCATAATAATTCTTGATGAAGCTGACGAAATGACCTCTGAAGCTCAGACTGCATTGAGAAGGATTATCGAAGATAGTTCAAGGACGACTCGTTTTATCATTATATGCAATTATCTCACCCAACTCATAGACCCTATACAAAGTCGATGTGTTATATTTCGCTTCACCAGATTACCTAAACAAGAAGTAGTAGATCATTTATCGGAAATCTGTAGACAAGAAGGACTAGAATTTGATATTAAGGCCCTCTCTAGAATCTACGATTCTACTTCAGGAGATCTTCGCCATTCTATCAATATTCTGCAGTCGGGCAGCGACTGATAACAAACTAACCTCTGAAAAGGTCGAATTGTCTATTGGGCTATCTGGTAGAGCAAAGGCAGGCGAAGTGATAAAGCTTGCCCTCGCAGGTAAGTTTAATGAAGCCAGAGTCTTGCTATTGGAATTGACGCAAGTATTTGGTATGTCTGAGAAAGACTTCTTAAAATACGTGGCCCAAGAAGCTTTCTCAATGAAATTAAGTGATCCTGGAAAATTCGCTGAGCTTATGGCTGAGTACGACTATCGACTTAGCGTAGGGGCACACGCCGATATTCAGCTTACGGCGTTTCTCGCCCAGGTTAGTTTGCTCGGCAAGAAATAGATTTGAAAGTGTTTGATGGCAAACAAGGTTAGAATCGTAGATCAGAGTCTTAGTATGCTAAACAACTCCGGACAACTTCATCTAAAGACTTCTAGACCTTACAGTCTGAAATATCCGATAACTTGTCACAGCACATTGAAAAAAAATACGCATGGAATTCGTGTAGGATAACCTATATAGATGATCGGGAGTATCGAGTGAGTGACTTACGTTGTCTGGTTCTACAGTATCATACAGAGACAGGATTTATATCGTTGAAGATATTATTCTGAAACTTGCGGAATATGGGGAATTAAACCAGACAGCTTTAATAAGTTTCTGCGGTTTAAACCTCAAGAAGCATAAAATAATTCTCGATGAAATGGAATCAAACAATCTGATTACAAGAAAAGAAAGATTGATTGGTAAGAAATCAGTTAGCGTGTACATGACCACCTCTGAAGGTATAAGTTTTTTTAATACAATACTTGCCCCTTATGAGAAGATGTTTCCGCGAAGAAGAAGTCAAGGCGAGCCGGCCCCTGATTCAAAGTAGCAAAAGTAGACTTCGTACATCAGAGGGGCTATATTTCTAAGAAAGGTGCTAATACAAAATTAATACCAGAGTTACATGTACCCGTAATTGTTGACCTACAATTTATTCCAACCCAAATTGAGAAGAGATCTTTCTATTAATTTCCTTTTTCTCACTTAGGTAAGCATTGTATCGACTATTCCATGAACCGATCTTTCTATATTGCTTTATTCCTGCATAAAGCCAGATGCTAGAAATTATGATTACAGAACCCAGTAATATGCTTAATACAGTGCCAAACTCGTTCTCTATTTCCAGTATAGCAAAGAAAGACGGATGTCCTATCAAGTACATCGATAGACCGATAGCAATAGGGGCTAAGATCAAAGCTGAGATTGAAACTCCTAAAAGTGTTTTTCTAATATTGAGGATTTGTTGAATGAATGTATCCATTAATGTCAACAAATTAGCTCTTGTAGATGAGGTTAAATCATGATCATCATTGTTATTGGCCATATTTTCATCATCTCGGTAATTCGCCGCTTTGTCGTCCATATCCTCGTCTTAGGTGATTAAATGGCTGTTCCTTTATTTATCTTATGATTAACATAGTTAGTTAATACGCTAGTATCCTGATTGCTCAAGGCACTCTCATATACCATCCATCAGTTCAACATGTTATAGGACCAAATGAGATCCAGTGCAATAGTGAATTTGCAATATTACTTCCGATCCAATTCTGAATGTTATCATCGTTGTCGAATAAGAAAATAAAAATTATGTGAAGCCTTTTTAGATAGCTCTCGCTAAGCTAAAGTGCAATTGCATGGAGGGAAAAATTCTCCTATTGGGAATTCTTTCTTTGTTCTTCATCCCTTCTTCGACTCTTAACTCATACTCGACTCCCCAAAATAGTCTCGAAATAAATCATGTATACAACTATGTGGACGAGAATAAGATCATGCATGTTCTTGGGGAATTGATGAATATTGGGAACAAAGCTATGACGAATATTACAATTGGGGCTACATTTTTTGATTCAGAAGGCAAATTCCTAAACGAATACAAAAGATCTGCCGAAATAAGAACCATCAATCCAGGCTTTGTATCCCCTTTCGAGATTCTTTTCATAGACCAAAGGGCCGTCAATAAGGTACAGGACTTCAAATTATTTGCAAATGGAACAGAAGCCGTAAGTCCTCCGCCGGTAGAACTTCAAATTAAGGTGGACTCGTCCAGACAAGATATTTTAGGGTTCTATTATATTAATGGTGTCATATTCAATTCTGGACCAGCTAGCGCTAATAACTCTATCGCTATTGCTACACTTTACGATACAGCTGGCCGAGTCATAGCTATAGGACGGGGTCTAGCCGAGCCAAAAGATATCTCAAGCAATTCTGCAGCAAGTTTCGGGTTGGCTATACTAGATAAACTGCAAACTCCTAAAGGGAAAAGTTATTCAGTTGTAGCAGATTCAGATGCGTATGTTTCGAACCCCGTTATCGCCAAAGAGAAGTAGATAATACCGGGTAATTGATCCAAACTAGTTCATATTTCAACAATTTATATTGACTCGAAACCAATCTATACAATCTTATCATCATAGTTTCCTTTGGATATCTCCACGAAAATATCTTTGGGAAGTTTTCCCTCTACTTTTACTCCCATACTTAAACAGGACCCGATCACCTCTTTAGCGACTCCTTTAATGTCAATCGAATACGAACTCTCTAGTTTCATCTTTGCTATTTTCATAACCTTTTCTATTGGCAAATCTCCCACATAGTCGGTTCCCGAAGTACCAGATCCTTTGCTAAATCCACCTTCCTTTGCAATAAGGGCCGCAGTCGGAGGTATGCCTACTTCTACGGTGAACTGTTTCGTTTCGGTATCGACTTCAACCTTGACAGGTACCTTCATGCCAGGAAAGTCTCGAGTCTTTTCATTAATGGTATTTACAACTTGTAATACGTTAAGACCCATTGGACCTAACGAAGGGCCCAAAGGAGGACCTGCACTGGCTTCTCCACCGCTTACTAGAGCCGAAATACTTTTCTTTTCTCCCATACAGCGGAACAAAGGACATACCTGAATATAAATTAATTATGCTGTATCAACTGACCACTCATTTAATGGGAAATGTGAACAATTAATCTGATTTGGACCCAATCACCTTTACTGCATCAATTTACGAAGATAGTTTGCATCTACGGTCACTGGAATTTGATATGGTGAATCTAGAAGAACCACAGTTGCCTCCTGTTTCTCGTAGTCAACTCTGATTACCTTTGCTTTCATGGATTTGAATGGTCCGGCTACAACCTCAACCATGCTATCTATGCTTAGATCTGTGACTACAGGTTTCTTCACAAGATAGCCCTCTAAATCCTTAAAAGGCAATTCTCCACGTATTTGTCCCCGAACGTGTCGCACTCCGCTCAGCGCTTCATATGCTACATTCGCGTCAGGTGCCTCGACTATGATATAGCCTTTGAAGTTTTCCAGCACCAAAATCGAAAAAATTTTCAATTTCTTTGTAGTAATTTTTGTGTATAAAATGTTGGCGACGACTCGCTCCTGGCCACCTGTTATCCTGATGGCAAAAAATTTGGACTTTGTGACATCCTCTGTTGCGTGTTCATTAGTCTTATCGGTTGGTTCGGCTAGGACAGATTCATTCACCATCTTGCTTTCGTGCATGCTGCTAGGTGTTTCATCCCCAATCCCTTCTGAGGCCATGCTTTCTAGGTTGGTGTCTTCGGATACATTCGTAGAATTACCATTATCCTCCATATTCTCCTTTTCTATATTACGATTAATGTCAAGTATGTTAGCATCCATTTAGCGAACGTATCTACGATATATTATTGCATTTTATAAATTTACGTCGCAGGATCCGGGTTCAGATTTGCAAATCTTGACCTTTATAATCTAAATTCCCGTCTCATTGGAGCAAATTGAACTCGACTAAAGAACCAACTATCAATTGAACCGTTGTCAGCGAATTTATAGTAGGTGCTCTCCCTCCCACCTCATGGAAGAAGATCTCGCGCTGATTGCAGCTTTAAAAGATGAAGCGGGTATGAACATGGTAAATTTCTTGACATCAAACAAGGATTTTCAGATGACCAGGAAAGATAATCAAGTCTATAAATCATCCAAATACAGGAATGTCACACTCTACATAACAAACGAGGATCCGCTCTTCCTAGAGGATTACAACGTCAATGAGAGATCAACTTCATTTGTCTTTCTCTCAAGGCATAGGTCAGCAAGTGGAATAGCATCTCTGACATGTCATTCGACGGGCAATTTTTCCCAAGATACTTTGTACGGTGGTAAGTCAAATGAATTGGGAATGGTTAATCCTTCCATTTTGAAGGCTTATTTTAATGAATTGTATCGAAACCGAGATTCAGTCCCTGAATACCAAATCACCTTAGAAGCGACACATCATGGGCCTACATCTCTCAAAGGACCCATCATTTTTGTCGAAATCGGTTCTGGACCAGAACAGTGGAAGGACGCTAATGCCGCCCGTGTGGTTTGCAATGGCATTTTAGATGTTTCATCCCCCTTCTATGTCAGAGGTTCTAATAGAGTAGCCTTGGCTCTAGGTGGAACGCATTATCCCGAAAAACTGAACAAGATACTTAGAGACACAGATTTTTCTGTAGCATACATTGCCACCAAAAACAATTTGCAGTTTATTGACGACAAGATGATTCAGCATATGATGGCCAGGAGCACGGAAAGAATAACACATGTTCTTTTAGAATGGAAGGGACTTGGAAAATATAAAAAGAGCATTTTGGATACGATAGAAAAAACCGATCTGGAAGTAGTCAGAATTTAATTGACCCAATTCCGACTCTCATTGTTAGGCAGTTCGAGATAGTTTGAGATCCAGGCAAATATGAGAAATGTAAGGCAGTGAAAATAAAATTCCCATGTTTTAACGGTCCAACGGATTATAGTTAGGTCCGAAAGTGTAATGTTCGACAATGTTATTAGGCGTGTCTCTGAAACTTAATGTAACGATGTCAAAGCTCACGGGGATCAATGTTGTAACCGCATTCTTGGAATTTGACGGTCAAATATTGATCCTTAGACGAAGCAATAGCGTGAAAACTATGAAGGAAAAATGGGGAGCAGTGAGCGGGTATATAGAAAATAACGATCCGCTTAGCCAAGCCGTCATAGAGATCTACGAAGAAACAGGTTTGGAAAGCAGCAAAATAAAACTAGTGAGATCAGGCGACGTGCTTGTGGCAATAGACCCAGAAAAACCAGATACCTCATATAATGTCCATCCATACCTCTTCCAATCCGAAAGCGGAGAAGTAATCCTTAGTAGAGAACATGATCAGTTTAAATGGATAACTATGAAGGAAATTTGGAAATATGACACTGTTCCCAAGTTGAAAGAGGCCTACGAGAGTGTGGCAGAATCCCTACATTCCAGGTAATGTACTAATCAAAGTATTATCTATAGTTATAATTCTTGTAAATTCTGTTGTCCAGATGAAGTGATGAGTTGGCACTGGTAGTGAGAGTGTTACCACCAATTGTTTTTTTATACAGCTTTTAGTCAGTGAACCCCAAAGAAGAAGAGTCTGGTTCGAAAATTAAATTGTAACTACTTGAATGCAAAAATGGTGTTGATGATGATGTTGATGATGACGATGAAACGAAATCAACAAGTTTTGAATTCTGGATCACATTTGAGGCTCTACATTCCAATTACTTTTTCGCCAGAAGATTTACAATTCTCACCGTCGTGTTAAAAATCTCCAGCCAATTTAAGCTAAACCAAAGGGTTCAACCTTGGATTCCGCATGAATTCGGCCCCGCTTCTAAATCGTCTAGGTGTATGTTATTGCAAAGTAGCAGATCTTTGTTCAGCCGTAATATTCTTTTGTAATTCATGGGTTGAGGAGGTATGCTAGATGCTAGATAATTAATGAATTCAGCTTCATCCATTCTAAATGCCTTTACATACGCTATTATTTCTCCGATCGTTTTGAAAATCGGATCTTCGTGCTTCATACTTTTGCTATAATGGGAAGGCAATACTATTACGTTATCAGGTAATGACGCGAGCTTCTTGTAAGTAAGAAAAAGAGTTCGTGAAAATTCATCGACCTTATCATGCAGGTCAGGTCTACCGATCCCATCAACAAAGAGTGTATCCCCGCTAAAGAGAAATGTTTCCCTTTTGCCATGTTCGTTCCCATCTGACATGGTATCCAATTTGAAAGACATACTCCCAACTGTGTGTCCGGGTGTGTGGATTACATCAAGAGATAACCCATTAGAGATTTCAATCCTCTGCCCATCATTAAGGAACGTTATGTCCAATCCGCTCGTTATGGTTTGTTCAGTTTCATACTCTTCTAAGGGGCTAAGGTAGAGGATGGCACCAGTTTCTTTAGCGAGAGTCATCGATGCAGACAAGTGATCAGCATGTCTGTGTGTTTCGATTAGAGCCTTGATTCGAAGGTTACTTTTTTTAGCAATCTCGTATATTGAGGCTGCCGAACTACATGGGGGATCGATAACTACCGCATTATTAAGATAGGAAATCAAATACGTCATGCAACCCTGTGAAATTCGTCTTATCTGCCAGATCTTCAGATTGAGATCTGCTTTAGATGGTATTAATGCCAGATCATTTATCTTATTCCAAGCAACCATTCCCCCTCTCATACTCTTGGCGTTGTATCCGAGTTGAGATAGATATTCTGCAGCCATCTTTGATCTCATTCCATGAGAACAAACAGTGATCACCTCTCTGTCCTTGGGAATATTTCTGACTTGTTCATCTGAGGACAATTTGTCTAGAGGTACGAGAGAGGGTTCCACATGCTTATCGTAACTAATCTTCCAACTCTTGTATTCTTCCGGTGTCCGAACATCCAAAATGTATAAATTTTCACCAGAATCCATCTTGTTCTTTAGATCGGAAGGTTCTATTTCAAGGGGGCCGTAGGGAGAGCGCCTATCTGTCAATCTTGTGGCTCGATCATATTATCGGCTCTGCGTATAATAAAATGGTTTGTTTGACGTCTAGACGGATAATAAATAATGGACTCACTAAGGTAAGGGGTGGTCCATCAGGCAGACTGAAGCTGTTTTTGGTTTAAATCACGCGCTAAAGGGGAGCAGCTTACACACCAAAGATATTGGCATCGAACTTAATGAAGTAATGGAAGTATATCCATCACACCACCTAGATAGCATACATCCCATCACTTGCAAATGAATTGTCAGGTTATTGTTGTGATAGACGTTCCGGTTAGTAGCGAGCAACAGCACTGTGAATTGGGTGACAGATGACTACTATCAAGACCAGGTCGTAATGGCGCAATCCGTCTGGTGGCATTCAGTATTGGAAAATTATCAGCGGAAGCGGCCACGATGTATACAGGTGTTAAGATTGAAGTCGACTTGGACCATGTCGCCGTTATAGGCTAA
Organism: uncultured Nitrososphaerales archaeon; assembly: GCA_963788755.1. Classification (GTDB taxonomy): domain Archaea; phylum Thermoproteota; class Nitrososphaeria; order Nitrososphaerales; family Nitrososphaeraceae; genus TH5896. The sequence continues at coordinate 80,481 of CAWBHQ010000020.1, forward strand.
ACTCGATTATTTTATGCCTAAGATCCTAGAGAAACAACCTGCTTCTCATCCCTACTATTTTTATAAATTAAAACGAGGAGGCAATACTGGCTACTATGATCTAGAAATATTAATGGCAGCGGTGGTAATGATGAAGATGATGACCTAGAGCTACCTTAAATATTACCTTACATAATATACTTATTATGGGGATAATATGAATAATTCCCTAAGGTTGGTGGCTGTGGCTGTATTCGCACTATTGGCCTTCGCCGTGGCAGGAGTTATTATGGACTTTGTTGAGTGAGTCATCAGTGAATGCATAGAACGAAACTGTAGTTAATGATACTATGCTATACTCAAATCAGACTGAAATGGCTCCCGAGACCAAGCGTTGATTTAAGTCAACCACAAAAAATAGGGAAAAAACACTTTCGGGTGCTGTAGCGACCGTTTTGATATCGAAGACTATCAGTTATGGATAAACTGAAACTAATAAGTACAACCCTTTGATGCACGATAAACTTAATCCATAGTCTGTTTGCCTATTCCAATTCACAACTATCATTTATGGCGTCAAGCTAGTAATTCCTCAGCCAATGCCTCAACGTGATCATCATGACATAGTTAAGGACATCCTCGATATAGTCTATACTACTCAGCCTCTCTTCATAACTCGGCGAAGTCAAACAAGCATAGGTCATGAAGCTAAACTGACCCATCCACAGACAGTCAAGTATCTCGAAGGCTTGGTCGACATTGGACTGCTCATTTTTACTGAATTCAAACCTTATCGGTATTACGAATTAACAAAGAAAGGACGCCGATGTTTGCAGTTGTTTAGCGAGTTAGAAGAAGATCTTCGTCCAGTCGTCCATGAATAAAAACTTACTACCATACAAGTTAAAGGTGGTCATTTTGTAATCGATGCTGTTCAATGACAATGAATATCCCTGAAGAATTAGGGATAGGACAACCTCATCCATAATGGTGGTGGCTTGAGTAAGGAAATGAAAGTACACTTTACTCCATTGTTAATTTTGCTTATAGACGTGTACGCTAATCTCTTAGAACAAGGAAATTAATTGGTTTATATTCACCGAACTCGCTATCTCTATTCCAAATGGTAATCGCGACTTCCAAACAGACGTGGGAGAATGACGTTTTAAAATCAGATACCCCAGTTCTAGTCGACTTTTGGGCAGAGTGGTGCGGTCCCTGTAGAATGGTTAGTCCTATTCTCGAAAAGCTAGGTGAAACGATGTCGGATGAGATTAAGATGGTTAAACTGAATGTGGATGAAAATCAGGAGATTGCTCAAAATTATGAGATCAGATCAATTCCATCCCTTTTGATCTTTCGAGAAGGAAAAGAGATTGCGCGGACGGTAGGTGCTCGCTACAGAACAGACATACGAAAAATTCGTAAAGAATTCCCTTTCAAATTAAAGAAGTGAACTCGAGCTGGGTGCTGCTCACGACAGCACATAAATTTTTTACTAACACCGTTGTGGTTGGTTGCTTCTCAATTCAATGCAATTATCTAAAGTATCTAGATTTTAGCCACCTCTGTCTCAGGCAGTAAGGTATATTCTTTCGAATTGGCGACTAGTGGAATCAAAATACTTAAGTAGTATTTCTCTGCCAACTAGAAATAATGAACAAGAAAGCGTCCATCGTAGGAATACTGTCGACCTTATTCACATTATCGGCAATCTTGTTGAACACACCGTATCTGAACACTGCCTATGCTCAAGAAGGTCCTCCAGGCGAGGCGGGCGTTACGGATGAGCCTTTGTCTCCATTTACACCACCTAACCAAACAGGTCCAGAGACAGCCACTGAACTTGAGGAATATGCTGGAAGTGATCAGGCTATTTTGGAAAATGACACTACCATTAGCAATCCTAACAACACCATGTCGGATGCTACGGCCGTGAATGAGAGAGAAGAATGCATGCAAATACCCGGAAACACTGCTGAAGACTGTCCTTAGGCACGATAATTCAAATTACTTTTTTCTTTTATAGAACTATTTCCATTATCGGTTAGTAAATTCCTATATTCTGAGAAATCTGATTACTCAACGCTTTTCATCCGATCATTGTTATGGACAAGGTTTTTTGAGTAATCAGTAAGCCATTGAAAATATCAGCACCTTTGATTTGTATCATGTTCAATATGTCTTGTCTAGGTATTCTCGACATTTGAAGGGCGTCATCATGACTTTTAAATGGCTGAAGTCATCATTATGACTGTATAATTGGCGAAGGGCGGAAGAAAACACAGGACTGCTAAGAGAAGAATAAATAGGAAAGCTCTGATAGTCGGGGTTGCACTTGCTATCATTATGGTAGGGGGTGCTGTAGCCGCTGTTCTAATGAACTCTCCCTCTACAGCTCTGAACAAAAATGATAATGCCGAGGTTATTCAGCGGATAGTTGCTCCTATATCTGAGAACGTTCCTGTGCTTGCCTCCGAAGGTGGGTCTTCTAACGTGACTATGGTGGAATTCGGTGATTATCAGTGTCAGTATTGTGCGAGATTTCATAACGACACCAAGGATCAAATAATGAATAATTTTGTAAACACTGGCGAACTTAGGTTTGTTTTTAAAGATTTCGTGATTAATGATTTACCAACTGACCGTGCGTCTACGCTGGCAGGCTGAGGCTTCCTATTGTGCTGCAGACCAAGGGAAATATTGGCAGTACCATGATGAACTGTACGATAATTCCCGTGGAGAAAACACAGGTTGGGTAACGGAGGATAGTTTGAAGCAGTTTGCAATTAGAATTGGAATTCAGAATCTCACAGAGTTTTCTGGATGCCTTGAAAATCATACCCATCGGGATTTAGTAGAAGCAAATACACAGCTTGCCAGTGGCATTGGACTTAGATCTACGCCGTCGTTTGTCATAATTTCTAACGAGACGGTGCCAATTGCCATAGAAGGTGCGCAACCATACACTGTGTTCAAACAGGCAATTGATGATGTCTTAGCTAACATCTCGAGAACTTAAAACCGTGGCTCTACGGTGCAGGACAGAATCTTGGTAACTATTTTCGGCCATGCATTAAATCTTTGACCGAATCCTGAGCTTTCATCAATTCTACAGAACCGGATTTCCCCTAAGGATTGGGAGGGTTCAGAATTCGAAAAACCATCTTTGGCTCAATTAAGTCATTCCTTTTGCTTTTTGCTCACAACTGCATTCGGTCAGGCCACTTGGGTCCTTTTCTATATCCTCGGAATTATTAATTTCCGGTGCATTCTGGAATGCTGCCATATGAATCATGTTTCATCGCCTGTCAGAACGCTTATTCCTTGGCTTGTGTGAATTCTGAGACTTTGGTACTCCACGACCATATGTAAAGTACTTAAAGGCGAAGAATGCTCCCATGGCATAATTGGCTATTCCCAGTACAAAGAAAACGAATGAAGATAGATATGCAGACTCAATTATGCCGAAGGTACCTACTGCCCCAGCCAGCCCAATGAAAACAACAAGTTGATTTTTGTACACTACCAAATGCCAGATACTGTAGTCTGAGCAGTGACATGTTAGATATGAATTTTGTTCCTCAGACTTTCGTCGTTATGAAGTGAACATAAGTGATGTTGGTCTATCGCTTTCATTACCTCCTTTTAGGTACCAGGGTGGCCAACTTGACATGCAAGGAATGTCTTGCTTACTTTAATCGTAACAAGTCATTCTTAGTTAAAGAATACCGCGCTAAGCTTAATTTTAGGGATATCTATTTTCTCACATTTGTGACTGTCTGAAAGAAAGCACTCCACCATATTCAAACATAACTCGGTTAGTGTCAAATTTCTATTATCCATATCCCTGAATGGTACATCAGGTAACATACAAGTATTGAAAAGCTGTATCAATTCATCATTAATCCACTAATACGGAGAATTCGCATTCCTATTGCAAATGGAATCTGTAAGACCCATAACTCGTGTTTTTCTAATATTTGTACTAATTATAGTGCCTGTTATTTCAGCCGCTGATATATCCACAGTTCAGCTCACCTTCTCCGATCAGGTTAGAGCAACATCAGAAAACGAGCTTGAGCTTAACTGTGAAAGTAATGAAGCCCGGTGCTTGGTGGAAGCTTGCATTGGGAGCGAATGTCCCACTCTCGGAAAGGGGTTAGGTATTTCGCAATTGTTCTCTGAAGAGATGTTATTAAGTAACGGTCTAATGAACACCAATAGCAAGGATAACTGTCAGACAAGTGATGAAAAGGATGAAATTAGTAATTTTAACTTTCGTGCTTCCGCAGAAGAATCTGATGAGTTAGATTCGAACATTAACTTAGGGAAGCCAAATCAAACACCTTTAGCCTGGTGGGACCATTCTGGTTCTGACATCTTGATAGGTATGGACCTGGGCATGATCAAGAAAATCTGCAATATAGACCTCCGTTTAAATGATAATGCAGAGATCGAAAATGGATTCTCCGTGACTGTTTCAAATGGTTCTAAGAGTTTCCAAAAAGTTGTCAACGAATATACAGGCGGATCAGTGCCTAACTCGTGGTCAACTAATGATTTCGCAAACTTAGCCGGCAGATTCATTCAAGTCACGATCCCAGGTGTTTCAGATTTCTATATCGATAATGATGATGATGATCCGGTGGTCTCTGAAATTAAAGTAAAGGCTCTACCTTTGACTCAAACTTCTAGAAACTCAAGTACAATAAGCACTCCAGAGGACACCTTAGCAAGGCAAATGGATAACAATTCTACTGCTCAATTAGAATTGTCACCACTAGAGTTCTTGGATTCAGGTTCTGATCTATTGGCTACTCCAATGCTTGGCTCAGAACATTATGAAATAAATCAGGGCTCCTTAACTGACATGTCATCAACACCAACCTCGAATATGTACACTGGAGACATTTTTCTACCGTAGTAATGGTGGTTTGCGTATTTCCAAGGATCGTAATAGAAACCAACTGAGAAGTTAATCTAGACAATGTGTCAATTCTTGAACAAAAAGACAAAACCGGTTGGAACGTGCAGCAGCTTCATAATATAATAGGGATAGTATAGACTACGAATTATATCATGTACGAGGGTGACGACCATTTCGCCCATGAGCATTTTGTAATACATTATTAATCCGAGTCAAGTTGTTACACACACTTGTATTATTCTCATATCATTCTCTATTTTGTGCCTAAATTGTTTCGACCAAACATGCATGCACTGCTACTGTTGAGTCTTATAGAAGGATTGATTATCCAGTTTCTAAGGTTGGCGTATCTCCATTTTGGCAATCAGAAGATCCAGAAAAAGTCTGTTCTGCACTTAGAGGTTCGTTCGACCTAAAATGTGCTGTAATTGTTTCTTCCTGGCCGCATGAGCCACTTATCGTAACAGGACCAAATAAGGGAGGGGAACATAGTGCAATCATATTTTGCTCATTGGGGCTATTTCCAAGTATCTGGTAATGGGAGCCTGAAATATTGCCAGCATATATTGGTCCACCTACGACTAATCCAGCATTTCCGGTATCAAAGCTGTACAGCGTCCAGTTTCCGGCTAATGTGCCATTGGAAGACAGCGCAGTAAATGAAATATTCGTATTGAAGGTCGAGCCATCAGAGCATGTCACAGGCCCAGCTCCTCCTCCGTGGATGAGAACAGCACTTGCGGATTCCTCTCCAAATTGAAGTAATGCCTGGTATGAGAACAATACAATGGAAACTGAAAGTACACCCGAGAACATACTATGAAAATTTCTTAACGAATCGTTCATGAGTTCAATATCTCGTATTTACATATATGTACATTCCCTGCTGACAAGTTCTCAAACCTATGCCATACCGTGAAGAATCAAACAAGAATTCGGATGTAAAGCATTTCTGTACTGCGGAGTACAATTTCCAATACTTGGAGGATGATGACGTCAGTTACTCCGAGATATGCCAAATGTTGAATTTGTCAATTAATTCTGCCTTTCAACATTATCAGAAGTACCTGTTATCATGATTGTCGTTTTTGAATCTATAACTGTAAATTTGGATTTTGAAAAACTAATGAGTTGATATAGCATCTCCGGATAAGATAACCTTTCTCAGTAACATCTTATTAGTAGCATCCATCATGGCGTAGACCGAAGCTATCACTATGTCTTCTCCTGTTTTCCGAGATGAAACAATGTGACCTTCACTGTCCTCGATTTTGACAACTACTTCAGCAGTCGCATCAGATCCCCCAGTTATTGATTCGAGTCGATATTCTCTAATCTTCACATCTTCTAACTGGCTCACTATCTTTTGGATAGCCTTTAACGCCGCATCCACAGGCCCTACCCCAATTTCAGAGGATATTACATCTCTCTCGCCAGTGTTGATCTTGACAACTGCCGTGGGGATGATGTTTATGCCAGTTACAGTATGAAAATCACGAAGCTGGAATTTTTCTTGGAATGTGCTATTTTTCATTACCTTACTTGCGATAGAAAGTAATTCGCTGGTTGTAATAGATTTACCCAGATCAGCGATACTCTTCTGCCTTTCCAAAATTTGTTTAAGCTGTTCATCATCAGGTTTTACTCCAAATTCTTCTAACATTGCTCTTATACCATGAGCACCTGCATGTTTACCTGCCTGAAGCCATCTTTTTCTTCCTACGAGCTCCGGACTGATCGGCTCATAAGTTAATGGATTGTTTATTATCCCATGCGTATGAATGCCAGATTCATGACCAAATGCATTTTCTCCGATAATGGCCTTATTTGGTTGAACAATTATTCCCATTGCATTTGAAACGAATTTTGAAGTCTGGTACAGTAACTCCGTCTTTATTCCATGTGATCTTTTGTATAGGCATTGTAACGCCATGACGACCTCTTCCAGTGATGCGTTTCCAGCTCTCTCGCCAATTCCGTTTACGGTTACTTGAGCGCATGTCGCTCCTGCATTTATCCCAGCTATTGTATTGGCAACCGCAAGCCCCAAATCATCATGACAGTGCATACTTATTGGCAGCGGCGAAATAGTCGTTACGTCTGTCACGAGCCTCGATATATAATCCGGGGTTGAGTAGCCAACCGTATCAGGAATATCCAACCGATCAGCTCCACATTCCGAAACAACTCCAAATACTTCCTTCATGAAACCGGTCTCTGATCTAGTAGCATCCTCCGCCGAAAACTCTACTTGCACTCCATGTTTCTTTGCATAATCCACAGCCCATACAGCCTTTTCGAGTACCTGCTCCCTGTTCATCTTCAGCTTGTATTTCATGTGGATATCCGAGGTGGCAATGAATAGGTGAAGGTATCCTAGGTCACAGCCCAGTGCAGCGTCTATGTCTTCCTGTACCTGCTCTGGCCAAACCACATACTTCTGCGTGCAATCCCTGTCTGACAATACTTTTAATGGCATGCCTTTCCCCTTGCGATACAATGGGAAATCCAGCCTCGATGGCATCTATCCCTAACTCATCTAACTTGATAGCAATTTGCAATTTTTGTTCGGGGCTCACGGAAACGCCAGGCGTTTGCTCACCATCTCTAAGGGTGGTATCGAAAATTCTTACCTTTTCAACAATAGGCGATAGTCAAGAAAAGGGCAATTTAAACTTATTTCCTGTCTTAAAATGCATTCTTTCGTCCACCGATCATCTTTGCACAGAAACCGAGCTTGAGGATTTCAAATTGTAGCCAAAATTTTGGCTGGAAGTCAATGTCAGCATGTCTGTGATCGATAGTAAGGTCGGTTCGTCTTCATCCAAACGCAAATGCTTCTTTGTAGGCATGTGGATCCGATGGATCGGACACTAACTTGTAAATATTATTAATTCAGATATATATGTAGAATACTTTGTCTAGCAACAAGCTCAAGGGTGTCTGGGCCAAACAGATAGCCCTAATCGCAGGTAGCTTTCTCTTAGGTTTAGTATTGACCTACTATTTCGGTTTTATTGCCGGTCTTTCACTTAACATTATCGTACTTGTTGGTTTGGTATTTTATATAAGGAGAAGCCAACAGAAGGCTCTACGGAATCTCGGATTTAGTGATGAGAAGGCAGGGGGTAGCTTTGCACCAACAGAACCTAACATATCACTAAAATATATCTGCATGTCATGTGGATCACGTGTAAAAGGAGCAAAATGCGCCACTTGCGGTTCTCAAGCAAAAAGAGCAACCTTTTAGATGGTAAGACTTAAGCATTTCCTCCATTGAATTGCCAAGTCCTATCGAAAAACAATACGTGTTTCATTTAGATACGTCAAGGTAGAACTGTTCCTTGTCTATTTTCTCTGGTTTTACTCCCTCTATTTCCATCAAATCTTGTATTATCCCTCTTCCCTTAGCTATCGACCCATTCTTGAGCTTGACGATCCCATTGATGAATCCACTACTGCCACATATAGGATTAAATGTCGATTCAACATTTCCATGAAACTTTTGGAGAGTTCGTTCGGCTTTCCCTTCCTCATCTTTAAAGAATCTACCCTTTCTGTAATGTATCCTAGGATGGTCGGAATACATAGTCGTACCGTTGTCCCTCGTAAAAGTGAAAACCACTTTGAAACTATCAAGCTTTTTTGCCATTTCTAGGAGCCAGTTGTAATAGATTACACCCACAGCTTTCTCGTTTTCAAGCGAATAAAGCCTGGGGTTACTGTAAAATAAAACGAGTCGAAGGTTCAAATCTTTCCGATCTTCCATATATTGCAGGAGGCATCGGGCGCACTCGGCACCATTTGATCCAGACCAATACGCAATGTCTTTCTCTGCTCCAGTTGCGATTTTTGAGAGAAAAGGGTCTCTTGTTTTTGTATATTTAACAGAAACTTTATCGCCTACTTTGAATTGCTCAAAGAAGTATGCTGCAAATCCATCTGCTTTACCGATGACTGGATTTATGTAACCGTACGGCTTCTCATCCTTTATCGTCAGTTCAATATCATTCCTTGTAGGTGAGGAAGCGATCGAATATGCCCTTTCTACTTGAGCTTCTTCAACGCCTCCAGAGGAAGTTGGTCTTTTCAATAGTGCCCTGATAGTCACAAATTCTCCGATGTTAAATGAAAATCGATCAGACGCCGAGAAGGGCGAAAATACATAAGTATAGGAATCTGGAGTTTCCTTTATTCTATCTTTTATCTGCCATTCTAACATAGGGGTTTGGGCTTTCGACATAGAATCTCTTGTTGGGGGGAGAATGTACTTAACATTTTCCAATTCCTTATAAAGAAATTTAGCCAGAATCAGCGATGAAATGTAATCGCCCATTCAGTCGGGAAAGATCTACTTTTTCATCAGCGTGATGAAACACAAAATCTTGATGGCTACAGATAAATAGTTAGGTCGGACTCAAGTACATATCTCCTATGTTATAACTGTCTGACTTTTTGCATCTTGGTTTTGTGTAAGCATTAATGATTGCGTCCATGAACGAGCGAACCGGACTTTTACTAGTAAAGTGTTAATATACGGAACTCACCATTATGAGGCATCTTATTGATTGAAATGAATGGATTTCTTTGGTTTAAACATGCTCAACCCATTCAAGCAACTATGACCTATCTTTTTATGGTTAGCATTATAGTCTTCCTTGCTAATCCCACCGGCCCTTCCGTTTTCGCTTTTTTTCACACTCCGCCTTTGGCAGGTAATTTGGTTACCTTTGAAGATCCAGACCTCGGATTAATGATTAAATATCCAAGCAATTGGGAAAGATCGAAAATTGGTCAGGATCAGATCACTTTCATAGCACCACGCGAGAGTGACTCATCTTCTTTCCCAGCTGGGCTGGGAATAAAGTCTCATAATATATCATCTGCAGATTCCACACTAGATTCTATAGCAAAAGAAATAGTTACAGATCTAGAAGGTGATACTCAGGACTTTACTCTCTTGAGCTCTGGCAAGTCGAAACTCAATAGTTTTGATGCTCATGAGATCTCCTTTAGCGCTACAGATGACAACGATGCAAAAAGGACTGCAATGCAAATAGTTGTAAAACCTGAAAATCTGGTCTATGTAATCACATACAAGGCCTATCCAGAAAAATATGAATCATATCTGCCGATTATACAGTCAATGTTAGATTCGCTAAAATTTCTGTGACAATTACGATAAACCCCCGGTTTATTTCATCTATAGAATATCAGATCTTTCTTAATTTTTGAGAATCACCATTAATGACCCTTGCTGCTCTATTTGATTCGCGCATACTAGTATACCTATTCAATATGGGCCGCTGGTTTTATAATCGCGTTTCCGTCAAACCCCTTACACCAATTATTCTGTTTTGTGGATGCTTGCAACGACAGAGATTAGTTCCATGTTCAGAAAATTTGTGCTTACACCGACAATAGGTACATATTGGTTCAGATTCCTGTCCCCAGACGTCAGTAACCTTCAATCTCTAATCATGAAATACGCGCCAATACCATATATTGTTAATGGAATAAGCTTATGCTCACGTCGCGGGCAACTTAAATTAGATATTTGTTGACTATCTTATCATAAATTACGGAAGATATATTATAGACTTCGTCCAAATAATTCAATAATATCCTTAAAAATATGATAAACGTTAGGATATATTTTAATGTTTGTAGGATTCTACTGTTAAATGATTACCAAATAGTTAATATTTAACATGGCTAGTATTACTTCTGCCTTAGCAAATGCATGAACGAGATTTCCTTCATGAAGTATGCATAAGTGCTTTATCTGTAAGCAAGCGAGTGAGTTTTGCCGGGATAGTGGACAGTAATGGTAAACTCCTGCTTGGTCATGAAAAGAAAAATGCTGATACCAACAGACGGAGATTGCTTTGTTATATTGGTAATTATGAGAATAAAGTTATTGTCAGCATATATTTCAAGCATCTTGCACCAATGCTAAACGAGATAGTAAACAAGCATTTCTTCGAAATGAAATCGAATGCTACGATTTACTATAGTAACGCAGCAGACAGGGAGCATACCATCCGAATTTACCAGATCAACGAATTTTATGTTTTGGATGTTGCTAGTAATATCAAATTGGGCTTTATTCCAATAACTGAAACAGCGGACAAATTTCTTTGTGTCTACTTGGAATCGGATATGGTCGAAATGTCCAATACCTCATATCGTAGGATAATAGCGTCCATTAATAGATCTTTATAAGCAGTCCACCGTTCAGAATTATCTATCTGGCAAGCCGGAACCTTTCACTTGATTCTGGGACTACAAATTGGTCGACACCGGTGGCTTACTAAGCGGCTTGCTTCAATTGCAAACTACCTAAAGGTATATATCTAATGATTAGGGTACTAATCTTTAGTGTCCTATGTCAACTTTTGATTATGAATCTAATCCTGGATTCATCATAAACAGGACTGCTCGAACTCTTTCGCGTTCTTTAGATATAAGACTGAGGAACAGAGTCGGCATAACGTTTGCCCAGTGGAGAGTACTTGTTCTGCTAACGAAAACCCATGATGGCCTCTCCCAAAGGGAAATCGCAGAAGGTCTTGGGTTAGAAGCACCTAGCCTAATTCCTATTCTTGACAAGTTGCAGACTGATTGCTTTATTGAGAGAAGGGTAGACCACAACGACAGAAGAAACAACAGAATATATCGTTCTAATAAGACCTTCGATATCTGGGCGACTACCCTTGATTGTGCAACTAGAGTGCTCACCATGGCGTTGGCAGGTCTTCCAGAAGACAAAGTACAGATTATGAAAGAAGTATTGGAAAAGATGTGGATTAATCTCCAAGAAAATGTAGAACTTTCCGATAGGTCACCAGAGACCATAACAGACACGGTTAGGCAAAAACAGGGATTACGAGAAACTACCCTTTCACAACAACAACAGGTCTGAAGTCGTCGGAGGATACCATTACAAATTGCAGAATCCACTAAAGGGTAAACAAAATCAAGATAATCTCGATGGAGGATTATCGGCCAGGGACGATTCTAAGCTTTTGACCAGAGGCAGTCGAGTAGTGATACCTCGTACGGCTTGGAAATTACTAATTATTCTAAGCTCCATTGCAACTATGGTCATGTACGCAGAGACGATGTTAATTCCTGCTATCCCAGATTTGATAAGTGACTTTAATGTCTCTTATGGAACTTCTTCCTGGATATTGACGACCTATCTGATTAGTGGCGCGGTCGCTACCCCAATAGCGGGTAAACTATCTGACGTCTATGGAAAAAAGAAGGTTCTCTTAGCGGTAATGCTAATCTATGCAATAGGAGTCTCTTTCGCAGGGTTTGCCTCAAACATTTACACTTTGCTACTTGTTAGGGCTATCCAAGGAATTGGTATGGGGATGTTTCCGATTGCATTTGGTCTAATAAGGGATCAATTCCCAAGAGAAAAAATTTCGATAGGTCAGGGAATCATAAGTTCAATGTTTGCAGCAGGCGCAGCAGTAGGGCTGTCCGCAGGTGCCCTAATCGTAGAGAATTTTGGATGGCAAGCTACTTTTTTCACGATTATTCCAATCGTTATTATACTTTTAGTTATTATTTGGAGGTTTGTGCACGTTCGGGAGAGTCTTGATTCTGATCTTTCGCCGATAAAGCACACAGTTATGAACGATGAAGAATCTGGTCTGGCTCCAGTTGCAAATTCCAATAGGAAAGAGAGAGGAAGGTTACAACTTGATATTAAAGGAGCGGAGCTCTAGCAGCCTCTATAACCTCCTTTTTGCTATGCCTAACCCTAATTGAGACCTCTGCTGATCTGAGCACTGAAAGCAATTCAGTTCTCGGTATATTATCAGCTTATGCCACGATCTTAGGCTCAGCGGTGGCTGCCGCAATTTCCTTTGCTCTATTCTTGCTAATTGAGCGGAGAGAAAGTTATCCGCTTATTGATTTGAGACTTTTAGGAAACAGGGTGATATTGCCATCAATTCTAATAATCCTCATTGTGGGACTATCAAACTTTATGGTGTTCCAGACTATTCCAATACTGGTAAGAAATCCAGAGCCATTAGGGTTCGGAGCCGACGTCGTCGATGCAGGGACAATTCAGCTACCATTTGCGTTAGTATTTCTGGTATTTGGACCGACTTCAGGTTTCATAATCTCAAGGCTAGGTTCTTTAAGACCCGTGATAGTTGGAACTTCAATCGTTACGGCTAGTTTTTTGGGACTTGCATTTTTTCATGCCAGCCCAATAGCCATTTCAATTAACCTGGGTGTTCTTGCTACTGGGTTGTCTTTTGCGGCTATTGGAGGCTATGAATGTAATAATACTTGCGACTCCAAAAGAACATACTGGCATTTCCCTTGGGATAGCAACCCTTGTGAGAATAATAGGGAGTGCAATAGGACCAGCTCTTGCGGCTATGTACATGCAAACAAGTCAAACTGTTATTGATGTGGGTGCTGTGCCAAGATCCTATCCATCTGATTTCGCATTCGTGATGATATTTTCTTCAGCGACGGTGATTGCAGCGGGTTCGATCTTTCTATCTGTCTTGCTTAGACGGAGGGCAAGTAAGATGGCAATTCCCCAGCTTTCATAAGTTTCTCATTGTTCAGGGAACCAGTCTATAGTTAGTAATGAATAATTCATGATCTTTTTCCTCAATTCAAAACTGTCACCCTTGTGGCTCCAATCTCGCTAACCAAATAGGTGTCATGTCCTATCTCGATTATATCGCCCGGTGCTATCCTATCGTGAGTTCGCTTGCTTCTTAGGGGCTTACCAAATGGTTTTTTCTGTTGCTTAAACATTAGCCAAATCCTTCCTACATTTAATACATTCTTGAATTCTGATTCCCATACAAGATCATATAGTGTATATAGCGCCTGCAAGCTGATACTGTTGTTCCTGATAAGTAAGTCAGCTTCGGGCTCCCTACAAAAATATACTCTTACAATCATTGGTAATCTACGGGATCAGTTTGTAAACATTTACTAATTAGCATTTTTGGATAATTGAGCACTATCTAGGTGGCCGCCACCAACGTTAGTTAACAAGGTGGCTACGCGAAATTTTGAGAATTTTTAAGGATGTGCAATATTCAGTTGTTTATCTCGGTGTCGTAAGACGACGGTATACGTTACTGTAATTGACAACTTCAAAAAAGGTAAGCAACATGAAGATGAAAACAAAGGTTTAATCACAGAATAAAATGGGTCTTGTACGACTCTCATCAGCAGAATAGGTTCAACACAATAAATACGATAAAAAAGAGGACTCTTGACGTCCCGTTAGCAGACTATACTCCGGCTATATTCTTCATCTACTTCATTATTTGGACTGACTTCGTGATTGTTCCGTATATAGGCGTATCTCCGAAGTGATTGTCAACTGCGGTTGGGTCTAAGTATATGCTCACGACGTTGTTACCCATATCAGTAACTGATGTCGGAACATTGGTAACTGGACCATCTCTCATGGTAACCGTTGAAGTTCCGTTGAACACGGCGGTGTTATTATCTGGCATAGACATTTCGGTTAAAGTAAAGTTGTCTATCTGATGCTGATGCAATGCACTGCCATTCGTTCTTACCATGTCGATTGATGCAACGAAATTGCCATTCTTAGACATATCTTTCTCCATAGCTGAAGTTGAGTTTGATGCTGAAGAGCTTTGATTTCCATTTTCTCCTGTTTCATCTTCAGTTAGGCTGGCCTTCCAATAACCAGACAATACCCAAGAAGGATTCCCGTTTTCATCGTTTTGAATGCTTGCTATCGTACCAGCAGCATAATGGCCTGGTTTCATCATACCGTAGCTGTGATCGCCTCGCTGATCCATTGGATATGCTGCAGCTTGATTGCCCTCGAATGGTGAGTTCATTAGGATAAATCCAATTGCCGTCGTGAGGAGTGCGGCTCCAATCACTATTATGATTTGGTTTTGCTTCAATGCGAAGACAACTAATCGCTACAATCTTATTAAGCATACGATTTGCTCTATCGCACCTAATTGTACATTGGTTAGCGACTGGACATCAACATTTTGACGCAGATCATAACCACTACTTTAATTTTATGTACGTCAAAGGAATAAACTCAATGGTACGAATAGATTTCTAAAGTGAACCAGAATCTTATGTTTCCAAGTCTTCAAATTTGAGCACAGCTATTTGTTAATCCGATTCCAAAACTGCGTCAGTAAGTGATGATTTGAAGATGTGTCCCCTCGGGCGATATACATATCTGCCACGTTCTCCGATAATAGACATGATGATTTATATAACACCTGTCAATGGTACATCTTTGACGCATTAAATGCAACCGGAGTTAGCCAATCGGATAGATATCTCGTCAAATTCTTTTCCAAATCGTACGATGGGATTGGATGACCAAAGGATTAATGAAAGCGGATTCGCCAGTGACACTGTTACAGTTGGACAACCCAATAAGGGTACAGAACGAATTCTTGTGATTTGTGACGTATGCTTCTGGGCCACAACTTACCTGGACAAGAGCAGGCTCCCGGTCCTTGACAGTAGATGTTCAAGATGTCAGGAAGTAGGGTTATCTAGTTTTCCTGTCTTAGCGAATGAATCGTTCACGTATACTTACTCAGAAAAACGAGGCGTGGAATTGAGATTCATGAATCGCAGCTGATAAACTGCTATATTGACAGCTACTACCACACCTAAGGAATTAAATATTAACAAAGGTAATTTCTTATTTCTAATTGTAAAAATTGACAATCGTGAGATTTGACGTGACGCCAAGCATAACGCTTGGCTGTTCCTCATTATGGAAACATAGTATGGGAGTCGAAAATATGGAAAACCACCTCCCATAGAAAAATATCATACGAATAGTCTGCTTATTACTTAGATCTATAATAAGATTAACAATATGTCAGAAATATTGCAAGTAAAGTTGTAATTTTATATACAACAAATTAATAATCCAGATTGATCATATATAGATCCTAAAAATGTCCGAGATCCTACAAGACAAATCGCTGGGTTTGGTACTAAAGGGATATAATCTAATCCCAAACGGCTCCCTAGCAACGAAAATTGGGATTTATACCCCATTGATTATAGAAACAATAATTCAGGAACATCCTGAGGAAGTTGACAAGTGGTTGCAAAAACTGCACACTGAAAGCATACGCCAAAAAAAGCTATGCCTGTTTGAGAATGATACTGCCGCCTGTTTCAATATTGAAATTTATGAACATTTTGAAAAGAGCTTTAAGAGTTGGGAAGAAGGTGGTTTAATAAGAATAATGTTGACTAAAGACAGGCCTGTATGGGTCAGCAAGAAACCTCTCTTCATTCATGCAAAGTAAAGTGCTAGGCAGACAAGGAGTTTACTATTTCTTTTCAAAGTATTTACTTGCAGCTATCTGATTCTAATATTTACCTGTGGAATGGTGACCCAGCTTTCGATGGTAGGATATTAGGAACGGTTCTCAAAGCTATCTCAGTGATACTTGAGAAAGGCTTGATAACGGCAACAACCCCGATGACTTCGAGCTACTTAAGAGATAACTCTCTGCTGCTCTTCATCCTCAGTAAAAGAAATTCGAGTTAGTACAGAATTTATGCTGCTGCAAATTTATATTCTTCAAGTTGCTAGTTCTTGTAAATGTCATTGTATTTAGGAACTTTCATTTTGGACTTTATGTCTGTTGATTTCAAAACTGATACGGATATTGCGACTGCGTTACTCTCACAATTTAAAGGAGAATGCGGTTTCGACCAAGGTCTAGATGCCTTTGCAATATTGGATCCAGTTCCAAGTGCAGGATGGATATTTTCAAAGTTATTTATCGCTGGCCAATTTGTAGAGAAATTGTATCAACGTAATATTGAGGAGATTGATAAATCTAAAGGTAGGAAGTTTTCAGACAAATTTGTTATTTGGCTTTCAAATAAACTAAAGGAACATGGTTGCCATGCGCAGATAAAGTTAGCTGTTTAGTGTGATAAAAAGATTGTAACTGAAGTTGTTACACCTATAATGGATCCACAATTCCTCTATAAAGGATCATTTCTTATTGCCAATTGCGGATCATTTAGTATGGAAACAGTTCGATTAAACAGTATATCATATTATCAATCCTCTTGATTGTACCTAGAAGCAAGTTTTCTTGGATTTTGCAAAACAATTATATCCCAGCAGTTGGACGCCAAAACGTCCTCACACGATCCTTAATCATTTTCAATCGCTCAACATAGAAGTGGTTATAGGAGGGGAGAACCGGATAAAGTTTGGCGACTAACTCACTCTTAATTGGGTAATACTAGTAAGAACGGATCCAAGTTACCTATGATACAAACCGCCCTTTCAGTACAGATGAATTTTGTGAGAATATTTTGACATACCACAATATTTCCTTCACACTCATTTTGTTGATTGACAATGGTTTCTACGTCGTTGCCGTTTGAAGATGATACACTTGGTTCTGTAGCAAGTATAGTCATCTCAGAACCTGCGATGGCTTTCTCACTAGAGTCATATCCTGTTGCGAAGACGATTTCTGATCTCAATACCAGATAGAAAGGCCATCGTAATCAGAGTTGCCACAAAGACCCACCCAGAAAGAGAAAATCTATTATTGTTATTACTACCGTTCACATTCTAGAATTATTCTTGATATTATTTAGGAAATATTTAGGTTGAACAAATGAAAAAATTCTGTACTAATATTCTGTAGTTAGGTCTGGCCTCAAAAAGTGGAGATTTCAATTCAATTTCGTCTGCAGACTAACTACATGAGTCATAAATTAGTAATTTATTTGATATCCATAATCTAGCACATCAAAATCCGTTTGAAACTATTAACCCCTGTCCTTTCTTGTCTGGTTTATGATTCTTTCAGTATTATATCATTGGTAAATCAGCATTGAACTATTTTAACTTTGGAACTGTCTTGTTGTACTTTCCGATCGTGTAATATTTGATCATGGCCTTAGCCGTTTCTGTAGATGATCGCACCTTGCTCTCATAATGCCTACTAAGTGTAAAATTGACAGTTATATTGCTATGACATTTGGAACAGAGTGTTCGAAGGTTATCGTAGGAGAGCAGTCGTTCCTTTGTAAACGGCAAATTGTTCGACGAATTGGTTGAACGGGCATTACGCATTTTAGTTCCCCTACTGAAATGCTCAACAAGTTGCACCACTGGTTGGATATGATCACATTCTAAATCGGTTCCCTTTACATCCAATACATCTGCAAAATTCAAGTATCGCAGATTGCGCTTAGTCAACTTAATTATCTGATCCTTGTTCCAAGATTTACCACACTTTTGACACGTATAGCAGTCTCTCTTGAAAATAGCTAATCTAACGCCGATCCATGTGCAATGCAGAAAGTGCCACCTGGCAAATTCTCTTGCATGGGACCTGCAGCAAAAATTACCTGTATGGGAGCTTTGTTTGCTTATTACATTCAGCGACCCTGCAAAGGGAATTTCCATGATCATCTGATTTATTGAAAAAGTTCGGGGGAATGTAAAGCCTTTTTCGTTTCATAAGAGTAAGCACACAAATTGCATTTTTGGATTAACTAATTTGAGTCGCTTAGCTTTCGTGAATCCTCACATATCCCGTACATTTTCACAGCCTTAAGGATAGTGTTCATCGAAATAAAATAGACTGCCCAAGCTACTACGCTCTGCGACGAAATACGCTTGATATGCATCTAAATATCCTAATTCTAATTGATGGAAATGAATATACGTTTTGGTAACGATGAACACACATTCAGAAACCGAAAAAGCTGTTAACAATTTCTTTATATCAATTAATAACTTCTTTGTATTCCTACTTCCGCTATTAGGAATGATATAGCGATCCTTATTTTCTCTATAGAAAAGGTATGCAAACATCGGAATATAAGAAGCATAACCTATGACGAGTGTATAAATCGAATTTTCAATACTGCTTTCAGGACCAGCATATTTTGCATAAAGTTCAGTAAAACACATTCCTATCGCAAATGATATGAGTCCACCGACAGCAATGGACCTATTTAGTAAGAGGGTATCTCTGTATTTTTCGAAGAATTCTCTGACTCCCTTCTTCATTAGCTCTCCCTTAAATGATGCGGCCTACTATTGAGTCTTCCTAATTAACTCGCAGTAAATGGAATCAACTTGTTAGTAACGGAGGGCAGGTGCACCGGTGTAGAATGATATACAAAATTAGTTAGTGCCATTTGAACCGTAATAATAAATTTCAGTGTAAGTCATCAAGTGTCTCTATTCTCACAATGGATCGTCGCTAGTTATTTCCTTTTATCCCATTTGCGACCAGAACGGAGTAGCAGACCAAGTCCGCAACGTTCACAGATTGGTTTCAATCCATTCTTGGTGTCAGCACTCCCTATACAACATGGCTGCTTTATTCTACCCAGGTGATCTAGGGACAGGATTGCCCAAGAAGGACACTCTATAGGTGTGGTTCCAGTCCCACCCCAGTTTCCTTTCATTAATTCTAGCTGTTTTTTACTGTTGATTACAAAATCGGGATACTTATCTTTCAGCTCAATGAGTTTGTCTACCATGCGACTACGGTCAGGCCCAAAGGGGACCCACAAGGGATCATTCATTACGAATGGTGTATGAAATTGAAAACCAATCTTGTTTACAACTCCATTCCACTCTTCAATAAGGCCATCTATGCAAGGATGATTTAGCGAGTTGATGGTCATCGTTATCCAGATGTCTTTCCATGCTGGCTTGTGACGATTTGGTGGACCATTGATATAATCAAGTATATTTTGCTTCGTTCTTGCGTACGTTCCCTTACCCCTTATGCTGTCATGAATACTTTCAGTACCATCAATCGAAACCCAATAGAAATACAAATTCTTATATCTTCTTAAGGGAAAAGTAGCATTGGTTACCACACAAACTCGCCTCGGCATTTCTTCACAGAAGGCTTCAATAATATCAGGTCTGAGGGTAGGTTCTCCACCGACCAATGTTACAACGAAAGTATTATGTTTCTTGAATGTATTTTTTATTATATTTCTCCATTCTTCAGAGCTAAGCCCATCCTGTTCGTTACTCTTTCTGTTCAGCCACCAGTAGCAGTGTGTGCAATGCAGATTGCATACATTTATGATGTCTGCAGAACCGTACATGAAGGGTTTACTATGGAAGAACTTTATTCCTATAATCTTGCTAAAGATGCTAAAGTAGAAGGGCGTTTCCCTTATTATATCTGTAATTCCTCTCCCATAAATTATATCAGTCATGCAACAACTCTAATTATAACAACACCAAGTATAAATAGGCTATAGTTCGGATCGTTGCAGATTCCTCACTATTTGACCACTACAATATCAAATGTCTGTAGTTGAACTTTCGTAGTGATCGTATAACGTACGTTACTGCGGTTTGAACGCAGATTGGTTTAAAAGAATTTTTGATAAATTAAATGCATAGTCGGCATATAATTGCCCCAAGTTAAGGTTTGAAAATATACAGGTCATTTTAGGTATAAAAATTCTGTATTTTTGTTAAATGGTAATAGCATTCTAGAGAGATGCATTATATAACTTGTGTGCAAATGAATGGACTCACTTCAGCACTTCAAGTTGGCAACTTTCGGGATCGACTCTCCATTATTTAATGCCACGATATTTATGGTTGGAAGAGCTGATCAATCTAGTATAATGTTTAGTTCGAAATGCATATTTTGCAAGATAATATTAGGAAACCTACCTTCACATATCATCATTGAAGATAAAAAAGCGGTTGCGTTTCTCGATGCTTTTCCACTAGCAAAAGGTCATACACTGGTAATCCCAAAGATTCATTTTTCTAAGATTCAGGATATGTCAGAGGATCACGGATCAGCAGTATTTCACCTTGTGCATCGAGTAGTGGGCCCTATCGAAAAGGCGGCTCATGTAAACTCGTCTACTATTGCGATCCATAATGGGAAGGAAGCTGGTCAGGAAATTGATCACGTGCATATTCATATTGTTCCACGGGCAGTCCATGATGGAGCTGGGCCAATTCATTCCATGTTTATGAAAAGACCAATTATTTCATCAGCAGATATGAATCGAATAGCTCCGCGATAAGAGAAGAATTGTAGTCAAGTTATTTGACGTTCAACAGGGAAGACACTTGATGGATTATGATGGACTTCAAAGTTTAACTGGTATTCTCGTTCCTTCCGCATGTCTCTACATAGAAAATAATTAAATATGAGGGTCCAAGTACGTATAACGGATTCTAAATGTTTAGTGCTAATTACACTCTAATCGACAGTATTACTTCACTGGTTCTCAATCATGATCGTAAGGTATTGTCTACCATTACAATTTTTTTACTAGCTTCTTTTCTCTGCATGAGCATTACTATTCAAGATATCAGCGTGGTCGCTCAGACTACAACAAGTGATGCATTGGGCAATATTAGCACAGATTCGGCAATTGAAAATAGCACAGTGTTTGCAACTGGAAGTGCCCTTAGTAGATTAGCCCCAGACAGGGTCTTCATTTCAGTTGGCGTTGAAACTACCAACGAGACAGCCAATGATGCGTTGTCTTTAAATTCTGGTCTAATGAATAATATCATTTCTGAGTTGAGAAGTGATGGCCTAAAACCAAATGAGACTAGTACCTACTTTCTTTAACATTTTTCCACTGTATAATTATACCGAAAGCGGAACGAGATTGAATGTGACTGGCTTCACTGTAACCAATACACTGCAGATCGAAAGCTCTAATCTTGACAATGTTTCTCAGTGGATTGATACAGCGGTTGCATCAGGAGCCAATAGCATAAATAGTATAGATTTTTCAGTGACCGAGAAAAAGTTAGAGGATACAAGGACCAAATTAATCACTGATGCAATAGGTAATGCGAAGCAAAAAGCAGAAGCAGCTGCATCGGCAGTTCAATTAAGTGTAACCGGAGTTAAATCAATAGTCGTTGATGGATCCACAATAAGCCCACCACCACCCCCTCAGCCATTTTATAGAGAATCCATATCAGCTCAAGGCGGAACTTCCTCATCTTCGACACCAATCATAGCAGGGGAGCAGGAAGTATCCGTTACTGTTTCTGGTATCTTTTCAATGGGATAAATGCTAGAGCTAATCTAATTCTCAAGAATAATTAGTGTAATGCTTACTTGGTTTTGAACAGTCATGCATGCAAATCTCATATGTATCTTTTAAAGTTGTTAGTGTTAGAATTTAGAGATAAATTGTAACTCCATTTAAAATCACTATGCCTTCTTTACGGTGCAATTATAAGAATAATAAAAAAATATTCTTGATTATTTCGCGTTGCATTGTACCTGCCACACTAGGCAGACCAATTATGTAGAGTGTTGCAGTCAATGCAGTTGGCTCAGCAGTCGCGTATGTCTCATCCCTCTTGAGATATGAAAACAGTATTTTTTTTCTTGCTAAATCCCATCCTATCTTCATTGCCACTAACGTAGGTACGAAACCTAATGCAACATATCCAACCATTTCAAACGGATTCATATACATTAACTATGATCTAGTCCTTGATTGATTAAGTCTACTCATAAGGCTCTATAATTTTTAATGATTGTTGCTTATTCATTCTTGATAGATTTCATGGATTGATAAATAAAGATCGAAAAATGTGGCAGTAGCTTCTTAACTCTCTAAGACGAAGTTATTTAAAGATAATGCTTTCTGCCTCACGCCGGAAGAAGTTGATCTATTAAATGTTAGTTCTGAACAAAGTACACCATTATTCCATCTTGGACTAGTGCATATTTTCATGAAAGAATAATTTATTAATTCCCCTTAATTTTAGGAACTAGAGCCTGACTTCACCACTACAACACTACCATAAAATGGCACCACTGCATACTACCCCCAAAATCTTAATGATTGCTATAATGAGGCTAAAGCATGAAGAGATTAATAAACGATCATTTCATCAAAGATAGAGAGTAAATTAACGTCCCATTGTTGTGAGTCATGTTCCCCTATATTACTGCTTTAGTACAAATTCGTTACTAAAACATAATCTAGGAAATGACTTACTAGATTACGGTGTTTTAATAGGGAATTTTCAGGGTTACTGGTCATCAGCAGAAGATAAGACTATTCCCAATCTATTAAGAAAACCCAAAAGCTAAAAAAGAATAAGTTGTGATTATATTGAGGTCAATATGGCATGAAGTGCGCTTGCTGTGGTGGGGAAATGGTTTTGAAAAGTGAATTGAAAAAGGCCTTAATTTATAAATGTAAAGAATGTGGCCTGAGCGATACAAAGCTAAGATTGAAATAGAACTGGAGCAAAGAAAGTTAGACTTTTCGCACTATAAATGGTGCACATCATGGTAGCGAGCATATGCCTTCAAAGCAATCCGTCATCACAATAAATTGGACCTATGTCATGATCCGATGCCATAAGATCAGAATCCCAATATTTATTTAGATGTATCCCAGCATTTAGAACTACAAAGTGCCATCTAGTTGTTAAAAAATAAAATAGCACTGGTTACAGGAGGGAGCAGTGGTATAGGCTACACTACATCAGCCGCATTATCAAAGGCCGGGGCACATGTCGCAGTCGGTGCTAGGAGGTTGGAAAGGATGAAAGATCTAGAGAATGAAATTAGCAAATCTGGAGGGGCTGAAATTCTTGTTCACTCTCTTGACGTTACCGACAGGGCAAGTTGCAATTCCTTCATTGACGCTGCCATCAAAAAATGGGGCACTGTTGATATATTAGTGAACAATGCTGGCTTGATGCCTTTGAGTTTTTTCAAAAATAACAAGATTGATGAATGGGAACGAATGATTGATGTAAATCTTAAGGGCGTCATTTACTGCACATCGGCAGTATTACCGCATATGCTACAGAAGGAATCAGGACACATTGTAAACATGTCTTCTGTAGCTGGAAGGGTGGTCTTTGCAGGTGGGACTGTATATTGTGCGACTAAACACGCAATAACCGCATTCAGCGAAGGGCTCAGAATTGAATTCAGTCCAAGGTCTAAGATAAGGATAACTTGTATCGAGCCTGGAACAGTATCGACGGAGCTGCTCGAAACAATAACGGACGAGTCTATGACACGCTTTATTGAGGCATCAAATAAAATGGAATCCTTACAAGCGCGTGATATAGCAGACGCAATACTGTACGCAGTACAGGCTCCCCCACATGTTAATGTTAACGAGATATTAATAAGACCTACCCAACAAGTCATTTGACACTGAGTAAACCGTAAATTGGTTTGGCAATGCCAACTTAGAAAAATCAAATCCTCTTATTTTCTTATTTACTTATTTACTTATTTTCTTGATAGAGTAGCAGATCAGAAATAAGCCTCAGGATTGGTTGACAAGTTAATTTAGAAGTTGTATGGGCCGAGTTCAGTTTCTTGCAGTCAATGCAGTTGGCTCAGCAGTCGCGTATGTCTCATCCCTCTTGAGATATGAAAACAGTATTTTTTTTCTTGCTAAATCCCATCCTATCTTCATTGCCACTAACGTAGGTACGAAACCTAATGCAACATATCCAACCATTTCAAACGGATTCATATACATTGACTATGATCTAGTCCGTGATTGATTAAGTCTACTCATAAGGGCCTATTATTTCTAAACATTGGTACGTATCTAGAATTTTCCTCCCTCACTCAATCAAGTTTACTTTTTACTTAAGAAAAGGTGAAGCATAGGCTTAAGTGGGTATACTGAGAATATACATAATTAATATGGGAAAAGAAGAATTTTCATGCCCGTACTGTCAATCTAAATTTGAAAACAAGCAAGATTTATCCAAGCACATTGATAGAATACATACTGGTTCAGGGTTGTTAGAAGGCAATTTAGGAAAATGGTAATGGGTCTAGCATCGTTTATAGAATTAAGTGACTTGCTTTCCTATCTCCAAGTACCATAATCTAACTAGACAAGTGCTTCTGCTGGGTGAGAATTTGTGAGATTTAACATGGAGGGCCCTTGCCAAGTCGGGCCATCATTTGTAAACCCTAATTCTCACAAAAAGCAAGGAAGGACGATGTATTTTGGGTCAAAATACTTAAGATTGAGCAGACTGAGGTGCCAAAAACATGGTGAATCGATCCGTGGGATTCAGTTGAATGTGACACCCAAGGGTAGAAAAGGATTAATATCATAATTTGGGAATCAGGAGTCACAAATCCTCTTAAACAGGAATAAAGAAACATGATTCAACGAATGACGTAACTCCAAACCCCGGCAAAGTTACGATGGTCGCGTTTCAATAGCGTGACCATAACTTTGTCGAAAGATTGAAGATTGAGGACTATTCACAAAACTAGCGAGAGCGGATGTCATTTAAATTCTGAACTTGTATTGAAATAAGGACACTATACTTCCCAAAAACAGCATCCAGAGAGGGGCATAGTTCACTCAATGTCAATGGCCCATTGGGGCCCTCACCTCATAGACGTCTAAATAGTATCCTTGGCTGTGTTAATACAAAAAGATAATTATCTTCATATTGTTGAATTCGTTTAGTAGTAGAATAATGGGACCCTCTGGAAGTTTTCGACTCGCCGATGAATCAATCTAATACTCTGAACAGAAAAACAAGAATGAGGTGATAATTTAACACTTGTTCCCATCTCCACGACCAGATCATAATAGGCTAATGGAGAAGATGATGTGAAAAGGTTCAATTAAATTCGTCCCTGAATTCTATCATGTTTAAGGAACAACTTGATAGGGAAAAAAGAAAAACACCCCCCTCCCTCTACTTTAGGTGACCGAAATTATAATTATAGCAGTTGCGTCTATACCTTTGGAAGAAATGGTCGATGCATGAATACCTCGCTGAATCTGGCAATTCATTAACTTACAAGAACTGCGTTAGTTGCTGCTCTCGGAAATCAACGATATGTGTGAGATGCAATTTTTGTTATTCTTGCCATTACGTGATTGAACGTACAGAAAGCTCTTCGAAGCAGATACCGGTCCGAACCATTAGTGTCAAAAGGAGTAGGAACGAAAAAAAATTTCGTGGAAGTAGGTTCGAAGCTAATTTTGTAGTTTATAGTATAAAAAAATAACATCGATATATTGCCCTCATTCGGTATATTCCATTACCATACCTTCTAATGCGGACTGTCTAGCGAACTTAATATCATCTTTAGATACCACGAAATCTCCTGAATGATATCCTTCTATGTAATGATATCGCCGGTAGAAATATGCGTATTCCTTGCCTTGAAGATGTCTCTTAAGCAGATCTCAAATCGCTACAACCTATTAATACATGTGATCGTTTCACACAAATATAGCCTTTGTATAGTGAGTTGAATTCGCCGATTCTAATGACCCTGAGATAATTTTTTTGATATTCTCTCTAACGCTTCCTCCGTCCCTTTATGAATATGCTTTCTAACCATACCAGAAAATAACCTATAGAAACCAGATAGTTCAATTTCCCAATTTACTGTTATTGAGGTAGTATTGCTATCTATAGATGTGAGTGTTAAGGTCTTTGTTCCTTTGATAGGACCACTAAGTATTTCTGTATTAATCCTCCTTTTAGGATCTAATTGTACAATCTCCCTACACACTGAATTCTTAAATGCGATGACAACGTCCCTTTCGACAGTATTTCCTTTCTTGCTAATATTTCTAATGGACTTGGTCCCGTGCCAGAATTCAGGTTCTCTATCTATGTCTCCCACAATATCCCATACTTTATCAAGTGGCACTGTTAATTCTTTGCTTAGCGTTAGGATTGTCATTGGTAACTTAGTTCGAATATCATCTTTAAATATTTTTAATCACATGACATGTAAAGAATTTATTAAATACTGGCAAATCAATAAGTTTGTCTCAAATAGAATGCTTAGATCTCGTTATGTCTTCTATCTCTAATCCTCCAAAGCCAATCTAACCCAATCGCACGCATCAGTCACCTCAACTGATTCTTTATTTTGATCACCCCCCGATGCCTTCAACTGTTCACAGACAATATCGCATGTTATGAGTTATGGTATTAAATACCTGCTTAATCTGATCTCGCCTACTTCGCTTTTACAACCCCCAGCGTACTTTATTGAATACTTTTATTCTTACAAAGGGGGCTTCACCTTCTTTCCAAGGACTTTTTCTTACCCATTCAAACCTTTTATTAAATATTTGATACAGCCTCTTATATTCTGTTCCTCTTTCAATAATAACGGCTTCACCTTGTATTATTATAGCCTTGTTCTCTCCAGAGGAATCATAGGCATCAACAACTACCGAAACATTCCTGTTGACTTTCAAATTCTTATATTTCCTTGTTCCATAATCTGTTACGAAAGTAATAGTACTTTTGTCATAGATATACGCAACTGGTACAACATGCGGTATATCGTCATGAGAAGTGCCTACCCTACACACTTCGTTTTCCAACAGAAATTTACGCTCTTTTTGAGTCACTTTCAATTTGTTGCGTTTACTAAGGTTATTCATTTCAAATTACCAAATATTTAGTACTCTTTCTCACTATTAACTTACAACCATGGGTTCAGGCGTTTTAGTCCATGTCGCTAATTTTGTCTCATTGATTTTAAGTTTATGTTTGTGTCTTGAAGTTGAAAGAGCTTAGATAGAGCCGTATTATGAATAAGGATATTTCGTGTTACTCAAAGACCCTAAGTCAAGATTTTGCAAAAGCTCTCAATCAGGGGTAAATCTTACTGCAACATTCAAATACACAAGCAAATCTTGTTGAGATGTTTAAGCAAATGAAGGTAAACTCCTTGAGCAAGATTGAGATGAAATCTCTTTCTGAATGGGGTACAAGGATATGGATATAGAGAGAGATGTCGATCCAAATGCGTTACGTAATAGCTCCGTGCTGTCGCCAGAGGTAGTAATTGCAGGACCATCATCTATAGGTCTAGCGACCAATATCTCCAAAGCAATGGATTTGAGCCTAATATGTCCTGAATTAAGGATATTCTCTGACGGGGAGAGCAAGGTTAGAATTAAGGAGAAACTAGAAAATAAGACATGCATAATAGTTCAGTCCGCATTCCCTCCACAAGTCGACAGACACATACTGCAAACTCTAATGCTGCTGAAGAAATGCGTGGATGATTCTGCAAATAATATCATTGTTGTAGTACCGTATATGGCTTATGCGAGACAGGATAATGCATTTCTTGAAGGAGAAGTAGTAACTACCGAATTGCTGGCAAATATGTTTGGGCTCCTTGGAGCTCGCAATATGGTAACGGTAGACATTCATAGTTTACGAGCGTTATCATACTTCGAAGAGAGGATGAATTCAATAAACGTATCTGCCATACCGTTACTGGCAGATTACGCAAAGTCCAAACTCAGAATGAATATGAATACCTCTGTCACAGTGTCGCCTGATGAAGGAGGCTTTAGCAGAGCAAAGTCATTTGCCCTTCAGGTAAATAATAATATTATTTGCATGAAGAAAACAAGAGATCGGAGCACGGGAGAGATAAAAGTTGATCACTTGGCGCCGCTGGATGGAGACCGAATTCGAGGACTAGATATTGCGTTAATTGATGATATTGTCAGCACCGGAAGTACAATAATCAAAACTGCGGAAATTCTGAAATCATGTGGTTGTCGAGGTATTACAGTCATATGCTCCCATGCGCTGATGACCGAGGAGTCTACTAGACAAATTAAGGAGGCTGGAGTGGATAAGATAGTCACAACGAATTCTGTTCCTAAGTCGGAAGCTATGGGTGCGTTCGTTGAAGCAATAGATCTTAGTCCAGTAATTGTTCCCACAGTATCAAAGATGATAACTCTCCACTAGATGGAAAGAGCCGATTTTATTATTGTGAAACAAGTATATCCGCAGGCTGATTCATTGAAAGAACTGCTCCATACCCGTAAGATGACATCAAATTCTTAGGAATGATCCACCTTTTCTCTATCCTGAGACTAAATTGGACCCCATGATCGTCCTGATCTTAAGTTAGATAATTACTTCTCTCAGTATACTCCGGCAATATCTAGATTCGATATTGAAGAATAATTGCACAGTAGTTCAGTACCCACCCCTCGGAAGAGAGCTGTACAGATATCCAATTAATTTGATTTTAAAACCAGTAACAAAGATTAGGTAATCTCATTACGCCTAAGCTTAGGATGACACACGGAGATCTAAAGGGTGACCAAGCTTATTTTGTGACTAAAGCTGCCACGCTCAACAAGGTACTTGAGGAATTCTTCATCATCTTTCAGAAAATATGAGCCAGCTTCAAAACCTAATTTGGTAGCAAGTGTATTTCGAGTTGATGCCTCAACAGTGAATTCGGGACTATCACATTCTGGTAACGATCGTAATGCATAATAGCGAGCCTTGAGCAAATTGCCTTTATTTTTAGAAAACATGACAAAGCAAACACATTTTTCAGACTTTATCCCTGCATGACTAATTGCCTTAGAAATTTGAGTAGTACAAGATATTCGCAACAATAAGTCAAGCTCTGGTCGATTCGCCGCCATAATCCCTCTTTTAAGAGCTTCTAGCGTGATCTTTAAAGCCTCGACAACGTGGGGCATGCCAAAAATGGCCTCGATATTAATTCCTTGGATATATACGTTTTCAAATCGGTCTCGTATTTGTTCTACTAACTTAGTTCCATTAACACTTTCCAATTTGCCGCAATAAAAGATTGAAATGTAAAAATTTGATATTTTAAAATCAGAATAATTGTTGTTGCTTCTATTCAATTAGGCTTCATCGGAGACTCGTGTGCAGTGAACAGAATTAAAAGTGGTAACACTGCTCCTAATTCAAGGTCCTTCATAATTTTCCTCTTACGTAAAAAATCATCTTGTATTTCCATCGCCGCCATGCACTATGCTTACGACGGTTATTTCGTCTCCCTCTTTAGCTGATGCGTCCTTCCCACCTAATATTGAGCAATCTACACCATTTACGGCTATGATAATATTGTCAAAGTTAAGTTTGGCAGGCTCATCGGCGTTCTTGCTTAGCAAGTCCATTACGTAGGACATCGTGACGAGGGGCTCGTTGATACAAATAGAGTCCTCTCCAATTATTTTCTTGACGCCCCCCAAAAGTCGAACCGTAATCATCGTTACACGTTATTTGTCTCCTTCTCTTCGGAAATCTCATCCTCAATCTCAATATCGGAGTCGATATCAGATTCCTGAACCTTCTCTTCAACCTTCTGTTTTCGAAGGTACGAGGTTATATATCCTGCTACTCTGTTCCGAAGGACTTTTGATTTCGTAATTGCAATCTCCTGCAGAGCCTTCTTGTTCTTTTCAAAATCAGAACCGAAACGGTCCGGATACTTCTCCAATACTGTTGTAGATATTCTCTTTATGCGATCCATAAGACAGCAGCGTCTTTATTTGATTTATAGACTATTTTAGCCTATCTTCTGATCTCTATGGTCCAGATCATTTGGCATTGGAAGATAAAATGCAATTTTACAATCAGGATCATGATCTAAATCGACAGAAGATTAAGACATCCACCTTTCAATTCCGGTCAAAGCACTCTGATTTTGCTTTTTATTTACCCTTAATACCAGGCGCGGGCAACTTCGCTTTGACCTTTCTACTATACTTCTCTCTTTCTATGTCATAATTAATTTTTGCCAGTACATATTGACTCAGTGATCGAGCCAGATCGCTTTTTTCACTAAGCTTATAGTTCCTACTATCCCGCTTCTTTCCGATTTCGTCTAGCAGACCTTTCTCAACCAATCCTGGAACCATTGTTCGCAATGTTTCAATTGGAATATGCGCAAACTGACTAATCTCGTCTAGAGAATAGTCAAAGGGATCATTGATTATCAGAAAATCCAAAACTTTTGCCACAGCATTTCCAAAGATATCTTCGAGTGGTCGAGTTCCAACATCATTACTTGTTTTAGCCGATTCCAAGTTTGGTACAAAAATTAGAGAAGTCAATTATTTAAACTTGAGTGAAGGGTTGGCTCCCTTGCGATTAACACATTTAATTGGATATTTTATGATTAATTTGATTAATTTAAATAACAGTGTGTGAATTTTTAGCTATCCCAGATGCTTGTTATCCAAGAATGGCAAAAATGGATACTGAAGCAGTTAATCAGTGAAGGTATTCACAGAAGCATTTCCGAAAGCCAACTATTTAGGGAGGCCGGAAGGCACTATGACCCTAATTTTCAAACCGCACTACGCTCCCTTATTGATGAAGGTATCATTATGGTTCTTGAATCACACCGTCAGAAGAAGTATCTAGTCAATTTCGACATGATAGAGGTTGCGCAAAATATAGTTAACTCGCACTCCAAATTAAACCGAATCAAAGTAATTCAGCCTTTTATGCCTGAACCGGAAGGCTTCGTCTATTGGTTTGATAACAATCAAGAGGAAAGAAAATATCGTAGACAAAATATATACAGATTCTACACAGGCAAGACAGACAGAATGGAATTCGCAGCGCAATTGATAACCCAATCCATGTCACGTTCAAGGACGCTATACATGGGTTCTCTCAATAATTCTAACTCTTACATTTATAAAATTTGGAGAGCAGCGTTAGAGTTATCGGACGAGAGTGAGGATGGAACCTTTATCCTCCAGGATCTGCAGGATAGGGAACGAGTAGCATGTGGAAACAATCGACAAAGAGGCAAAATTGGAATTGCCATTTTCAAGAAACTTGGATACATACAGGAGATAGGCACTAAAGGTAACTCGACAAGGTTCAAAATTAGCGGACGTAAACCATTCGCTGTAACGTTAGATGAAATCTTCACATATTCTTCTTAAAATGACTGGGGTTAGTAAGAAATCCTAGAACATTTGGATTCAATTGAGAAGACAGGCAAGTTGGTGAATAAATTAGGGAAGAATCGCCCACAACCGGTTGACGTGCAGCACAGTAAAAAGATTCATTCAGGAAATATTTCCTTGAGAATTGACAGATTCACCCTGAATGGTAAGATTATTGAAAAGGAGATAGTTGAGCATAGTCCTTCAGTGGGGATGATTCCTATCGATCATAATTCGTATGTATATCTTGTTAAGCAATACAGGCACGCAACTGGTAAATGTTTACTAGAAATTCCAGCGGGCAAGATCGAAAAAGGGGAATCTCCCGCAAAGGCCGCTTATCGAGAGTTAGCTGAAGAGATAGGCTATATCGGAAAATTTTCTTTATTGACAACTTTTTATCTAGCTCCTGGTTATGACACGGAGCTATGTCACCTCTTTTGTATGTACCGACTTGATAAAAGTACCGAGGGGCAACCTCGACGATGATGAGAATATTTCTATCAAAAGAATGAAGATTAGCACTGCAATTCGTAAATGTCTAAGTGGAGAGATTCAAGATTGCAAAACTGTAGCAGGTCTCCTAGCCTATTTCGCAGATTTTAGGCCGTCTGTAAAATGATTAGAACCAAAAGGTACATTGATTGACTGACGACTAAATAGTTAGTAATGCTCGGCTACAAGTTATCCAATATCGATTTATCCAAATCGCTTATTTTTTCTTTTCATAGATGCTATTGATCAGGTTGGCCAATTTTATATCGTAATCGCTAAGGCCATCGACATCATGAGTCATTAAGTCGATCT
This sequence comes from uncultured Nitrososphaerales archaeon, assembly GCA_963788755.1. GTDB lineage: Archaea > Thermoproteota > Nitrososphaeria > Nitrososphaerales > Nitrososphaeraceae > TH5896. The sequence continues at coordinate 112,984 of CAWBHQ010000020.1, forward strand.
TAACTGTGTTATACACATTGAACCACTCTGGATGATGGTCCATCTTTTCAGCATGAAGAGCTACCTCTGTCATGAACGTAAATGCCTCAACGAAATTGCCGAATTTAAATGATCGATGAAGCTTGGAGTCCTTGATGGCCCAAGCGTTCAAACTGGAAATTGCTGATTCAATCTCGCTTCCTGAAAGTTTACGGTATTTTTTTTTCTGGTCATTTGACATACTACTTAGTGGTATTTTCATATTATTAGGGGTTTTTCTTTGTTGATCTTCTTGAATGTTCGAGGAAGCAAACTAAGAATGAATTCTAAATTTTGTAATCTCCTTACACAGTTAATAAAAACCACGTAAACCCCGTATGCTAAAGTTGCATTCCATGGAATCGAGTATTAGACACTAGAGCTAATATTATATCCGGCTAGATCCCAATTAGATAACCGTGAGATTCGTAGGCGACGATGGTTCAATCATAGTCCCCAAGTCTGTCAGACCTATAATTGAACGTTCTCCGACTGCCCTTGGCAGCGGATGTGGAGCATTAAGGCAATTCAGGGCTGGAAAACTCCACATAAGAGAATACGATAGCTACTATGCGGTCCATTCAGACAAGGTTGACCCGCAAAGTGATCCTCTTGGTCATCTGATATTTGATGCTCCTGAATACTTAGTTGGCATCCTTTCCGGCCTCTCAGTTTATTCAACCCTAAAAGAAAGGTCGATTAGACATTCTAGAAATAAGATAGCAAATTCAAATTCAAATTCATTCTCCGAAATCGGCGTTAAGGATAGCCCATCTCCTTACCTTGCAGGGATATTTGCTCCTTATACCGGCTACGCCATCAGCAAGTTCTTGAAAAAGTAGGGGCTAAAGGCGAGGATATAATTTGGAAAAAATTGAGCAATTGGATCATCAAGATCCCTCTGAGCCCATAACAATGGAAGATGCAGTCTCAAAAACGATGGAAGTAGCCCCACGAGTTTCGAAACCATATCTTGTAAAGGTACTAATTAAACTGATTCCAATCATAATTAATCTGAGGAGGGACCGTCGGGAGTGGGTAAAGCGGGAGGGCAAAAATATTGACACCAAGAAATACGTCAAACATGCAGAGAAGACCCTTGCCACGTTTATTGCACTTGGGCCTTCATATATTAAACTAGGCCAATGGTTATCCACCAGAACTGATGTACTTCCTCAACCCTATCTTGAAGTTCTAGCAAAGCTCCAAGATGATGTACCCCCTTCAGATTTCTCATTGGTTCAGGAGACTATGGAAAATGAAATAGGAAATATTGAACATATCTTCGATAGATTCGATAAGAAGGCCAAATCTGGGGCAAGCCTTGGGCAGGTCTATTTAGCCCGCTACAAGGGTCGAGATGTAATCATTAAAGCATCACGACCAAATATAGAGAAGACTGTCTCAAAAGATATTCAGGTTCTAAAATCTATACTGCCTTTGGCAACTCGCTTTATAGATCCCAATTTGAGGTATTCCGTTGAAGCGATGTTCTCGCAATTTGTGGAAACTATTAATGAAGAAATGGACTACAGAATTGAAGCAAAAAATCTTAAGACCATTCGTAGAAACTTGAGCCATGATCCAACGGTACTAGTTCCAGAGCTTATTCCAGAGTTAACTTCAAGACACGTTCTCTCTATGGAGTACATACCTGGCACAAAAATAACAGATATTGCCTCATTGGACGCCATGGGATTGGATAGGGGGAGGATAGTTTCGAAGGTGCATCGCGTATTCTTTAAAATGCTCCTTAAAGATAGCATTTTTCACGCTGATCCTCATCCGGGAAACATTTCTGTGACATCTGATGGCAAGATCATTCTGTATGATTTTGGGATGGTAGGAAGAATCGATGATGATACACGCTTAAAACTTGTAAGGTTGTACCTCGGCTTGATCGAAAAAGATCCGGTGCGGGCAGTGAATGTACTAATTGATCTGGGAACACTGGAACCTTCTGTTAACAGGTACATAGTCGAAAAGGCCTTGGAATTTAGTATCAGATCGCTTCATGGTCAACAAGTAGACAAGATGGAAGTTAAGGCTCTCATAGATCTTACCAATAAGACTATGAGCAAATTTCCATTTAGACTTCCAAAGAATCTCGCACTGTATATGAGGATGAGCTCTATACTTGAAGGAATTTATCATCATCATAAGGTTAATTTCCAATTCGTTAAGGTATTGGCAGACATACTGGCTGAAGAAGGACTGCTTAGAGAAGCATACGTGGAGGAGACTAAAGACTATTTCAAGCGGCTAGTAAAAGGAGTTGAGACTAGTATTGGTCTGGCACCATTTTTGCGATCATATATGGAAGGGGATTTACTCACAAAAGAGATGTCATCGAGAAGGCAATGGCTCACATCACTCAGCATTATCGGCTCAGGACTATTCATTGGATCAGCAGTATTTATGCAGTATAATTTGTTCTTGGGAATAGCAGGCCTAGTAGCCTCAGCGGGAACATTCGTAGCAATCCTTGCCTTTGCAAGAAGAAAGCGTTAGTCTCTATTTCACTTACGAAATTGGGATTGTACTGTATCTGGGAATAGGTATTCGCAAGGTAACGACTCCGTCAACATAAGTTGCAGAACCCAGTACTTGGTCCTCCTCAGTGACCTTGATGGGTAACGGAACTTTCTTGTTGATATGTAGCGGTCTCTGTTGGAAGTAAATGGTACCTGCACTTGTTTTCTCATCTCTTTGCCTTTTCGCACTTATGGAAAGGACATTTTCTAATATTCTCAAGGAAATATCTTGCTTTGAAAATCCCGGAAGATCTATCAAAACGACTAGATCGGAGCCGTCCTCATACATATCTAGTGCAGGCATTACGAATTCGAAGAATTCCCTAGATTTATTTCCAAGCTCTCTCATCATTTCTTTAGCCATATATTGTCCGAATCCCATAATATATGTACTTAGAATCATATTGTTATAAATCCTTTCGCGGAAAGGCATGGGTCTTGAACTAACTTTACTAGGGTTTAAGACGAATTATTTAAGGCACAAACTATTAATTCATAACTTCAAAAATTGAATATGTCTTGGATAGACGTGATCTTTTTTCATACATAGATTCTAGAAAGGAGGACCTAGTGGCTGACCTTCAATCACTTATCAGGCAGCGCAGTGTTTCAGCTAAGAAGCAAGGATTGGAACAATGTGCTGCTGTTGTGGCAGGAATTATGATAAAAGCCGGTATTGACACAAGGATTCTAAAACTCCCCAAAGATGGCGCCCTTGACGAAGCAAGCAGTACTGCACCACCTATTATTTATGGAGAAGTGAAAACGAAGAGAAAGACAAGTGTCCCCGCTAGAACTCTGATGTTCTATAATCATTACGATGTACAACCAGAGGATCCGATTGAACTTTGGGAGCACGACCCCTACGAAGGTGTTATTGAAGGAGACTATATTTACGGCAGAGGATCCTCAGATGACAAAGGAGAACTAATCACTCGTATCAAAGCAGTCGAATATTACCTTAAAATGTTTGGTGACGTCCCATGTAACATAAAATTTCTCGTAGAAGGAGAGGAGGAGATAGGTAGTATTCACATAGGTGAATTTTTGTCGAGATATCATGACGATTTCTCATGTCAGGGAGTAATTTGGGAGTTCGGTTACATCAATGAACAAAATATTCCGATAATAACCCTTGGAATGAAAGGCTTGCTATTTGTAGAGCTAACTGCCACTGGCCCTAACCGTGATGCTCATTCAAGCCTTGCGGTCTTGATTGAAAATCCTGCTTGGAAGTTGATCCAAGCCCTGAACAAACTCACCGACAGAACGGGCAGGATCTTAATTCCTGATTGGGACAAAGAAGTCAGAGACCTCACTGAGAGTGAAAAAGTCTTTGTTACAGACAGAGAGCTTCGATGAGGTTCGATTTAAGACGGAATACGGTATCCATTCATTCTTGAACAATGTCCAAGGCACAGAGGTCCAGAATGCGTTAGTCTCAATGCCCACCTGTAATATTGCTGGAATGATCTCTGGATATACAGGAGAAGGAGCAAAGACCATTATTCCCTCGACAGCAAATGTAAAAATAGATTTTCGACTCGTGCCTGAAATGGATCCTCTTGTCCAATTTGAACGACTCAAGAAATACCTCATCGAAAATGGATTCGATGAAAGGTCCCTAAGAGTTCGATTCTTACATGGAGAAGCTGCGTCACGAACAAGCGTCGATGATCCGTTTGTAGGTGCTGTAAGTGAATCTGCGCTTGAGGTATACGGTGACGCCAGAATAAGCGTTTCATCTCCAGTTACGGGCCCAATGCATTCCTTCTCTAAGTATCTAAACGTGCCATGCATTTCAATTGGTAGCACGTATATTTATTCAAAAATGCATTCACCCAACGAATTCGCTAGAACTGATCTACTCCTTAAAACTACTAAATGTATATGTGGGATAATGGATAGATTTGCAAGTCAAAATCCAATGACGGAAAACGACCTAAAATAGCCTGTGATTAGAAATTTTTTATAAAGTTCACCGAGCATGAGCGAGCGGGCTCTTGAAGCCAGAATGGCCCCAGTCAGAGAAGCGTAAACTACTTATTCTATATCATTAACAGCAACCCTTATGCCTACAATAAAAATAGCGGTGGTACTGAGTGTGTTGTCGATACTATCTGTTGGGTTGTCAATTGGGCCTGGCTTCGTTTATGCCCAAGGAGCGAGCGTTGAGATACAGCCAAATTCTGCGACTTTAGGAGATAAAGCATATGTTCCTAATCCAGCTGAAGTGAAGGTAGGAGAGTCAGTAACTTGGACAAATGGCGATAGCCAAATACACACTGTAACTTCGGGTACCGTAGGGTCTGAAGATTCTGGCAGCGTGTTTGATTCAAGTATATTGTCTCCGAAGGCAACATTTGACCATACATTCGAAACTGCCGGTGAATATGATTATTACTGCACATTGCATCCCCAGATGTTCGGAAAGGTAGTCGTTTCCTAACTTACTCCTTATTTTTGTTTCATGTTATTCAGGTCGTCAAGATTTATGAAATTTGTGTAAATTACATAAGAATGCATTAATGGGTTACGAGGAAAAGGGCACTTAGTTATCTTTTGAGCACAAAGTCTCAAAAGAAATCTTCTATTTGCGGAATATCGCAAAGAGGGAGTGACGTATGAGATTTAATGAGATTTAATATTTGATAGCCACGAACTACCTCAGGAACGTTTTTGGAATGCTATTCTAAATTCTAAAGGATAAAAATCCATGTATCAAGGTCATGTTTGATTCTAAGGCTTATCGTTTAATGGCAGTGCAAATTGGGGGATCAATATGTTGTATCTGGATACCCATGGTTTGATCTCTTCAGGGACACCAGCAAGCCTTCAAGGGTGCCTTTAGAAATATAAAGATTAGTGCTCGAGATCCTTACAAGACCATTGGCTAATTTTTGAATATTCACTGATAGTCGATTCACATCTTAAAATGGCTTAGGATTAACACGTCCTCTTATCGTATCAAGGGCGGCCAATTCCGGTTACTCATGGCAATATTAGGAGAGTCCAATATCGTTATTTTAATAATCTTGAATACTCGACTCTATATGAGTGAGTAACGTTGACCGTCGATTGTAAGGTAGAGGCAACGATTATGGGAGATTCGCAACCATAGGGAAAATCTCTGACTTCCACTTCAAGTATAAACTTGATATCAGATATTTGTATGTCGACAATTCAAAATCGTAGCCCTCGGATTGCTTTCAAGTCGTTCCTCACCTAGTCACGAAGTCAAGCATTAGCATCCTATTTGATTGTTCAAGGATTGAACAGTCTGTACTATGAAAATCTACTACTACTGACCTGACATTGCATCAATTTAAATATACAGGATAGGCTTGATAAAAAAGCAATGATTGAATATGACCTCCTCTATGAGTTTTCTAAAAAAATGCTTCATTTGGATAATTCGATAAGATGGATGGGAATTGCCAATAAATTTGGCGTGCTTATGAACGCGGAGCACCGTGAAGGTCTAGAACAGCTCATGACAGATGAGGAGAACGAAGAATACGCCGCTTTAACGGTGACGAGGCATAAGACTAGAATTAAGTTCCAACCAAAAATAGGTGACCTTGTCTATGCTGTAGGGAAATATGAAAAAGTCATACGTGCCACGATTAGGATTAACGAAGATTATTTCCTTCTTCTAACACTCGACGTAGATGCAAAGAACTATGATTCCATTTTGGTTGATAAGGTAATTCCGTTAGTAAAGGAAAGAGGGGGCGAGTTCGTAGATAAAGACATAAGTGAAGAAACTGAGAAGACCCGGTCTACCTAATGCTAACCTAACTTCCCCACCTTTAGCCGTTTCTGACCTTACGAGTCGAGTATGAGGCATTCAAATTATGAAATGTAATTCATATTCTGTCAGACTTCACTAGAAATTCAATCTCAACTGCACTCCCAAGCGGCAGCTACAGACGCCAATCGCAGATCGGCTATGTTTTCCGATATCTCCGAAGATTAATGCTAGCATATCTGAAGCAGCATTGATTACCTTTGGTTGATTTATGAAAGTAGTATCTGAATTAACGAATCCCGAAAGCCGTACGAATTTACTGACTCTATCCAGACTGCCCAGAGCAGCTTTGATGTGTGAAAGAGCATTTAGGGTACATTGCCGCGCCGCATCTTGAGCAATCTCGATACTTACGACGCTAGTCACTTTACCTTTGAATATTTCAGGAACTGTGCCCGATTGAAACGGGACCTGCCCTGATACGTACACCATATCCCCTTCAACGACGACCGGTACGTATGACCCTGCTGGTTTTGGTGGCGAGGGCAAGCTCTAAGCCTAACTCCGCTATTCTTTCCTCAATCATATCAGCACACATTAGGAGAGAAATTTATATTAATCGATTGAGAGGGGTTACGATTTCGTCCACGCAAAAATGTTGTGGATTCAATCCTTGCTGTACATTTAAAAATGGCCAATATTCAACGCTCCTCAGGGGGCTATCGTCTAGCTTGGTCTAGGATACCATCTTGGAATCAAGGTATATGCCTGGGGCGCTGGCGGTCGTGGGTTCGAATCCCACTGGCCCCATGAATGTTATAGAAGATCCTTATATAAGAATACTTATATCCAATTTGGGTTCGTATTTATTAAATTGAGATTTCTGTGTTAGGCATGCCCAGCGGACGCATCATGAATCTGATTGCACAACACAGAACCGCAGTTGTATTCACGATAATCGGTGTAATTGCTAGTCCAATTGTCGGCATTGTGGTTACCGACTACATAAGTATAACTCCAAAGAGATTAGCTGAACTTTTAGAAAATGATAAGTTATCGGTGTCTGAACTGGCACTAAACATTACGAAAGACAGCAAATCTAAAGCTAAAGTTTCAGAGTTTAATGAATTAAGAAAACAGTTCAAACAACCGATCACATTCGAAAATCTAGATTTATCTAACGAAACGTTAACGAGAGTAAATTTAGATTCGGTAATAATCTTGCATTCTAATCTTTCGAATGCTAATCTAGAGGAATCCACATTGGACAATGTTCAGATTTCTGGTGATCTGTCTGAAATAAATTTGAGAAATGCTAGTCTCTACAATGCGGATCTGAGAAATTCCAATCTTTCAAACGCTGTTCTAAAAGACGCGTACGTGAGTGATGCTGATCTAACGGATACGCTTTTTCCTGGTGCCGATTTAACTAATACTAATTTTAGCTACGCTATTCTAGCCAACGCTGATCTTCGCCAAGCTAATTTAACTAATGCCAACCTTGTCGATACCGATTTACAAGACACCGATTTTAGCCACGCTAATCTAACTAACGCTAACCTTGGGTATGCCGATTTAACAGATGCTGATCTATTGAGCGCCGATTTAACAGATGCTGATCTATTGAGCGCCGATCTGATACACGCGATTTTAGGGTATTCAAAACTAATAAATGCTAATCTTGATTTTGCCGACTTGACCAATGCTGATTTACGCACTTCAAATCTAACAAATGCCACTCTCCATCTCACCGAGCTCAGTGATTCTTTATTTGATTGTAACAGCCTAAGAACTACTAATGTTAGTGTTAATAGGAATCAGATACACGTCATTGATTCAAATCTAAATGAAGTCTCTAGTTGCGATTAAAGATTGTAGCTAAACTTATGAATTAGCTGAATGGGTCATAAAGTATGTCAATATAGTCTGATCCCAACGAACTCTGATTAATGATCATCATGGCATCGTGTCTTTATGTTGATTATTGTATACGAGTATGGGACCCAATATTATGTCAAATTTGGTTCGAATCCCCCTGGTCCCATACCAAACTTGTCGTCTTAATAGGGCCAGTAGCTCCATATATCGCGTGGACTCTGACTCATTGGTAATGGTGATAAGGGGGAGCCTGGAACCAAGTCCATATTCTATGTTTAGATATTCGATTAGATACTCGTATTAGTTATTCCATCAACATCCATCTTCATGTTTGGAATAGTTTTAATCAGAATATATGGTAGCAACTATTGATAAGCGATATAATAGTATTCCACTCTGGTAGTGTCCAAACCGAAGAGGCAAGAAGAAGATTATAAGTACCATAAAATATCTAATGGTAAGCCATTACTAAACACTTGTTGGTCAGCCAACCTTTTCCGCTTTGAGCGGAACGTGAGTATTTGTGGGACAGTTACTAATTCGGAAGATCTTCGCGTTCATTCAAACTGTACTGTCTTTAGGATTGTTTAATTTGAAGAATCTCTTAGCTAAGGCTTCAATAGCTCTTCCTGAGCTAGATAATTGCGAGTCGTTAAAACGACAGTCATTAACTGCTGTCTGGTAGGGAATACTGTCTCTCAGATTAGATTCTTTTTGCCACAATTGGATCTAATAGTCATCATAGTCAGTTCTTGTTGCCCGTTCCTTCTCCTGCACTTTTTTGAAATACATGACGTCGTCTTGCAACTCTTTATTAGGGTCAGAGATGTAGCTTTCCGAGCGATTCTTATCGTATTCTTCCATCATTCTATCTACAAGATGGACTCTCCATGCCTTGTACATCAACAAGGCTTGCGACTCTTTTCGTTCAGGATCAGGTATAAAGCGAGATGCTTCCAGCTTTCCGTCAATTATTTCCTTTTCAATAAACTCGATACACTTTGATACGATCATGGTATCTGTTTCTCTCCACTCCATTTTATTCTCTTACCAATTTCTGATTATTCGTGTAAACCTTTAGCAAGTATTTCATCATAGAATCTCGAACCTTTTCAAGCAGCATCTATTTCCTCAGCGATGTCCTTATAAACTAATGCTTCCAACATGTCTCGATTCATTTCACATTCTTCACTCATCTTCATGAACTTCAAAAACTCCTGAGTCAAGTCCTGCTTGATATTTGAATACTCGCGCTTGGTTTGGTTCACAGATTCGCATTTTATATGGTCTTCATCGCCAAGCCTATTAGCAAGTTCGCGTAGCCTTCTACCCCTTCCTTCTTGATCTATGGACATAAACAAGCTCATTCTACCCGCTCAGAATATTTAGGCTTTCAACGTTGGCGATGGCCATTTCCTTCAACGTCAGAACTGCAGTTACCTGCTGAAATCACCCAGTACATCGTCGTGGATAGCTGTTTCCCTATCAAAAAAATCCAAGCGACAGTTACAATCTATTGCCTAAGATAGTACAACAGACCCGCAAAAACCCGTTCTGAGTACGCAAACACGCAGTCAACAAGTCGATGCATGACCGGCATCCCGTGCTTATGGTGCCGATGTTGTTGACCTGATATCCTACTACCGCAAAAAAGGCTTCTAGAAATTGGCTCCGGAGTTCTTTAACCATGTAATCTACCGAAGGCCGTCAAAAGTAATGCCATGCGACTTCAGGCCCCTAAAATGGCTTTTTTAGTTTGTTAAATACTGATTTTGCGCCCTTCTTTACCTCGTGCCCTGCATACTCTGCTCCTTCCTTGACATCATGTCCTGCATACTCTGCTCCTTCCTTGACATCATGTCCTGCATACTCTGCTCCTTCCTTGACATCATGTCCTGCATGTTCTGCGCCCTTCTTTACCTCGTGCCCAGCATACTCTGCTCCTTCCTTGACATCATGTCCTGCATACTCTGCTCCTTCCTTGACATCATGTCCTGCATGTTCTGTACCTTTCTTTATTTTGGACATATTTTATTCAAGAATCTTTACTCACCTTTTTATAAAAATTTTTACTTGTCTCTAAGTTTTAGGCTGTGCTGTATTTGATAATAACAATAACGATAATAATAATAAAAAGCATCATAAGTTGAAACAGAATATTCTAAGCCCTTTGAAGATACTTTGGAACAGTAGGAAGTGAAAAAGAACGTGGTACGAATGAAATGAAGGTGCGAATCTCCACTGCTCTTCTATTAGTATTTCCTAAACACGGGATAATATGATAAAATCCGTAAAAGGAGGACGGCCCGGCACTGAATCCATAATCTATGATTAAATATCTGAAATCACTTGAAGTATTACATGAGAAAACTAAGAAGTTTCCTTAATTTTATTCAAGTTAGATCTAATGCAATAGACTTCAGAGATGCAATGTTTGGCATAGCTTTGCATGGGTGCTGAAAGTTCTCTTATTTGCTATTATTAATTATCTCGGTCATTCAATTAACTCCTTTTCTCAACTAGAATTGCTATCATGTTTGGCTTACTAGTAGTGGTATGTATATATTATTTTAGCTAAATCACTACAGCTGTGTCCAGTTGACGATAGATGCTTAACCTGGAACATCATATACAATCCTCATACGAATTAGATCTTGGCAATACTACAAATCTGGTACCAGTTGACTATTCCGTTTTCATCTCCCAACTCCTTTCCCTTTCAGTTATTGCAATTGTGTGGTTTGATTCTCCAGGAGGAGCAGGATAGTTATTGGCAGACATATTTTAACTTGTTAAGCGAATAGCATCAAAAAAAGTGAAAGGATAGCTTTAGGACCTAGCTGATGCAGAACTTACAGATTTCATGGTATGAGGTTCAGTGGAAGCTGATTTCAGTGTAAAAGGTTCAGCTTTAACGAAGCATGTCTTGAATTTGTGTACCCTCTAGTTAAGTAACACATATAGCTGGGTGGCTGCACCTCGCCGGTTAGGTACAGCAAAAATAGAATGTAAAACTAACCCATGAGGATTTGACAGATTTCTACCCCCACTTTATTAAGTGACAATAATTATGAGTTTTATAATGTCGAATTGGCAATCTGAACTAATTCAAGGAATTCAGAGTTTTAGAGGAAAGTTTGAAGATGCTGAGGAACATATTGGAAATAGACCCAAAATAAAAAGGGAATATGATCAAGCTTTAGCAAGGTTAATAGAGGCAGAGACAGTCTGTTTCTGCTTTTGTGGAAGTCTATGATGAAGAATCAAGAGAATAACACCAACTTAACATCTTAAAATATGGCTTGAAACCTCCCTTTTCTATATAAGGAAATGTGTAATAACTATAAGCAAATAGACTAACCAATCAAAGAAATTGTTTCATCTTAAATCCTTTTTGAAATCTAACACTGTACAGCATTGCTGTGCATTTAAGAGTGAGCCCTGAGAACCTGTAACTAGAAGATCGTTCTTCATAGATTTAAGAAGTATAAGAATCGATAGGTATTTATTTTTGATATTCTTACTATGAGAGATATTGTTTTAGTAAGTTATGATAATGTGAATCCATTTTGATAACAGGTTGTTAATGAATAAATGTTGATCCATTTATTTATGGATAATTCCCTGCTTATACTTTTATCCTATTATTTTCAATACCTCTAACTAGATTTTCAATCAAGAAATATACTGAAGAAGAGAATGATTCTATAAATAAGACAAATCAAGTCAAAAGACGCTCGAGCCTTTAATTCATTTCTACGAAGAACAATAGCGTTCCAATTAGTATGGAAGTACTATTTTTCGAGTTTAAGTAAAAACTTTTTGTGACATAACCTGTCCTCAATCTATCCCACGATCTGCGCTGGACACCGTTATTTTTAAGAGTGGCATCTCACTCTATATTCATTCCTTGCTTCTGACATATGTATCTGTTAGACCAAAATAGCTGCAGTTGTTAATTAAGCAGGAACAGAGCTTTATATAAAATAAATAAGATAATAAACTATGAAAACAAGATCAAAGCTTTTTGTACTGCTCGTGTCTCTTATATTAACATCTTTACTTGCCGCAAGTTTCATCTCTATAAATGTCCTTTCCTCAGCTATGATAAGAGAAATTAGAGCTCAATTGGAAGATGATTCAGCCGATCTTATGAATAAAATTTCCACGGATACTTCTAATAGAATTTCCGATATTACATTTCTGCGAGATTCAATGAATACATTTCTAAACGAATCTAGCACTGATCTAAAGAAATTAGATCTTCTTAGAAAATTTATGGCTATCCATAGTGATTATTCTTCCATTTCAATTTACAACAAAACAGGAATAAAAATTGCCGGTAGCACAGGTATGGATATAGATGAAAATGTATCAAACGAATCCTTTTTCAAAAAAGCGATTCAAGGACACATTTATAGAGACAGCACTCAGTCAAATTATTTAAATTCCTCAAAAGAAAAAGACATCCTTTTATCTGGACCTTTATTTGATAAATCAGGTAAGATAAATGAGATTCTCGTATTAAGTTATCCTCTAAATGATAAAATAATTGAAGCTCCCAGTAATCAGCTCACAAAGCAATTTGAGAATTAACTTGCTCTCAAATGATGGCAAGGTCATATATTCTAACTATGACAATACATCTTTATCAGACACTGGTACTGCAAGTAGTTTTAATGATCACCCAATATATACTCTGATAAAAGACTCTAGCAATGCTGTTGAAAGCTCGATATTCAAAGATATTGGATCCCGTTCTGGAAATTCAATATTTGTCGCAGCGAAGGAAAACAATAATCGCCAGAATCCAGATTCTACTGAAGATAAATGGTTTTTGGTCACATCCTTGGATATACAAGAAGCGTTTAAAGAAGTATTGAACTTAAGAAATATGTTTATTTTTATAACTGTGTTAGTTTTAGCAATTTCAATATTTGCTATCTATGTTGTAGTGGATAGAACCATTTCTAGACCTCTAAGAAAGCTCACGGATGGGGCAATAGAGATAGGTAAGGGTAACTTAGACCTTGTGATTACGCCCTTTTCTACTGTTGATGAAATTGAAGAATTATCTTCTCAATTTGAAAAAATGAGAGGAAGAGTAAAGACGTGTACGGAGGAATTCATGAGAAAAGACAAAGAGCTCGAAACAGCGAACGAACAACTGAAAGAAAAAGAGAGCGTGTTGGAAAAAGCTAATGAAGAATTAATAATTCACAGTAAAGCACAAAAAGAATTCATTGATATAGCTGCTCATGAACTGCGTAACCCTATACAGCCAATATTGGGTTTATCGGATATGCTTCTTCAGTCAGATATTTTTTTGGACAGTAATAAAAGCAAAAATAATAAGATCAACCAAAAAGAAATGGTTGAAATAATTGCTAGAAACGCAAGAAGGCTACAACGCCTCACAGAAGACCTCTTGGACGTTACAAGAATTGACAGCAAAACACTAAAACTAAAGAAAGAGAAGTTCATTTTAGCAGATCTAGTATCAGGTATTGTAGAAGGATACAAAAATAAAATCGGCGTCGATAAAAGCAATATAAAGTTATTGTATAATCCCATTCAGCATAATAGTACCATTATAAAAGCAGACAGAAATAGGATTGCTCAAGTTATTTCTAACCTAACAGATAATGCTATTAAGTTTACAAAAGAAGGTGGAACTGTATCTATTAATGTAGAAAAAGAGAATGACAATTGGATTATGGTTAGTATACAGGATACTGGCATTGGCATAGATCCTGAGGTAATATCAAAGCTATTTTCAAAGTTTGTCACTAGATCACAGCAAGGGACAGGCTTAGGTCTTTTTATTTCCAAAGGCATAATCGAAGCTCATGGCGGTAGGATATGGGCAGAAAACAATATTGACGGAATTGGAGCTATATTCAGTTTCAGTCTTCCATTGTTGGATCAGCATAAAGAGACAAATTAGAACGGCTGAACAGTTCCCGTAACCGTTTGATTTAGGTCACCTATTGTCAATGAACAAGTAAATATACAAGGTATGAACGTAGAATAGAGCTCCAGATATTTATAGGCACTCATCATAACTAGTTAAGGTTCACCTGTAACGAAGTAATAATAATAACCATAATGATGAATATATTTTTCATAAGAAATACATAAGAGTATCCAAAAGCTAATGTATTAGTAACACTACTTGTTTACTTTACCATCAAATCAAGCATCTAAACGTAGATATCTATTCTTTTCACTGATAGGCTTGTTTATAATTTCAACTATTATTATTTTTTTAAGTTCAGAAACGAGATCTTTATTTGCAAACCTACCAGCGACTTTGGCAGCCGGTTTCGCTTTGGGTTTATGCTTGCTTATAACCTATAGGCACAGACCTGATAGCCTACATGACAAGACCCATACATTTCTTACTATAGGTCTTGGATTATGGTTTGTCGCTGAAACAATTTATACCTATTATCAATTAGGACTGATGATTGAGACCCCATTTCCTTCTTTAGCTGATCCTCTCTATCTGGCTGGTTATGTATTCTTCGGTTTTTACTTTTATAGCATATTGAAATTGTTGAGCAAAACAATACAGCGAGATATTATAATTATTGTTTCTATTGCTGCTACGGTATCGGTAGCATATATACTGAATCTATCCTTTGGTATAGGTCAATTCCTGGCGGTTGAGGAGGATGTGTTAACAACAACACTAAGCATCACTTATTTTGTTTTAGATGGCATATTATTTGTACCTGCAATTCTAGTTCTCTGGGGCGGAAGAAAAGGAGATCTCGCTCATACCCATTGGATTCTAATATCGTTGTTTATAATACTCAATGCTATAGGGGATATTGGTTTTGGATATAGCGCAGTGTTAGGAACAGTCGGAGAAGAGGAATGGATATGGGATATATTCTTTAATGCCGGATATCTCGCTCTTGCATGTGCTTTATTTTGGCAAAGTAGGTATTTTTATTCTTCTTCTACTATTATCCACGGAAATAAGTAATTACTTCTATATAAGTAGGACTCGAATGAAAAGATCCTTTGCTATATAAATGCTGTAGTATGCAAATTATCAACCTGTCCAACCGATCTCCTTAGAATTTAGCTATTGTCGTCGTCAAGGCTGGTTATACACAAGGGCAAGACAATTAATACAATGATGAAGTTAATACAAGTATGCATAAGCAAAGGCATATTGAAGATTCACCCTCAATTTGAGGAAGTTGTTATTTCATTAAAGTGCGCACAGAATAAAGGTAATGACTCATTACGTATTGGATAAGAATAAGTCAGCATATAGAATTTATCTAGCATTACCACAATCTCTTACCTCCAGGTCTCTAGCCTTCGGTGATCTTCCACTTGCCGACCCTATAATATTTGGAGAGGGCTTGGTATCGTGGTAGATATAGTATATGTAATGGTGTAAAGACTGTTTGAACGCAGAAGTGTTAATAGAGCTAGTCGTTACAGCGCGGTGATTTCTGGTAATACCTGTAGTAAGATTCTCAAATTATTTACTAAAAATCACTTCTCATACAAAGTCATTCTTCACTTTTGGTTACTTGGATCTGTTTCGAACTCAGACTTTCGGTATCCTTGAACAAAATTAAGAGGTTTTAGTTAGACTAATTCTTAATCCTCTTCTTCGCCTTCTCCACAAGCTTCGTCACTGAGATCTACTCCACACAAGCTCGCGGCTACTTCACTTGAGTGATCACCCAGGCCAAACTTGTCAAGGTTACCTACGCCTTCAGCGCCAGTGTCAGTAGGTAGTCTTGTCTTATCAAATTCTCATGCATGTAAGGTGCAACGGCTTGTATAAAGTCATGTTCTAGTGCTTCGACCTTGCTAGTTCCCTGTCCCCCAAGTGCTTGGATAGCACGTATCAGGGGCCCATATTTTTGTACTAAACAATTGCCAAAAATGGTTTGGGCTCAATACAGGAAAGTATACGGCACCTCGCTCGAAGTGAAGGTCCTTGACGTTGCTGCCGAGACGCTCCTGTACTGTCTGTGGAATTCCCCATTGCATAGGCGAAGGAGGGCCCTGAGTAGGAGGCGGAACATGCTTTACGATAGCCGCGAAGAATCTTCCTACGTTATGTTCAGGAGGCCAAGTTGTAAATGCGATACGGCCCCCTTCCTTTGTGACTCTGATCAGCTCTTTTGCAGCAATCTCTGGACGAGGAGTAAACATATGTCCTAGACTTGATAACACTATGTCAAATGAATTATCAGGAAAGGGAAGGTCTTCAGCATCACCTTGTTTCCACTCGATCCCTTCCATTACACCGGCAAGAGCTGCTTCTTCCGTCGCATGTTCTAAAAGTTCAGGTGTGAGATCTATCCCAGTTACTTTCGCCCCTGCTCTGCACGCAGTGATGGCCGTAATGCCAGTACCACATGCTACGTCGAGCACATGCTCACCACGACTAACACCAGCAGCACGTACTAAGTGAGCGGACATAGGAGAAAGGAAAGTGGCTATGTCATTATATGAACCCAAGGCCCAAGTTGCCTTGGCTTTCGCCTTGAGATCTGCAATAGGGTCGTTCATAACAAATCTTTAGAGTACTATTCTACTTGTTGTAATAAAGTTTATGCAATTTCTCTATCAGACCTTTGTGGTTATATGACAAGACTTACTCCGAAAGGTATTCATCATGAAAGCTAAGCACCTTTTCACAAAACTGAACGTAAACATAGGCATCGTAATTCCTGTGGTCCTCACCTGCCTGATCATAATTTTTGGGGCTATTGGTGTATATTTAGCTGAAGCTCAAAATTCATGATTAAAATTAATATGTGATTTTTCGGTTAGTAAACACTTTGGGGATATTAAGTGAACGTTCTGCACGTAGGTAAACCAAGATCCGTCTACCTAAGTAGTCTTACTAGTAAGACTCTTGCTTAAGAGTTGTGAGTATCTGTTTCATCTTCTTTAGATATCCGTTCTTCTACTTCGCCTGCTCTAAAGGTTAATGGCCTCTATAATGCGATACTTAGAGAGACTTTCCGTTTATCAGGTGATTTTCTATCAGTTATAGGATAAACTTCCAAGAAAATCTATTTGTGTAGTAAAATTAACCCTTCAGTGTCGTTTGGATAACAAATAAAACTACCTTCCTTAGGTGTTTTGATTCCTACGATGGCGTCCTTGCAATTAGGACAAATCTGATAATAAACATACACTTGCCTGTTTTCTTTATTCAGACCTATTGGGAAGTTCCACATTTGAGGGTGGAAACTGGATTTGCAATTAGGGCATTCCATATCTTATCGTTGACAGTTCTAGTTCAAAATATTATCGGGTAAATAGGTTATAGTGGAACTTGCTTATCTACCCGATTTGTGAAAGTATGTCCTATTATGGACAACTAAACCGCTTTCACGTTGGTTAAATAGTTTTTAGGATCTTGTGGTAGTTACGTTTTGACGTGCACTGCGAGAATCCACGCCATGAGGAGCAGTTGAAAACATTCTTACGAAGATACCCCAGTGCTTCAAAGACTCCAACTTATCCAATAATTGACGTAAGTCCTGAGTATTGGATTGCGGATATAGAACACGAAGATAGGAATGCTGTTTAAAGTTGTTTAATATGTAGCATACAGGAGGATATTAAGAGAATAACTAGTCCTGGGTGGACAGGTCAACCTGCTCCCGCTGACCGCTGTTCTTGTCAGTGGAAGTATTAATGACAATTGGAATTGGCTGATGCTTCAGTTAGGGACCGGCATGCACCAGCCAACTCCTCTATCAACGAATGAAGTTAGGTTTAGGTTGCTCATAATAGAGAAACTTCGCTTATCATAGTAGCGAGGCGTTGGTTGATGTGAGTAGTTGAGACGAGAACAGCACTAACGAACCCTGCGATGCTTTGTCCGATAGATTTGTAATTACCAACAAGTCAACTTTCTTAATAATGGTTATAATGATGTTACACGATTATGCGGCAGGCTCGATCTCCTATTTAGAGATAGAAAGTCGTAAACCACTTCGGGACTGGCACTTATTACTTTATAGCCGTGCCAGTCCTGCCATTCCATTACTGTTGCTGGGCTGCCGCTCCAAATTATCCAATGTATACATCACTAATATCAGAACCCTATCATCATTATCCCAGTATAAGTAGCGTATTACTCCGTCCCTGTGTTTCTTCAGAAATGATAGTTATGACAGTTTAGGAGGTTTTGACAACTGATCGTCCAATGTTTTATATATATATGATAGAAATTATGTGTTGGGAATGTTTAGGTGGATTGTATATCAGTCGATGAGACTAAATCATCGATTTAAGTATTTGTGTTATTGCTTCCTTAATAGATCAGAAGGATCGCTATGTAATGTCATGAGTGAAGTTGCATTTATCGGGTCATCGTCGGTTGGTTTTCTACAATAAAAGGTTCACTCAGCGGTTGTGACGGTGCGAGCGGTGTTGTTGGTCCTCCACCACCAGGAGGCGGTGTACATGAAATTGCAGGTGAAGGGATTCCTGTTAATTTTACGGTTTTTACGCCAATAAGGTTCATTCGGAAAATAAGGCCGAAAAATATTTGGTTGGTATGAAAATGGCACAAGATCAGTGCCTTGGTGTCGTCGGTTCAAATTCAGATCCGGTTACTAATAGAATGTTTACGAAAGTTCTGCAACCTTTCCATGTAAGAAGGTATAATAACAAGGATGTTCTTTTAAATATTAAATGAATAGAAGCTTAACATACTCGACGAGTTACTCGAGTTACTCCCGGAGTAACTCTGAATACTTCGATGCAGTATGTCATATCTGGAAGGGTGTCAATTCGGATTGAGAGAAAAACATTATTGCTTGGTATGTGCCAAGCCGTTTTCAAGGCGTTGGAATAAGGAGCGACATATCAGGGACATTCATTCATCAAATCCTTTTTCGCCGTCCTCCGGGATGAATTTTAAATCCACAAAATTCAATTCTCACACGTCACTTCATTATAGACCTCATTCTAAGTTCTACGCTCCCGAAG
Organism: uncultured Nitrososphaerales archaeon; assembly: GCA_963788755.1. Classification (GTDB taxonomy): domain Archaea; phylum Thermoproteota; class Nitrososphaeria; order Nitrososphaerales; family Nitrososphaeraceae; genus TH5896. Next base: position 132,157 of record CAWBHQ010000020.1, read on the forward strand.
GAAACAAGAATCTCCTTGATCGGTCATTAGAAATTCTCCGCAAGTTTGCAGAAATCAAAACGTTAAGAGAAAAAATTTCACCTATACCGAGACGAGAATCATATCAAGGAATCAATGGTTGTTTTTCTGATGCCAACAAGGATTTTGATCTTTTACTGCAACCTAAACTTGAAAATCTAGAGGTAATCGGGTATAGCGTATATGTGTGTCAGAATTGCTTAATTGCTCATCCCTTACGCTTATATAAGGAAAAGTTTAAGCCCGCACTAACTCCTATCCAAACCACGCATAGTTGTGATATGAAAAGATTGGTAGAAATACAAGATCATAAAGAGGACAGGGGAAAGGTCATCGCTGATCTCTATAGAAATCAATTACCAGTAGTGATGTTAAAAGCGGTCAAGGAGTGGACAGAGGAGCAAACAAGCTTAAAGGCAGTCGAAGTATCAATGCCTCTTGACGGTTGCGATATAATCACTGTTTCTAATTTAAAGGGGTGGGTTAACCGAGCAATACATGAAGGAGTCACACATCTCACCGATACTGAGCTGTCCGACTTCATAAGTATTGTTAAAGATCGAACGTATGCAATATTTAGAATTCAAAACAGATGATGAAACGAATCAGAATTCTAAAAAGACATTTTTTCTAAGCATAGTGGCTGGCCATCAATAACATTGTTACTAGTATATAATATATTGATTAAAGGAATTTAAACATCCAAATTCTATTCTTTTCCTCTCTGAAAGATTTAGCGTACACAAATAATGAGATGTAAATGAATCATATATCATATACTTTCTGTTAGAACTGGATATTAAGCGCACTTTATTTCCTCTGCTTTAAACGAGAGCCACAGCTAATGTCAAAAATGGTTCACAAACCACTGGCAGCCCCCCTTTGTGTGTAAATCTAACGTTGTATACTCTTCTCCATCTGCGTTAACACTATAGATCTTTTATGTGGGTAGTTAGTAATATAGGAACGTGCTTCCGTAGAGTCAAATTCTAATCCAAAACCAAAATGAGAAGTCGTTCCTCCCTTTCTTAAACTGCTTATTGTCTTATTTTTTAATTACGTGCTTCCGTAGAGTCAAATTCTAATCCAAAGCCAAAATGAGAAGTCGTTCCTCCCTTTCTTAAACTGCTTATTGTCTTATTTTTTAAGTCAACAACTTCTATGTCGCCTCCATTTTTACTCATATCTCTCAAAGAAGTAACAATTAATCTACTTTTAACATTATAAATATGCAAACCATTAGGACCATTCAATCGAGGGCCTTTACAATCAAGCTTGTAAAGATGTATAATTAATTTCAATGGCGTACACATCTAGCATGTTAATAATATTGGTAACTGTATCTGATAGATTGATATTTCCTTGCCTAACTAGTGCGGCATCATTAAGAAAAGTACTTCCTGGTGAGTTGAAACACTTGACTATTTTTCTACTTCCAATATCTGTCTCGACCAGATTTGTGATGTCTGAAACATACAATCAATTACTACTACTACTATTATTGCAAATGGCCATGCCTTTTGATGTATTTAGTCCTGTTGTTTAATTTAATTCAACAATGCTCCCGTTAGCGGGTGAGATCCTAGAAATGAATTCATTCTTAACTATGTGATCTGGTTTTCTATCTTTGTTAGCAACGAACAATACCTTTTGTTTATGCGCATAGATCACTGATTCTGGATTCTTCAAGTCATCTGATTTTTCCCATAATACGTCGGTATTAGACTAACAATGATCCGATACATTCGAGTTGTCCGACCGTTCAACGAGTACAAAGTTTGCGAATCGATTTATGGTACTTATCTTCTGAAATATTATCATTCAAGGTCCTTTCTTGGGAACAAATGATGTCTCTATAGCGAGCCCTAGATGACCTCCATGGTGGATCCATGAGTTGTGATACTTTGATACTCGAAAATAGAACAGCGGCACCGAGTATGATAGGGCAGCCTTCGTACGCAAAGAGGGAAGGTCTTCTAACTAAATTCGTGAATAGGTCATTTGGCGGTGTGATATTCCAGAGATCTTCAGTCAGTATTTCCGCTATAGTTTAATTTAGGGATATTAATGAATTCTATTGCATCTGTGGCTCCTCTTAGCTTGGCAAGATCCGACTCCATGAAGGTTTCTGGAGAACCAAAATATTGCATAGTAATCGACGACATAAAGAATCACCGGGAAATGATATTCCGAAGATGGTTATTTTCTACTCTGAAACCTCTTTGCCTTACTATAGACATAGAATAGGATCAAACTTTTGCTCTACTAAGAGGTACGACCTTTTGCTGGTGTTTGGACAATCTTGGAGATACAAGAAAAGTTACAGATTATATCTTATACTGTACTAATTTCTAATTATTAGTCAGTCCCCCAAGGATTATCTATGACAAACCGCCAAGTGCCATCGGCCTGATGACGCAAAACGTCCGCAGATTTGGCAGCCATATTAACAGGACTGCCATCAGGTCCAGTTCCACTAAATGACCATTCGGTAGTTACAAGAGCAAGATCGCTTGCTTGAAGTAACCTCTTTACCTTTAGATCCAACTTGCCCTTCAAGTCGATGAACCTACGTAGACTTTGGCGTACGGGTTCCGGACTTTTATCAAGTTGTCCTGGTTGCAACGCAAAACACGCATCAGACTCATAGAGCGTCATGAGGGAATCCATATCCCCTGTGTTGATACCTTCAACTACAGAATTGAGCACTTCTCGAGGTGTCATTTTTTTAGACATACAGGGGTCTTGTAATAATTGTCGCTTTTAAGTCTGTTACTAAAAATATATTCTATAACCTAATAGATAGTCGAAAACATGTTACAAATACTCGTTATACTAATTATCCTACTGACTAAGTATCACGCCTATCTCCTCATCGAACCGTAATGATGTCTCCAATCCTGGCTTCATAATCGTAAGCTTAAGGACCTGAAAAATCAGTAATGGATAGTATAATGACTTATACCCTCTCCGCCTGTTTAGAATTCTAAATGCTTTCTCTTACGAAAAACAGGGATATGAAAAGCAACAAGCAAAGGAATGAACTTATGGTGACTTTCAAGGGATTAAAGTATGGGGCTTTTGCTGGTTTTATTGCTACTTGGTCTATATCATCTGTGATCGCGGTAACAGAATTTCTACTCGGGCTGAATATGGGCACTTTCTACTCAATCATGGGTATTAGCCTTGGTGCCAGTGATACTACGGCTCGCTACATCTACAGCTTTTGGTCTTCACCTTCTGGTTGGTACCACGATAGGAGCACTCTTTGGTGTCGTCGGAATCAGATGGAAAAAGGTACGTATGCTTAGTCCGTACAAGAGCGTATTGGTAGGTATGGGAGCAGGTATTGTACCTGTGGTTAGTATTTTTTCTGCCAATAACCACTTTTTTTGTTCAGCCAGCGATCAATTCTATCACTACTATGCTGGCCATGGAATCGCAAAAGGCACTACTGTCAGAAGACATAAACCAGTCCATTACAAACATTACATTAGCTGCCAATAGGGTTTCATTTAATTTGGGGTGCAGTCTTTGGATTCATAGTAAGCTCTCTTCTGAGGATCAGGCTCTTTGGCATAAAGCAACATTATGATAATATCGTTAATATCGATCCAAATGTTAGGTTAATTACCATTTGTGATTCAGAAGGTAGGACGATGTACTCTCGTCACCGCCAAGGGGTAAAGAATTTGCTCACTTCTGAGGAGAGCAAAAAATCACTTGAGATGGCCATGATGGGATGGAAGGTACAAAGCGACCTTTCTCACAAAATAGGAAAGGGAAGGTATGTAGTCGCAGAGTACGAAAGGATTAAGCGTATCACAATGCCATTTGGAGAGGACTATCTTCTATATCTGACTACTGAGACGGAAGCAGATCATTTGGACATAATCAATCGGATTCGTAGATTAGAAGCAGGCCTAAAATATTCAAATAGGTAAGTAATTCTCCATGACCGCCTAAGGTACTCTGCCATTCCATAGTCATGACGGTAAAAATTGGAGGACACAATAAATGTATATTAGTCAAATTTTCCAGCGTGCTCTAATTAAGGTATGGTAGTTTCCAAAAGAAGGATCAGTTGGGATTTGCTCTCTAAATTATACAAGATTTTAACTTCGTGATTAAATATTGGAGTTATAACAAGGACCCGATAAATACAATGTTACTTATAAATCAATATTTATCAATATCTGACTTTTTGCGTTGATATTGGTGTGGGACTCGAACCTGGTGATAAATTGTATTCGAATATCTTTGGCCTCTACTCTCAAAAACAGAATTTGCTTAGCAAATAGTGCCTCTAGTGCGACTCATAATAGGCTGTGGTAATACCTACAATATTGAGTCCATATCAGAAGTTATATTAGCCAAATTGAGACAACTAACAGATTTGGATCGAAAAGGGATTCCTGAGCCCCCATATGCACTCGTAGTCTGTGAAAAACCTTCCGTTGCGCTGAGGATAGCACAGGCTTTGGGGACGTCGAGTTTCGCAAAAATTACAGGACTTGATAAAGATTTAGGTCCTGTAGAAAAAAGAAGAAGTCGATTTCAATCAACAGCATTTCTAGCAATTTCTCAAAACGCTCGGAGCTTTGTCGTATGTTCCGCACTAGGTCATTTGTACGGACTGGTAGATGTGAATAGAGACCGAACTGTATATCCAGTCTTTGATGTTAAATGGACGCCAATTTTAGGAAAGAGAGAGTACAAAGGGCCAAAGGACAGCAGTGGCCTATGAACAAATAATTAGATCTATTTCCTCACTTTCTCAAAAAGCTACAAGCTATATTCACGCTTGTGATTATGACCAGGAGGGTGAAGTGATTGGGTACAATATTCTGGAATATGCATGTAAAAATAAATATGAGAGGTCATTAAGGGCCAAATATTCTACGCTCACCGATCAAGAAATTAGAAATTCATTTGATAATCTACTACCACCAAACAAGAGATTAGCAGAAGCCGGAAGGTCTCGACATCTGGTCGATTTTATTTATGGAGTCAACCTATCGAGGGCACTAACAGAAGCTTTTAAGAATAGTAACAAACGTAAAAAATACTATAATTTATCTATAGGAAGAGTACAGGGTCCTACTCTTGCTTTTGTGGTAGATAAAGAATTAATTATTAAAAACCATTTACCGGTACCTTACTGGAACATAAACGCAGAATTTGAAAAAGATGGACACATAATTAAAGCACATTATTTCCGCCAGAGAATAGAGACATTATCAGAGTCTACTTCGATACTTCATGCCTGCTCAAATCGAAATGGCAAGGTTACCAAGATTAAGAACCAAAGAAATACCCTTTGTGCTCCACATCCTTTTAATTTGGCAGATTTACAAAAGGAAGCCTATAGAGTATTTAGGTTTTCTCCCAGTTATACGTTATCAATTGCTGAGAAGCTATACATTTCTGCGTTAATTTCGTATCCGAGAACCTCCAGTCAAAAGATACCATCTTCAATTAATTATAGGAATATTATTGCAGATCTTTCAAAGATTACTATCTCTTCTGCTCCTGAACACAGAGCCAACAGTAGTCGCCGGTCCAACGGAGTTCCTATGAGTGGTCCATATACAAAAATAACCATGGATCTGCTGTCAAATTCAAACAATCTCACTCCGAACGAAGGAAAGAAGACCGATCCAGCACATCCAGCGATTTACCCAACAGGAGAAAATCCAAGAGGCAGACTTAATGCAAGCGAATTCAAACTATTTGATCTTATTATTAGGAGATTTTTGGCGACCTTTGGTCAACCAGCTATAAGTCAACATACTTTAGTGACAATTTTTGTTATAGACGAACATTTTTTCGAAGCGGATGCGAAGATGATGATAGATGAAGGCTGGATGCTCTTCTACAAACCATACATAAGCAGTAGCTTAGGATTAGGATCTCAATCTTATTTACAAAATCTCAATGAAGGAAACATACTTAAAAATGATGTTGTTACAATGACAAATAAGTTCACTCAGCCTCCTACAAGATTCAATCAATCTAGTTTACTGGAAGAAATGGAATCGAAAAAGATTGGTACAAAAGCCACAAGATCGGAAATCATCAGCACTTTGTTTAAGAGAAGCTATGTTAGTAACGTACAGTTCTTCTAAAGACGCCTCTTACTCTAGGCAGTATGATAGTTTTGGAGGTGGGATTGAGGCTACAGATCTCGGAGTTGAAATAGTGCAATCAATGCGTCAGGTACCTCCCAAACATAGTATCTATAGATCTAACCAGAGCCATGGAAGAACTCCTTGAAAGTATCGCACTTGGCAATGACAAGAGTGATTTCGTCATAAAGTATGCAAAAGCCAAACTAAAAGAAGCAATTATTCCTTTTAAGGAAAAAGAAACTGAGATAGGCAATCGACTAACAGATGCAGTTAATGCTACTAAGATCAGACAACAGTTAATTCTAGGGGCCTGTCCTGTTTGCGGCAGGGGAAGCTTGAAAATCATAAGATCGAGTAAAACCAAGAAAAGGTTTGTAGGGTGTTCTAATTATACTTCCGGCACCTGCAAGGCAACTGTTCCACTACCTCAAAATGGATCAATAAGACCCACAGGCGAGATTTGCACTTCGTGCCGATGGCCTGTGCTTGAGAACACCTATTTTCATGGAGCAAAGTATCGATGGAAATTTTGCATTAATATAAATTGTCCATCTAAGAAAAAATAGATGTAACTTCGAATCTTACGATCGTGAAAGCTTTATCACCTGAACAAATACTCCGTATGAATAACAAAATAGCCTATTGGTTTCCCTAAAGGTTCGATACAAGTGAGTTCATGTCCCCATATCTCTGACAATGCAATATTTCACATCTATACACATGGCATGGGCCTATCTTTTCCGTCCAGGGTTCAATGTCACATTGCTAGATCAGTTGAACAATAATGTAGGAATCCCAGGCTTTGAAGAGATGCATTAGCTTAAACTAATCAAAATGCAGGGCTCATGAATTATACAAAAGCGTTTATATCCTTTCAGCCTTAATCCTGATAGAATGACAACAAAAATTTTTGTGAACCTACCAGTAAAGGATCTTAATAGATCAGTAGATTTCTTTACCAAATTGGGTTTCAACTTTAATCCTCAATTTACCGACGAGAATGCAACGTGTATGATAATAGGAGAGGGCATATTCGTCATGCTTCTGGTTGAAAAATTTTTTAAGAGTTTTACTAAAAAGGAAATCTGCGATACTTCTAAAAATACAGAAGCGATACTAGCGTTATCAGTCGAGTCAAAAGAGAAGGTAGATCAGATGATGGGCAAAGCATTAGAGGCAGGAGGAAGTGAACCCCGAGAAAAACAGGATCATGGCTGGATGTATGGCCGGAGTTTTGAGGATGTCGATGGACATCTGTGGGAAGTGTTTTTCATGGAAGAGAGTGCCATAAAAAACGACCACCTTCAAGCTTGATTCTAGAAATATTATCCAAGAAATCTATCTATACCGACTTGGTAAGGGCATCCTAAACTAAACTAATTGCAGATTTATCTAATGACCTCTTACTTTGAAAAGTCATCGATTCTAGTGTACGGTAAAGGCAAAAAAGTGCCGATCGCATACGATCCGGAAACGTTATCACAATAATAATAATAATACTAAAGCCATTTGACGTTCGTATAGACTATTAAAATTTAAAATGGTACCAAATCAGAAGAGCATTTGAAGGCTTGAATTAATTTAAAAAGATGGACCTGTTATTCCGAAGGCCTTAAGGCTGCGACAATATCTCTTTTGGTGATCGGCCCATTCCTCACAACGGTTAAGGTTTCATCATCATCTAAGTGAATTATCGTAGAGTGGGGATGCATATTCAATGTACCACCATCTAGCAAGGCGTCGAAGTTCGTAAGTGTGCTTGTATTAATCTGGGATGGACTTTTCACGGACTCCTGACCAGAAATGTTGGCACTAGTACCAACCAAGTAGCGACTAAAATTGAGAAGCGAAAGGGTGCATGGATTGCCTGGTATTCTCACTGCAAGTGAAGAGTTGTTAGCGGTTAACCTAGGCGAGATGTTTCTATTAGACAGCGGACATATTATTGTTAGAGGACCAGGCCAAAAAGATCGAGCTAATTTTCTAACCTTGTTCGAAACTTCAACTATGTTTTCGAGATCCATGAGACTGGCACAAAGTACTGGCATCGCCTTCTCGGCCACCCTGCGCTTTAAATGAAATATTCGTTCTACTGCATTGTCATTAAATGGATTGCATCCTATTGCGTATACTGTGTCTGTGGGGAAAACTATCACCCCTCCATCTTTTACTATGTTTGCACAATTCTCGATTGCATTATTCTCGCCACATTTGAACTCAAATAGCCGCCCCTCGTATTATCCATGTTCATTCAAAAACCGGAATAATAGCCACTTTCTGCATATACTCCTTTTAGGTATTCCTTTTCTACGCATCCTACTGTAAGGTGATTCTTAACCAGCTCATTATTTACGTATTCCTTGAGTGCGCCTATTCCAGGCAAACATCAGAAAGATAAATGGTATTAACATGATTCCCGTGAGCTATCAATACTGGTTGGATAACTCTAAAATCAACTGACTGGCCTAGAGCCATCATATAAGGAAAAGGGTAAAGTCCTGATACAAAAAACCAGAATGCGATGAACAGTAGGATAAATTTTGTATTTCTTTTTAAGAAGCTAGAGGGAACTGGCTTGACCTTATTACATTTCACACATATATTTTTCCCGTAAACTATGCATGACGAACACACACTCCTTTCACAATCTGGGCAAATCCTATCACCAAATCTAGAACCACAAATTGCGCAGCTTTCCAAACTCCTCAAATGAATATAGCATGATTCGCATAATAGTATTTTGTCAACCACTTGCAAGGAAGGGCTCCAAAGATACGAAATTGTGCTCTTTGAATTGAAAATAGTTAAATATACTAACTATCTCCAGCATCAGAGTTGCGAGTATGGAAATTGAGCACTGTTTATTTCCAAATGACCTCCTGTACGATTTAGATAATTTGGTTTGGGCACGGAAAAATGATGGCAATACTCTTGTTATTGGAATTACGTCAATATTGTCCGCTATTGCAGGTAAAATTTCAGTTGTAAAATTAAAGGAAGTCAATACGACAGTAATGAGGGGAAAAAACATAGGAACGATTGAAAGCGGGAGGTATTTTGGCACTGTTAGAGCTCCTGTGGATGGAAAGATTATGGCCATTAATCACGAACTTGTCAGCAATCCCAAATTGGCGAACGATTCGCCCTACGAAAATGGCTGGTTCATCTCTCTTGCTCCGACTTCTGCTAATGACGTCCTTAAAGTCTTCAAATCGTTGCCTAACGATAGTGAGGAATTTAGATCATTAATCCGTAGACTGCATGTCAAATGCTATACAGCTCTTCCAGACTTTGAAATGTTTGAAATAGGTATTGAATGCGCTGCAACTCTATCAAAATTAGACGATCTCATATCAGGAATCGAAAGTGGACAAATCGTTCATCTAGTCTCAGACGATCCTATGGCCGATATTGAAATGACTAGATGGTCCGAGCAGACCGGACAAAAATTGATAGAAACTAGAAAAGAAGAAAATTTATTGCATTTTCTGGTCCAAAAAGCGGATTGACTGCCTTAATAAGTTGGGATAGGTCTAACCAAATCCAATATTTGTTACTTCTCTATCGGATTTGCGATCATGTTTCCCCATTCAGTCCATGAACCATCATAATTCTTCACGTTCGGATAGCCAAGAAGGTATTTAAGGACAAACCATGTGTGCGAAGACCTTTCGCCGATTCTACAATAAGCGATAATCTCCTTATCGGGGGTAATCCCTTTTGATTCGTATAACTGTTTCAGCTCTTCTGTATTCTTAAATGTCCCATCACTATCATTTACCGCTTGTGCCCATGGAATATTGAGAGCCCCTGGAATGTGTCCTCCTCGTTGAGCATGTTCTGTTGGATATTCTGGCGGAGCCAGAATTTCTCCGGAAAACTCTTTCGGCGATCTGACATCCACCATCTTTAGTCCTGGGGCATTAACAGCGCGTTTGACTTCGTCTAGAAATACCCTAATTTTACTATCTGGCTCAGACGCGGCAAAGTTACCTTTCGGATAAGAAGGAACATCTTTCGTCACCGCTCTATCTTCTTGCAGCCATTTTTTTCTGCCACCATTGATTAGTCTGATATCCTCGTAGCCATAATACTTGAGAACCCAAAACGCGAAGGCGGCAAACCAATTGTTAAAATCCCCGTACAACAGTAATGTAGTATCACTGTTAATTCCCGCGTTTTGGAGAAGGTTTTGACAGGCTTCTTTGGTAAGAACATTCCGTGTAAGGGGATCGTTAATATCATTTTTCCAATCAAACAATACGGCGCCAGGTATGTGTCCCAGTTCGTAGTTTGCTTTTGGATCATAGTCAACCTCTGCTATTCTGACCTTAGAGTCCTTTAGGTGGTCTTCTGCCCATTGAGTGTCGACAAGAACCTCCGGATGCACGTAACTCATTTTTCTTTATATAATATGGGTTCTCGTAATATATTAGTTTAATATCTAAATAAGAGCATCGGGTCTGCAATTGAATTCTTAGTTGACTGAAGAGCTGCCGGTACTTACTGGAACAGAATTCATAGCATCTTGGATAAAGGTAGATAGAAAGAAATAAAGAAAATATAAAATAACCTATTTTAGTTTCTCCTGTTTCTTGCATTACCTCAGGTGTCTCACAAGCCCTTTGCGTTTAGCAGCGGCCTGTCTGCTCCATCAGGATTTCCTGTGAAATATCCTTGACCTTCTCCGCTGCCACCAGATGATGGTTTTGTTCCGCTATCAACAACAGCAGCTTTGACTTGGGCCGGAGTAGCTCCAGGATGCAAGGATTCGTACAATGCAATACCTCCAGTCACATGAGGTGCAGCCATACTTGTTCCACTTAGTTGTGCGTATTTTCCTTCACTATACGTTGATAAGATGCCCACACCGGGTGCCACTATGTCCACGGGCTCTCCAAAGTTACTAAACGAAGCAAAGGTGTCATCATTCCCATATTTAGTAGATGACCCCTCTCCTCCGCATTTTCCGTCACTATCAGCCATGGCAGACACGGCTATTACAGTTGGATTTCGAGCGGGAGAGAATGAACTTGCATCCTTGTGATTGTTACCAGCTGCTACAACGAATACAATACCGCCCCGTACTGCATTACTGATAGCCGCATCAAGGGCAGGTGAGTTACATTCACAGCCAAAACTTAGGTTTACCACATCAATTTCATTTGAATGTGCTGTAACATAATCTATGCCTGCAATGATGTCCGATATAGAACCAGCGCCGGTACTATTAAGAACTTTAATTGACCAGAGACGTGCGCCTGGAGCAATTCCAACAACTCCTATTGAATTATCTTTCAGCTGCAGCTATTCCAGCCACGTGAGTTCCATGGCCACTGTCGTCGTCGGCTGAAGAGGTCCCAGGTACAAACGTTTTTTCGTGGTAGACATTCAAATCAGGATGGGTAAGGTCTATTCCCGTATCAAGTATTGCAATGTCTGCGTCAACAGCTCCGCCACCGTCGCCAGATGCGGTGGGGCTTGCATCCCCGTCCACTCTATCTACTCCGACTGGAACTGTCTGATTGAAAACGTGAACCCTCTGGTCAGGCTCCACGAATGCGACTCGAGGATCTTGCCTCAATTCTGAGACCAACGCGGGATCACTCACATTTTCTGATGTCTTCATTACGTAACCATCTAAGGCATGCTCGTAAAAGTTGAGAATTTCGGCGCCTTTGGTTCTTGATTCTTCTGCCATTGCTCTTACTTCATCTGCCCTCATTCTAGCACTATCTGAACCACTTGTGGCAGTCGCCTCAGGCTTCAGAACGACTATATATTGTCCTTTTATTGATTCCCTAGCTGCCTTGATCATTTCATAGCGATCGTTTTGACTTCCAAGGATGACCTCCTCTAATGGATTGAATTTACTTTGGGGTTCTGGAGCAATCGTTTGGTTTAAAGTATTGGGCTTTGGAGCAATGCTCTGGTTGGAAGAATTGATGTTCATAACTACTGTCGCGTTATTACTAGTTAGACCGAATTGATCAACAGCCTTATACGTGAAGTTATCTAGACCAGAGTACCCTTCGAAAGGACTGTATTTAACACTGGCTGAGTTTGTACCAATAGTAAGATTCCCATGGTTAGGAAGATTGGTTATGTAATATGTCAAGTGATCGACTAAATCCAAGTCACTGCCATTCAGTGTGATTTCGAAGGAAGCCGCCGGAGAGACCATCGTATGAATATCTGAAACTATTGGAGCGCTGTGGATAATTGGCTCCTTACTGTTTGTGGCGTTTTTGGAAAAAGTGATGGGCGATTGAGAATCTCTAGCGAACGGAATACCTTCTCTACTCACGCCAGGGACAGTCGTAGGCTTCTTATTATGGCTCTCCGCGTTCACAGTCAATTCACGTAAGGCAACGTCCTCATTATTTTCAGAATCTCCGTAGAAAGTGATCCTCAAGTATTTCCCATCTGAGGTAGGGAACTTGTAGTTTTCCTTGGATTCAGTTGTCCCACTGCTCGAACTCCTTAAAACATCTTCAAATTTTTTTCCATCCTTGGACACCGACAATACAAAGTTAACTGATTTTTCATCTCCTTCTGACCAACTCGCGTCGACTGAACAAATTTTGTTTACTTTGCCTAAGTCTAACTGTAAAAAGGTCCCCAAATCTGCCACTGACCATTCTGTTTCAAAGTCACCGTCCAACACATTCATTGTATCATCATCTCCATTCTCATCCTCATCCTCATCGTCATCGTCTTCGCTGGATGAAACACTCAGAATGGGAGTCTGTAAACATGATGTGCTGGTTGTAGAATTTAAAATCGCCATTTGAGGACCTATACTCCAGTCGAGATCCTTGTTCGTGATACTCGCTGATGACGACGTCGGCATTGCTAAATCTTCATCTCCGTCAACTACTTCAGCTGCCCTGACATACATCGCAACTGGAATGTGTGAAGTTAGCGTTGAAGTCAGAATAAGTAGGGTTATTGTAATGTAGATCGGAAGCCTGGTAGGGGTTAAATTCTGTCTAATATGAAATTTCATCGCGCGACTCACTTCCTTATTATCTTAGGAGGCCCCTTTTCCTAGAATCTACGAAATTCCGCTCTAAAGTATGAGAAGCAATCAATTGATACAGAAATTTTCGGTCGAAGTCCGTATTATGGCGACTAGATCTTGTCATTTCATGCTCTTCGATGATAACTTAGTATTTATGCCGAGTCCAATTTTCTACGCTAAATAATGCAAGTGTTAAACTGAACTAAACAGGTACAATGACTTTGTTAGCTCAGATTAAGCATTTTAAAGAGCCAGTCCGCTCAATGAAGATACTAATCACTCTAGTGGGGGTGAAAGGGTCATGATTTGATCAGGTTCAATGGTGTTTACCCTCGTATCATTTTCTAGTAAATCAATAGTTTCTGTCTTCTTATCCGATGGAATCTGGACCGAAAAACCAATTACGGAATGGCTATAAACATGAGTTACATTTGCACCTTTCTGCTCCACCGACTGTATAATATCATCCAAATCATCAGATGAACTTTGATTTTTCAATGTAACGATATACGTACCAGCATCTGTAGTACTTGGCAAGTTTTTATTTCCGGAAGTTGTATTTGTTGTCGAAGACATGTCGATTTGTGCATCCACGCTTTCCGGTACAAGGATGGATTGCAACATTATGGCTGCGCTGAAAACAAGGGCGGTGGCGAGGAAGATAGCAATCAAACATTGACCTTGGAGACTTACATTCACACTGTTCCTATTGAGCCGATCGTAATATTTATCAATTTCTTCGAAAAAGTTCCCGTAAATTTATGAACGTTTGGCAATTGTCGAGCTATTCTACCGAAAAAGTGCCCACCAAAAATTCGGATATTCTGCTCTGTGTTCATTACATCACATTCGGCTTCCAAAACGAAGTGATACATAGTAAACAATTATCTTAAATGTCCATTTGTAGATCACATGGATGAGAGACAAAGTCTATGTCTAGAGCTTGGCAACGAAGGGATACAGGATTAACATTAAGGATGATAACGAGCTTCATCATACTTACGGTACTCTATCTAATTTTTCTTGGTGTATTGGTATACCTAGGGGTGGGCTTTATACCGATTACCATTGTCGCATCAGCATTGATTATAGCACAATGGTACTTTTCTGATAGAATTGTTCTATGGAGCATCAGGCGCAAAGGTGGTGACTAGAGAACAGTATCCTGAATTGCATGAATTAGTCGAAAGGATAGTTGCAAGGAACAATTTTCCCAAACCAAAGATTGCTATAATAAATTCGGCAGTTCCCAATGCTTTCGCTACAGGAAAAAGTCAACGGAGCTCGGTAGTTGCCGTAACTACAGGATTGACGGATATCCTAAACAGCGAAGAACTCGAAGGTGTTATAGCCCATGAATTGACACATATTAGGAACAGGGACGTATTGGTGATAACCTTAGCCAGTCTCTTCTCGACTGTAGCGTGGTATCTCATGCAGTTTGGTTTCTATGGAGGGCTCTACGGAGGGGGAATGGGTGGTTATGGGGGAGGACGTGATCGAAGCGGTGGCGGCGGGGCAATCTTGATCATGCTAGCAGTGGCCGCCGTTACTTGGCTTGTCAGACTTTCTGGTGATCCGAGCTATTTCGAGGTATAGAGAGTTCGCTGCTGATAGAGGCTCAGCGCAGATGACAGGAAAACCAGTACAGTTAGCAAATGCACTTATGAAGATAAGCGGTACGATGCAGCGAGTGCCAAATAGAGACCTACGCAAAGTAGAAGGGCTTAACGCGTTCTTCATAATTCCAGTGCATTCTGGCCGTCAGACGATAGCTAACCTTTTTTCGACACATCCTCCTGTTCAGATGCGGGTTCAAAAACTGCTAGAGATGGAGGCATCGATGGCGTGATAGACTCCTTGCTCAAGAAACTAGGAAGAGGCGGTTTAGATAGAAAGAGTAATGATTATCGTGAGGAAGGAATATTCTCACTTACTTCTGGATATATTACGCTTGAGGCTAAATTAAGCTTGAGGAGCACCAATAGATGTGGAATTTGCATTAAAAATGTGAATGGGACATATTTTTCAGATACAATCAAGGAGGTACAAGAATTTTTAAGAGTTAGCAGCAGCGAATTTCGGACCGAACATATTCTGATCAATGACAAATACGGCTATCTATGGATCATGATAAGAGGGATGAGCATTGAAGATATATTGGTGGCGTCAAATGGAATTGCAGATATTGTCACAGAACGAGGATTTAAGGATCAGATGTTGGCAGCGGTCTTTGAATTCAGCAAAACTGTTAGTCCCAACTCCAACTTAGACAGCCCTGAGCTAGAGCGCCAATTTCTGATTTTTAATTACAAAAGAGAGAAATTCTACCCTTTTGTTCCATTAGGTGCTCAAGAGAAAAGGCGTAGTGATCTCGAACTGGCGCTGATGTCAATTATTTCAAAGGAAATCCCTTGGGAACGTGACATGACCGTGTGGTATCCTATGTGGAATATGCCTTTTGATAAATTGAGGATTTAACCTTCCCTAAGCACTAGTCAAGCCCCGGGATAATCCCTTCGCCATGGAAGATTTTGCCAGCCTCTTCAATTGTTAAATCACTGCCCGGTAGGATGATGTCAGAACTAACTATCACTTTTGGGTCAAGTAACTTTCCTTTCCTTGTAACGATCTCTCCGAGCTGTTCGATTTTCATTTTGAATTCCTCATCTGTCAAATTATCCCCTTCAAACCTTCGAACGATTGAATTGTCGATTGCATTCAATTTTCTTAGAGTTTCTGAATCAACCGAGAATTGCCCATGGCCTAGGACTCTAATAATTTTCTTATTTGTGCGCCTTGTAGATGTTTGCTTCTTAGATGAACTTCCGAGGGCTCTCGATCTGCTCTTGATCTTGTGAACCACACTTTTCCTAGAAGCTCGTACTACCGGAGCACGCTTTGTTGACCTTGCTTTGCTAGTCTTCTGTGCTCTTAGTTTAGTTACCCTGGCTGGAGAGTGTGATGTCCTTTTCCTTGTACTCTTGCCAACTCTTTTGATTAGAGAACGTTTCTTTGTTGAAGACTTGCTTAAGTTAGCCCTCGATTTCATGCCCTTTCTCTTACGCGAATTCGCAGAGGAAGGGTTACTTTCTTTTTTTCTAGTACCCTTCATGAGGTCGCTTCCTGCTCTTGTTCCATGACCTTCTTCTTCTTTCGAAGTTTTTCGGCCTTCAATTTTGCTAATTCTTCCTCTACAGATTTCTCGACCGTGATCTGTTCAAGCTCACTTTCGATTTCATCTTTATTAGAAGTATAGTCTGTCAACACACCCGAACTAATCATTTCATCCAATGCTTGCGCTTTTGACTTCATCCTTTCAGCCTTCTCCTCTACTCTATTCATCGCCATGCCAACATCGGTCATTTCCTCAGATATTCCTGTGATACTTTCCTTAATTCTGACCTGTGCCTCGGCTGAAGAATATTGTGCTTTAATCACCTCTTTTTTAGATTTAAATTCCTCTACCTTGGCTGATAATCTCTTTTCTGTTTGTTCTAATTTCTCCTGTTCAGCCTGCATCTCTGCGATCTGCCTGTCCAATCCTTGCATTTCAATAAGATTTGCATTCTTTCTCTGAAGAGCAAGTTTGGCAAGATCTTCTCTATCGGAATCAAGGGAACGTCTTGCCTGTTCATCCAGCGTTCTTATATTGTCCCATAAGCGAGCCTTCTGCATCTCCAATCTTTTCTTTGAAGTGACAACCTCAGCCATGTCCCGACGGAGTCGATTAACAAGTTCTCTTTGTTTCTCGTATGAATAATCAAGGGCCTGCCGCGGATCCTCATATTTATCAACTAAGTAATTTGCTTTTTGCTTGATAACTGTCGAAATTCTATTAAGTAATCCCAATTACTATCTATCAGCTATTTGAACAAAAATAATTATTAAATGTGACTACTCAAGTAAGAGAGAACGAAAGTTCTCATCTATAATCTTACCCTAATCTCCTTCTCTCATGTTCGTCTGGAGGACCTTCATCGTCTTTCTTCTTAAAGTAACCCCACCACAATAGGAATCCGCCCCCAACCAACATTGCGATTACAAATTTTTCATTGTTGAGATAAGGGCTAAAGTATCTAGCAAGAGCTGATTCAAACGGGGGATTTACTGATTCAGGCGTGTAAGTAACAAGCACTATATTCCGGATAGCAATGATCATTGCCATGACGATGAACAGTACCCCCATTGCAGACATCCAATTTCTGCCACGATTGTTATTTTCTCTTTTAGTAAAGATCATTTCTAATGGGATCTAAGTCACCATTAACCCCGGGTGTTTGATTTTATTCCTTTTTGAGGCGTTTAGTAACATGGGAGTTAATATTTCTGCTTGATAGCTCATCGACAATGGCCCCAGATAGATTGGTCGAAGTCCGTTAATCTCAGATATTAACGAGTTGATCGTTGATACATTGTTCTGATCGTCACCGCATACGAAAGTGTCAACAGCCAAATTTTGTTTGACATCCTTCAATTTAACCTCCGATATCGTGTGAAATGCTGAGACGATTCTTCCCCTGGGTCTAATATAATCTGAGACCAACTCAGCGGCAGGTTTCACTCCTTCTTCTAAAGGCAAATATGTAAACCCTTTATCTTCCCTTCGCATAGGAACTATCGGTGTCACTATGATACAATTGGGATTAATTCTCTCCGACATGCCAGCGCATGTGCTTTCGGTTGATTCATAAGGAATAGACAAGATGACCAAATCACAGATTTCCGGCAGCCGGACATTTTCTTCCCCACTGATATTTCCAGTCATGTTGCTTCCATAAGTCTCCCCAGCCGAATTCATATATTGCTTTGCTGCTTCATTGGCTCTAGACGCATCACGAGACCCAATGAAAATGTCGTGTTTCAAGCACCACCGCAGTGCGAATCCCTCTCCCATTCCTCCTGTTCCTCCGACAATACCGATCTTCATCCTATCGAGATCCAACAGACTCGAGTATGAAAACATTTTCCGGACCTTCTTCCTAACCGGTTGCTATCTTCGACTGCTGATATCTTTAACAATGCATTTTAATAGGTAAGAATTGACTACAATCTTGAAGATTTAGGTTGCCGTTGACGATTATGATGCGACATGGACAGGCCGAGAACAATGTAAATAAGATTTTGGTAGGTAGGCATGTTGAAGCGCATCTGACGGAATATGGAAAGCGCCAGGTCGCAGACACAGCCATGTACTTGAAGGATATACCGATAACCAGGATACTCGTTAGCCCAGTAATTAGAACGATCGAAACTGCGAAGATAGTATGTGAGATTTTAGGCAGCACATATGAGATCGACGAACGGCTCTATGAGATAGAGTTAGGCAAACTAGTTGGCATGAATTATGAAGAGATAGTCCAAAAATATGGCAATCTTTTCTTGAAATTTTATTCTGGAAATGATCCGACTTTGCTTAGTTATGGCGTGGAATCATTTACATCTGTAAAAAATCGCATAAACAACCTACTCGAAGAACTTGGACACAAATGCGAGGATGAGAATGTCCTCTTAATAACTCATTTAGATCCAATCAAAGCGGCAATTTCGATTCTTTTGGATCTCAATCCAAAGTCTCTTTACAGGTGGCACATTCGCAATGCGTCATTAACTATATTGAGGCAAGAAAGCCAGATCTATTCACTTTCGGCAGTAAATTTGATGGGTATTAACAGATATTTTGAAGAATAGAAGGTTGATCTTAATAGAAATTTCTGTCACAACATTATCATTATCATCATTATCATCATTATCATTATCGTACATCATCGTCATTACTGTCAACATCCTAGCAAGGTCGATCAATCAATCAGTATGAAAGCATAATAAATTAAATAGTTTGAGTCCTCACTAATTCACATCCCAGATGGATGTATTCACTAGGGCAAAGACGCACATTTCAGGACTTTGTAGCGATTCTTTCCCTTTGAAACTATTCCTCTTTTGTATGCCGATTATAATTCTTGGGATTGCTTCTGCTAACATCGCATATTCTCATCTAGAACACCTCCCTCATTATAACGGGGGCTTTTCCGGGGTTGGTAAATATTATATATTTCAAGGCATGGAGCCTGACTATCCACGACCAGCAGAGCCTGCGGGAATTGTTTTCAGCATTCAAGACAATAAAGGGAACGACATGCCTAACGTTATAACTATGGTCGAAATATATGATGAAAAATCTGGCGACCGTATAGCGGTATTTCCTTGGACTAAACACGATGTTGGAGATTTTAGGCTCTATTACACATTTCCACGAGTTGGTAATTATATACTGGTCGTGAGCGTGGTTGATGATTCGCCTGGTAGTAAGAGCAGAATCGGCCTTTCTAGTCCGGCTAGGAGTACACTTTTGGATAGATCCGATTGTGACTGTGAACGAGGCTTGATGAATATTTCTGTAACTAATAACTTTGGCACGATCTATTACAGTTCAATCTTCACTGGAATCTTTATGGGCATCGCAGTGCTAGGGGCGGTTCTCGGCCTTATGTTTCTCAAGAGAAAAAAGACAATCATGTCTGCGAATATCGGAGACAAACAAGTGTTGAAGTATTGTATATTGTTCCTAGCGATGGCCTCAGGTTTTGTACATATTGCGGTCTTCCCTGGACACGCTTCATTAAGGATTGAATACAGTATATTCCTCTTTACTGCAGGAGCATCTCAATTCGCATATGGAATAGTTTACGTGTTAATTTCATTAAACGAATCCAAGATCTCAAATGATATAGTCCTCTGTCAGAAAACACTATCGGAAAACTGCGGTTTTGAACATGTTTGGTCTGATCGGGAGTTCTGTGTTGCTTGGCCTTTATCTTTATTCTGTGATCCTTCCTCCTCCGTTATCTCCGAACAATGTTGCTGAGCAGGTGGAGGTTGCGGGCGTACTTGCGAAATCGACTGAGGCTATCTTGGTGGGAGGCATTGTGTATCTCATGATATGGGAACGTCGAAGGCTTAGTTCCGAACTAATCAGATACCAGCAACAATCGGGAAGTCAGTTGTGACGAACCCGGTATTGATTTTGTAAACATTATGATCCATGACTAGTATTAGAAACCTTAAATTAGAAGTACGGGACTAATGAGCTAACAAGGGAATCTGAAATGGTATCTCGATTAACAATATCTTGGGCCATGATAGGATGCCTATTGGGTATAGGTTATTTCTCTATTTTCGGTAGTAATTTCATTGACGTTTTTGCTCAGGAAGCTGAGGAGCTTATTGTAAGAAGAGTGGCCATATGGGATCTCTTCTATCAGGGTATGGTAGCGGCTTTTGTGGTAGGAGCGCTGGTACAAGGTACACTAATTTACATATATTGGAGATTTAGAGAATCCAATCCTAAAAATAAACCGCGCACCGAAAAGAGGGAGGCATAGCAAAAAATGGGTCATGCTACCGTAGAATGGATCTATGTGGGAGCTGTAATATCAATTCTATGCTGGGTTGGCGCTTCCGCTTGGAACGTTGAGCATGAGATTGAGGCTGCACCCCCAGACGCAGAGACTATAAAAGTTGTCGGACAGCAATGGTTTTGGACATTTGAGCATGAGGATGGAACCAAAGAGGTCGGAGAATTACACGTTGATCAAAACGTTCCGTACAGATTTGAAATAACATCTCAAGATGTTATCCACGATTTCAATGTACCGGATTTCGTCATATTGATGGATGCCGTTCCAGGGAGAATTAATACAATGTGGAACGTGTTTGACGTTCCAGGGGAATATTTGATTCAGTGCAGGGAATACTGTGGATTGCTTCATTATAATATGAGAGCTAAATTGTTTGTTGAACCTGCCTCTGCAGAGTCAACAGGATCACCAGAGTCGACACCTGCGCCCGCGGCGGCACCAGCTACTACAACACCCTCAGGCACTTCGGGGAACGAGAGTAACCAAACCGGCACTGCAGCGGGACCATCTGTGACACTTACCATTCCCGAAGGTTCATCAGTCCAAGGAAATCCAGCATACGATCCTGATCCATTAACTGTCTCCGCTGGAGATGTAGTGGAGGTATCAAATGAAGACACAGTTCCTCATACAGCTACAAGTGGTTCCGGGCCAGAGGATGCTGAATCAGGAAGTCAGTTTGACACAAGCATTATAGATGCAGGCGCCACTGCACAGATAGACACTGCCAATCTTGCAGCCGCAGATTATCCTTATTATTGTGCGGTACATCCGTACATGCTAGGGTACTATGACAGTCCAGTAGTTAGTTGGCTTTCATCCTTTTGTTTTGAAAGTAGCAAAATGGAGATGCACAGAGTCGAGCTAACGCTATGATTTAGTCGAGCTAAAGAACAGAATTGGTATGCTCCATAAAAAGGGAGGACCGGAAGATAAAGGCACGAAGAAATTGTGACTTGAATTTAGACATGCCACGCAAAACGCATGAGCTAGAAATGAAATTGATAGGTTCAGAGTGGAAGTATGATTAACTATGTATTTTAAAAGTGGACGCCGACAAGATGGATAGTTTATCATATTAATTCTTGCATATCTTGGCTAGTCACTATGAAACCAAAATGCTTTTATTGACATTCCTTTCCAAGATACATTGTCAGTAGGTGGTATGTGTTGGTACTAGAAATTAAAAAACCTCGTCCCCTTTGGGAAATTCTCTTTTCAACTCATCACACTGATATTGGGTTGTTGTATATTGTATCCTCCATTGCTTTTCTTATGATGGGTGGAGCTTTAGCAATGGCATTAAGGGCCGAGTTGTGGGTACCCGGCGCTCAAATAATTCCAACCTCGACTGATTTTCATAGAATATTTACTGTGCACGGCACGAACATGCTGTTCCTATGGATTTTGCCTTTCGGCTCGGGGGTTGGAAACTATCTGATACCAATAATGGTAAGGTATCACGATATGGCGTGGCCGAAACTGAATGCCGTGGCATTCTGGATGATACCTGTGGCAGCGGCTATGGTATGGATTGGCTTTTCCGACACAGGATGGACTGCTTATCCTCCTTATTCTA
Organism: uncultured Nitrososphaerales archaeon; assembly: GCA_963788755.1. Lineage (GTDB taxonomy): Archaea > Thermoproteota > Nitrososphaeria > Nitrososphaerales > Nitrososphaeraceae > TH5896. Next base: position 154,330 of record CAWBHQ010000020.1, read on the forward strand.
CTTTAAGAGCCCCAGGACCAGCTGCAGACCTTTGGATATTCGGCGCCAAGATATTAGGAATTTCTTCTGTATTAGGAGCGGTTAATTTCGTTGTTACCATTCTAAAATGTAAACATCCTGATCTTCCTCTTATGAAGATGCCCCTATTTTCTTGGTCCATACTCATTACTTCCCTGATGATAATCGTAGCAACCCCAACTTTTGCCGCGGCCTTGATAATGCTGTATACCGATAGGCTTGGGATCTCTGGCTTCTTCAATCCTGAAATGGGCGGGGATCCGATAGCTTATCAACATTTGTTCTGGTTTACATTCCATCCAGAAGTCTACATCTTCCTAATTCCTGCCGTAGGAATGCTGTATGAAACCATTCCTAAATTTTCCAGAAAACCCATCTTTAGTTACCAGTCGGGCGTTACGGCATTCGTACTACTTGGCATTATAGGATTTGCCTCGTGGGCACACCACATGTTCGCGGTAGGAATGAGTTTCACCGAGAAAACCGTTTTCATGGTGGGAACACTTGCTGCAGTCCCAGCGTCAGCTATGCATGTCTTTAATTGGCTTGCTACCATGTGGGGCGGGAGAATAAAGTTTGCTGCTCCCATGCTGTTTGCTGTTGGGGCAATAATGTTATTTTTCGCATCGGGTGCTGGTGGTGTTGTAAATACTCAGATGCCGCTCGATTTTATCACACATGATAGTTATTGGGTGGTTGGGCATTTCCACCTAATGTTGATGGGGACAGTATCTCTTGGACTGACTGGCTTCTTGTATTACCTCTTTCCGCTGATGACTGGACGAATGTACAATGAGAAATGGGCCAAAATTCACTTCGCATTAGCATTTGTTGGAGTGATATTTGTATTCATTACACAACACTTATTGGGGTTATATGGCATGCCTAGGAGAGTCTATGACTATATTGATTCACCGGAATTAGTGATGATGAACCAGATTGCTACGATTGGAGCATTTACAGTCGGTATATCATACGTCATAATGGTCATCAATATGCTAAGAAGTGCAGGCAAAGGAAAGCCAGCCGAAATGGACGACCCGTTCAAGATAGGAGAGGAGTATTATGACTACAGAAGACGAGAACCACCAATCCATCATTAGGACTTCTCCTCGGCGGCTGGCCAAGGGAATGGCCATTCTGGTCATAGTCATGGCGGTAGGAGCAGCCATTGCTGTGCCAAACTGGACCGAGATGGTAAAGTATCCGCCCCTTGCGACTACAATTGAGACTGAGGAGCCTTCCCCGGCTGGTGTTAGTGAGGGAGAAGGACTGCCAGCAGCTGAAGAAACAGAAACTGCAGTTCCTGCAGGAGCAATGCAGATAACAATACTTGAAGGTTCCTCAGTTCAGGGAAATCCTGATTACGAACCTGACGAAGCTCAAGTCCCTCTTAATACCAAGGTAGTCTGGGAAAATGCCGATTCCGTTCCTCATACAGCAACCTCTGGAAGTGGTCCGGAGGACGCCAGTTCTGGGCAAATCTTCGATACTGGTATCATTAATAACGCTGAAAGCTCAGCACCCATCGAGCTCGTCGGTGCCGCAGAGGGTGATGAGATCGCGTATTATTGCCAAGTTCATCCTTACATGACAAGTGCTCTTACAGTCACCGCTGCAAGTGCTGAGGGTTCAGCTGCCGCTCCGGCTGCAGGCGGGGGAGCCGAAGCTGCGGGTATTTCGCTTACAATTCTTGAAGGTTCATCAGTCCAAGGAAATCCAGCATACGATCCTGATCCATTAACTGTCTCCGCTGGAGATGTAGTGGAGGTATCAAATGAAGACACAGTTCCTCATACAGCTACAAGTGGTTCCGGGCCAGAGGATGCTGAATCAGGAAGTCAGTTTGACACAAGCATTATAGATGCAGGCGCCACTGCACAGATAGACACTGCCAATCTTGCAGCCGCAGATTATCCTTATTACTGTGCGGTACATCCGTACATGCTAGGTACTATGAAAGTATCGTGAAAAGATGAATTCACTAAAATATCTTTCCTTTGGCACTCTTTCTTGCTTGTTTACTCTGATTTTTTTTGGTGGATACGTTAGTGCTTCTGGGGTCGGTCTCTCATGTCCAGATTGGCCCCTCTGTCCAGCGGGATTGGTGCCTATGAGTGAATTCTTGATTGAATACGTGCACAGGACATTGGCAGCTACTACTGGATTACTTGTAATCATAACAATGATCTTCACTCTAAAGTCAAAATCGTCTAGAAGGGGTATGAAACTTGCTCGCCGTAATCGCAGCTGGATTAGTGCTGGGCCAGATTGCCTTGGGTGGAGCAGTGATCGTCGAAAGACTTCATGCTCTATTGGTTACAATACACTTCGCCATAGGCATGACCTTGTTCTCTATGTTAATTTTGGTGACGGTTTACGCATTCCAATTGCCTTCTCCGACAGCCAGAAAAGAAATCACTAGCGCTCTTGGTAAAGCTTAGTGTGACAGAATTACAGGCCAACGTCAATTCAGAGTGAATCTGCACTAGTGTTTGTCTTGATTGCGATATGCCATGGAGAGGGCTAAAACAAGGGACACTCATTTCTTTCATCTGTTACCAATTGAGGGAGACGGAGTTCAATGACATCATTGCGCACTCTTTAGAACCTTATTGCCTGAATTCGATCACTTTGATGGCTTAAATCCTACTAGCCTCATTTAATAAAAATAACAGCACGTCCAATAAGGAGTGGCTGAAATCTCAATTTTCTATCTGAAAGAGCCATTTAGTAAAATATAATACTGATAACCGTTACCTCAAACAATTATGTGGAAGGTCATGATGCCAAGAAAAATTGCTTTTGGTGAGAACGCTGCAAAGGAATTCGACTATCCAAAAAATTCTCTAGTTATAACGACTACTACCCCAGAGATATACGAAAAGTGGTTAAATTACATGGGCATCAAAGAGTATGAAGTATACAATAAGGTGACACCCGATCCATCAATAGAAAGCGTTGAAGCCATAAAAAAGATTTATGAAGGGAAGAAAATTTCTGCTTATATTGGCCTGGGCGGCGGCAGTTCTATGGATGTGTGTAAATATTTGGGTAAATTGACCGGCATTCCAAAAATACTTATACCAACTACGTTCGGCACGGGTGCCGAAATGACTACCTACGCGGTGATAAGTTTCGAACATAAAAAGAAACTGCTTCAAGACGAGGCTTTCCTTGCTGATGCCGCAATAGTTGATCCGTATTTCTTGCCTGGCACGCCTTACAACATTATGAGAAACTCTGCTTGCGACGCAGCAGCTCAGGCATCGGAAGGATATGATAGCAAATTGGCTAACCCGTTAACCAAGCTCTTTTGCAAGGAGGCGTTCGACGTATTGGAGGACGCAATAATTAACGATAAACCACAATTATTACCATATGGTGCGATGCTATCAGGCATTGGTTTTGGGAATTCGTCGACCACACTGGGGCATGCATTATCTTATGTATTCTCGAACGAAGGAGTACCTCATGGGTACTCATTGTCTTCATGTACGACAGTGGCGCACAGATTCAACAAGTCAATCTATTATGAAAGATTTAAACAAATCAGCAAGAAGTTAAATTTTGAACCGCTCACGCTGAAGCAAGGGTTTGAAGAGGCTGCAGATGTTATAATGCCTGATCGAGGACACCTGGATAACAATCCAGTACCTATTAGTAGGGAAGATATAGTTCAGTGCTTGGATGAAATCATAAACAAGAATCCTCTGTCATAACGATTTAGCTCACCAATGGCCGCGCCATATAATTTCCGCGGCTGACCAAATTGAGGTTAGTAGAACTAGGCCGCGCTTTCTAACAGTTTATTGCGGTTTCTACGGATCAAAGGTATAATCTTTTTCATAGTTATATCGTGGAAATTCTCCGTGTCTACATCAAAGGTGAAAATTATGACGTATCGAAGATGGTTGTGTTCATCAGTCATGGGTATGGTGAGCCTTAATAATTTGTCGTAGTGAGAGCAAGTATAGAATATCTTTCCTAAGAGTTGCTGCCATCTAACCCGAGTATATTGTCTAGTAGCGGCGGTAATGGCGTACTGCTCAGTTTCTTGCATGTTCAACAAAGGAATTATTCCCTTCCTTTCGGCAGTCGCTAGGAGTCTCCCATGGCCGTCAGCAATACCAATAAATCTAATCGATCTATCTAGTGTTACTACTTTCTCACAGAAGCGTTTAAACAAATTATTATCGGTCATCGATTTATCAGATCACTGGCTATCATTTTTATACTTTTGACTCGGGTTGGGTAGAGCTTTGCCAATGTCCGATCAAAATACACGCCTGCTTCGCCCGATCTTCAGCATAATTTTCCTACTCATGTAGAAGTGTCGTTATTCCAGTTCTGACGAGTGTAATAAATTAAATAATCCAAAGCGCATTTTACAGATTGATTTTTTCAACGGGGAGATTAGGTTTGTTACCCCATTCACCCCACGATCCTAGGTACATTCTGACTTTTTCGTATCCCAGCATCTTCAGCACAATGAATGTATTGGCAGCTCTGTATCCGCCCTGACAGTAAGTAATTACTTCGTCAGATTTTGATATTCTAGAATATGTTTCGGCCAACTCTGAAATACTCTTAAATTTGCCATTGTTCTCTCTATCTATATTATGCGACCAATCAATATTAATCGCGTGGGGTATATGGCCACTTTTTAGAGCACGTACTACTCTTCCGTCGAATTCTTGCTCAGATCTACAATCTAATAAAGCGTATTTCTTGCCTGAGCATTGCATTATCGAAGACTTTACCATATTCAAATCGGCTAGTACTGCTGAATTAGCGTTAGTTGTTAGTTTTGAATGGGAAAAAGCGTTGGTTTCTTTTTCAATTTCAAGGCCTTTCGCCTTCCATTCTCCCAATCCACCATCGAGTATAGACGCATTCAACTGCGAAAAGTAATGCGAGAGCCATACCCCCCTCGATGCAGAAGGGCCTGAAATGTTGTCATAAAATACAAAAAATTTTTTTATGTCAGTCAGGCCCAAGTTTGAAAATAAAATGCTCATCTGCCGGTTAAATTGTCTTATTCCAATCCACGATGTGTCGATCCAATGAAACTGCATTAAATCTATGTTAATAGCACCCGGAATATGTCCATCCAGATACTCAGGGAGGGGTCTTGTATCAACTATTATAGTTTTTCCTAAGAAATTGGAATCATGCATCGTTCGGTTTAAATCCTCTGGAGAAAGGATCAGATTCATAATTGGTCGTCATTACGCATTACCTTACTTATGCCTACGCATTCTCTCAGATGTGGCCAACTTTGGATAAATATGTCACCTAGCCCAGGGATTTTTGCTTTGTTGGTGCAAGTACTTGGCAGAGGTTTTCTTGTTTGACGCTGACATGTCTTCGATTGCAAAAACATATCTAACACCACTTTCCCTAAGGTCTGCACTCAACATTTCATTCATCCGCTTGACGTCTTGATGCACTTTTTCCTCAGTATACTTGTGAGTTCGTGCCACGACATATTGGAACTGATCATTTAGATATCGATGGATCTCATAGACTTTTATCATATACTGAATTATCCTTTACAATTAAACATAGGGTGGTATGTTTTTTGGTCGATTATTGTAGTTATTTGTGTTAAATTAAGTTATCGTAATAAGGTGGATAAGATTTGTACGAACTTGGTGGTATTTTCTCCCAACACCTTCAGGGCAGGGTGATAAATGGGCCATACATCCGCAACCATTTTCGATCATCCTCGTATGTTGGGCGATTTAGCCTGACTAATTCCCAAAATCTTTTGGAATGATTGAGCTCTAACAGGTGCAATAATTCGTGGACAATTACATAATCAATAACATTATTTGGTAGAGCAGCTAACATCACATTAAAATTCAAATTCTTTTTTAAGGAACAACTCCCCCATCTGGACTTATGATGTCTAATCGAGACCCGATTGAAATTTAAGTTAAGTTTCGAGGTATATACTCTAATTCGCTCATCAAGAATTCGAGATGTGTGTTGACGATAGAATTCAATGATCGTCTTTCTCCTTTTATTGTCATTGGGACTATGTACAGTAATCCTTTTTAGACTTTCAGATAAAATAACATAGCAGAGTTTATCTTTTACTAATTGAATATCATATGGCGTTCCTAGAAAAAGTACCTTCCCACGTTGAATTAGCATGGGATCTAAACCTCTCGTAACTTTCTCAAAATAAGTAACCGATTTAAAAATCCATTTTTTTTTGGATTCAATAAAAGCTATAATCTCATTGTGACCCGTTAAATTTGGTATTATCACATAAATTTCGTTTCGGTTTGCTTTAAGGGAAATGCGTTTTGCCCTATTGCTTCTAATTATCTCGATATCCACCTTAATTCCATTAGAAAGTTTCACTGAAGTAAATCGATTCGTATCCATCCTTATTTCCAAAGAATATTCCTCAAGATTAGCTCGAATACCCTGATCTCATGGAAGCCACGGATTCTGAAAGCAATCTCGCAGCTAGGGATGCAGTCATATCGTTAATGTCATACTTGGGACAAAGTTCAACGATGTCCATACCTACTATTCCTGAACTCACTGCATGTTTGACCAGGCATGTTAGCTCCACACTCGTAAGCCCACATGGTGTAGGGACGGATACCCCTGGAGCAAATGCAGGATCAAGACAATCGAGGTCAATTGACACATATTTCATAGATGTATTTTTTCTGCGAATCTTGTCGATTGTTTTGTTAATACCTTCCTCTGCTATATCAAGCGGGGAAACAACTTGGAAGCCGCTCCGCTGAATATTCTCAACCTCCTCCATTTCAGCAGACTCTAGTTCCTACAAAAGTAACATTCCTCCCATCAAGTCTATCAAGTGAGTCAGTTATCACTGATCCATAATAGTCTGTCTTAGAGGATACAAAATCGGGATGAGCGTCAAAATATATTAAACCAATCTTACCCAATGTTGCAGAAATAGCATTTATTGCTATTGTAGTAATAGAATGATCCCCTCCAATAATAATTGGGACGATTTTGTTTGTTACAAGTTCGCAGATTAATGAATATAGATCATTTCTACTAGTAAATCCTGTATCTAGAATTCTCTTATTGAGGTAATTGCTTCGCATCGGACATATTAAGATCGTTTTACCCTCCCTTTTGAATACTTCAGAATTTTCAAACGCGTATCTCATTGCATTAGGACCTTGCTCGGTCCCTTTTCTGGGTGCCAATGATTTACTCTCGTCGGCAACAAGTACCAAAGCGATCTCTGCTTCAACCATGGACGTAACATTTGCTAAGGGAAATCTATCAACATTCAATACATCTTGTCCAATAAATTTGGTCGATATATAAACAAAGAGCAACGATACGTGCAAAAATCATTATAGAATTACCTGATACGCAGACTAAATCTGACATAAATCCCAGCGCTCCAGACTACCTAAGGATTCAACTAGCAAAACATAGCCCATTGGGCACAAATCGCATATTTAGAGTGCATGGTGATGCCCGAGTTTGAGATAGTGTTCGAAGTAATGCCCGCAAGCGAATATACGGCCAGAACCATCTTCATATAGCAAGGACTATAATGGCAACAAGGCACTTTCAGATCAGCGGCTCTGACTATCTATCCAGCTTCAAGCACCTGTGAATAACCGATCAGATACATAAAGTGCGTCTGACGACTCGTCTTATAGTTTGGCAATTATTTGAGCCAGAGGGAGTGGCTGATACAACTAGCAATTCCAACTTAAGCAACTTTGCCTATGGGAACTTTTTTTGATTTCTTTTTCTTAGTTTGGTTAGAATCTTTCTTAACCTGTCTAAATTCCGCACATCCACAGAACCCATACTCTGTAGAAATATGATCTTCGTAATCTAGCGTCACCATCAGACACTTGCCATAGTGCCAGAATCGGACATGACCGCAAATACACATGTCATAATCGAGCCCTTCGCTTTCCTTCTTTTTGGTCTGCTTATGCCGCGTCGAATCCAAACATCACCTGTATCATGTAAACATGTTCATAAACATTAGTATCCTTGAGTACGGACAAAGGAATCATGAACTCCCTTTTGAACAACGACTGGAACCTATGGATTGCTAAACGAGTGAATTATAGTTTTCCCATAGGATTATCATGTAATATTACTTCAATGTACTTCTTAAATACACACATTTCTGCTGGCAAGAGGTGGAAACGTATGTGTTACAGCTCCATTAGTATCTAATTATATGCTAGATATCGCATTTGTGACATCTGACTAAATGATCTGCCACTGCTTACCATAGTGAGAATACCCAGGCTATAGGAAATAATTCGTAATGTCATGCAGAACAAGCTGTTTCGCAGCTATTAAAGGAAACTTTTTTAATAGATTTTATATCAATCAAGTTATTTGGAGAACGACTGTGATCTATTAATATATGGTGCTTTGGGAGTCATAATACCAAAGGTTGGTGTACTCCAACTTGATATCCTCATTGAGGATGGAAAGATCAAGGACCTAAGAAAAGATTCTACTAACGTAGTTGCATCCAATAGGATTGATGCTTCTGGCAGATATGTAATACCTGGTGTAATTGACCCACATACTCATTATGGTGTCTTTACACCTATCGAAAAAGCTGCAAGAACTGAATCAAGATCAGCAGCAATTGGTGGGATTACTTCTATAATTCGTATGCTCAGGCTAAATGGGAGCTATAAGAAATTGAGTGACCAATTTCGAATGAGTGCCTTGAATCATCACATCGACTATTCGATTCATGCTTCAATTCTAACTGATGAACAGGTAAAGGATATTCCATTTCTAATCCACAATATGAACATGAGCTCATTTAAAATATACATGAATCTAGGGAATGGTTACAATCGCATTCTTATGGACCTAGACCCAGGGAAATCAGAATTGAAAGAGCGCGAAGTAAACATGAATGTCGATTTAATTGAGAACATTTTGAAAAGTTGTTCGCAAGAAAACTCTACCATAATTATACACGCTGAAGATCCAGCTATCTGCGAAGAGAACACCTCGAAGCAAAAACTACTCGACAAATCGAACCAAAAAGAATCAATTCTTCAAATGTGGTCAGACTGTAGGCCGTCCATTTCAGAATCAGTAAGTATTTCGAGAATAGCAAACCTAGGTAGAAAATACAATTCTCGGCTATATTTTGCACATATTGGCTCTACACTCGCCCTTGATGCAATTATTAGCGAGAAAGAGAGAGGCAATTTAGTCACCTATGTAGAAACGTGCCCGCATTATTTAACTCACTCCGCTGATTTTAGTAGTGTCAAAGGAAAAGTTGTGCCTCCACTTCGTTCAAAATCAGACCAGCAAAGTATGTGGTATGGACTAAGAAACGGGATAATTGATACTGTGGGGACAGATCATGTTGCAAACACATTATCGTTGAAAGAAGGTAAGGGTGACCTTTGGACCGCGCTTTCTGGATTTCCAGGTATGGGAACGATGCTACCAGTGTTATTAAGCGAGGGTGTGAATAGGGATAGATTAACTCTAGAAAGACTGGTAGAGGTAACTTCCTATAGTACCGCCAGAATATTTGATATGTATCCTTTGAAAGGAACCATTATGAATGGCTCAGATGCCGATCTTACAATCATCGATCTCGAAATGCAGAAAACAGTGACTCCGGATCTATTGTTGTCAAGTTCAGACTACACGATATATGATGGATGGAAACTGACTGGCTGGCCGGTTACGACAATAGTAAGGGGGAGGATTGTTATGAATGAGGGTTCAGTGGATGAAAAAACCCTAGGTCACGGCAAATTAATACCTAGGATCAGTTTTGGCGGGAGGGGAGAAGGAATCAGGCGACCTAACTAATAAGAATTGGCTCAAAAAACGTTATTGAGTTATGGTGGCATTTACCCGATTTTTAATATCCGGCATTCTTCCAAATTGCATTCGAGCTTCGCGAAAAAATATTTCATCGGGCATGAATATGCGAAGAAATTAGAACAATAATTCGTGACGCATGCACGACTGTTGATCCTATTTCATTCTAAAATGTTCTCAAATTATATTACTAGTTGAGAGGGTTTCATAACCATAACTTAAGTTAAAGTGAAGCCATTACCATAGTGAGGAACTGATTGATTTGGATGTAGAAGGCGTATCAAAGTATTAATGCAATAATGCAATAATGATAAAAGAGAGACAACGGATCTATCAAACAAGTTTGGACAAAAATGAAGTACACCATTACTTGAGGTCGAAATCGATTATGCAGATATCAAATGTCTACCGTTTTTGCGGAATGCGATTATCCTAAAACTTCCTTCAACGGATGTCTGATAATATCTATCAGCCCGTCTAGTGAAGATTCCAACTTCAACAATACCAGGCATGCAAGTTAATTCCTTTTCCAAGGCTTCAGGATCTTGCATTGAAGGAAAGTACGCATCAAAGATAATATTTCCATTATCCGTAAAAATGGGATATCCTGCCGCAGATTGTCGTCAGCTCCACCTTCGCGCCAATTCTGGTCAAGTTTTGTTGGACTATTGCCCTAGCAAATGGAATAACCTCGATTGGCACGCTTCGATTAAATTGATTGACAAATTTTGATGAATCAGCTAATATTACGATTTTTCTTGCCGAATACATAAGTATTTTTTCGCGCAATAATGCTCCTCCTCCCCCTTTAATCATAAAAAGATTCGCGTCAATTTGATCAGCGCCATCGAATACTATATCAATCTGTCCAGTTTGCGGCCCATTCAAAATGAATAACCCCGCCTTTTCCGCCTCAACCCCTATTTGTAAGGAAGTAACCACAAACCTTAATTTTTTCTTATCATTGATTCGACCCAACTCACGTACAAGACATGCCATGGCCCTTCCGCTTCCCAATCCAATGATCTGATTAGCCTTGACATGCTTTCTTATTGCGTGTTTTATTACCGAAGTGAAATCTGCTTTACCACTAACTTGCGATGATGACATCATGAATCAAAAGTTTGATAGCTGCCGAAAAGTGAAATTAACGTTCACCGGCCTGGGCTTCTTCTAAAGATGATGGGGTCATTGCTTTTTTTTCTTTTGCGTTTTCTTTATCGTCTACGGGTTTCGATTCAATTTCGTTTTCAACTTGATTCAAAGTAGTTGAACCTTGGAGAGGTTCCTTACCTTCCGCCGCATGAGTTTCATCAACCTTTGTTTCAACATGTTCAAGTCTGTCAAGCTCTAGCATTATTTGGCGATGGAGTTCTTCAAGTTGCCTAACTTCAGGTCGATCATCACTAATATGGCGAGTTAGAGTATGTGTCGATGAGGTGGAAGTTGAAAGTTGCTTTGAATCGTCAATGAGTTTGGAATCATGGAGATTGTTATGTACCGCTTCTTGGACTGCCTTTTCTAATACTTGTTCAATTCGGTCACCTTCTGTAGTTCCATATGTGATTGTGAATTTATTATGAATGTCTTTTAATTTCTGGTCAATTGACGATATTCTCTTGTTTATCATTTCAGTAAGATTATCTCGTTGGTTTCTTAGGTCTGTAACATCTAACAAATTCTGATATTTGTCTATCCTCTCCTCGAATTGCTCTATCTGTGATGAGTATTGCTGAAGGAGCTTGTCTCGCTCATAGACATCGATTCTCTTCTCACTGAATGCTTCATCCACTTTAATCGCCGATTCAACGACTATATTCCTTTCAAATTCAAGCGAATTTAACTCTGTTCTTACAGAATCATATGAAGCTAGCGTATTCTTGTTCTCTTTTGAGAAGGCGGGTCTTACTAACTTGTCGATCGCAATAGTCAAGATGGAGCCAGCTACAGCGCTCCCAACAAATATGATCTCTTCATTCAATCGATGTCAATCCATGGATGTAACCACCATATAGACTATTGTAAATCATGGAATGTTTCAAAAGCCCATGAGCAGTTTAAGCCCACTGATTAGAGGACCCTGCGTTTGATCCAACTATATTTTCTAATATGTGGATCTGGGAATCCGCATTTCGCACATTGTTTTCCTCTCTTGTGGTAGGAGTTATGACCGCATCTTCTACAGCGTATATGTGTCTTCTTTCGGGTGAAGTTACCCATTGAAGTGGTGCCTTTTGTCATTTTATGACCTTCCCTACTGAGGAGGTGGTGATATTATGACGACGTTATCTCCTCGTACAACAATGGTTCCTAAATCATTTGACTTACTTTCTTCCAATAATTCAACAGAGTCCTCAAGCAACAGATTCATGTGTTGGTCGAATCCGTGCAGACTCCCTCTGATCACCTTACCGCCCTTTAGCTTGATAAGAACAACCTTCCCTAGGCTCTCGTCTAGAACCTTTACCGCCATGTCCACCGACAATCTTGATTCCTCTATTAAGCAATACTTACGTATATATTAAAATTCTGATTGTGCAATAACCATCGTAGTCGAATTTTAGAAATTGTATGTTAATTGCGATGTTCGATGGCCACGTATCTTTATCTCAAGATATGAAGGTGCTACTTTTATCTGTCTGGAATACTAACTGAACTCCCGTATTGTTCTTATAATATTTTCAATTATTTCACTGAGTAATTTCTTACCCTTTTCAGCTGATGCAAGCTTAGGATCTCCCCACACCCCGTTGCCTGTTAATTCAGGAAAGGAACCAGGGCGGCAGGTCATACTCCTGTAGGCCTCTCTTGACTTTGTGAGAATCTTGCTGTTTGCTTTTGCCTTATCTATCTTTACCAGAGTAGGTTTTATTGCCAACAAGATTGAGGTTTCCACCTCCCCTGCGTGATCAAATTTTTCATTCATAAAAGACCAATAATTGATTATATGTACTGCTGAATCAGGTGGCATTTTTTCAAATGTATTTTGAGAGATATATTGTAACACTCCCATGTTTCCATGATGACCATTGATAATCACTATTTTTTTGATATCAAGGCGGGCTATAGATATGCATATGTCACATAGTATATTAGAGAGTGTGGAATCGTGGACAGAAATATTAAACATTGGCGCGTGTTCAAACGATACTCCATAAGGAACAATAGGGAATACAAAATATTGTAATTTCCGACTCGCCTCTTTAGAAATGTGTTCAGCAATCAAGCAATCTGTTGACACTGGCAGGTGTTGTCCATGTTGTTCAAGCGAACCTACAGGGATTATTGCTGCTTGGGTTCGTGCTAATCGATCACGAAAATCCTCGTCACTTAGGTCGTAAATGGAGAGGGCCATTGCTATCGTACGAACTAGCTAAGAATATCAGTTTTATATTGTTGACGGAGATCTCACCTAAACCTAAAATCTGAACCTTACTCCCTACTTTTGGATAAGGTGTGCACCTTGCTCCAATAAACATCTAACCTGTCGTCAAGAAAAAGCTTAACTGCTTCCAATAGGGTGGCCGCCTCTAACTGCTGGCCCTTCTTTTTTATCGATTCTAGTGTATCCTCTTCTATAACTTTAAAGGATTCTTGACAAATAATGGGACCTTGATCTAACTCCTCAGTAACAAAATGCGCAGTACATCCCACTATTTTTGCACCCCTTTCGAATGCCTGCACATAGGCGTAAGCTCCTGGAAATGCTGGTAGTAATGAGGGGTGAATGTTTATGATTCTGTTAGGGTAACGCCAGACAAAATTAGGAGTTAATACGCGCATATAACGAGCAAGCACAATGAGATCTATATTGTAATCTTCGATAACTTCCAAGATCTCACTTTCTGCGGTTGTAGGTCCGCCTTCATACGAGACTGAATGAAAGGGAATTGAAAGCTCATCTGCGATACCTTTAAGGGTACTTTCGCTACCAATAATTACAGAGATATTCGAATCAATTTCCTTGTTTTGCGCCGCATTCAGTATTGATAACAAACAGTGAGGTTCTTTGCTTACCAATAGTGCTACATTTTTCTTTCTATTCGGTTCTTCAACGTGAGCTTTAATCTCCATTTGCAATTTAGTGGAAAGGTCGCGCAGCTCTGAATGAATTTCATGGAGTTTGACAGAGTTTTGAAAGGAGGCTTCCAGATGCATCCCAAATAACCCGTGGACTACCTTTTGGTTTATCTGCTCAATATTACCGCCATTACGAAAAATGGAGTTGGTTATTTCCGCTACTACCCCTTCTCGGTCTTTGCCTACTACAGTGATCTCGATTAAGGTCTTGTCTCTTGTGCCCTGGCTAGCCAACGACCTAGAAATAATTGATACTTTACATAAACCTTACACCTTGAAAAAGTATAAATCCTCCGATTAAGTATGCGTATTTAGAATCAAACTCCAAATGTCCGTGCACACTAAAGACTTTACATTTTGTCACACTGACTTGTGATATTATGAGAAAATATTTGCAATAGGCCAGAATCTATATGAACCGAGGGATCAACCGTCAATCTCAACAACAACAACATGGTAAGACACGAGGGCATAAAAAAAATTTCGATTATAATAAACCACTAGACAAATGTATAATTTGTTATACGATTTCAGGTTGGCATTGCGTAGACTGTGACAATCATTTTTGTGCTGTACACTTCAACAATCATAAGCAACTTGATCAGTGCATCAAGCAAATATCATGAAAAAAACATTCATGCGGGGGGTGGGATTTGAACCCACGAATCCCTTAGGAACAGGGTTCTAGGAGCAAAGACCTGACCCATTCTAAGCCTCGCACAACCATGCATTTTTGTAACACATGAAGTCCTGCGCCGTTGGCCAGGCTTGGCAACCCCCGCTCTCAAGCTGTTCACTGTGCGCTTCAATATATTAGCGTTTATGGGCCTGTACACGAGACAGAGATTGTGAGAATACTGTGAAGGAAGATAAAATATGACTATCCCATTGTGTAACGCAAGTATTTAATGATTATAGGAATAGAATTGAAAAACGTTCTTACCTTGCATACCAATTCATTCGCGAATGTTTTCACGTGGAAGTTGTTGTTCTTTATCAGGTTATCTGTTTGAACGCGAAGGCGTTTCATCGACGATTTCATCGAGATGCATGTGTCACACGGCCAGGTAAATAGTGTCCAAGGGTCAGGATAACGTCACCCTTCGGGTACCAAACTACGACATCACCAATCACCTCGAGTCAGGGCATAATTTTCATTCGGTTAATCCGTAGCATTATGTAAAGATATTCAGTATTGATAGAGTGATTGACCGCTAGATCGTATTTAGCCCTTGAAATAATTTGAATCTAGCGCGATAGGTGGATTAATTCGGAATTGAAGTTAAATCAATATTAAATACTACTTATTCTTCGCGACGAAATAAATTTGATCCTCAACTGCCTCCCCACCTCCAACTTAATTCGATAATTCTACTGAATTCTCCCATACTTTCATCTAGTTGATGCATTCATTGCCATTAGAGTAATCATTATAATTAAATTACATTTCAGGCCTTAAATGCAAAATGAAACGCGAGGATAGCCCGAAGATATTTGGAACTAATGGAGTTAGAGGAATTTTTGGTCAGGACCTTAATCTCGAATTCATTATGAAAGTTTCTCGTTCAATAGCATCATTTTTTGCCAATGGACCACTCTTAGTCGGTTTTGACGGACGAATATCTAGTCCGGTAATCTCCAAAATCGTTTCTGCAACGCTTAATTCCTGCGGGATAGATACCTGTATGGCAGGCCTTCTACCTACTCCATGTTTGCAATTTGCGGCCAAATACTTAGGCTATCGGGGAGGCATCATGATTACTGCTTCGCATAACCCTCCCGAATACAATGGAATTAAGGCCATTGCAAATGATGGGGTAGAAATTTCAAGAGACGATGAGTCAAGAATAGAGCTCAATTTTAATTCTGGTGAAATCCTCCCAGTTAGGAAAATTGGGAGAGAGGGCAATGACGATAGGATAATTTCGTCGTATATAAATTCTGCTATCCAAGTTGTCAAGTCAGAAAAAATTTACTCAAAGGGATTCAGGATAGTAATGGATATAGGAAATGGGACGCAGGCTTTGGCAGCTCCAATTATGGCTCAGAAACTTGGATGTAAGGTTTTGACCGTCAATGGTAATATAGACGGTACTTTTCCTGGAAGAGGTTCGGAACCCACGACCTCTAACCTAAGTACTCTTACTTCACTCGTAAAGTCCACTAATGCTGATTTTGGGGTGGCGTACGATGGTGACGGAGATCGAAGTATATTTTGCGACGAGAATGGACAAATCATTTGGGGAGATAAATTGGGTGCGTCATTAATCGCATATCTATTGAAGAATGGCTACGAAGGGACGGATATTGTTTGCCCAGTGAATACTACGATGTTGGTTAATATTGTCGCTCAGAATGAGGGATCCAAAGTTATTCATACTAAGGTAGGAAGCGTCGAAGTTTCTCGAGAGATGGTCAAACGAAATGCCATGTTAGGGCTTGAAGAAAATGGTGGATTCATGAATGCGAGGTTAAATTGTGTTCGAGATGGGGCTCTTACTACACTATTAGTCTTGGAGATGCTATCATCTAATTCTGGAAAGACGCCGCTCTCTAAGAAGATCATGGATCTTCCTCAAATCTATCAATATAAGTCTAAATTCCCATGTAAGTCGATAGACTCGCTGAGCGTGTCATTGAGTCTTGTTCAAACCACGGCACGAATATTAAAGTAGAGAATCTTGACGGCGTCAAGATCTGGATTGACGAGGAGACTTGGGTAATGGTAAGAGCAAGTGGTACTGAGCCATTAATTAGGATGTATGCAGAATCGACCGATAAAGATCTTTTGGACTCTAAGGTGCGCGAATACAATAAAGTTATTGGAAATGTGTTGGACAATGACGAATTCAACTAGCGTTAACATGGATAACATATTTAATACTCCACAGATCTCATATAGAAGAATCGAGATGATCCCAGAGGGTGATTATTTAAAATGAGTAAACCGTATTATGTGAAATTCGAGACACCTAAAGACCTTGTGAATGTGATATACGAGGCAGTTAGAGTGGCTAAGCAGAGTGGAAAAGTACGCAGGGGAACCAATGAGACTACAAAGTCCATTGAACGAGGGAATACAAAATTAGTGGTGATCGCGGAGAACGTGGAACCACCCGAAGTTGTAGCCCATCTGCCAATTTTGTGCGAAGAGAGAAATGCTCCATATATTTTTGTTCCAAGTAAGGAACAACTCGGAGCTTCTTTGGGAATGGATGTTGGGTCAGCGGTTGCGACGATCTTGGACCCAGGTGAAGCTCAGACTATTGTTGAACAGGTTCTTAATTCAATACAGCCGCTAAGGGGCAAGAAAAAGGAATAGAGGGAGATTATGAGCAAGTCATCGGAAGAGAAGATAAATCCGGCAGAGGTAATCCAAATAGTAGGTCGAACAGGAATTGCCGGAGAGGTTATTCAAGTTAGAGTGAGAATACTTGAAGGTAGGGACAAGGGCCGAATCCTAACAAGGAATGTCAAAGGTTCGATAAGGATGAACGATATATTGATGCTACGAGAAACTGAGCGAGAAGCTCGAAAAATAAAGTAAGGTTTAGAATGTATTCTAGAGGTATCAGACTAGCCAATGAGTAAATCAGCAACTTCATTGAGAAATTGTTCCTTTTGCGGAAAACATATTCCTCCAAGTCAAGGGGTAATGCTGGTTCGGAATGATGGGTCAATACAATGGACATGCTCATCCAAATGCAAGAAAAATCTGAGAGAACTAAAGCGGGATCCTCGGAAATTGAAATGGACAAAGAAGTACATGAAAGGTGGTATTAGAGTAGGGAAAGGTTAATTTCTTGGGAGAGCGAACTCTAGTTGTTATCAAACCAGATGCTGTTAAAAGAAAATTAGCTGGAAAGATAATCTCCAGGTTTGAAGAAAAGGGATTCACTATCGAAAATCTAAAGTCCTACTCATTTACCAGAAATAAAGCAGAAGAGTTCTATTCGGCTCACAGCAATAAACCATTTTTCAATGAATTAGTTTCATTTATCACCTCAGGCCCTACAATGGCATTAATTCTGAACGGTAACAGTGCAATAAACGCAGTACGAATCATGATAGGTTCAACAAAATCATACGAAGCTGCTCCTGGTACAATCCGAGGAGATCTAGCCCTTAACATAACAGATAACATAGTCCATGCATCAGATTCGTATGAAAGCTTCATAAAAGAGGCTGGAGTGATTTTTGATAGCATTTAAGTGGCACTCAGGCATCCAGTTGTAGTTGTACTTGGTCATGTAGACTCCGGTAAGACCTCTCTCTTGGATAAGGTTAGAGGCACGGCAGTTCAAGCTAGAGAAGCTGGGGGGATTACCCAGCATATAGGAGCAAGTTTTTTCCCGATTGATACAATTAAAAGTGTAACAGGGGATTTATTCAATAAGATTTCAACTACCGATTCGCAAATTCCAGGAATTTTGGTGATAGATACTCCTGGTCACGAAGTCTTTGCTACTCTAAGGGTGCGTGGAGGTTCAGCAGCTGACATTGCAATAATTGTGGTAGATGCTAATAAGGGATTTGAAGCTCAGACTGAGGAAAGTATTGGTATCCTGAAAAAGAGAAAGGTTCCATTTGTTATTGCCCTAA
>CAWBHQ010000021.1:0-20234 GCA_963788755.1 uncultured Nitrososphaerales archaeon
GTTAATAGGAAAATCTCAACCAAAGAGATATTGAGCCATTAATAACTAAAAAATATATGCTGCAGGTTTTCCTGCAAATAAATAGAAATATGTGCAGGATATCCTGCACATATATTTCAGGTCTACTTAGAATAGGCATTGGCTGGAACGATCGAGCAGCAGGAACAGCAGGAAGAGGAAAATAGAATTTATCAAGCCTACGATGGACTAACGTCTGATTATACAAAGAATACTTACCGCAATGAATTCAACCACTTTATCAAAGTCACAGTAAAGAATGACGATCTTAGAGTTTTGCTGGACACAAAGCAGAGCGTTGTCGAATCCAAGATAATCGACCATATCAAATATCTCGACGAAGCGTAATTGCAATAGTCAAGAGTCCAGCTCACTACCTTAATACAATACTGTTAATTATGTTAATGGCCGTAGCAGAACTGTAATAGGTTGAGGGTTCAGTAGAATACGTTACCACATACCATTTATTGTCTTTAAAAGTCCATGCCTGTGTCTGTTTAATATCTGATTGGTTACTGGCTATCAAATATGTAATCTCATACCCCGGCAGTCCTGATATTACAGTAGAACTAGATTGCAACAAGGTAACGTTACCAAAAGTTTCCCTCAGACGAGCAATAGTAGAATTTAAGGTTTCATCTATTAGTATTTTAGATAATTTAGAAGGGTCAGCTGCGCTGGCAATCGGCATGGTTGGCTGAATAGCAAACGAACCCACGCTAGTATCCAAATACTTTTTTATAACACTCTTCAAGTATTCACTCTGATTCAATACGACGACATTCGCGTTCTCAGAATAGCTGTTTGTGCCGTTGATCCCAGTAAAATAAAAGTCTGCTATTATATTGTTCCCTAAAACGTTTCCCAAATTTTCAAGCGTGTTCCAATTCGAAGGGTACTTAATTCCTACGCCTGCTGTCATATTTTCATATGTCCGATAATTTACTTCAGATGAATTCCTGCCGAAGTCGAAATAAATCTGGCCGGCTGCAGTGAATCTTTGAGTGAGATCCGGCGATGAATTTAAGAAGATCGTAAGCAATATCAGCCCACATACTGCAACCCGAGATATGAAATGCCTCATTTTTTGCCGCCGGTACGCTTTCTTCTAAGTTGAAGGATATAATAGTTTAATCACCGCTGGAGACTTTTGCCATCATCATCGCCATCAGAGGGAGAAGAAATGGAAGATGTTCACCCTAACCTCGTTCAACCAAGTCTAGTATAATCTAATCATTTAATCCCTTTCTTTTTTTTATTCATTAATAACGCTACACTAACTAATGCCAGAACTACAGAGATATATCATCTTCTTGATTAGTGAATGAGGTAATAGTAAAAAGATTGTTCCAGAACAGGGTTGTGAACTATGTTTTCAATAATGTTGGAGAACTATCATATAAGAATCTTATATAAAGAGATTATGTAATATTTCTTTAGACTGCGATGCTGACAATGAGATGGATTTGTATTTACTGTAACAGTATAATGGATAAGACGAACTTTAAAGAATTCATAAAGGAAAGTGACAATGACAAGAATAGCAATCAGCAAGCAGTGGTAGAGTACCATAGTTGGCACCTACTTCCAGATTAACTAATGGCAGAACAACATGCCTTAAGGTGCGCGCATATGAGAAATTCTATGCTTGAGTTGTGAGGATCCCAATCATAAAGAACATGTAAAGAACTTTGTTAAGAAATATCCTACCACAAAAGGTAACATACCCGCTGTAGTCATAATGGTAGACCCTAGGTATTGGTATATCTTTAGCTTATCTACCTCCGCCCTTGCCAGCCTAACACATTGGCAGATTTTTCTGCAGCATAATCTAAGGCTGCCTGTGGACTTGCATTGTCGTAATAAACTGCGTCTAATGCTATTTTGATAAACTCAGCTATTTGTGGGTATTCTGGAATACTTGGCCTGGTACCCCCATTAGGTATCATGGTTACTAATTGATCATAATAAGGTACTACTTTCCTGGGCTCCAGAGAATATTGACCCTCACCAATAGGAATCTGGGTAGGCATGTTAGCATGTTTTGTCAAATATGGTCCAAGTATTTGCGGTTCTAGCATGATCGTTATCAATTCCCATGCTAGGTCCTTATGAGTAGATGTCACAGGCACTCCAAACTCCCATCCTCCCATTAAAGTTGATGTTCGAAAGCTGTTTTCTGGAATTGGGATCATGGGAATGAACCCCACATTTTGTTCAAAGTGAGTTCGGTTCAGAGGTGTGGTTATCGGTACGTGGTGCTGTAAGGCTTCAATCATTACTGCGAATTTTCTGTCCAAAAACTCTTCTCCCCAATAGTGATTTCTCTGAGGCAATATTCCAGCATCAATCTGCTCCCTGATGAACTTAAGAGCTCGCACACCTTCGCTGCTATTGAACGATGGATACCAATAGGTCCCCTTCTCAGGATGCCCTTGCTTGGGGGAGAGGACCTCTCCTCCAAGCATCCAAAGATAAGGATACCAAAGATCAGGCGAGTGATCTGCACCAGTTAAGTGAACACCTTCAATACCCTGAGGTCTCAGTACTGAGTTCAACTTCTTTGCAGCATCAATATAGCCTTGCCACGTCGTTAGAGATTGTGGATCAACTCCTGCTTCCTTTAGCATGTCCTTCCAATACCAGATACCTCGCACATCTGTCCACGCCCATATACCGTAAACCTTATCTTGGTATACTCCACCATCCCAGTTTGATTGATACCAATCAGATTGACGGCCCCAAGTTTTGGTAAAATTTGAGAGATCTGTGAGTAATCCTTTTCCTGCGAATTCCCCAAGCCAAATTTGATCGATAGTAATAAGGTCGACGGGAGCTTTGTCTTCAAGAGCAGACAATATCTTGAGTCTAGTCACGTTATAGGGAGAAGTGGTATAGTTAATTTCAATTTCTAAATCTGGATGACGTTCCTTGAGCTTCTGCATAGCTGGTTCAATTAACGATTTCCACCTTGTCGAGTCACCTTGATCCTCAAGTAGGGCAGTAAGCGTAATAGTTTGCTTTTTAGATTCTGGTGAAGCGTCATTTGTTCCTTGGATGCTTTCCAAGTTACTGCCATAAATAAAAACTACAAAGGAAAGAAGTAATACTATTATTAGAAAGTATGCCTGAATTGACCATAACGGACGTAAAAGCTGCAATACCAGTGTAACGAAGCGGTCTCATATAATCTTATAATTGTCTCTGAATATGATTATGGCTTCTAGGCGCCTATGTAGCTAAAGACTTAAGATTCCGATTCTTTACAGTTTCGCATATAGGCACATTTTCTATGGTGCCAATTTTACCTAAATCGGCCATCTAACATCTCAATGTCAATGTTTATGCAAAGGAATATTTTTTGTAGAATCGAATTGTCTTTCCTTCTCCGAAACAATGCAGGACTTGATCATAAACCTTAAAAAAGAAGATTCACTTCTTTTATACTATGATATGTTGATGCCAGGAGTACTTACGATAAGTGTTATTATCACATCATTAGTCACAATATCCGTGATTTCTGTTAATACTGTGCTCGGAACACATGACGAGAGTAATGTTACACTTACAGTATTATTCAATCAAATAGTTTCAAGTCCTAATGCAGGAAAACTTCTGATAGATAATGCCCTCGAGGTATTAAGGAATGAGACTAATGCCACAATAAATGTGAATTATGTAGAATTTCGGTCTGACAATTCAACCAGGGATGAAATAATCCGTTTACTTTCTAATCAGACTCCGATTGACATAATTACAATAGATCAAATATGGTTGGGTGATCTTGCGCAAAAGGGATTGCTCACAGATCTCACAAATTACACTGCAAAACAGTGGAATAGAGACGGAAATGAGGAGTGGTACTTCGGAAATTGGGAAGGTGGAAAGTCGCAAGGAAGAATTTATGGTATATGGGCTTGGACTGACGTAAGAGGAATATGGTATTGGAAAGATATGCTAGATGAAGCCGGTCTAGATCCCAACTTACTGAAAACATGGGACGGATACATCGCAGCGGCAAAGCAACTAAATTTAGTGCTCAGGCCGAAAGAAATAGAAGGAATTCATCTCACAGGAGCGACACATTCTCCAGACTTATGGTATCCTTATCTTTGGATGCTTGGAGGAGATATCCTAGAACAGAGAGGAAGACACCCTACAAAAGGTAACTACTGGTTTCCTGTTTTCAACAGCTCTGCAGGGTTGAAGGCGCTTTCCTTTATACAGGATCAAGTAAATGCAGGAATAAATCCACAGAAAGAGCATCATTGGGGTGAAGAATTTATCGATAGAGAATTTGCAGTTATGATAGAAGGATCTTGGATGCCAAGACAATTTGTTCCGATACAAGATTTTGAAAATCAAATTGGATTTCTTCCTATGTTTCCAGTTCCGAATGAAGAAGGTCAAACATCAACTTTAATGGGAGGATGGGAATTTAGCATACCAATCACATCTACTCACAAGGACCTAGCATGGAAATTGGTAACACTAATGGTTGAACCAAAGATACTTGGTCCGTGGCTTGTGGAACATAGACTTCTGCCGACCCAAGTAGCGATAGGAGAAGGGCAATCACGCATTGAAGCATCAACTTTATTTCCTTACTATGATGAAATGATATCCGGTGTTCAATTTGCCGGGTTTAGACCAAATATTCCGGAATATCCACAAATTGCTCAATATATTAAAGAAGCATTAGATGCAATTTATTCCGGTATCAAGGATCCAAAGGATGCGTTGGATGACGCAGCTGCAAAATCTGCGATTATACTTGGATGGCAACCATAGTACATTGAATTGTATAACACTGATAATATCTGGGTGATTAGATTTATGGTGTCTGATGTGTAACTAATTTAAAGATCGTCCTTTTCTTGTTAAGAATTATGGTTAGCGTTGTAAATATATATGCAGTCTGTACCCCTTCGGTTAACAGAGCCATGGGATTCTTATCTTGTAATGCTATGCCTGTAGCATGTATCTTTATGTTAAGGATGTAGATCACGTATTTAATCAGGCTGTATCTGAAGGTGCCACACTTCTAAGTTCCGTCAGGGACCAATTCTACGGAGACCGTTCTGGATACTTGAGAGATCCATTTGGCCATCTCTGGTCAGTAGCAACTCACAAAAAGGATCTTTCACCGGATGAACTTAGAAAGGCGGGGCAAGCATTCTTAGAAGAAATGTCAAAGACGAAGACTGTATAGTGGAAAGTAGTTATTGAATATACAGCGCGCGAATATGTTAAAGAAAGATTAGTGCAATCTCTTAAAGCTGGCACCAAAGAAATGATCAAAGTATTTCAAGATGGATAGATCCATTTTGATAGCAGTCTTGTAATGCGAGGCATTAGAATATAAGTCATCAAGAAAATTTCTATGGAAATCGTCACAAAAAGTCTCAAGTATTGCGGAACTTCCGATGCAACCATACTGACAATTTGACCAATTGCGACTACAAGTCCAAATACCACAGCTATCATCACTAGTGCCATCCTAAAACGAGATGGCTGTGGGATTGTGGCTCCCTTTGGTGGCGAAAACCAAAATTCCAGGCCAGTGTATTTTTTCCAGATAGCATCTGCTTCAACATAATCTACCACTTCACGGAGATACCTGAAACGTAATTCTGATTCTTCGAATTTACGCAAATTATCTACAGTGTCAAATCTAAATATACTCGTGTATTCAGTCGACCCAGGCGGCGGCTTCTGGATCGTTGCGCCGATGTATCCTTTCATAGACTTGGACTCGTTTAAGAGCCTCCTAAGCCAATCTTCATATTGCGATTCACGACCCCGTTTGACTTTACGAGTAACAACTACGGTGACAGTTTCATCGATGGCGCTCATTAAGGACTCTTACAATTCATGTATGGGTTCATTTACTAAGAGAATCAATAACAAGTTTAGCAACCTCAGCTCCAGAATGTTGCTGCTGGCCAGTTATAAGATTACCATCTTTTATTGCATATGGTTCGAATGCAGTTGCCTTTTGAAATTCTGCACCTAATTTCTTGGCTTCATCTTCAATTCGAAATGGCATCACTTTCTTGCCAACGGCCTTGTCAGCAAAGTCCTCCTCTTCATCTGTGAAACCTGTTATTCTCTTGCCCTCGATTAGAGGTTTTCCATCCTTATCTCTTAGATAGAGAAGCAAGGATGTTCCATGGCATAATGCTCGCTGAAACCTTTCCCTTGTTATAAAATTCCAGGAAAGCATTTTGAAGGCCATTTTCATCCCTAAACGTAAACATTGGACCTTGACCCCCAACAACTATGATGGCATCAAAATCATTGGATGATAAATCACTTACTTTACTGGTATTATCAAGAAGACTCACAAAATTTTTATCATTAAGGTATCCTAAACTGATTGCATCATCTTTCGAATACCCACTTGAGTCCCGTGGATCGCTTAAGGCATCAATCTCTACCCTTCCACCCTTGGGGCTGGCAATAGTAACATTATATCCATTTTCTAAGAATAATTTGTAAGCATGTGTCAATTCTGCTGCCCAAAAGCCTACTGGCCACCCTGTAGTACTAGAGATTGCAGGGTTTGATACCACCATCAATATTTTCCTTTTCTTACCCTCCATCATTGTTTATAGAAGTTGCAATCTTATTAAGGCTATGTGATTGAAATTGGAATGCAAAATAAAAAATAGGCCAATTAATCTTTCGCCAAAATTTCATACGAAATTATTTCCCGACTAATTAACTTAGTATCATATTGATTCCAGCCTCTAGTGGGTGCCTTCATTATACTCCTAGGCCAAGCACATGTGCAAAATGTTAGTCATCTATCTATGCTTTTTCTGATTACTGCTTGTGCCTAAACATTTTACTTGAATTACAAGAAATATTCTCGCACGATCATTTGACGATTTGTTTGAATTATCTATGCTCACCACTAGGCGTTCTTAGCAAAGCAGAAAAACATATAGATTAATGCAAATGACGAACCCTTTTGCTCACGACTTATTTTATCTAGACTTCTACCAACTAGGCGGTCATTAGTTAATTCTACATCTTGGCCTTTGACACCTTGGCACCTATAATTCTACTCCACTATAAGCTTTATACTAGATTTAGTTTATAATTACATATGAGGAATTCAAATGTTATGAAAGTGGGACATGCCGATTAAATATGTTAGTCAATTTTTTCAAAAGTAGGTGCGCCGCCTGCTCAGTCATATAATGATGGAATATCTTGATTGCTTCCCATAATCCAGAATTACTCCAAAGAGGCAATTATATATTACTCTGTTACCAGAATCAAAATGCGAGGTGAAACACCTCATACGAATGAATACATATATCGTAACTATCTAGTTGTCACAAAGCCCCCGGGTATTACCTTCATTAGTTTTCTCCAAGGGAAAGTAGTTATAAACATCCATCTTCCCATCTGAAAATAATGGTCGAAGTTGGTGTAGCCGAATATTTCGGCATGGCTGAAGCACTTGGGATAATTGCAGCAGTTTTTGTAGTTCTGTATTACTCCAGGAAACAAATGCAGGCCCTATCGGTAGATGTCGAAACGAAAGTTCTTAATGACCTAGACGAAAAGATGCACTCCGCGGGTGAAATGATGGTACAAAAACCCGAGCTAGTCAAGATGTTAAACAAGAATGAAACTAAACGGTCCCCAGAACTTGTATTTGCCTATTATATTTTGTATATGTGTGCTCATGCATTTCATATGCGGCAGCGCAATGTGCTAAATGATAATGAATGGGAAGGATGGTTGCAATGGATGAAGGCTGCCTTTGACCAGGGTGAAATAAGTGATTATTGGAAAGACAGCATTCAACCAGAAAAATGGTTTGATCCTGCCTTCCGAGAATTCATTGATAAAGAAGTTTTAGCATTGCGAAAAGGGTCCTATTAATAACCTTGAATTTTGAGAAAAAATAATTACATAAGACTTATGAAAACGAAACGACGACGACAACTTATTCATCAGAAGAACTGGCCAAAGTATTCGACGAGCCTATGATATGGGACGATAATAAAAAGAATATGTCCTTAATAAAAAAAGCTGGTGAATTTATGTGTGAAAACATATTAGACGATATATCTAAAGAAAGGATAAACGGGCCACAAATACTACTTGGCAAATATGATTTTTACATGTGTCTGCAAGTAAGATAACATTCATAGACAATGATAAAGAAGAATGAAGAAAAATGTACATGTTAAATAAATCTAAAGTTGCCACCCGACTCCCGGCTCAGGATCTTGAGCGAGCTCGTAGGTTCTATGCTGAAAAACTTGGACTTGAGCCAGTTGAAGAACGCCCTGGTGGCCTGAAGTATCGGTGTGGGAATGGGAGCTTTGTGTTGTTTGAATCTACAGGTGCTGCTTCTGGTGAACACACGCAAATGGCATGGGAGGTTGATGATATTGAGGCAGTGGTAGCGGAACTGAGAAAAAGAGGAGTCGTGTTTGAAGAGTATAATTTACCCGGACTCAAAACGATCAACGGAATAGCTGAGGTGTCGGGCAATTACCCCTCTTCGGGAGGCATAGGCGAACGCGGTTCTTGGTTTCGTGACAGCGAAGGGAACTTACTTGCAGTCGGCCAGCCAGTGCTCCGGCGCTAGAGACAAAGTTAATCCAAAGCTCAACGCGTTCATTATGGTTTTAAGAGAGTCGACCCTAGGGCAGGCAAGGCTGGCCGAATCAAAGCTAAAAGCCGGCAACTGGCGTTGCCCGTGCATGGCATCTGGGTTAGTAACAAAGATTTCTATGATACGGCTGGCATTCACTGAAGCATTTGAATTAACAGCTATCTGCTGTTCTGTTATATCTCTTATATTGGCAGTTTTGGCATTTTTATTTCTCCCGCGCAAATAAATGCTGACATGGGAACTTTTATCAATCCTATTGCCTAATGATAAACAAAAATCCGAGTTGTGAGCATAATATTTTAAGTGTTTCACACGTTATACCACGCAGCTAAAACAGATATTAGATTAATTATCCAAGGAGAAACTATGACATCGGAACAAACAGGTCTAATCATGAAGCAATTCAGTAGCCCAGATGAAATTCGTCACAAGGAGAAAGGGACCTTTGAAAAGGAAAGGATTGATATATGAGAAAAATTATTTCAGCAATGCAGATTTCAGTGGACGGGTACATCGAAGACCGCGACGGAATGCTGGACTGGGTGGACACCTGGGAGGATGAATACGGTTTCCTCGATCAAGTTGATGTCTGTGTTCTGGGGAGTGTTATGTATCCCGGCTACGAAGAGTATTGGACAGCAGCCCTCGACCCCAAGAGGAAACTGCCTTTCAGTGGCAAACTGCCGACAGCTAAGGAAGTCGAATATGCTAAATGGGCTTCTCAAACGCCCCATATAGTCGTCTCGCGCGAACCGCTAAAGGTTGTATGGAAAAACTCACGAGTCATCTCAGACTTAGAGGATATCAGGAAACTTAAGCAGGAGGCGGGCAAGGACATTCACGTTGTTGGCGGAGCGATGCTCGTTTCGAGCATGATTAATCTCGGATTGGTTGATGAGATTCGGCTCATGATTAATCCGATTCTCTTAGGTGGTGGAAAGTCGCTATTCAAAGGCGTTACCGAGAGACACTACTTGAAGTTTGTCTCGGCTGAGCAGAGAGATCCCGGTAAGGTTTACGTAACGTACAGTGTGGCAGCATACATGAAACTCCTGCTTGCTTTATGCAAGTACTCGAAATATCACAAGCAATGGCAATAGTATAATAATTGAAGAAGGAAATTACATCAGAAAAGTATGGCATAACAATTATTGGTATTACCATCTGGCGTTTAAGTTATTTTTCATATCAAATCATAATTGGAATAAGTACGACTACTCACTTATACTAGATATCAACTATACAAAAAAGGATCTGATCGTTATGGTTTTAAACAATACAGTACGACAAGCATTGACTGCGGGCCATCTCGCTCATCTTGTCACACTGAACAAGGATGGCAGTCCTCAGGTCTCTATCGTCTGGGTTGGTCTTGATGGCGATGAAATTGTCTGTGGTCACCTGACCACCCATCTCTACCAAAAATTAAAGAATGTTCGGCGCGATGCCCGGGTCGCACTCTCAATGGTGACGGGTGGCAAAACTGATGGACTAGATAATTATCTTGTGATTAATGGTCGTGCCAGAATTACCGAGGGTGGCGCCCCCGAATTGGTGAACCAACTGGCCCAGATCTATATCTCTCCAGGCACAACGTTCGCTCCTGATGGAGCGCCACAGGGATATATTACCCGCATTACTGCTGAAAGTATTCATGGTATTGGACCATGGAGTCAATGACAGATACAGCATATACAGCAATTGGCGTCGGAGATCCAGATATACTTATAGGAGCAGCTGTTCTCCTTAGAGTTCGTTGATACTCTATTCTTCCTACTCGAGGATTATTTTAATGCATACCACGTAATCTCTTAGAGTCCTCATGTATCTGTGCTGTAATTTCTGTTGTCCTGTTAAGCAGGAACGCCAATTCACCATCAGAGTAGGAGGACAGAAGCTTATACATTCTTGCGTGGAGAGGCGCAAAGATCATTTCAATTTTCTTTTTATATTTCTTGTTTCCAGTAGGAAGCATATCTAAAATTATTGGCTCAGTGAGGGTTAAAGATGCAATAAAGAATTTGTTCTCAGAAAATCTAAAGAAGTCGTTTATTAAAGGCGCTGAAATTGCACAAGACTAAATAGTTAATGGAATACTACTGGGAGGACATATAGTCGTAACACAAGGATACTTAACATATACACACTTTATAGTGGACCATGCAAATTATCAAAATCTAGTTTCCATTATAATATTACATTGTTAAATTAGATTACAGAGAAAAATCCATTTTCATTTTTTTCTGTTAGGGAATAAATGATGGTTGCTATTATTAATCTTCTTCTTGTTTCCTTTCTTTATTATTTGACAATGGCTTCGCCCATAAGAAGTGTAACCAATATTTGGTCATTTTTTCTGTACTATTGGCAGATTCTTTATACAACTCAGTCATCTTCTCAGCATTTGCAGCCAATTCCTTGTACAGCTGTGTCATCTTCTGTGAAGTTTTAGCGTATTCATTATAAATTTCAGTCATTCTTCTTGTGTAATTGATATATTCGTTATATGTTTCGCCCCAGGCCATAGGAGAATATTGTTGCCATAAATTACTATTTGACCCATTTTCGTTAAGACTAACTAAGTCATTCTTTTTCTTCAGTTTGTCGTCTCCTTTCTTTTCATTGCTGTTGTTATTGGTTTTTTTACTTTTCATAATATATTCACTGACTTATACCTATATACTCCTAATATTGTTGTGCATAAAATTGTTTGAAGCTAATGAAAATATGCAGCTGTTAAGCTATCATTACGAAAGTACAGACCCTATCAAACACCACATCATAAATCCAGTAATACTAAAACCTGTTAGAAAAACTGATTTATACGAATCTTTGAATGGCTGAAGAAAACTTACTTGGCAGCTAAATCAGATAACTATCCTATTCGAATTTCATATTATCTTTGTATTGATACAGATGTTAAGTCTTCGAAAACCGTGGAAGTTGAATTTTGGCACTAATTTCTGACTCCAAATCTTGGATCTTGTTTACTTGTTTTCTTAATTGGGTTTCTTGATGACCGGCTCTAAAATCCCGATAAGACAATCTTACCAATAGTTGTACCGGATTCGACTTTCTTGTGTGCCTTACGCATATTTTCTGCATTTATTGGAGATAATACCTCAGTTAAAGTACTTTTTATTTTGTTATTATCAATAAGGTCGGCTACTATATTGAGCAAGTAGTGTTGCAATATCATATCTGGTGTCTGAAATAGCGATCTAGTGAACATGAGCTCCCAAACAAAAGTAGCGCTTTTATGCAATAGTACACCACCCAAGTCTACAGGACCTTTAGTTTGAACTATTGAGCAGATCTTACCTTGTGGGGCAACCAATTGTTTCATACTCTCAAAATGATCATCTGTTTCATTTAAACAGAGGATATAGTCCACATAATCAATACCTATGACTTCCTTGATTTGAGTTTTAAGATCTTTATGATGGTTTACAACGAAATCTGCACCCATTCTTTTACACCATTCAACTGAATCAGTCCTAGATGCAGTTGCGATTACATTAATTCCTGAGAATGAAGAAGATGATGTCATAAAGGTAGATGATAGGAAAGATGAATGATCTACTAGATTTTTTGCAAGCTGAATGGCTATTGAACCGACTCCTCCCGCTCCACCGATAATAAGAATGTATGACTTATGTTCATTTCGTTTATTATTACTAATGTACAGTACATCAGTTGGCGTTGTCGGATTTGAGGTAGCTGCGGTTTTCCCTCTCACAGCATCCTGATGTAAAGATAATCTATCATATAGAGCCTCCCATGCCGTTATGGTTGTAAGCGGCATAGCAGCAGCCTCTTCAAAACTTAGCGATTTTGGTTTTCTCCCAGCAATACGTTCATCTACCAAATGAAATTCGCAGTTGGTTCCTAATGGTCTAGAAATGCTGCCGGCATAATATACAGCATCCCCTTTCTTAAATAATTTGCAATCTGAACCAGTTTCTATTACCTCTCCAGCAGCATCCCAGCCTAATACACACGGTATGTTTTCTTCATTTTGTACTGTAATAGGAATCAATCCTCTTCTAACTTTAGTATCGACAGGATTCACAGAGATTGCCTTTATAGCAACAAGTAAATCATGTCCGCTAGTAGGATTATTAGGCTGAGGGATTTCTAAATCAACTAGGGACTGAGGATCGTCTATTGGTAAGTATTTGTATAGACCAACCGCTTTCATTTTGTATATTACTTAAAAAGGCGAATGGCTAATTATAAGTATATGAGAGCAATAGGTTAGTTAGATAGTTCGCCGTAGCAATTCTCACTTCACGCAAAGTAGTTATTCCAGAAGTTATTCGAGACCTACATCCTGGTACTTAGTATCTGAGGATGCAACCTACGCAATACTACTGAAAATCATTGTCATTTTTACTAATCTTGTTCAAGTAACGCAGTTTCAAATGCTACTGCCTTATTTGGCTCTGATGCATAAATAACATAGTGATGATTTCTCAAAAGTGAACTAATCCATTCATTCTTTTTCGTAGGCTCTATTTTAGAGATATCGTAATAGCATATTTGTGAACGATTAGATTCATCAAAATGCTGGTGTCCAGTTTTTTCCAGTGAAATGCTGAACTTCATTCCATCTATTGTTTCTACATCCGCTATTGCTCCTCCCCCAACGAATCTGTATGGGGGTTTCATGCTTTTTTTAGATTCTTCTCGTATCTGATCAAGAGAATGAAGCATATCATGCTTATTATCATCAGATTTATCTATTTCATAGATTCGTAATAGGTTTTTCTGTTTGAATAAGCTTACGTCAATCCCTTCGGCGGATAGCTGTTTTTCAATTATTTCAGACCTGTCAGTCGTATAGAAAATACATGATTCCCCTTTTGCAAACCCGTTGTGAAAATATCTACCTATTATCCAGTATGCGTATTTTTGATCCTCGTACAAAAGAAGAATGTGTTTGTTTTTTTCCATTTGATCAACAAATTTCATTGGACGATAATTTTTTAATTCGTTCGTTTTTTTAGTATCCATACTTTCTTTAAACTCCTTTCATTTCATCAGTCGGTATATCTAAATATTTTATACCCATCTCAAGGACAAAATTAGATATTCTATCATAGTCTTGAAGAAAGTCTCTGCCTTTTTCGGTTATCAAGAGTGGGGTTTTTAGTATCATTTTCTTGCTTTCTAGCTCATCAAGATATCTAACAAACTTATCATATGCAAGATTACTACGAAGTTGTACTCTTGTAGGTTTTGCTACATTATCATCATAATTTGTTATTTCATTCATAATGGCTTTGAGAATATCATTATATAACTCCATCTTATTACGTCTTGGTTTTGGCGGCAGATTACATAACTATTTCATTTCTTATAA
This sequence comes from uncultured Nitrososphaerales archaeon, assembly GCA_963788755.1. GTDB lineage: Archaea > Thermoproteota > Nitrososphaeria > Nitrososphaerales > Nitrososphaeraceae > TH5896. The sequence continues at coordinate 14,028 of CAWBHQ010000021.1, forward strand.
ATAAACCTCCCCACGGGGAGCAATACTTTTTATTATTTCTTGGATACAATGGCTATGACTAAGACTATTCCAGATGAGGAATGGGTTGAGGCTCGCAAAGGACTTTTCAGGAAGGAAATGCTTAAAGATAAAGTAGCAGTCATTTATGGGGCAGCTGGCGCAGTAGGATCAACTGCCGCGCATGCGTTTGCACGAGAAGGTGCACGGGTTTTTCTCATTGGTCGGTCAGTATCAAAGCTCAGTAAAGTTGCGGAGGAAATTTCTTCTGCTGGTTTGAGCGCTGAGGTAGCCGAGGTCGACGCACTAGATGAGCAGGGAATTAATCACAATCTAGAGAACACTTTTGAAAAGACTGGGCGCATCGATATTTCATTTAACGCGATTGGAATTCCCCTGCATGGAATAGAGGGAACTCCACTCGTAGAACTTCCCACTGAACGTTTTCTCCTTCCCTTGTCAACCTATACCAAATCACAATTCATAACGGCCAAAGGGGCCGCTAGATTCATGATACGAAGAAAATCTGGAGTCATCCTTTTCCATACGCCAGACCCGGCCCGTCTCGCTGCGCCTCTTATGGGAGGAATTGCACCAGCATGGGCCTCAATGGAAGCTTTATCAAGAAATCTTTCATTGGAACTCGCGCCATCGGGTATCCGCACAGTATGTGTTCGAACCACCGGTTTGCCTGAAACCGAGACAATCGCCGTCTCGTTTGGCCTTCATGCACAGGCTTCAGGTATGACTCTCCAGCAGTTTCAAGGGTTCATCGAGAGCATGACTCATACGAAGAGATTAACGACGCTGGCAGAGCTTGCCAATGCGCTCGTCTTTGCTTCCTCTGACCAAGCGATTGGGATGACAGGGGCGGTGCTCAACTTGACCGGAGGAAAAATCTCAGATTGAGCCAAACTCCACTTTATGTTAAGACAACTGTCGTCGCAGCCTTAACTGTCATCATTCTTGCTGCTGCTCCATCTGTGCTAAATCTGCAGCAACGAAGCATTGCACAAGAGCAACAGCAACCGCAACAACAACAACTAACCGCGTACGACGCAGGTAAACCTATTAAAGATCTTTCCTTTGAAATTGATAACGTAACATTTTCTCATCATACAGCATCTGTTAATGGAATCCAGATGCACTACGTAATTGGTGGTCAAGGTGAACCCGTAGTTTTGTTGCATGGATGGCCAGAAACCTGGTATGAATGGAGGCACATCATGCCTGCATTAGCTAAAAATTATACCGTAGTAGCACCTGACCTTCGTGGACTCGGAGATTCGTCAAAGCCTTTAACAGGCTATGACGGTAATATTACTGCAGAAGATATCTATCAATTGTTATCCCACTTGGGACTAGACCAGAAAATTTACCTAGTAGGACATGACGTAGGGGTCCTGACAGCGTATTCTTACGCCACTTCCCATCCTAATAATGTAAGCAAGCTAGTAATATTGGATGTTCCGCCTCTGCCTCCTCCTGGTTTTGAAGACTGCTGCTGGTGGTTTAGATTCCATCAGACGCCCGATGTACCAGAAATGCTTACAGCTGGAAAAGAGCGAGAGTACCTCTCATGGTTCTACAGATATGCGTATAATCCAGAGGCAATCACTCCAGCTGATATAGACGAGTTTGTTAGTAAATATTCTGCACCAGGGGGAATGCGTGCAGGCTTTGAATACTATAGAGCATTCCCAACAACTCTAGAACAGAATAAAGATCATGCTAATGTTAAGCTTCAAATGCCTGTTCTAGCTCTAGGTGGAGAATATAGTTTTGGCACAGCGAGCATTGGAATCAATGAAGTCTCTCGCTACAGACGTGCGTGGTGGCATAGTACCTTTCTCTGGACATTGGATAGCAGAGGAGAGACCAGATTTTCTTATTAACGAGCTAGAGAGATTCTTTAGTGAATAACCCTCACGTGCCCCTGATGCAGGAAGCAAAACCTATGAAAAAAGTATATGATGAAATGTGACTTTTAATGCAGAAGAAGATAAAGATAACTACTTTGTAGTAAATACTAACTCGAAAAAAATAAGATGATATGAAAACCTCAACTCTAGTAATTATTGCAATCGTAATATCGATTACTTTGTTGACATGGCTAGTTTCGATATGGCAATATGACGCAATGATGTTTTCTATGATGACATTTTACCACAATCCAGCGGCACTATCTTTGTTTGTGGTATTATGGACAGCAGGAATGGCTGCTATGATGTTCCCTGCGATAGTACCAATAATCCTTGTCTTTAATCAGCTGGTTAACATAAATAATGCTACCAGCAATAATCCAGATAATAGCAATTCTAATGGTCAAATGGCATATCACAGTAGCAGCAATGATGGTATGGAATATTCCGCAGCGGAAGGTGGAGACAAAAGTAATATTACTCATAGATTGAGTAACATATTACAATCGAAATCACCTAACATCATTCTCTTCGTATCGGCATATCTTGCTATCTGGGCTCTGACTGGGGTGATTCTACTGGTTGGCTGGTCGTTTTTCTTTGATACCCTGCTTCCACAGTTAGGACGAAATGATAGCCAGCAGCAACAGCCTGTATCTTCTAATATTATTTATGGAATTGTATTGATTGTGGCCGGCACATATCAATTTAGCCTATTAAAAACTAAGTACCTTGGATACTGCGAATCTCCTCTTACATTCCTTATGAGACGATGGCAAAAGGGCAGAGCGGGAGCATTGAAGTTGGGAATGTATCACGGCCTTTATTGCCTTGGTTGTTGTTGGCCATATTTTCTACTTATGGTAGCGTTAGGGTGGATGAATATTTACTGGATGGGATTATTTGCTTCTATTATTTTCGCTGAAAAGTTTTGGATCAGAGGCGGGCTTTGGATTGGTAGAATCACGGTATAGGTTTCATAACATTAGGGATACTTTCTTCGACCGGGGCTATATCTCTGCCATCTTTTTCGATGAGTGGCGGCAGCAGCAGCAGGAGCGGCACAGCGGAGACATTGACATGATGATGATGATGATGATGATGATGATGATGATGTCAATGGATATGCCTTCGTCATCATAACCACATAATGACTAATGAGGTGCATTTGAGCCTGCTGCAATACGAAAGTTACGAAATATAGTTATTTTTATATCTTTTAAATAAACCTCCCCTTGGGGAGGAACGCTTTTTATTATTTCTAGGATACAACTGCTAGATAAGATTGTTTCAAAGAAGAATGGGTCAAGGCTCGCAAAGCGCTTCTCAAGAAGGAAAAGGAGTTCACTGCTTTGCGCGATCAACTCAGCCAGCAAACGCGAATTCCATGGGTAGCTGTTAATAAGGAATATGCTTTGAAGGACCGAATGGGAAACAAACTCTGTCAGAACTTTTTGATGGAAGAAGCCAACTAATCGTCTATCACTTCATGTTTGATCAAGTTGGGACGCAGGATGTTTGCATTGTTCCTTCTGGGCAGACAATTTCAATGGAATAATTGTGCATTTGAACCAGAGAGATGTGACCATGATCGCTGAATCTCAAGCGCCTTACAGCAAGTTCGCGGCATACCAAAAGCGGATGGGCTGGGATTTCAACTGGCTTTCTTCTTACGGCACACTTCAATTTTGACTACCATGTTTCTTTCACGCAGAAAGAGTTAGCCAAGAATGAGATACTACAACTACGTTGCTCAGGCCTCACCTAGTCCGGAGCTACAAGGAGTCAGTGTATTTTTCAAGGACCCCAGTAGTCGCGTGTTTCACACCTATTCAACTTATTCGCGTGGCATAGATGTGTAAAATGTGGCATTCATTACCTTGACCTAGTTCCCAAGGGACGGGATGAGGCCGGTCACGAGTTTCCTCAATTCTGGGTCCGCCGTCATGATGAATATGGCAGGACATTTCATAGCTGGCTCGATCGAAGGGCCTATGAAGTACAGGGACCGTAATAAAATTGAGATAGAGATACCTTGAAAATCGGCATCGTCTCACCGCAATTAGGCCGACAAGCCACAAGAGAAAATGTTACTCCAGTCTGCTAAGATTGCAGAAGATGAAGGCATTGATTCCCTATGGGTTGGTGAAAGGCTTCTGTGGCCATTAAATCCACAAACTCCATCACCGGGAAGTGCTGATGGTAATCTTTCTGTTAAGCTCCAGGTTGTATTAGATCCATTAGAAACACTGACTTATATTGCTCAAATACCAAGAAGATGGTACTCGGAACTTCTGTAATCGATATGTTATTTCACAATCCCGTGATACTTGCAAAAAGATTTGCTACTCTTGATGTTCTATCAGAAGGGAGAATTGTAGCTGGGTTAGGTATAGGATGGTCCAGGGATGAATATCAGGTTTCTAATGTGCCATTTAATAATAGGGGTAAGAGAGCAAATGAATTCATTCAAGTATTGAAAAGGATATGGGTAGATGATACTGTTGAATTTAAAGGAGAATACTATAATATTCCAGCCTCAATAATAGAACCAAAGCCTATTCAAAAACCGCATATCCCAATTTATCTCGGTGGATTTAGTCCATACATATTTACAAGAATCGTAAAATATGATACTAATGGCTGGTTAGGTGGAATCGGTGGACCTTTAGAACACCTAGAAAACGCCATGAAAATAATGAGGGAGAACGCCAACAGAGCAAACAAGGATCCAAAAAACTTTCAGGTTATTCTTTTAACGTTTCCTAATATAGTTGATTCAGGTAGGCGAACAATACATGAAGAAGGCCAAAGATCTCCATTAACAGGAACGATCGATGAGATTGGGCATGACGTAAAAAGAATTAAGGAAATTGGAATTAGTCATATAATATTTGGATTTATTTTCGTCCATCGGTGCAAATATTGATAACATGATTGACATAACAAAACAGTCTCAAAGTTTGCTAGATAGGAACAATACTATCTACCCAATCGTGCAGTCACATTGGGATTATTATAACCTACATTTGTGCTTACTTCTCTGCCGTATGAATTTCCTATAAGTATGGTTGGTACCTCAAGTTGCTCTATTGCGTGCGCGCCTTACTGTCGCTGTCGCTACCTTATCTTGCGAGAGTATGAAGATGTAGTTGTGCAACCATAATCTTATGGCCTGTATCATGTAGGATGGAGAATCTCAAGTGCGAATATATGGGCGTTCCTGGGAATGTATGGATAGTTTGATAGGAAAAAAGTTTCCAAAGTGAGACTACTGCAGTAGTTATGCGGTTAGATATCTTATTATTGTCCATTATTTATTGTCATTACTTCCGCCAGCAATATATAATACAATACTCATATTACTGTGAATATGGTTGGAACAATTCTAGTAACAGGTGCTACTGGGACTGTCGGAAGTGAAGTTGTAAGGCAGCTTTCGAGAGATGCCCAAGTTATAACATTAGGGCAGGTGTTCATTCAATTGAAAATGCAAATAAAGTTCAGCAGTATGACAGAGTTAAAGCTGTGCAGATTGATTATGACAAACAAGAAGGACTTGAATCTGCCTTCAAAGATGTGGATAAGCTCTTCTTGCTTACTCATCCCTCCTCCAAATCCGTTGAACACGAATCAAATTTGGTCAATGAAGCAAAGAAATCTGGAATTAAGCATATTGTTAAACAATCTATAATGCGTGCTGATTTGGGTGCTGATGTGGAGGCCATGCGCTTGCATAGGCAAACAGAAAAATTGATAGAAGAATCTGGAATCCCCTACACGTTCCTGCGTCCAAATGAATTCATGCAGGGGTTTATCAATTTCCAAGGTACTACTATTAAGAGTAATAATGCTTTTTACATACCAGCAGAAGATGCAAAAGTTAGTTTTGTTGATGCTCGTGATATTGCAGCTGTAGCCGTAAAAGCTCTGGTGGATGGAGACAAACATTACAATAAAACCTACATGATTACAGGACCTGAGGCGCTGTCCTATCATCAAACCGCAGAGATACTTTCCAATGCAACTGGAAAGAAAATAGAGTACGTGAATATTTCAGAGGAGGAGACTAGAGAAGCATTAAAAGAGACGGGTATGGATGATTGGCTTATCAAAACAATTTTAGATCTATATACGTTATACAGAAAGGGATATGCCTCAGAAGTGTCATCTGCTGTTGAACAAGTAACTAGAAGAAAAGCGACATCCTTTGTTGAATTTGCAAAAGATTATGCAGATGCTTTTAGATAATCTAATGGTGAGGAATAATGATAAAATTAGTAAATGG
>CAWBHQ010000022.1:0-27340 GCA_963788755.1 uncultured Nitrososphaerales archaeon
AGAAAGACAGCAAAAGTAGCTCCTCGAATTCAGTACCAAACACGAACTAAAATCCCCCTGTTTTTATTTCAACAGCATATTTCTTTCGCTATCATCGTTATTCTGACTTAAAGAACGTGGCCACCTATTAGATTTAAGTTTGATTGCCGCTATTATTAAGAATCCTGACAGAACATAGCATCGATCGCCTCGACACTAGTATTAAGATTCGGCAACGTGATAATTCCTTTTCAACGGCAGCTGGGATATCTAAATTGTGGTTAGAAATCTTTCTTAGCTCTCCAAGCCTTAAAACCTGAGGCAAGTTCATGGATTTTGTCATTCCATGAATCGGCTTTAATTATTCCGCTAGCCACCAGGATCCCTTTTGCACCCAATCTTAGCGCACTTTCAACATCAGCTTTGTCGACGATCCCCGCACCACAAATCACCTGGCTGTTCACAGATTTATCCGCAACGGCAGAGATTGATCTTGTGACAATGGATGGGTTTTCCTTAGATACAGCCTTCCCAGAGCCAATTCAGCTCTGGTGGCTCGATGGCTATGAAATCAGGGTTAAAGTTGGCTATGGTTCCCGCTTCCTCAGGAGTCCTAACACAAACAATCGAGATCATCTGGAGGTTTCTTAAGATGTCTACCAGTTCTCTTATTGTATCTAAGCTGTCAATTCTATGCTCACTGTGGTTTATCAGCGAACCCACAGCACCATACGATTTGATTATTTCAGGGACTATAAAGCCTGTCGTTGACCCAGGTTTTGAGAAATCTACATGTTGACTGATCACGGGAGTCTTTACCGTTGCACAGACCTGACTTAGCGAAGATTGAGGTGGTGCTATCATGATATCTACCCCCATACAGTCACTGACTTGTTCCGTCACTTTCGACAGACTCGAGGCTCTTTTCTCCTCCAATCTCTAAGTAATTTTTAAAATTGATAATAAAAGGTGAATTAAAATTCAATTCTATACACTTGATAGGAAAGATAGGATTGCGAATGTGTTGTTCAAGTTTAGCCTAGTTGCAGAGAATGGTGCTACTAATGAATAAAGGATTCCTTTTTCATGTGCACTAGAAGTAGAAAGTACTGGAGTTATTAAACGCCTTTCACAGACTCGGAAGCTGAGTTTCATTCTGTATTTAGTTACTATTTGGTCTTTCGTACTACCTTTTTGATGTCCTTGAATTTCTCGTTCAGTTTTTTCATCCTTGCCTCATAGCCTTTGTTATACTCTAGCTCATCTGGAACCAATGTGGCAGGGTGAATGAATCCTTGGTTGCGCATCACCATTGCGCGTTCGGTCTGCCCACATCCGTTGCAGTTCCCAATCCGCAGTACCGAAACCGTCGTGAGGACCAGTCAATTTACCATTTCGCATACTAAATACAAGACATGATACTATTGGCAGAGAATAGTTGATTGAAGCTGAGGAATTTAATTTAACAGGCATTAACGGCATGTGATGGCTACCTCGGGTATCACCTGCAACAAAATGTGGATTGTTGAATGCGCTGCCAACCTCTTCAGTAGCAGGGAAATCCTTCTGTGTTCGAACAATCATGATTGGATCATCTTTACCTACATAAGTGCCTGCGATATTATGCAATCGATCGGTAGAAGCAGACACGATTACTTCACCATCTTCCTTTTCGGATGAGACAATCGAATGAACCACAAACCTTCCGGGGTACATGAGGGCTGCTTCCAGCTCCGCCTTGTCCTCCCACATCTTAAGACTTGCCAATTTTCCCGACATGACGTCCATAATTCGAAAGGTGACACCTGCGGCTAGCTTTTCATTTATGAGCAACCCTGTGTTGCTTCCGGCGTCCACAAAGGCACGCCATAACGGAAAGTTAAATGCTCCCGGTTCTGTCTTGTCAGCAGCATATACACTAAACACCTCGCTTGGCCTTTCTTCCATTTCAATTTCTGCAACTCCTGGTCCCATGCCTTTGACATTTCCTGAGAACGCATCCTTCAAAAGATCTTGACCTGCTCCGTACAACCCCTGTTCCTTTGCTAATTTAGTACCAGCGGTAAATGCGTCCCAGGCTAGTTTGTGAATCTTCTCATTATCCACCCCATAAGTGTGACTCATAATGATGTGAATATCGTCACCTGTGTAGCCTATGTACAGATCAATCAATAGATTTCTCGATTTTTTCTTTACAAATTCCTTAACCCTATCTAAAAGTTCACCACTTGGTCTTGTATGACCTCCAATCGATCCGATATCTGCTTTAATGGCTGATACAGTAATCTTCATTAATTTTCCCTAGCCTAATTCGCTCGGTACATCATAAATCCCTTCCGATAATAGGCGTATTTACTTTTAGGCATAATAGTTCTTGACGAATTATCGAACCTTTCCTAGGAAGCTGATTCATTGTCCCTTCACGTAGAGTTTAGGGGAGATGAGTGTCTTCGCGCCCCTCTACAATCGAAATTGAACAATTCACCGAGAATTCACAAAATAATTGTATCTCTTTTCAACTTCCTTATTATCCCCCTTGAGAACAAGCATAGTTTCCTTATACAATAGCTCTCGTGTGAGCTTCTTGAATCTTTCGCTTTCTAAGGAGTTGGGGAATGCAGATAGTGTAAATTCGAATTTGTTCATGAAATCTACTACCTTTTCCCTGAATTCTTCTCTACTCGGATTCAGCCTACTTTGTACCTTAAACCAGCTGGTTGCGCATGAACACGAATAAAGTTTAGCCAAATCTTCGATCAACCGCTCAATTTCAAAGTAGTCCAATGACAAATCGGTGGAGAGATAGGAATAAGATTGTTACCTGAAGCATCTTCCGTGTAATGTGAACCAAAGAGAAAGTCGACATTGAAATACTGTAGTTTGGAGAGGGCTGAAAACTGAACAGATAGATCACACTTACACTACGAAGAACGGATTTCTATGCCTATAAGGTTCAGCCAACAATTCTTCTGAAATCAATAAGAAATATCGTCCACTACAAGTAGTATGAAGAAATCGTAGCGAGGAACTTGAATAAGAATGTAGAGGCATAATGTATTCTCAGATTGTAGGTCTGCCTGTTTCTTCCCGACGTGCTACGGTACATTTGAATAATGGTTATTATTCGATGAATGTTTTTGATACTAATTTCACGCTAATCCAGAAGAGTGGCCTCGCGTCGGATATAATCAGTGACTCTCTAGATTGATGATTCTACATACAGGTGACTTTTTCTTTTAATGTCGTTGAGGTAAAGTTCTTGCTGAGCCATAACCCGACTCCTTTAACAATCTAATAGCCAAATGGCTTTCTATTTGGAGGATGCATCACAAAAAACGCAATTTCATACAAATTTGAATGATTATTTCTCAATATTGCATTCAATCAACGTTCAATACTGTTTCATCAATTCTCCTAGAAACATATCTCAAGCACATTGCAATCATTCCTAGGCTAATTGTGTTTAATCTTGTGATATCCTTGTCCGTCACCTAATCCTATACTCATCTTCCTATTTAGAATCCCTTTTACAATAGTTTTCAGATTTATCATACTATGAAATATCTTCAGATTCTATTATCTTTTTCGCTAAGGATTTAAGCAAAGTCTTGGCATTAGCCATGTGTCAGATTGTTGCGTGTCCAAAAAAGGTATGATGTAGCCGAAAGTAAATTCTGAATACTTATATATCAGATTCATTAATTTTTTATCCTAATTGGAATGCTACAAAGTGTACGCTCGCCTGCACTTTTTGCTTGATATTGTTTGGGATCCTTTTTCTTAGCGTCGCGAGTGACAGTGCATCTTTCGCGTCAACAAGTGCTCAAGTATTTACACCGAAGGATAATCCCTATAATAGGACTTTTTCTGATTGGGCACGCGAATGGTGGCAATGGCATTTATCGATACCGGATATTAAAGATAACAGCAGTTTAGCACACCCTCGTGATAATTATTCTCCTCAAAAATGCTCATGGAATCAAAACACTGGTCCCGTGTGGATGCTTCCTGACGGCGAAGATAGAAGTGACATCTCGAGTCCTGAAGTTAGGGAGTGCACCGTCCCTCAGGGAAAGGCATTATTAGTTCAGATAGTGGGGAGTGGTTGTAGTACCGGTGAAGGGCTACGGAATGATCAGGAATTGCTCGATTGTGCAATGTGGGTTCTTCCTACTGCAGAATTTTCTGCTAGCATAGACGGAACGGAGGTATTTAATACTAGAACCGATCCCAATGATAGGAAAGAACTTTATGTAGAGCCATTCAAGACTAATTTGACCTATCCTGCACAGAGTTACTATCCGGTCGAACCAGGGACTTATGATGGAATGGTCGCCGGTTACTACCTATTTGTCCCTCCTCTTCCTCCGGGTGATCATGAACTTCAATTCAGTGAAAGTGCTGTAGAATTCCTCAGTGGGTTTCCTAGCGATAAGAGACTCAGTAATGTAAAATACCTGATAACAATTCAGTGAATGCTAACATATTATCGGACTTTATTCTAGTCGGAATGAGATTCTGGTAAGTGCTATTGTAGATTATCACTGCCACGTGCTGTTATTCCAGTTCGTTGGTAATAGAAAGGGAAATTGTTGACATGGAAAGAGAAGCGCTAAAATCGTAGCCAATCCGTGGAGGGTTTCGACTTCTGGAAAATTATTTATATATTCTAAAGAATATGGATCTATTGTTCCTATCTTTAATCTCTACCAATAATTTCATAATTGTTATAGCTATTGTTATCACTTTCATTTCGTTTCTCGATAACTCTATCGGTTCTTCTTTTTTGTATTCTTATCAAGATCGAGTTTCTCCATACACGCTAGCCTTCTTGATTTCAATATTTGTTATCAATATTTTGGGTCAAATATTACTGGTTTATTTCTTCATAGACGTGAGCAAGGCACTGACACAACTGAAACGCCGATCTATTTCTGTACTAATGTTCTAATTGTCTCCTCAATAATTGCAAACACAGTCGTCTTCTTCTCTTTGATAGGCGGATCGTTGCAGAGTAACCGGTATGATTTGTCACTTTTTGTATTTTTTGTAGGCTATAATTTGTGCTTATCGGTGATTTTAGTTGGTATCCTAGTCTTTAAGCTCTTAGGTTGGTTGACACAAAATAGGAATCATTTTGTATTCTTATATGGGGTAGCTTTTGCAATTTTCTTCTTGGCTGCGTCATCAGCACTAGCGACTATCCTTTTGGAAATAGAAGGCAGATCTTCCTATTTTTCAGCTGCGCCTAACCCTTGGGACATAACTAGCACTCGCCAATTAATGTCCTCGGAAATTTATAGAGCAAGTTCTCTAGCAATGTTCGGATTAGTTTGGTTTGCCACGGCGTTAATGCTAAGGGGTTATAGCCTGAACTATTCTAAAAGAATAGGAACGGGGAAATATTGGATTCTTGTTAGTCTACCTCTTCTCTATTTTCTAGTTTCATCCGATTTTGTGGTGAATCAGTTAAACGCGGTTATTTTCCAATATCCTCATGTGAGTACCATGATTATATATGCAATTGGGATGACCAAACAAGTGGGAGGCCTTTTCTTCGCGATTTCGTTTATTGTTATGTCAAGATACTCTTCCAATACAAATCTGAAAGTCTTCCTTGCATTTTCAGCGGCAGGCATCATGATGTTGTTTAGTAGTCTGCAGATTTCAGTCCTCAGCTCTTATTCCATATCCCGCATTTGGCCTTACTACTCTTTCGATCATGCCTGTAGCTTCCTATTTGTTATTGATTGGCTTGTACTATTCAGCACTGTCTATTGCCTTTGATAGACAGGTTCTGCTTTCACTTAAGAAACGTGTGAAAGATGATACCTCTTTATTTCTCAGTGGTATAGGGTCGGCTGAATGGTCAAAGAATATCGAGAGCACTGTTGATGATGTTATTAGGCGCTCAGCAGATTCGTTAAAACAAACAGATTCGGAACTCTCATCTGAGGACATACACAAGTATCTTGAGGAAACAATACAGGAAATTGAACAAAGCAGGATGAAAAAAAAGGAAAGCTAAAAGGTGTATACTCTTTCTGTGTGATTGGCTATTAGATAGAGTTAATCGCGCTCAACATCGGTTATTACCTCCTCTCTCGGTTCATGATGAGGCGATACTAACTCTTCAGGTACGAAGCACTATTCCTTCAGAATACATTTGCCAGAGTCCACGGACGACACTTGATTCTTTCCATTACAAAAATAAATAGATGTATTGTAGATTATAGATACTAAAGCAGTTGATGGAATGGATTAATGGATGAAGAAAGATGATAAGGTTGCCGTATTTTCCGCCAAGGACTCTCCGTACGGCAAGCCGTGGGCAGAATGGACTACGATGTGGTGGCAGTGGATACTATCCATACCAAAGGACCAAAACCCAGGGACAGGTCATAATATTCTTCAAAACCAGAGCGATGAGAATGTATTATTTCTTGCAGGATCATTTGGAGGTTTTATTGAACATAATGTAACTGTGCAATCAGGAAAGGCTTTACTCTTCCCCATAATCAATTTCACGACTTCATACGCTGAAGATCCTCATTTTGAAAGTGATGAAGATCTAATAAGGGAAGCAAAGAAGGACATGGATGACATAACTGAGAAAGAGGTTACGCTTAACGATATACCGCAAAGAGATCTCGAACTCTGTAGAATATTCTCAGGACCTTTTGATCTAAACTATCCTCCAGAAAACGTCTTTAATGCATTGCCTGGACTGACTAGAGCTGTTTCTGATGGATATTGGCTTTTTCTCCGTCCTTTACCGAAGGGAGCTTATAAAATACATACCCTTGGCGCTTGTTCCTCCGGGAGAACTAAAGTGGATGTTGTTTATCATCTAATCGTGATATGACCCTTCTCCTTCATCAATAATTGTAAGGTCATATGTAATTTGCAAACGAAACGTCCTATTGTTGGAGATATGTTCCCAGATTTGCCTGTAGACCGCATCTGCCTTCAATTGCTCAATGACTACTTGATCACTAAGAAGGGTTTCTCCTCTAAACTCAATCCGATGTTGACCGCTTCTGAGCGGTCTAAGAAATAGCCAGTACCCATCACAAACCGATCGTGTGGTGCCTGGCTTTACCCCATAGACATTATCTTCTGGAAAAGTCAAATCGAATACTTCGGAAAGTGCCCGATATTCTTCCAAATGCGTAATTTTCACACCGTCAATGTGAGCCTCCAAACTAATCACTCTATTCATAGCTTCTACACATCGCTTGATTAATTCAGATTCTTTATCTAAGTCCACATCCTCAATAAAAGAGTCTTCTTTTTCAAGTATCGGAAAAAAAATCGATCTCTTGGATGGTATAGTACATTTGCGTTTCACAGATTCGAGGTTTCCAAATGATCCTGTCAGAAACCAAACATTTTGGTCATTTTGATTCATTGAACAATTACTCCCTGTCGTATCTATCGAGGGATTATTTTTTTTCGGTATTGAAAGCATCCAATTACACCAGCGGGCTGCCCATGTTTCCCATGAGGTCTCATAAGGAAGCTCATTCCTTCGGAACAGGTTGGGGTAAACCCTAGTCATCATACTCTTACTCTGCAGTTTCTACGTGTTGCAACCCATAGATGCCATATTCGGCATCCACCATGACTACTAAAGGCCCAACTTAATTGAAGCCAGTTCGACAGTCGTATTGAGTGTCGTTCCGTATGGCCAAGTATTAAGTTCCCTATCTATCTCTCACATATACCTTAGTGGAGGCTTCTGCTGGATAGTCATCTTGGCCTCTCGCCTTCGTATGTATCAAATAAGGTTCTGTTCTTGCAGGTAGTGAATTTATTAGAACACAATAACCCACAACCACAGTTGGTAACCCGTTGACATGATAATGAACTTCAAGCTTATCCCTTAAGGGCGATTTCTCATGGACGTGAAGGATAAATTCTGGAGATTCTATGCGGAAATCATCAAGTTTTTCCTCGACGATTGGTATACCGTCAATTGTGACCTGTTGAGGCTTCGGTGGATTATCTCCTGCGTCTATGGTGCTGTTCGCTTCTTCGCGGCGCTTCGCCTCATTGTCAAACTCAGCTCCATCATCAGTATTGATTACCGCTGAGATAATCGCCACGAAAATAGGTTGATCTGAGAAAATACTTACCTCCCTTTCTAGAGGGACCTTGTCAGGGGCACTAGTCCTGAGGAATACAACATCATTACCCACGGCATCTGGTTGAGGTGACAGCAACTTCTTCCAAGAGTCGGCTAGGTACTGAGCGTATACTATTCGCATGTACCTGTCAGATGGTCTAATGACTTCAAACTCTGTTCCATCGATTTTCCTTTTTATCGACATGTCTACGATAAATAAAAACCACCTTATAAGTAATATGATTAAATGCGACTTGATAGGAGTGCTATAAGTAATATGATGGTAGCGATTTAGAAAGACAGTTTTATTTTTTCAGTTTATAATAATATCCTAGAATGCTAGCCTTCCAAGCTAATATTGGAAAACGACGGATCCTATTAGGGTTCGACCTCTTTCCACATTCTAGGAATTGACATGCCTGCAAAGTGACAAGATGCTGTAGTTTCGATTATTGGCGCTACTTCAGGTTTCGCTGGTGTATCTTCTTATAGATCAAGTCCAATAAGCCAGAATAGGACAATAGATTATTGTATATCTTAGTCTACACAATTCTAGAAGTGCACGGAATTAGTGAAGACAGGGGAAATTAGGTCTTGGGTTAGAATCTAGTATATTCTAGGCTCAGGTGAAATAGGCTCAGGTTAAACAGAAAAGATTAGTTACTAGAATATCTAAACAGCGGAGAGGCTCCCGCCCACAGTGTAAAGTCCACTCCAATAATGCTTCAGTCCAATACATGAAAAAATCACATTAGGTTTAACGAGTGGGGAATCGACGCCTTGCTTCACACGGGTTGACTGCTGGATATATTTAATGTGTGCTAATGAAGGAAATCGATTTCCAAGGCGAATTGTGCTTTGGGTGAATTATCGGAAATGAGTTAGATGTTGACTAAGAGGAGGGGAATAGACTGATGTTCTTTAACTATATTGCTCTTGAAACCTAGTCCTAAGATTGTCTAGAATAGAGAAAACGATATTTCATCGATCACCAATTCGAACAGTTATGGAAATTTATGCTCCTGTCAACATACTTGATGCTCAAGCTTGGTCAGCGCTGGCACCTGCAATGACTTCCATGCATGATTCGTCTAGTGAACGATCTCTTCCTTTGAAAGACTAACATTTGCAAAAGATATCTAAGCACGTCGCATCGGGTCAACCCGAAACAGTATATCTACAAATGGAAAGATAAAAATAATCTGTACTTGACAATATTGATGACTATGCCTATAACTGATGCTACTAAAAAGCAGATTGCTCAGCAACGCAGACTTTTCTTTAAAGTATGTTTTAAATGCGGGGGACGAAATCCAATATCGGCGGACCGATGCAGAAAGTGCAGAGGAAGTCAGCTTAGATTGAAAAATAGAACCCTGGGGGCAAAGAAATAGAGCATGTTCTTCTGAGTTTTGGTTCAGCCATAGAAATGCAACAGAAAATCGTTTGCACAGAGTTCTCCGTACCAGAGGGTCGCCTTTTAGCGTGAAGTCTTTGTCTGACCCATCCCTGCATATGTTCGCTCGCACTAAGGATTCAGCAAAAATTGAGTAAACATCGACGTTCATAATAGCTATGCTATTATAGTCTGTAGGTTATCACTACTTAAGAGGGAAGGTAATGAGGTATTTTGTATGATGCAATTCTGGGCCTATTATTTAAGAACATAGATCTTCTCTACAAGTGGCTTAGCGAGAACTTGTTAGCTCATATTTTGACCTTTAGCAAGGAATTTGGTGCTGTAGTTGTCTTTGTATCAGCTGTAGCGTTTCTCTTGATTACTGTCTACTTTATCATGAAGCAGGCAAAAAAACTCCCCAGCCGTTACGTGCTTGAAGCGTTTGATCAAGATGGAAAGAAGACAGTGATTCCTGAATTAAGGGTAGTGTTTACTACGTACCAAGCAGCTGCAAGCTACGCAGAATTCTATACGAAGCTTTATGAGGACAAGTACAAGTTTAGACTTCTCGGAATCAGAGACACCATTTCGATTCTTAAGCGTTCTGACTAAAAATTAGGTAGCAAAAAGCCAATTAGATCATGGAGAAGTGTGAATTTGATTGATTTGTTCACCGCTATGGGCTCGGACGAGGAATCAGGTCACTTCGTCGAATTCCAAAATCACTGGCCAACCTAATATCGTAGCAGTAAAACCTACATTCTTCGTGAGCACAATTCGTTGCATTTGAAAACACTCTACAACTATCCCCCGCTAAATCGGAAGAAGCAACTAATTGATTTAGCGGCGACGGGCCTGGAATTAAACAGAGTTGTAGATGAAATGGCTTGGAATTTGTATCAACGCGATTCCTCATATAAGTGACTGCTAAAAGTCTGAAGAAGATTTTTTTCACAAATTGAAGCAAAATTGAAAAACTTAATATCTATCCCTGTGAAATGGTTATGCTTAGGGATCGGCGTAATAACATTTCATGAAATATCCTAAAGTTGTACTAACTGCAGACCGGACACTTATGTCACCTTACAGAGGAATTTCCTTAGCTTCATTCTTTGGCTGTGCTCCTGCTATTGACACTAAGAGAGATCCTACATCACTCTGGTATAAGATAATGGGTCAACAGATTACTCCGAGGATATTGTTTGATTTCATCTGTAACCCAATTGAAAATATTAATGGAGTTGCAAAATATGCTCCATATGGTTTGAGGAAGGTTGAATCATCTCTCATAAGAGACGGTTACAGCAGAGAAGACGTCGTTGTGGCTCACCCTGATTATGTTGAGAAATTTATAGGTCCTGAAACTCAAGTCGTAGGTACCTACGAGATGGATCCCCTAGGAATGGGTCCGGTTACCATGACCTTTACCTACGGACGTAAACACATGTCTTACGATGAATTTTACTGCAGAGATTTGCACATGAGAATTTCCAAGGCAAAAAAAGAGAACGGAAGTAACGCAAAAGTCGTAGCGGGAGCATCAGGCACATGGCAGTATAACTATGATCCGGCAAAGATTGAAGAGTACGGACTCTACGGTATAGTTGAGGGAGACCTTGGAGGAATTGGCCCTGAGATTGATGGAGCCGGTGCTAGTTTCTTTGATGCTGTAATAGCTGGGGACTTCGATACTGCTAATCCGTTTAAGAAGTCTAAATTTAAAGTTGAGATTAAGGAATATGATCGGCCTGAGCGAAAATATCATGGTCGATTTATACATTATTGGGATGAACCATCTGTCGATGAGATTCCCGACATCATAAATCCTAGCATGCATGGTATGGTCGAGGTGATGCGAGGCTGTGGGAGAGGATGCAAATTCTGCGACGTAACCCTCAGGCCATTACGTTACTATCCTGTTGAAAAAGTGCAAAAGGAAATTGAAGTAAACATGAAGTATGGTGGAGCCAAAAGTGCTTGGATTCAAAGCGACGATATTTTCGTTTACGGTCTAAACCCAAGGACCACAAAAAACATGGAACCCAACAGAGAAGCATTAGAAGAACTATTCAAAGGTATTATGTCAACAGGAATCGAACATACTAATCCTACTCACGGTACTTTAGCAGGCGCAATCGCTGACGAACGACTGATTCCAAATATCTCAGAGATCATCCGCTCCAGTCCTGATAACCATATTGGAATTCAATGTGGGTTCGAAACTGGAAGTACACGCTTAATCGGAAAATATGCTGATCGAAAGCTCAGCTCCTTTCAAACCGAATGAATGGCATTGGGTTGTGAAACACGGGGTCAAGACGTTGAATCAGGACTATTGGGTACCTGCATTTACCTTGATAATGGGTTTGAATAATGATGAGACTCCTGAAGATAGTTGGGAAACCATCCAGTTGATTCATGAATTAGAAACGGAACAGCCAGATTCACGATTTACTGTAACCCCATTGACGTTTGTCCCTATCGGATTGTTAGAGAAATCAGAATTCTTTGATATTAACAATACAATGGACCCACCTAAGCTAGGAGTGATGTACAAAACATGGCAGCACAATTTCAAATATGGAATTCAGAAATTCATGAGAAAAGTTGGGCGAGACAACCCGATGAAGAATTTGTTCTTTGCTGGTTTGGCGAGATCTTCTGGGTGGCGTTCCGCTAAATGCTATGGAAAGATTCGCCAGAAGGAAGGGCCCAGAGCACGAATTGGTAATAGAGAAAATAAAGGCAAGCTACTGGTGAAGCCTTCCAAATGCTATCATAAATACCAGGCTAACTCTACGACTCAAAACTTGGTGTATTCTTTGGCACCATGCTACTGCACACTCGTTCTCAAGCATTGTAACTCACAAGCCTCTTATCTAATGAAATTTAGTAGCAACTGTCTCGCGAGTGGGGCAGGTAGATCTAGCCCAGTCTCAACATGTCGAATTATTCTTTTCTTCAGATTGGTTTGCCTTAAGGCCCCAAGATGCGACTTTATCGTGTGCTTAGGATTTCGAGACTGCAACGATTCGGTTATTATCTGAGTCAGGATCTTGGATTTTTCCCTCCCAGATTCAATAGAACGGAGTTCCTGTTCACAAGCTTCAAATTCTGTTCCAATTCTTTCCAATGCGTTAGACAATAGATCTTCTGACGTATTTCCGGCTATTAAAAAAAATTTGTTGTTGGCTCTTGGGTCTTCCGGCACACCGTAACGAAATTCGGAAAGAGGCAGGATAAATGCCTGTGAAGAGTGCAGATTTTCGTTATGTCGCCTAGCATTAAATTTCCTCGTGAATTCTCGACGACAAATTGAACAGATTTGAGGTTCTCTGGGCATTATTCTATTCGCGCAAAAGACACATAAGTACATTTTGAAATGCGAGTGACTCTGAGTCACTCACTCAACTATTTACGGCTTTTTAGAGTCGAATAAATCAACGGTTGTTTCCAGTAAATTGATTCTGTCCAAGAATTTGAATGTGTCAAATTGGAAGTTCACGATTTCAACCTGATGCTTTCTGCCATTCAAAGTTGACCTCCATAAAGTACCGTAAAGATTTTGTTAGAGAACGTGTACATGAGGTACTTAGACTGCTTTTGTGCCCTTCATTTGACTTTATAAAAAACCGATTCAAGTCCAAACCCAAGCTTAAACCCGAGTCTTCCGATCAACCCGAGGAGTACTCAAAAGACAAGGTGAATTATGATCAGACCCGAGGAGTCCATTATAGAGGGGTCTGACAAGACCGATTTGACACTGGATCAAAATGACAGGTCTGACTCTCAACGACTTGCGGGATTGTCTGGAAAAGCTATCAGCATTGGAGAAGCAATGAATCGGCTTCGTTGGATTGAAAAGCAAAGGACGGCTGAGCTTATTCAACAGCTTACTCCAATTAGAGACTCTGCCCAGGCAAGCTTGCGGTCAATCGTAGACTTGCCGCTGACCTCCAGAATGAAGAGATTAAAGTAGAAGTCGAGCGATTTGAATCAGCAGTCGAAAACGCTCGTAGCACCGTAATTAACTCAATACTAAAGGATGCAAATTCTAGTTTTCCAGAAATAGGGTCATATGATGACGCAGTCAGGTTTAAAGACCGACTAGAATCACTTACTAATCGATTTGGTCAACTTACTGGGTCTCACAGTAAACTTTTCAATGTATTCCTAAAAAAGTATGCCGACAAGTTCAGATTCTGAATTTGCAGACTTTACCAACCTGAACAAGAAGACATCAAAGTTGATTAAAAACTATGACCTCGATTTGGAAGACACAAACGCTTGTAGCCAAAAAATTGCCGACCTATCTAACAACTTATCCTCTTTGAATTACTCTAAGGAGAAGATAGCGACCATGTCAGGGGAAGTAAGGGATTTGGAAAAGGATATTACGCAACTGACAACACGTCGTCGCGAAATCGAACAATCTGACGAATACAAGAATTATGCCCTTCTTGAATCTGAATCTCGAGAATTGGAAAAAAGCAAATCAGAATTCCGTGAATACGTCTCTGACTTGTTCTCTCATCTTAATAGGGCTTTTACGAAATATTCTTATGGTGTCTCAAAGAGTGTAGCCGCAAAAATTGACTTACTTTCTAGACTCTCCTTGGGAGATATTTTTGGATCAGAGAAAGATTGAATCGGACGGTCTTACTAATTCCTCCGACCAAATTGTTGAACGAAGCAAACAAGATAGTGAGATGATTGATGCTTACAGAGCATTGCTCATTGAAATACGGGGAGCTGTCAATAAGGGGTCTATCAGTTTAAAGGATTCAGACAAAGTTTCGACTTATTTGGATAAGGCGATCGACATGTTTCCCAAAATTGAATCAAGAGGTTGGGAGATACAACAAAAGGCGATAAGAATAAGGCAAAACCAAAATCGTAAGGCATTTAATTCGATAAAATCCCTTGATGATTTGATCCAGAGAAATGAGCGAGAGATAGAAGAGAAGAAGCTTCTGATTGCAGAGACACAAGCCACTCTTGAAGCAAAGAAGAAGGAAACTACAGATCTAACCGATGCATGTAGTAACCTTTTAACTGAGATAATAGGGCAGGAGAAAATCATAACTACGACACAGGATTGAATAGTGAGTGGGCCAACAAACTACCCTGCTTACCACGTCGCACATTCTAATTCATGTGCCGGTCTCTGCCGATCTTTAAGTTATAGGAATTTTTGTAGAATTTGTGATGCTTTCAATAAACAATCATGGTAATTTTCTTGCTAGATACAAGTGCATTTGTGGGTCCAGCATGAGTAAGGGAAATAGGTTACGGATATCCTTAATTAAACACAAATACTTTGATCCTGGGAAGACTACTAAAGAGGAGTTTCCATATTAAATTCAAAAATCGCACGAGCGCAGGAGAATTACTTGCAAGTGTCTTGGCTGATTTTTTCAAAAAGGAAAGCCAGACGGCACCTGTTACAGTATTAGCGATACCACGTGGAGGGGTAATTTTGGGCGATGCTATTGCCAATAAATTCAGCCAGAGCGAATTTGATATCGTTATTCCCCGCAAACTGGGGGCCCCCAATAATCCAGAACTAGCAATTGGTGCAGTAATCCAGGACCGGACGGCATACCTTAATGAACGTCTAATACATACACTCCAAGTTTCGACCGAGTACATCGACGCTGAAATAGAAAGACAAGTTCAAGAGATTCAAAGAAGGATATTTCTTTACCGTTCCGCATCGAAACCATACAACATCGCAGGTAGGTCGGTGGTTATTGTAGATGATGGAATTGCCACAGGCGCTACAGTTATGGTAGTAGCTAAGTGGATTAGGAAATACGATCCAGCAAGTGTTTTAATCGCAGTTCCGGTTGCGCCTGAGGATACGGTCGCAGCCCTGTCCAGAGAAGGAAATGTGGTTCAAGTCATAACTACTCCATCTTCTTTTGGCTCCGTTGGCCAGTTTTATGATAATTTTAACCAAGTGACCGATGAGGAAGTAAAGGAAATTGCCAGAAAATGGGGGCTCATACAATAGTAATCAGTCCTGAACAAATGAATACAATAATCCAAGTCTTCTCAAAGCGACACAGCCAAAATACGTCAATGGAGGTCGCCAAACACCAGATTATCTTGCTAAGTAAAATACAGGTACTACTCAAGCTACGTACTCTCAAGCTCAATCTTAATGACATCGCCCAACTCTTTAGGTAAATAACGCACACTGCTCATCTTTTCTGCAAGAAACTTTTTCCAGTCCAGACTTGAGCCTTTAGAGGTTTTCTTGACCGCATCATACTCTGATACTAGACTGTCATAAACCTGCCGATGAAGGTAGCAGTATCTTCCTGAATCCGCCGAAGGTATGATATTTTGACATACTTGACAAGTCCTTTTTAACATTTGATTAACCGTAGATATGCTCGCAAGGGAAATATAGGTTCCACATTCTCTTTGTCCATTTTTTAGGGCATTCTTGCCCAAGGTGATTTGGGGAGGATAATGGCAAAAACCTTATTGTTCTCATAGAAAATAAATCTCATAGTTCAACTGGCCCGATTGGGAACAGGAATTTTTTTCTTCCGAAATCAAGCCTCAGTCTTATTGCTTCTCTTCATTCAACACTACAAAGCATACCAATCAGAAACTATTATTAGGTTTAGAGTCCTAAAACCATCGGTGAGTAACATGACAAATAGTAGCAGTGATAAAACTTCGAAATATGCGGGCCAATGGGCTGATCTCTTGGCAGACTTGTTTGATAAGTTGACGGGGAAAGAGGCTGAAGTGACCTACACGTTCGATAACCTTGAAATTAATGTTCCTGAAGCCGTGGGTCCTGATGGAAAAACGCTTGGCGAGCGCAAAGTGGACTGTTAACGGGAAAATTCTGATAAAGGCCGAAGTCTCACAGGACCGCATGAGCAGGAATATGACCTCACTTTAAACAATACTATAACTTTGTTTGTGCTTAAAGCCCGAGTCTGAATCCTGGATTATGCCCACCAATAGTTAAAAGAACTAAACAATCAGTTATTAGTCGAAAGTAACGGACTCTCTAAAAAGCCTACGTAAGTTATCTACCTCATTTGAGCTGAGTTCATCATCTGAGTTATCTACCAGGTCCCGCAACTTCTTTGCGCTTTTTCCACCAAGGATTTCTTCAAGCTCTTTTTCAGACGCACGACCTTTCCAAGTTTCAAAAATTTTTACTATTCTCTCCTTTGTTTCTGGGTGTAAGTCTTTCAGTGCATTTTGGAATATCTTCCGACGATTCTTTGCGACATCTTCTGAGTCAAATACTGCTCCCAATGCTATTCATGAGTATTAAAGGAATAATAAAGTTCGCTTAACTCCAAAATGGCCAGCAGAAGATATATCTTGAGAATTACAAGTTATTGATCTACTCGTGGATAAGATGGGCACCTTGAAAAATAAAATAGGCTAAAAACAGAACAAAAATTGGTTTAGCCTCTGCTAAGGTAGTCAATGATACCTAATCTATATGAATAACACTGCCCAGTTATCGCCAGAAGAACGATATGACTCCCAATCCCATAATTGCTAGTCCTCCTGCCACTAATGACAATATTCCTAGACCGCCGCCGATTCCAGCAATTGCTATACCGGAAACTATAGTAAGCGCTTCGCCGACGCGTCTCTGATGTTTCATATTCGAGATGCGGATGTATAATAATTGGAAGATTATAAACGTTAAACTCGCATGAAATTCTAAACAATGACTATTAAAGACGATTCCCTTTACGAGATAAATCTTTCAGCCTATCGTTCCCTATCATCTTTGTCTCATAGTACCGTCAAAGCCGAATTTGATTTTGCATAATCATTCAATAGTAATAGATCACGTTGTTGAGTAATCTTTTATAGAAGGAAGAATAATACTTGATCCGGATACGAGGTAAAAAAAAGTTCCATGATCGGAGACAAAGACAGACGAAAAGAGGTAAATGATGACTATATCGCAGATTCTAAATTTCCAAGTCAAAAGGTGAATAGTAACAAATTTGATTCGCGAAATGGTGATAATAATACGGAATTGCATGACGATATAATCTTTCAGGGAATCTCTTCTGATTTCTGCGTATGCATGCTTGATATAGTCAACTCGACCGCGATTACCTCTTCGCTGGCTCATGAGGACAAAGTTAGAAAGTTTTACTCCCTTTTTGTTAATTCAGTTTCACCAGTAATTGCACATTTTGGTGGAAGGGTTCTAAAGACAGGTGGAGACTCGATGATCTATTATTTTCCAAACACGTCCGAGGTAGAACGCATCGAAGGCTTTAGGAATGTGCTTGAGTGTGGGATATCGCTATTGGATTTGCGGAGCACGGTTAACAGCCTTTATAAAAAGGAAGGAATTCAGCCTATAGGGTATCGAATAAGCGCTGACTACGGCAGACTTGAGCTAGCCGAGTCAAGGTTTTCAAGAGATCAAGATTTCTTTGGACCTACCATGAATTTGTGTGCAAAGATCAACAATAAGGCTCCTCCCAATTCAATGGTTATAGGGGGCGATCTGCACCAGGTGATCAAGAAACTGCATTCTCTTGAAAAACAGTTCCAGTTTGAAGAAATATCTGAATTCTCAATCGGGCTTAAACAAAGATATCCAATCCATTTAGTATTACCAATGGATTTGGATCGTCGGGCAAAATACCCGGAATTAAAGGAAATTATACTACACCAGCATGACGTTCGAAAACAGAATGAACATGCTATGGAACGAGTTCGTCTTTCAGAGGAACTGCCGTCTCGGCTTAGACCCGAAGGCGATGATGAGTTCCGTGGGAATATAATGTTAGTTGATGATCAGCCCGATATGCTCTTTACTTACCGATCCTTTCTTGAGGGTCAGGGATTTAAGGTCCATTCGTTTACAGATCCTACTGTGGCACTGAGGCAATTTGCAAAAGAAGACTCATCAAAATATGACCTTGTGATAATGGATATTCGTATGCCCCAACTTAATGGCTTACAGCTTTACCAGAGATTGAGGGCAATTAATTCAGCAGTTAGGATCCTATTCGTAACAGCACTCGACGCGGCTGAGGAACTTATTTCGTTATTGCCTGACGTGGCGGCAAACCAAGTCATAATGAAACCTGTGAGTCGGGATAGATTCCTAAACTATGTGGATCTTGCAGTTAGGGAAAAGGGCTAGATTTGGGTGACTAGCAGCATCTATAGTGATCTGAATAAAGAGGTAATGCTCGAAAATCTATACTATCGATAAACTACTTCTATCAGTAGCTTTATTTTCAATTCTCTATTTGTATCATTTGTTCTATAATTGATATATAACACAAGGTAACAATTACTATGCAATTGCTCGTGTATGAAATTCATTACTAGATTTGGGAGGGTCAAGAATGGAAGACAGACCTAGAGCTGAGCCAATCGTTGCGATTTCTTGCCAACAGCAAAGGACTTGCGACCGCTCCACCTTTAGTACGGGAAATAGATCCTTAGGTCAATCTGTGGTCTTCATGGTCTATTTTTCATTTCATCATCGTATACTCAGCCTTTGTGAATTTGGCTTTATTTGTAATTTCCATTTTACCTTGAGAACCAGAGGTGGAGAGGTATTACTATAAAGAAAATAATGCTAGTCGATGATGAAGAGGACATAGTACTATCAATTACTGCGAGCCTTGAACGCAGTGGTTTTGAAGTAGACGGGTTTACTGATCCAAAGTTAGCCCTCGAACAATTCATGAAGGGAAAATATGTAATGGTTATTGTCGACATTCGAATGCCTGAAATAGATGGGTTTGAATTGTACGCGAAGTTAGAAGAAATAGATCAAGATGTCAAAGTTTGCTTCATTACTGGCTTTGATTTCAATTACCTTGCCCTGAGAGAAATTTATCCTTCTCTTAACTTCGGCTCTTTCATAAGGAAGCCGATTGAGACTGATGACTTGGTCAACAAGATAAAACTTGAGCTGGGCTGATACGGATGTAGTCTGACCTAGAGAATAATTGTTTGTTGAGAGTTTAATTATGCGTGCTACTGATGAACTTAATCGAATTCATGCTATTAGTTTGTCATATTTGCTCTGCCGTCTTGCTCAGCGATTCAGTCAAAGCCTCTATCTTCTTGGCAAACGGATGAGCTGGATACTTTAGAGCAGTCAGGAATTCCTTCCGAAGGAACTGTATATCACAATAGCATGGAATTGAGGTCATTATCTTCATTCTTACCTCTTTTGCAAGCATTCCGTCAGTATCCTCAGGTGCTTCGATTATGAAAGTTGAAGGCTCCGATTTATTACTAGTGGTAACATCTGGCCTTACGATTAGCGGACTTGGGGCACAATATCCAGATACCCTATTTAGTAACAGGAATGACTTGGTCCCAAATTTAGTGAAAGAGCTGTATATTTCTTCAGCCATTTTCTTTGTTCCTTCGATATCAAGGTCTCCCGCTTTAAGTGTTAGAAACAAAATGTCTGCAACCGCCAATGCGTTGATAGACCAATATCTAATTCCAGGACTAGTGTCAATGACAATATAATCTGCATCATAATTTGTTATCAACTGTTCTCTTAACAAGATGAATCTTCTTAGGAACTGCTTGCGTGTAGTATCTGCGCCTCCTTCGAGCTTGTATATTTCTTCCTTCTTCGCATTGCTAAATCCGATCCAGAGCTTGCCTTTCACGCTATCTTGGGTGCTTTGAGGGGAAGCTGACTGCATCTCTTTGCTATTCAAATCGATCTCTGAAACTTTCGGAGTAAGGTCATGCATTACTTCTCCGATATCGGCTTCAGAGTAAAGATAGTCATTTATCCACTTTTTTGGTTCAATCATAAAGTACGACTGAAGACTTGGTGCATAAACATCCAAATCTAGCAAACACACTCGGAAGCCCAACTTTGCCAATACAGCAGCAAAATTTCCGGCCAACGTGGTCTTACCGGTACCACCCTTGTACGAGTGAAATGCTATGCACTTTGTCATACGCTAAGCAGTGTGTTAGGATTGATCTGTAATTAGCTCATATAAAGAACTTTCCGACATTCTCACTTCAAAATTGCGTATATGCAAATTATAAAAAATTTTCATATTTGAGAGGTTTGCAAATAATCCATGATATTTTTCAGACCCAATTGCACGAACATGATATGAGAATAGCCGTCATCCTTCACCGATTGACAGAATGGATTTTTTTCAAAACACGGTATTATACGATCCCTTTTTGTATGCCCTATGTTAATGAAGACGAGCTCTAGTTCGGTTCGCTTTACTAAATTAATCTGGTCCTCAGGAATATTGTGCTTTGATGAACAAAAAATTAAAGGTGTATTAGGCTACCTTGATCGCCTGTGTGAGGTGACTGACCAACAAACTTCCTTCTAAAGTGACCAGAGGGCCTTTTTGAGAGTAGTTCTATAAACCATGCTTCGTGTTCAACTTCCTCTTGCATAATGCGTTGAGCAACATCGTAGGTACGAGGGTCCTTACCTGTCGTCATATCACAGACTTCACCCCATGATCTTATGGCACACTGTTCGGCCTCTAATAGAACCTTCAGTATCGAGTTAATATCTTCCCAATTATCTGGCAAATAAGCATCAGGACACCCCGCTTGGTCAGCGAATTTCCTAATATCTCTGGGTAAGGCCCCACCTAATTCATACAACCTGGGAACCATAGCCTCAAAGTGATTTCTATCTTCAATACGGGCATCTTCGACTATTTCCTTAATTCCTTCTCCCTCGAGACCTGTGCAATGCATTCTCAAGATAGTATAATAATAGTAAGTCGTGAATTCAGCGCCAACACCTTTCGTTATTAGTTCCTTCAAGCGATCTATATTCACACCATTCTTTTCTAGAACTTCTAAAGCCACTATCTTAGGGACTTTACTTTTTTCACTGGTTGCCATACCAAGAGATGTTTTACTATTGTATAAAAGGGTTCGTTTGAACCTTCGTTTCAAATGCAGTCGGTCATCGGCGAATGTTATTATCCATAATTTGATCCATCCATTTATTTTAGGAGAGAGAACTGAATAGAACTTTTTATTAAAGAGCAAAGGTCATTTCAGCTGACCTCCTCAGAATAGAAAAAGTCCAGCGTTCTTTCTAGCGGCTTGGCATTTAGAGGTAGACAGAAATGGGTCATTCGATCGGAATCGTAAAGGAAAAGGCTGCCCCCTTCTCTTTCTTGGGGGTATCTGCCCATATTTCCCCGCCATGGGCTTCAACAATATTTTTTGAGATGAAAAGTCCCAAACCCATACCTTTTTCCGACTTTGACGCGAATTTCTTGAATAATCTAGGCATGATTTCTGGATGTATCCCTTTTCCAGTGTCTTCAACTCGTACTAATAGTACTTTGTTCCAACTGCTGTCATTCCCACCCCTCTTAAAATCTCGAACACCCTTCTCCTGTGATACTGAAACAGTAACCGTATCACCTTCGTTGGAGAACTTGATTGCATTTCCAACGAGGTTGGTCATTACCTGAGTTAATCTCGATCTATCTGCCCTGACAGAGAGAGAGGATCCTTTGCGAATAGATCCAATCGCTATTGATGATTCAGAATGACTAGAGGGCAAGGCAGAATCAAATTTTATATTCTTGTCATGATTGTAAACTAGCCTTATGTTTCTAGAAAATTCTGATTCATCCAAGGCATCGCTAAAGACGCCGATCACTATTTCGTCAATATCTAGAGGTTCCTTCTGAAGTTCTAACGATTTATTCTCAATTCTTGTGATGTCCAATATGTTTTCTGTTAATTCCTTAAGCCTCTTCGCATTACGTATAATAACAGAAAGTAGTTCTCTCTGTTTTTCCATTTGCACCTCTTGTCTTGACTTGAGAACTTCTGCAAGGCCTAGAATCGGCTGGATAGGAGCACGAAGCTCGTGTGCAGCAATACTAATAAATTCTCTTTGGTCGGTTTGCTGATCCTTCAGTTGCTTACAAAGTGAATTCACCTGTTCAATTAATTCAACCTGCTTCCAAAGACTTTCGAATATAGCAACATAAGAAATGGCAGACTGACTTTGTGTTAGAATAAACAGCGGATCTGAGTGCTTCTTGTATATTGTCTTGTGAATCGTCTCTTAATTCGACGGCCAATGAAAATTTTCTGTCCACCACAACGACAGTAACCTTAGTCTGTAATGTAGCTTCCATATTTCTCACATTCACGTTATCCATCTTAGTCGCTAAAGCAATGGATGCTAATTCTACGTCATGGTCAGCTGGAGTAAGAATTCTCACTTCAAGATCTTTTCTGGAAGAAGTCACTTCCTTAATCAACTCTGGTCCGCCAATTGAAATCTGTCTCCTAAAGGCATTTGCAGTAGAAAACATAATTAGGACCTCTTTTTTCGCCGAGCGTATCATTTCAAATGCGATCTGTATAATTTTGTTTGGCTCTTCGATTATCTGTACAATATCATGGTCTTCTCCACCCCTCTGAGACTCTTTTTGCATTTGAATCATTTCGCCCTCATTGGGAGTAACTCGATCCCAAAAGGG
Organism: uncultured Nitrososphaerales archaeon; assembly: GCA_963788755.1. Taxonomy (GTDB): domain Archaea; phylum Thermoproteota; class Nitrososphaeria; order Nitrososphaerales; family Nitrososphaeraceae; genus TH5896. The sequence continues at coordinate 23,009 of CAWBHQ010000022.1, forward strand.
ATCGGAAATGAACTGCTCCAGACCCAAAAGGCCAGTTAATCTTTCACCGTAGACACTTTTCAAGCGTTTAAACATAACAGCGCAATCAGATGAATCAAATTCATAGTCCGTGCCTTCAACAGTTTCTACTATAGGAGAATAGCCTATATCGACATCGCTAGCGCTAGCGCTGGCGCTGGCGTTACCCTGTGGTTCTATTTTAATCTGCTTACCACAAAGGGCACATTTCCCTTGTGTGCGAGACGAGTTGCTTGATTCTGTTCCCCTAGATATACCTAAATCAGAGGGGCGATAATCCTTATCTTCTTTTCGTCCCCCAGTCATACCCCTAATGCTGCCATCCATTCGCACATTGTAGATTCATAGATTGTCCCAATTGAGACATTACACCGATCTATATCCTTCTGACAGGACACACCTAACTATTTCCTTGATTCTATGTGATTTAATATTTTCGCTTCCACCCATGCATAGTTTGAAGAGAACAAAGTTGGAATTAGTAACTACTTCATTAATCACTAAATCCATATTCTCCCCATCTTTTCGAGACGAGAGTTTGAGTTTCTTCGTCAACAGCAGCCAAAACTTGTATCTCCCGACTAAATCCTTCCTGATGCCATTTTGTTGTCGCGTCGATTCCAACTTTAGACCCAAGGTTAAGAAGAGGTGATGAAGGATCTAGAGTATCAGTCGGAGCGTTCTCTATAAACATTAGATCTCGTTTGGGATCGGTTCTTGTTGTCACTGCCCAGAGGACTTCATCCATGTCATGGACATTTATGTCATGATCCACTGTAACGAACATTTTTGTCAGGGAAAGCTGTCCCATCCCCCAAAGCCCCATCATTACCTTCTTGGCCTGTCCTGGATACCGCTTTTTGATAGAAATAATTGCAAGTCCTTGAAACCACGCTGCAGCTGGCATTGAGAAATCAACTACCTCAGGATGGAACATTTGTATCAGAGGCAAGAACGACCGTTCTATCACCTTCCCAATGTAAGCATCTTCAAGGATCGGTTTACCTACTACTGTAGTGAGATATATCGGATTCTTTCTCCTGCTTATGCAGGTCAGATTGAAACACGGATACGGCTCAGCAGGTGTATAGTAACCAGTATGATCTCCAAATGGTCCTTCCATTTGTATATCATCTGGGTCGACATAGCCTTCCAATACTATCTCCGCATTTGCAGGAACCTCGAGATCTACTGTATTACATTTGACGAGCTTAATGCCCTTCTTTCTTACGATTCCTGAAAACAGGTATTTGTCCATCCCTTCTGGAACTGGTGCCACAGCACTAAACATCGTCGCCGGATCTGCTCCAATTACAACTGCGACTGCGATTCGACTATCTTTACTAACATCTGCTTCGTTTTTTAACATTTTATCTTTCAGTATCTCTAGATGTTGGGCTCCGCGTTTGTGTATTTGCCAATGCATTATGGCCTTCCTTGCATTCAAGATTTGCATCCTATATACCCCCATGTTAGTCACTTCAGTGTCAGGATGTTTTGTCACCGTTAGGCCAAAAGTGATGAATCTTCCTGCATCACCCTTGAACGACCTCAGTATTGGAAGACTGTATAGATCCGCTTGCTCTTCGGTTAATACAAGTTCCTTGACAGGTCCATTGTCGAAGTGCTTAGGACCATAGTCGGAAATTTCAGAGAGCTTTGGGAGCATTCTAAGCTTCCCAAAAACACCAGTGGGCATTTTCATTCTTGTCAAATCTACTATCCGATTACCTATCTGGGAAAAATCATCTTCCTCTAGTGCTATCCTCAACCGCTCATTAGATCCGAACGTATTTCCCAAGATTGGAATTGTATAACCCTTCACATTCTCGAAAAGAACTGCAGGTCTATCTTTGTCGTACATGAGCCTACGCATTATTTCAGCCACTTCTAATTCAGGATCTACTAAAGCCCCTACTCGCGTCAGTTGTCCCTTTTGTTCTAACATATCAACAAGATCTCTCAGACTCTCAAGAGGCATGGAACGGTAATGTCGTTGCTCTTAACTAATAAATGAATCCAGTTAGAATTAGATATGATCGCTGTACCCTGCGCATAAAGGTTGGAGGAAGTTGGGACTGTTTACATGGTGAGGTTTGGAGTTACAGAGAAGTGCTTTCACTATCCAAACTCACAATTGTGACAACTTCAAAAGACATGGCTTGAGATTTGAGTCACTAAAGCGAAAATAAAGTCAATAAATTAAAACTCATCATACTCGAAACAAACAGCAACTGAAAGGCAGAAGGGAAGTGCATCAAACAGATTAAGTCTATAAGGTACTCTACTTGTTTATTTCATGTGCAATAAGCGTATTTGGCGAAAATTGTAGTTAGAGATGTAACTAAAAGATTTGTAGAAGGCAGGACAGGAGCTGTAGTAACAGCCATAGAGGACATAAATTTTAGTATTGACGAAGGGCAGTTCGTTTGTCTAGTAGGCCCATCGGGCTGCGGTAAGTCTACTATGCTGAACATTCTTGCCGGTTTGGAAAATCCTTCTAGTGGGACTGTGATACTTAATGGAAACCCTGTTGTTGGGACTGGTCCAGATCGGATCATGGTTTTCCAGGAAAATGCTCTTTTTCCGTGGTTGAGAGTAATTGAAAACGTTGAATTTGGCCTGAAAATGGCCGGGGTAGACAAGGCTAAACGCTACGAGATAGCGATAAGATATCTTGATATGATGCAATTAACTAAATTTGCTCAATCGTATATCTATCAACTTTCTGGGGGAATGAAACAGAGGGTCGCTATTGCTCGAGCTTTGGTAATGGATCCGGAAGGTACTACTGATGGACGAACCATTCGCGGCCTTGGATTCTCAGACCCGCGATTTACTATTGGTAGAGTTACAGCTGATTTGGGCAAAGACCAGGAAAACGATTGTTTTTGTGACTCACAACATTCTTGAGTCAGTCTGTCTTGGGGACAAAGTTATTGTATTTACAAGCAGGCCTGGACATTTAAAGAAAGAGATCACCGTCGATTATAGAAGACCTCGTCTCAGCGAGGATAGTAACCTTCAGCCATACTACCGTACCATATTGGACGAAGTAAAGTCCGAAATGATTGCTGCAAAAAAACTAGAGTAGAATTGCCACGAAAAATCGAGAATCGCTCAGTATGTTCCAACTCAGCATGTCCGGTCCATGAATTTAAAACTATTCTAAGCCTGATTTGAGATAATCTTTAGAACCTCGATTGCAGCTGCAAAATGGTTTGGCGAGGTGAGGAGCACTTCATCAGCAATCTTGCCCGCCTCAATTATGAAGCTGACTGGATCCTTTGAATACTGATGCCAATCCAACCCTATCATATTAGCTGACTTGAGATTTTTCTCCGAAGGAATCATTATACATGCTACAATTTTTATACCGTGCAGTTTTGCCAGGTCAGCGAGTTCTCCCAAGTCAGCTAGCGATTCGATAGATTGAGTAACCAAGGAATATGGTCTAGAATGTATCTTTTTTTCTATCTGAACCTTGTCACCTAGCTTAGAAGGAGCAGTAGACTAAATCGTATATATCTATCGTATTTTTCACTTTGCAAAACTTCAAGAATTTCAGTCGGTTTTATGTTAGAAGTCGATAAGTCAGATCCTAATTCATCCCCTTTCAATATAAGTATGCTTTCGAGTCCCAACAGTATTGCATCTCCAACAAACTGCATAAATGAGGTATAATTGCGATCACGAGCCCTTAACTGCAACTAATAGGTAAACTGTTTCCAGCATGCCGAATGAAATGGGCAAAAGAAATACCCGATATTCTTGGAACCCCCAAGACCGAATCAGTGACATGGATTCCATCAACCAATCCAACCAAATCCCTTGCTCTCTTAACCAATGACAATAACGATTCTCTTAATTCGTGTTCCTCAAAGTAGCGATTCTGTATTGTTTTTGGAGGATTCAGTTCAAATCGTATCTTACTCATTTGTCCATCAGCGGGCTCTTTTATGCAGAACGTCGACATGTTCAAAAATGGAGTATTGCTGAATGATTATATACTGAAGGGCGGGCACGTTCACTCTTAACAAATTCGCAGGTAATTATTAAATGCTTTTTAAGAGCTACATCCACTTTACTCCTTATTTGCGATTCATGATTGGATTACTAAAAGTAATAATGGATTAGAGCTTCGTTCGCTAATTTCAGACAATCTTATCTTCATGCAATCATGTTCTTGACTCTAGGTAGGATATAGTTCCTACATTATACCATAATTCGCTTTGACTAAGCCATATTTAGACAGATGACTGTCAATTAAACTAGGAGCCGTAAATCCACCACAAATCTATCGTTTCGACATGA
>CAWBHQ010000023.1:0-72898 GCA_963788755.1 uncultured Nitrososphaerales archaeon
CGGGACAGAAATTTATTCCTACAGTTCTTCCAAAAATGATTAATGCAGTAAAGGAACTTAGAAGAAACGGGTACAAAGGATATGTCGAGGCAGATGGTGGGATAGACTCCGTAACACTCCCTCTAGTATATGAAGCCGGGGCAAGGATTCTTGTCACTGGCAATGCAGTCTATGGAACCTCAGACATTCAAGGGGCTATACTGCAATTGAAACATACAGCAAACGTTGTCCTGGAAAAAAAGCTTCTTAAACTATCGACTAGCATCGGGATTCGTAATGATTGGCTTAAGACCCGTAAACATATATTGATTCCATTCGCAAATGAATTGGAAATAGAGGAAGAAATTCATGCTCTTAAGTAAAGAAAAAATGACACTTGACATGCGGAGTGCCTACGGCGATAGTCTAGTTGAAGCGGGGCTGGAAAATCCACAGATAGTTTGTGTTGGAGCAGATACCACTGATTCACTCAAAACTAAGAATTTTGGAAACAAGTTTCCCGAAAGATTCTTCAACGTGGGAATTGCAGAAGCTAATCTAGTCTCTGTTGCTGCTGGTCTTGCCATGGCAGGGAAGATCGCCTTTGCAAGCACATACGCCGCATTTCTTCCAGGCAGATGCCTCGACCAAATTCGTAATGCAATATGCTATCCTAATTTGGATGTAAAGCTTGTCGTTTCGCACGCAGGTCTAACAGTTGGTCCAGATGGTGCATCTCATCAACAAATAGAGGACCTTGCCACCATGCGAGCAATTCCAAATATGAAAGTCCTTGTGCCCTCCGATGCGATTTCTGTTAAGAAGATTGTCAGGGCTTCTGTCCAAGCAAGAGGACCAGTCTATGTGAGACTCGCGCGTCCTCCCAGCGTGGTCTTGTATGATGACAGCACCGCTGAATTTAGTTTGGGTAAGGGAAATCTGCTTCGCGATGGTGATGACGCAACCTTAGTTGGGTGTGGTCTAATGGTTTCTGCATCAATAAGGGCAGCAGAAATTTTAAGAGAGGAGTACTCAGTGAATTGTCGTGTAGTTGACATGTTCACTGTAAAACCTATTGATGATGAATTGCTTGAGAGGGCAGCCAAGGACACGGGATTATTAGTCTCTGTTGAGGAACACAATATTGTTGGAGGTCTTGGAGGAGCAGTCGCTGAATCTGTTTCTTCTCTATATCCAGTTCCAATTGAAAGGATTGGTGTCTCAGACCTGTTCGGTGAATCAGCAAGAGACGAAGAACTAGAATTGCTCCTGGATGTATACGGACTAAGTCCTACAAAGATAGTGTAAAAAGGTCGCTGAGGCAGTGAAGAAGAGGAAGTGAAGAGAGGATGAAGATTTTTTTAGATACCGCGAATATTGAATCCATTAGAATCTACAATGACATGGGTGTATTAGATGGAATTACAACCAACCCAACACTGTTATCAAAGGAACAAGGTTCACCGAAAGAAATAATGAAGACAATTGTAGATATGGTGAGTGGCCCTGTAAGTTTAGAGGTGATAGGGACAGTGTCAGGCCAAATGATTGAAGAAGCTCATGACCTGAAAAAATATGGGAAGAACGTCGTAGTAAAAATCCCGATGATCCCTGAAGGTTTGAAAGCCCTAAGAACCTTGTCTGGCGAAGGAATCTCCACGAATGTAACGTTAGTGTTTTCAGCCAATCAGGCACTATTGGGAGCGAAAGCAGGGGCTACATATGTAAGTCCGTTCATTGGCAGACTCGACGATGCCGGACATGATGGAATGGCAGTTGTGAAAAGTATCGTAAGCATTTTCAGAAACTATCAGCTCAAGACCAAGGTTTTAGTGGCAAGCATACGTCACCCCGTTCATGTTGTCCAGGCTGCTGAAATTGGAGCAGATGTCGTTACGCTTCCGCCTGATATTCTTGGCAAGATGATGAAACATCCGCTTACTGAAAAGGGATTGGAGGCGTTTCTTTCTGACTGGGAAAAGATTAGGAGCGAATCTCCAAGGTTAATAAAAGAATTAAGTTGACACAAGACGTTTTGATAAAAATTTCAAACAGAATGGCCCTGCAAGGGGTTCAATTTTTCAATAATCCTATGACTTTCTTCGGAATGTCTTCTAATTTACTGACGGCCAAGCTTCTTTCATAATCTAGATGCCTTAGATTTTGACCGATAGCAATAGCTTCATCTAGATTTCTCCCCAATCCAAGAGCGACCATGTGACTGCCAATTTTCCGAAAGGATAACACCATATGCCGAACCGCATCAGTGTCAGATGGTTCGCCATCAGTTAGGGTAAAAAAGATTTCGGGTTTGAAAGACCTCACAATTGGCTCGAGCAAACCGTAGATCTCAGCAAGGGGTGTCCCTCCGCTTGCCCTTATCTGCGCCAATCTTTTTGTACAGGTTGCAGACCAACGATAATTCGGTGGTTTTATCAACCAACATTTCACTTGTTTACCATCAGGTACTAAATGCATATACGGCGAATCTTACTCCCAAAAAGGAAAGGGCTTCACAAAGCGCATTAGTTACTTGTTTGTATTTCAACTCTACTTCTTGAATGCTACTGGAATGATCCAAAAGGATCATTACTCTCGTCTTGATTGCAAGCTTGAGATCCACAATGAATGGTGTGGGATTGAATTCGACAAATGCTTCTGCATCAAATTCGTCTCCTAACCTATCATGTCTTTCGATCCATCCTGTGCGCCACTCCCTAAACTTTGCCTTTGTCTTGTGGATAAGGTCTGTGTCATAAACTTGACTCTCATTTACATCCAACCGATTCGGGATGCTAATTCCCATATTTTCCAAATTTTCATACCCTTCATTCTCATGCCTCTTACTCTCTCGAACCAATGTCTCATACTCCGGAAGAATATCTGTGCCGTTTACTATGGTGTCGACCCTCTTCTCGATGGTCTTCTCTCTTGCGCGTTTTTTCCTAACTATTTTTTCAATCTGTCGAGATAATTCCGATTCATTCATGGAGAATCCAAACCTCGAACGTATAGTAGAAAGGGGAACTAAGACCAAGGGATCGACCTCCAAGATCTTGATTATCCGCGGAACTTGCTCTTCTATCCATTTTGTCTGATAATCAGAGGCAAGAGCCTCCTGCACTACTGAAGTAGCCAATTCGACTGCTTTAGCCACTTTATGTGATTCGGAGGAGAAAAAGCTCGCCTTTAATATAACCAGTTAAGAACAGTTGTCCAAATCCTTCCAGTACCTTCTGGACACCATATAACGAATTAAGGAGGGGTCGATTTAGCCATGAAATTCCTTCGTCAAATATTATTTCATCCATCATTCCCTTCCATTCATTAAGGCCTATCGCCTCGATTCGCTTTTTTTCGAGTGCATTCAACACGAAACCAAAGGCATGGTCGTAACTTAGGACCTTAGTTGAATACTTTAGTCTCATCGACTCGTACCACAAAGATACACGCCACTGGCGATATTTCTGAAATCGATTTCCAGCATAGCCACGAAGGTGAGGAATAGCAATCTGACTCTTATCCGGATTCGTCTTAGGATTTGGCTCATCTGTGAACATTACAAGTGCTTTAGGTTTATCAGACCACCTACGTGATAGAAATGTAGCTTATTTCTATGAGAACTTCATCTCTGACGATCAAGCCCTCAAAAGAAGAAATGTGGTCCACGGTTAGTATCTGGAACTAGTATACCGAAACACTACTCAAAAACCTATCTAGTTTCCAAAAATAGAAGTAATCATGTCCATTACTTTTCGGTACTCGACTTCTCCCCATTGACCATAGACGTTCGCAAATACCAATTGCGCCGCATACTTTACTTCACTTCCTGATTCTATGAGTCTGGAAAAGCTTATAGTTTCTCTCATGCTAGGACTATAATAGAGCTCTTCAACGGCGGCTGCTTCACGAAGCTTGTTGGCTAGTTTGACGCCCATCCTTATGGATGCCAGCACAGAGTCCTCAACAGAAACGTGTCTTCTTATTATCTCTACTTCTACATCTTCTGGAGGGTATTCCAGTCTGAGACGAACGGGAAATCTACTGAGTAGTTGCGGGGGCAGTTCCTTGGTTCCCACGTGGGACAATGGATTAATTGTAGCAATAACCGTCCACCCATTAGAAGCAGTTATTGTTTGACCCTCAGATTCCTTTAGCACTACCTGTCTCCTATCATCCAGTGCCTCGTCCAGTCGCAAAAGCACATCTGCTTCTGCGGCATTCAGCTCGTCAAGGTAGAGGAGTCCTCCAAGACTTCATGGATTCTACTAGAATTCCATCTACAAATCCTACTCCACCATTTTCAAGGGTCTTGGTTCCGATGAGATGTGACTCTCGAGTTCTGAGGCTAAAATTAACGGGATATAATTTTCTGCTAATCTCTGCGCCAAACGCTCTAACTAATGTGGTCTTGCCTGTTCCTTTTGGCCCTATAATCATGGTAAATAGCCCTAATTCATAGGCTTTTCTAAGAACGGGCAACGCGTCGTTCCAATCTAAATATACGGATGACGATGATTGACTCAATGATAAACACCGTTATGTGGTTCGCCCTAGTAGACTTAAAAAGGTATTTCACAACTTCTAGATTTAGGCATGCAAAATGGTCCGCTTGTTCCTTATGAAATCACTAAGAAGAGCCGTCTCTAAGGTTTCGGGGCTCACATAGTAAGATCTTCCTTTAACTCGCCTCTCCATATCATTGACAAAGCCCAAAAGTGAATCTTCTTCACTAATCATTAATGTGTCAATGTATATACCTTTTTTATGACACTTTTCTGCCTCAATTATGGTTTGTTCACCAATGTAGCTATCAACCTGTCTGTAGCGATAGCACAGATAGACTAAATTTCCAGCTGAAATATCGAGCCTCAAATCATAATCGGCCTGAACGCCATCCAAGCTCGATGCATCAGGCTGATAAAAATGTGAGTAAGGCCTGCTTTTCAGGATCTTTTCTTGCTGCTTCACGTCATCCATAAAGCAAGCACTTGGATGACCATCAGTCACGAGAATAATTCGCTTATTAGCAGAGCCCTCCTTAAGCAATATTCTTTTGGATAACCGAAAGGCTGCTTGATAATTGGTGTAATGTAAGAAATCAGAGCCGGCATCGAATGTTTTTAGATATGGAATATCGGAGACTTTTACATGGGATGCCAGCGAACCAAAGCCTACCACGTAAATGGAATCATTAGGAAAGTACTTTTTGTTAAGCAATACTAAGCTCCACAAGGCTTTCTTCGCCGCTTCAATGCGGCTTAATTCGCCAAACATTCTAGAATATTTCATTGTCGAGCTCAAATCTATGCAGTAAACTACACTGGCTCGGACATCGTATAGAGTCTCATACTCTTCCAAGTCATCTATTTTCAAATGCAGTGGAATGTCTATCCTGCTAAGCTCTTTTTGCGTGCGGAGTACACAGTTGAGTAACGATAGTGGTATATTGACCAGCCGTATGTCGTTTCCTTCTTCAAATTTACGAGTGGTATCCAATACGACAGATCCTGCCCCTATATTCTTTGTACTATGGGCCCCTGCCTCGCCCAACTTCAGAGCCTTCATCACGTCATTCAGAATTAAATTACCAATCCGAGAGAATCCTCTAGAGGTGAGCCACTTTTCATCATCTCTTAAATATCCTTCCTGAATAAGTCTTCTAATAATTGGAAAAGGCATACTCCGTTCACGAGAATTCTCCTCTCCCTGTCCATTATCATTAGTATCTAGTCCTTTTGTGCCTTCATTACCTGCATTTTCTTGTTCTAAAAAACTCCTTATCATTTGATCTAATTCTTGGAGATTAGGTCTCTTTTCTCGTAACGCTTCTCTTCCAACTATACTCAATAAGAGATCGATATCCTTGTGAGGCAAATTTTCCATATCCTCTGAGAATTTGGATCTTCTGGAATCGCTGCCAAGGTGAGAGAGTTGGAAAAAGTAACCTTTATCTGCATCAATCATTTGCATCAGATAATCCAAATTCACTCTGGTTCTTCTTTTCTAGCACAACCGGTTCAGTGCATGTTAATCCTTCCAACACCAATTCAGTAGCCGAGGCCATAAGCTCTCCATCCAATTTAGGAGGAATCGAAACAAAATGGTTGTTCACACCATGGTTCCTCAGCCTTTCTATAATCTCATCCTGTTCATTCAAGATCCGATCAATAGTCTTAACCACTAACTGTTCCAGATGAGGGAACTTTTTAAGTTGGTCTTGATAGTCACGCGTTGAAGAAGGATCAATGCCTAACATTCTTTGCGACACGTTAAATCTGCTGTCATTGGAAAAATCCTTACGTATTAGTTGAAGCTCACTTGACTCAACAGTGTTCAAATAATCTAATGAAACTGTTTTTAAAGCATCATCGATAAGCTTCCCTAATAGCTTCGACCTCGCTTCGAAATTGTCATCAATTTCGGAAAGTTCAAACTTTACTGCCTGAAAAATACTGCTAAAGTCACAATATCTGGGCACACTAATCACAGCGTTGAAAAGCGATCTGCTTCTTTCCGACTCGCTAATGAGTAGTTCCATCGAGTGCACGCCCATCCTAACACTTACACCTTTCTCCTGATTAATCTCCTTTCTGGATCTGGCTTGCTGCACTATTGTGGCTAGAGTTCTGAGAATGAATACAGGAACAAAGACTTGTGATGAATTTTCGCCTCTTGTCTCCTGCAGTATAATCATGATTTCGTCCTCCAGGCTAACGGGGTAGTGTGTCTTTATATGGCTTCTAAGACGATCGGAAAGCGGTTCAATAATCCTGCCAGAATGGGTATAATCGGTCGGGTTAGCTGTTGCGAAGATGCTGATGTCTGGTCTAAACGTAATTGGATACGATCCCGTTGTAAACTTTCCTTCCTGCAGCACGCTGAGTAGCGCCACCTGCTTCCTGGGATCGAGTACAGGAAGCTCATCTATGCACATCATACCATGGTTCGCTTGAAGAAGATAACCTGGAGTGTACGATTCGATATCATAGATTTCAATGCCCTTCTTGGCAATTCTCATTGCATCTATCTGTCCTACCAAATCCTTGACCGAGACGTCAGGGGTAGCGAGAAAGTACCTGTAACGATGGATGCCTTCTACCCATTTAATGCGAGTATCCAACTTGTTATTTCTTATTGTCTCCTCGCACTCAGTTGAGACAGTAAAATCAGGACTCGTTCTTAGGCTCTCTTCGTCGGACAGCATTGCCACTAGGTGATCTTCCGCGATACTTGTAGGAATATCATTAATAAGCGATCCTTCAACGACCGGAATAGGGGAAAGTAAGTGTTTCGCAACACTTTCTGCAATTCGAGTCTTTGCTTGACCTATTTCTCCGATCAATAGAACGTCGTGTCCTGCTAAGACAGCACGAATCAATGACGGAATAACGTCTAATTCGTAACCGATTATGCCAGGGAATGGCGTGACGCCATTCTTTAGTCTTGCAATCAAATTTTTCCTCATTTGGTCCTGAACTGAGATGTATTTGTAATTGATTTCCAACAGATCCCGCAACCTAGTTAGCTGCTTAAAATTATCGGGTAATCCAGCCATAATCTCGGTGTAATTAGGCGCTGTAGTGTAGGAATGATGGACAGCCTTCTTTAGTATCTCTTTTGAATCCAATTCGAATCGCGATTTCAGATACAATTGGGTTGTATTTAAGAAACGTACCAGCCCACTGAACCTTCCACTTTATATTTAGGAATATGACAGCTCCGATTTGTAAATAATGTGACTCGGTTAATGGACACCCCATTACATCTGGACGTGTGTGACAACTAATCCCAACATGGATTTACGGGGTCAGCATGGTTTTTATTTAGGAATGAATACGCATTCAATGCTTGTCGAGTAGCGAATACAAACACATACTTAGAATTGCGGGCAAAGACATAGATGGTAGCAAAAAGTCTATTGTCGCACTTAGTAGCATTAGAGGATTGGGTTATAATTATTCTCAAGTACTATTACAATCCCTTAACATCAGTCCATCGATAAGAGTAGGATATCTCACAGAAAATGAAATACAAGAGATCGAGGATGCGGTTAGAGATCCATCAAAAATTAAGATGCCTTCATGGTATCTGAATCGACGGGCAGATATGGATACTGGTTCTGATACTCATCTTATAACATCTGATCTAGAATTTGCCATCACAAATGACATAAATAGGGAGAAAAGTGTGATGAGCTGGCGTGGTTACAGGCACATGTTTGGATTAAGAGTGAGGGGACAGCACACGAGAACGACAGGAAGAAGGGGAAGCGCAGTTGGAGTTAAGAAGAGTGGCAAGGTAGCGCCTGCATCCACTTCCAAATGACAAAGAATTTTAGGATGGATGAGTAATGGGAGATCCTCGAAAGGCAAGGAAAACCTTTAGCAGACCCAGAAGAATTTGGACCTCTGATCAACTTAGTGCAGAACTCTATATTATAGGATCATACGGACTCCGAAATAAGAGAGAATTATGGAGAGCTCAAACAGAGGTTGCAGGATTTAGAAACCAAGCCAGGGCTCTGCTCGCTCTACCGGCTGAGGATAGACATCAACAAGAGATAAAGCTTCTCAAGTATCTTAGCCGGCTTGGGCTGATAGATGAAGCATCATCGTTGGATGATATTCTAAACCTAAAGATAGAGCACTTGTTAGAAAGAAGACTTCAAACAATGATAATGAGGAAGATAGACACAAAGTCGCCTTATACGGCGAGGCAGATAGTTGTTCACGGGCATGTTTCAATAGGAGACAGATTTGTTAACTTACCTGGACACATAGTCAGGAAGGAGGAAGAGAATAGACTCCTTGTTCATTTGGAACTCTCAAAGCCGTCATCACCGTCATCACCTACATCAACGTCAGTTCCAAATGGGTAAAAACAAGAATAGTGTCGAACTCAAATTCCCTATGACTTTTTGCAAATCTCCTTAAGTACGTCAACGTGGTCGATTTTCCCATCTGCGTTCATGTCGAAGCCTTGCACTACAATGGCCCACTCATGTCCGTCAGCATAATTTCTCAAAATTTGGCTTGCAAAATTTGTCAGACCTAACACTGCAGATTTGGTACCGATAGACCTTACCCCTGCTACTACGATTACAGTATTTTTCTCATCATAGGGATTTCGTATCTTGGCGATTAAGCCATGATTGTCCATATTATACAATTCCCCTGTCTCTGCGGCCAGACCAGACCAAAAGTTAGATTCATTGAACCTGATTGGAAGATATTTATTAAATTCTGCCGTAACTATATTTGTACCTGGGCCACCTATACTCACGATGTTGCGACCATTAATGGCTCGTTCTGCCCTCGCGTCAGAATCGAGTTTAACAATGAATTCGTCAGAAATGCTGCACAAATTCCCAAGAGAAAATGCCAGCTGGATAGCATAATGTCCATCCCTTGCAGACGATTTGTATGGACCATGCGGATCCGGAGCACCTACGACAATGAGTCCGTTAAAAAAATTATCTTTTATGAATTCCTTAAAAAAGACCATATTACTCGAGTCCTGACGGTTGTTATTTGTCAGAACGCTAAACTGAGACTCTCCCCAATCCATTTCTAAACCATAGGATGGGTTGACTGTTTTGAAAAGGCGAGCAGTCCCTCCTCGGATTGTTTTGGTTCCGGATTGCTGAATCGCTCCAATTTGTAGTAGTTTTTGCATGTAGTAATAGGCACTTTGTTCATAGATCCTAAGCTCCCTTGCCACCTGGGCAGTATATTTTGCTTCAGTTGAGAGCAATTGCATGATCTTCCAGGCGACCGGATTAGAAAGAACACTCATATAACTGACATCATTATAAACGGTTATTCGTTTGGATAGCAACTTATCGCCCACACTATAGAGAAGAGTCTTTTCCAACGAATGACGTTGACTAAGATTATATATAAATTATGACAGGTACAAAAAAAATTTGTCCTCATCCTTAGCGTCTTTGCATCGAAAATACTCTTACGAGAACGGTTTCTATACTAAATGCATTAATATAACGGTCATTTCCTCCTTTTGGCTATTTTTAATTATGTTATTAAAATAACTATGCGTGTGTGTTCAATTATCGGCTACAAAGGTGAATCCCTTGCTGCTCCGCTTCTAGTAACTTGCTTACAAAAAATGGAATACAGGGGTTATGATAGCGTAGGCATCGGAACTATTAATGATGGCAAAGTTAGCGTCAAAAAAGGAGTTGGTAGAGTTGAAGATGTAGATTCAAAATTACTTTTGAGCGTATTGCCTGGAAGAATTGGGATAGGTCATACAAGATGGGCAACGCATGGAAAGGTTACAGAAAAGAATGCCCATCCTCATACATCTTGTAATGGAGAGATCGCTGTCGTGCACAATGGAATAATTCAGAACTATTCAGAGCTAAAATCAATGCTCATGAGAAATGGTCATATTTTCAAGAGCGAAACTGATAGCGAAGTCATTGCACATTTACTGGAAGAGGACTATGTTCAATCTGGCGATCTGAGAGGGGCTGTCTTGAATACAGCGAAGAAATTGAATGGCGCATTCTCTTTTATAGCGGCATTTAGTGATGGGACCATTGCTGGAGCTAGATTCGATGAACCACTAATTGTGGGTATTTCAAATGACGGCTATTATGTTAGCAGCGATGTTGTAGGATTTTTGAATTACACTGACCGAGCAATATTCCTTGACAATCGAGACGTTGTAATATTAAAGGGCTCAGAAATGGAAATGATTAGTTTTGACGGTGCACCTGTCATGAGGCCAATAACTCAAGTGGCTTGGGAGTTTGGCGGGATTGACAAGGGGACTTATGCTCATTTCACCATTAAAGAGATCAATGAACAGGTAGAGACCATTGCTAAATCTGGAAAGGACCAGGAGAAAAGAATTGAGCAAGTCAGTGAGTTGCTCAAATCGGCTCCATTTGTATACTTTACCGGAAGTGGGACTAGTTATCATTGCGCATTAGTAGCAAAGGCACTTCTTTCAAAGTATGGAAGGAGGAAGTCAGATGCTATCATGTCAAGTGAATTCCAATATCTAGTAAATGATATTGAGCATGACTCTGTAATTGTTGCCATTTCACAGAGCGGGGAAACGGCAGATGTTCTAGAGGTTGTAAAGAAAGCGAAGCCACTAGGGTCGAAGATCATCTCCATTGTGAATGTTCCTACCTCGTCCTTGGCGCGTCTGAGCGACATTTCTGTTCACATGAATTGCGGGCCGGAAATAGGAGTAGCAGCGACTAAGAGTTTTACTTCACAATTGACGATTCTTTATGCCATAATAGATGAATTGTCCGGAGGAGTTATCGGATTGGAAGACCAGAGATATAGATTGCAGGACGCTGTGAAAGAATTAATCAAAAGTCAGAGCATGATTGAGCGAATTACTGACGAAATTAAGGACGTCAGAGACATCTATGTATTGGGTAGATCAATTCATTATCCTATAGCGCTTGAGGGGGCCCTCAAGATCAAAGAATTGAGCTATGTTCATGCGGAAGGGATCCCTGCTGGTGAGCTGAAGCATGGACCCCTAGCGCTCATCGACAACAATAGCTGTATTCTGGTGCTGAACCCTAACGATTCTACTTTCGACGATGTGAAGGCCAACGCTCACGAAATAAAGGCAAGAGGTGCAATGCTGATAGGTGTAGGAAATTCACCGAGTGATGTATATGACCTATTTATAACTATTCCAGAAGTGGATGAAATTTTATATCCTCTTCTGGAGGTAATTCCGTTTCAAATGATAGCATATTATCTAGCACTTGAGAAAAACGCAAATCCAGACTATCCTCGAAACCTCGCCAAATCGGTGACAGTCAAATAGGATTATACAGGAATCAGAATCTTCAGGTAACTTAGCTTTAAATACAGATGCAGCAATTGACGCCTATAGGACCATGTCTGCTGTTAACAGAGATTACGACATCATAATTGCAGGCGGAGGCTTGTCGGGCATGATTGCTGCATGCTCAGCTGCTCATTACTCGTCTCAAGCACTAAGAATCTTAGTGGTGGACAGAAATGATTTAGAATCATTAGGTAGAAAGACACTGACAGGTTGGATTTGTGGTGACGCAGTTGGCAAGAAACCCGTCGATTACATGAATAGTAGAATAAATATTAACTGGCAGTATCCTGAAATCGAACATCCGGTAAAAGGCGTTGTTGCTTATTCTCCCGATCATGAAACGAAAATTTCATTTGATGGAGAGGGATATATTTTGAATAGAAAGCTCCTGCCACAAAGGCAAGCTAGTGACGCCATTTCAAGGGGTGTTGACCTTAAAGGGAACATTGTTCTAAGAGGCCTTATTACCGATGGAAATATGGTAGTAGGAGTTGAAGGCGACGATTTGAAGGAGAAAACATTGTTCAGGAAAACATCTTCATTGGTCATTGATTGCACAGGAGTAACTTCTGTCTTGAGAACTAACCTTGCGATTAAATCATACATTCAGAGAAAGATACTAAGAGACGACTTAGAGGCAACTGGGAGATACATATGCACCTTTGATGTTGGTATTAACGACAAAACATATTTTGACCCAGAATATTGTATAATACATTTAGACCAAGATATTGCTCCTGGTGGATACGCCTGGGTATTCCCGAAAGGTGATTTGAAGGCAAATATTGGATTAGGCGTCCAACAAAAAGCATTAGATCAGATGAATAAGAAAAGCGGCAAAATCGTCAACCTCAAGAATTTAATAGACAATTACTTGAATTCAAATCCCGCCGTTCAGAACCCTAGACTATCAGATGAGACTCAAGATAGCGGAAATTCATGGGGGACCTGGCAGGTCTCAGTTCGTAGACAGAATGATTGCATGGTGGCTAACGGGTATATGCTCGTCGGAGACTCGGCTTGGATGCCAAAGCCCTTAGATGCTGGGGGGATTGGTCCGGCTATAATCGCAGCTACGCTTGCAGGAAAACATGCAGTGAATGGAATTCAGCAAGGAGATGTTTCTGAGGCAGGTCTATGGAGTTATAACAAGGAGTTTATAGTTGAATATGGCTACAAGACGGCTGGTCTTGAAGTGTTTAGACGCATGCTGCAAGGACTTTCCAATGAGCAGATTAATTATGGGATGAAGCATTTTATCTCAAAATTCGATGTAGAGAAAATAACTAATGGCGAACATCCAGAGTTTGGCCTTGTCGGCAAGATGGGACTCGTATTTGCAAGCGTAATGAACCAAAAGCTGGCGGCTTCTTTGAAGCGAACTGCAGAGGTGAATGCTTTACTCGTCAAACATTACGATGATTACCCTATTGCACCTGATGGGTTTACCGAATGGCAAAATGGCCTGATGGATATTATGGGAAATCCTCTATGACAATTTAATGGGTATTCGATTTGCGGATAAGGCAATCAGTAGGCCAGAAAGCATAATCTTGGCATTAACTGCCTAATTGCCTCTCCAAAATATCCATTCTCTTGATAAGCAAATTCCTATTGGATTCCTCTGTGAGCGTTGATCTGACATTTTCAATTAGTAATTTTGCTACATCCAACTTCCGCTTAATGCCGGGGACGATGTTGTCATATACTGCAAAGGGATAAATTGAACTGTAGAGATCTTCCATCAAAGCGAACAAATTCAAAGCGTCAGGCGTCCGTTCAGTTCGTAAATTATCATAAATCATTCTCTTTATCTCACCAATCGAGTCCAAAAGACCGAGAAGGTACGAGGAAGTTGCAACATTCAGATCATCCATCCCAGCAAGACTTGTCTTTTCATATACGCATTTGAGCTGGTATGCTTCGACAAACTCCTGCTCAGCATTGATAAGATACCTTTCAAGGTCGTCGCGAATGTGCGTTCTGAGAGAACCTAATTCAGTTTGAGCCTCTTCAAGGAGTTTGGCAGCATCCTCCAACCGCCCTCTATGCAATGCCATAATGGATTTACTGCATTTCATGATAACCCCCCTTGTTCCTTTAATTAACACCTCCCGTCTATGCTCGACATCATCTAACTGTGATGAGATTTTCTTTAATGTATCCTTCACATTTTCTGCTGCCACAGCCATTATTTTGTAGCATTAGGATAAACGGTCTAATAACCTCTTATGCGCTAAAGCAAATAATGGGGAACATTTTACTAATCCATGTATGAGCGCACGTAAAAAAGAGGAGAATGAGAGAGTGAACACTGAAAAATTGACAAAGACCATCTCGACTTTGGATGCAATAGTCAAAAATAGAGATATTCAAAGAAATACTAGAAATCTGGTAAAAGATGTCTTGGCAACTTTGAAAGATGAGAAATCTGGTACTATTACAGTAAGGGCAGCTAATGCCGTAAGTATGCTTGATGGACTGACTCAAAATAGACAGATGGAATCTCACATTCGGACAATGCTCTGGCAAGTAGTTTCAACCCTTGAAAGTATCAGGGAATAGGGCAATGGGAAGATTCTGGGTTCGCACTGAATACATGCATTTTGGCTCATCTCAAATAGGCGAATGAGTTAAATGGTAGAATAGTGAGAGCTCACTAAGGTCCAATAATGTGGCTGTTAGAGAGTACCTGGAAGTATCTAAGCCCAGGATTGTAGTGGTTCTTGTCATTACGGCAATAACCTCTATGCTGGCGGCGAGTAGATTCGATAATACTCCCGAGGTGGGTTGGGATATCTCAATGTGGAACCTCCTTTTCTTGATTATAGCTGGGACCTTGGCATCAATGGGCTCGAGTGCTCTAAATCACTATTACGACAGAGATATTGACAAGATCATGCAGAGAACATCTAAACGACCCATTCCTTCAGGAAAGTTACTCCCCCAGAACGTGTTATTATACGGGCTTCTTCTCAGTGCAGTTTCGGTTTTTCTTGCAGTATTGACATTAAATTTGGTGACAGCATCCATGATCGCCCTGGGGATATTCATCTATGTAGTAGTATATACAATTTGGCTCAAAAGGAATAATCCATCCAACATCGTAATTGGCGGTTTTGCCGGAAGCGCTGCTTCTATGGCAGGGTGGTCTGCTGCAACAGGTTCTATAGATCTGCTTGGATTTTTGGTAGGACTATTGGTATTCTTATGGACTCCTGCCCATTTTTGGTGTTTGGCTATCAAGGCTCGGGAAGAGTATGTTACAGTAAACGTCCCGATGCTGCCTGTGTTAGTTGGAAATCAAAAGACTGCGACCTATATTTTTTACAATACGGCACTGCTACTCCCTTATTCATTAGCTCTCTATTTCTTTGGGCTAGGAGTATTGTATACAGTTATAGCAGCTATCGCTGGTTCATTGATGTTAGTTTACCATTATAAATTAGCGAAAGAGCCAACTCCGGAATTTGCATGGAAGGCCTACAAGGTTACCGCGCCTTACTTGGTTGTTATATTTGTCGGCATCGCATTGGACGCCTTATTTTATACAAGGTTCTGATTCATATAACTCGCATCTGAAAATTTCGAATTTGGCAGGAGTTTCTATTTCAAGTCCTTGCTTGCACCGTCACCTTCAGCATCTTGCTTGAAATTCGTCACGCGAGTCTTCTTGGTCATTCTCTCCAATGTAGTAGTTGATGGGTATGTTTCTGGTCCCCTTATAGACTCAAAAAATCTATTCTACTGAGGAGATATTGAAAAAGCAACCAGAAAATCTATGATGTTTCAACCTAGGTACGGCCCCAGCATTGATCTCGTAATTGCTTCGATTGTAACTGAACGGCTCACATGAATTATGACTTGATACAACACAGATACCCAGTGCAATATTTACTTTATCTGCACTGATCTTCTGCTCATAGTCACAACCTCAAACTGTCCAACGCCGCCTGTTCTCCTAAGAAAATCCTCAAGTTTATCCATCTGACCCTCACTATCTTCTAAGATGAAATCAGTCAATAGCGAGTATAATCCAAAAGCAACCGGCTCTTTGGAAACGGCATTCAATTCCATCCCTGACGGAATTGCTTCTGAGAGTGACTTTGAAACCTCGTCCAGATTTGTTTCTGCATCAGATGGCAGAATTTTGACTCGGACAACTAGTTTTGACATTTCTAATTAAGGTCCTTCAAATCCACATCCTATGCACTTAAAGATCCTAGCGAATTCTCTACAGCTTTCACATCTCCAAACTAGTACATAACCACAACTGGGACAATAAAATTTAACGCATTCATCGTTTGGCATTATAGGACGACCACATGACGTACATACGGGCAGTTGTAACGAAGTTGGCATTGATATCTTTTAGTATGGTTTCACCACGGGATTTATATCTTGCTCACTTGCCTTTCCTTAATCTGCTTTCCAGGAGACCCTTAACTATCCTTGAGGTAGACTTTGCATCAAGAATTAATGAAAGGGGAGCCGAATGGAAGTCGAATTCCCCATCATGAGAGATTCGCGCTAAAGTTCGCTGGGATACCGTGGAAAATAGATCATCGATGGCCTTGTTATCCAAATGTTCGAATATCTTCCGAGCTACCATCAACTTTTTGAACTCGAACCCGAATATAGTGTGCCATTCTTTAGGATAGTTGTTAAGAAATGAGTCATCTGATTGTTCGATTGCCTTAACGATTGCTCGGCCAGCAAGCACCCCTCCCATTCCTGAACTTAGAATACCTCCAGCTGTTGTAGGTTTCGTTTGGCCAGCAGCATCCCCTACAATCAAGAACCTGTGTCCATCAGTAAAACGCCTTATCGGTCCCGAAACATAAATTGGGGCAAATATCTTTCTTAATATAGAATATGTAGAGCCTTTTGATTCAAGAAATGATCTAATGGAATTTACTATGTTGATGTCTCTACCTGCTACGCCTATTTTCGCCTTGTTATCTCCTATTGGGATTACCCAAGCGAAAAAACCTGGATATTTGTCTGCATCGAAATACAGCTCCACAGTATCAGGATCTATCCATGGAGCAAACACTTCGTACTGTCCTGATGGTAGTATCCCAGTTCTTTGTTTTCTCATTAATGACGACAACCCCCTGGCATCCACAAAATACTTGCAATATACAGTCCCCTCCGTGGTGCTCACCGCATAATCGTACTCATCTTCGACTTTTTGAGATTGCTGTACAACTAGTTTAGAACATGCTGAGACCGACCTCATAGAATTCATTGTTGTTATTTCAACACCAAGTTTTTGGGCATGAAAAGCAATCTGCTTATCTAATTCCCTTCTATCGATAGCCACCACATCCTGAAGTTTCGCGTCGACTTCAAAGGACGAATATCTTGAACTTATTTTGGCTCGCGTAATATGATTTCTAAACGTTCTAGACGACGGGACTATTCCCAGGTTCCGCAATCCGCTAAGGCTCACTAATCCTCCGCAATGTTCGGGAGTACCAATTTCATGGTCAGCTTCCAATACCTTGACCGAAATCGACGATTTTGAACCTATCTCTCGAGCAGTCAACAATCCGGAAAGACTACCACCAGCAACAATCACATCGTACTTGGTTCGGTTCATTACCTCGTATTGGAAATAAATAACTCGATTTATTAATTAAGTTAAGGTCGTACGAACCAATTGGAATTCAAGCAGGTAATAGTAGTAAGAAAGGAGCTGCGAATGGGTATGGGGAAGTTAGCTGCCCAGGTTGGTCACGCTGCTGTGTCTGGCGCTGAACATGTAATGACAAGTAATCCTTCATGGTTTATGAAATGGTTTAGTTCAGGTCAAGACTAAAATCGTTGTCAAAGTTCATTCTCTCGAGGATTTACACAGAATAAAGCGGAAGGCACAAGCTTCAGGTCTTCCTGTCGTTCAGGTACAGGATAGGGGGTTAACCCAAATCCCCGAAGGGACCATTACGTGTCTTGGAATTGGGCCCGCCCCATCCCCACTAATCGATCGAATAACTAAGGATTTGAAACTATTGTAGGAAACTGAACCGATTAAAGCCATCAAGTTGAGTCGAAAACGATCCTGGTGCAATTTATCATGGATCGTCCACTTTTTAGGCATGAGGATCCACACCTATAGAGTTCTACCACTTCTTTTTTGCCAGGTGGAGATTGAAACGCTCACAAATATTAGTAACTACATATCAGCTAATTTTCTAATTCTGGTTATCCATGATGATTCATCTTCGTTCTTGATATTCCACCTGTTATTTGCAGGTAGATAGTTTCTCCCCCTACTTTGATCTAGGGTATTGTGTAGGTCGGTCCTCTCTGCTGTCTTAATTCCCCCTCGGTTTTTTTCTCTATCAGTAAAATCTCGCCTCTTGTTCTTTGAGTCCTCCAAATTGGGCGGAGCATCGATAGACGGTATACTAGGTATTTGCACTACATGGTCCTCGTTATCCTGAAAAGTGCTTGGATCAGCTTGACTAATGCTAATTTGATGATTAAATCTTTGCTCTGAACGATTCATACTAGAATCTGAAAAGCCTTCCTTGAGTAATTCCATCTTCCCTGCCAATTGACCCTTTCCAAATTCAGAGAAACCATGTTCCTGAAGGAATGGCATGTATTTCATTATTATACTAAAGTCCGCGAGTTTCATGTTCACTTCTTCTGATTTAAAAAGGCTCATTAAGCCATGAATTCATCCATCAACATAAATATCCAAAAGTTCATTGTAGTTGCTTAGCAGCAGCAATTAAGCTGATCACGTCTCTAAATACTCGAATCAAAAATTAAAAGGGTCTGGAGTTTAGAGTATTCTCGTCGTGACTTAGACTTGACCTTGTGATCGAAATTACTAGTATTGAATTAACTTAACTATAAGCGGTAGATTCAACCTCAAGAATGTACCCTCCGTATCAGAAATAAATGATCGAGGCTCACAAATTGACGAACTAACTTGACAACTGGCTTTTCGTGAGGGGATGACCTTGAGACACAATACATACGGGCCTAACTGACAGCTTCGATGGATTTATTAACATGCTACCATCGTAGTCAATAGAGATCCATGTCTCAGCTTTCGAATCGACAAGGACTCTCTAGGAGAGATCAAGGTCCCCTTTGAAGCATATTATGGCCCTTTTACTGTAAGGGCAAGCAATCAGTACAATATTTCAGGGCTAAAATCACACCCAGACCTAATCAGAGCATACATTATGATCAAAAAGTGCGCGGCTTTGTCCAATCGCGAATTGGGAGCTCTCCCGGAGGTAATTTCCAACGCAATCGTAAAGGCTTGCGATAAATTACTTTCAGGCGAGTTCATTGATCAAATCATCATCGAGCCAATTAATTCAGGTGCTGGAACAGCACTTAACATGAATATTAATGAGGTAATCGCAAATGTTGCGCTAGAAGCAATTGGCGAGAAGAGAGGGAAGTATGAGATAATCAACCCAAACGATCATGTAAACATGTCCCAATCAAGTAACGATACATTCCCCACTGCAATGCATCTGTCGATATTACTTGGTCTAAACAACTTCTTGCAGGCCATTGATCTGTTGGTAAAGTCTCTAAAAAACAAGAGTGTAGAATTTAAAGACATTATGAAAATTGGGAGAACCCACTTGATGGATGCACTTCCAATCACACTAGGGGACGAATTTAGCGGATATTATTCTGCAATTGAAACCGCAAAACAGAAAATAGTGCAGGCATCAGAGAACCTGTATGCTGTTGCCTTAGGAGGTACGGCCGTGGGAAGTGGAGCTAATTCGCCAGCTGGATACCGGGAAGTTTCAATTCGCCATCTTAGAGAAATATCACGGCTAAACATGATATCATCTGAAAACCTATACTTTGCACTTCAGAGTCGATTTGACGCCACGTCTTATTCTTCGACAATCAGAAACCTCGCAGTAGAATTAATCAAGCTAGCGAATGATGTCAGGCTTATGGCGTCTGGACCTACCGCGGGTTTCGCTGAAATAGTCATCCCAGCAGTGCATGCAGGTTCTTCAATTATGCCAGGTAAGATTAATCCATCTTTGGCCGAATGTCTTAATATGATTTGCTTTAACATTATTGGAAATGATTTGGCGGTGACGATGGCTTCACAAGCAGGTCAGTTTGAGTTGAATGTTATGCTTCCAGGGATGTTAAAATGGGTTTTAGATTCAATGGATATGCTTAGGAAATTTCTACCAGTATTCACAGCCAATTTAATCGATGGGATTCAACCAAATGTAGATAAGCTTTCTAAGTATGTATATAGTAGCCCTGTACTCGTGACTGTTCTGAATCCCTACATAGGCTATGTAAAGGCGTCCGAAATTTACAAGAAAGCGTTGGAAACAAACAGGAATGTGAAGGACATAGTAATAGAAGAAGGTCTAATGAAGGCTGAAGATGTAGAAAGGGTTTTCTCACGGTCAAATCTGATTGGAAAAAGAGAGCAAATATAGGAAAAACAAAGCTGATGGGGATGGCATGAGTTAAGAGATGCATCCGAATTTCATCTCGAAGTTATCGTATTTGTTATTTCTACCACTTCATTAAGCCCATTATAAATTTGCAAAAATTTCTTCCCCTTAGCTGTAATCTTGTATTTTCTCTGATTATCTAAAAACTCGATCAAACCGTTTACCAACAAAAGGGTTAGGTAGTCTTTAAGATGGTGATATGACAAATATGACCTGTACATTATCTTTTTTTGTGATGCACCACTTTCATCCGACGAGTTCTGGAGAATTAGTGCAATGATTTCTAATCTATTCCTATGCTTCATCAATTGGCGTACGCCATCACCTAGGTTAAAAGGGGCGCGACTGAGTATTATGGTATTCTTTTTTTTTAGATTAATGTAAATGTTTTCTTCTGCCGATTCTAACGAATAAAGGTTTGATATCATGGTACTGGTATAAACGCTTGACGGATAATGTTTAACATCTTGCAGGCCTCTCATAAAGGCGTATTGTCATTAGTTCATGAATTGATAATTCAGATGATCGATAGACTGTCCTTTTGCAAATTCGACCAATCAATGCATGGCGATATGTTATTGCAACGGAGCATTTCATCTCACTGTCGTTTCGCCTTGAGTAGTTTGAGCTAGTTTAGTTTTATTAACCAAGCGAATCTATTACAATTATGGGCGGGAAACTAAATGACATTCGAGAGACTTCTTCGAATGCGATACAAATAATTCGAGACCTCAAAAATCCCGAAGTACATGAATCATTAAATAGGGTGAAGGATATCGCTGCTACAGTTAAAGAGATAGTTGAGTCCTTCAAGGATCCTTCTATGGTCAAAAATATTGAAAATTTCAGGCTAACTTTGGAATCGATTGAAAAAATTTCTTCGAAAATAGATAGCATTAGGAGTGACACTCAGAATTCAGGGCTAATGGATGAAATTTCGAGCACTATAAGAGCATCCAGACTTGCACTTGATACTCTTAACAGCGAGGGAGGTACCAAGGAATTAGTTAGCGCATCAAAAAATTTGATTTCAGAAATTAGTTCGATGGTAGTGGAAGTAAAGCAGCTTTTGCACAGCATCGGAAGTACGGATGGGGCTCAGGATATTGCAGGAATAGTAGGAAATGTCAAAGATATTCGTAATTATGCAAAATCCGTTCGCGAGGATTTTAAATAACAATATCAATTCATCTTGTGGGCATTCAGACATCCTATATGGTATTGCTATTGAACCTAAAAATGGACCTAACTTCAATCCCCTACGTTTCATTGAACGCGATGACAAGGCGATTCAATAACGACTCAAGACCTATGTATTTCGTCAGAATTAGAGAAATCTCTGGCAGAGGATTTTTCCCCTTAAACCCTTCATCGAACTTAAGTTCCATTTCCCCTCTGCTTGATTTTAGGTAAACTGTTATTAGTGAATAAATTCCCTTCTTCTGATCTAAACTTTCCAGATATTGCCTGAGTTCAACTCTATCAATGGTTATGTCGTCAACTGATAATGAATTGCCTTCGAACAGGACTGCTTTGTCTATTGGCACATTCGAAATTCTAATCCTTTCAACATCGGTCTTGATAACCAGACCAATCACTGATACTCCAAGAATCTTATCCATTCCGGAAACCATAAGTTTACTTCGGCTATTCCTATCGCTTTTGCTAATGAGGTAGGAGAATTATAATAGACCTTATCAGCGCCTATTTCATGACTTATTAGTGCGTTGATTTCATCGATGGATGATACCTTTCCTACGTACTTGTTGGCGACAAGATCTCGGTGCTGTGTATAAAGGCCAACTTGTCTACCATCAATTGTTGGTGGATAGCTGAACAACGACTATGATCTGCTTTGCACCCGCTTTCTTCAGATAGTGAATTGTTTCCTTGACTGTAGCACCAGTCTGAATGGTACCCTGAATTGTTCCAATGCTCTTATCTGCGACCAAATTCTCCACTACAAATTTCAAGGATTTACTTGTTGTTAATAGTTTGTACTTGCTTACTTCCTCTGAAAAGTCGATCATGTGATCGGAATCGTCATATCGATCTTTTATGACACCCTCCCCCATTTCAAATGTTTTATGATTTTTCTGATATTCCAAGCTAAAGCCCAAGCCCATAGGTCTCGTATAGTCTGGTTCTGCGAACGCAGATTCGATCTGGAATCTCCCAGAAAGAAACTTCGATTGCTCCCTTCCGATATTTTTCCTTATTTCATAAATACTCTTGCCATTTACAATGGATGCCACATTCGATTCCCTGATAAATTCAAAAGGGTCCACTACCATATTGGGTGATAGTTGTGTTGTCAATGAAACAGGGCCAGATTTTCTGTCCAATTTTAATAATTCACCTGGGGCGACATCTCTGAATGTGAGGTCTATTAACGAGATCCGTAGTGAATTTTCTGACGCAATCACATGCAATGTCTCTTTTTTGTTACTTCCTAAAACAAGAGGTTTGAACCCCGTGCTATTTCGATAAGCATAGATATTGCCGTCCACCCGTACAACCATATTTCCTCTTAAATGTCGATCTAAAAAATCGGTAGCCTTCGGCGGATCACAATTTTTAGTCATAAGTATCTTAAAAATGCAATAGATTTGATACAGTGGATCGCTATCCCTTGCCCCACGTATCAGGGGGTGTAGGTACAGTTTTTCGGTATCGACTAAGAATCCATCCAAGGCGATTTGACTGTGTTTAAAGCCGCTTGACTCTGGCCGACGCTTAGATAGAAATCCAATCCCGTCATATCCAGTCAGTTTATGCTCGCTCACTATTCTGAAAATCTTTTCTTCATAAGGCAAAGGGCCATCACCCTCAGCAATATTCATGCCCACCATTATTTTCCAGTATGCCTTGCCTCTATGTTGAAGCATTCTCATACAGTGGGCCAGAATGTATACAACATTTTTTGCCCTTCGGGGTTCAGCATCTGAAACTGCGACAATTCCTGCCAAATCAAGTTCTCTCCTAAAATGCTACATAAAATCTGAGTAGCTATTAAAGGTTAGTGCCAGAACTACAAACAAAAGAGGTCAAAGCATAGTTTGCATGATTTTTCTATGGTGTAAAGTATGCCTATATATAATAATATCATAATATCTGGACATAATTGCTAATTGGGATTATTGGAAAATCAAATGTCGGCAAGTCTACGTTCTTTAACGCTGCCACAAGTCAAGGGGTTCAAACTGCTAACTTTCCTTTTACAACGATAGAACCGAATATTGGCATAGGATACGTTAGGACAAAGTGCGTATGCAGAGAATTCCAAGTTCAGGATAATCCATTGCATTCGATGTGTATAGAAGGGAGCAGGTTTATTCCTATCAGGATACTAGATATAGCAGGGCTCGTTCCAGGTGCTCACAATGGTAGAGGCCTTGGAAACCAATTCCTGGATAGTGCAAGAGAAGCCGATGCTCTGGTGCATGTCGTAGACGTAGCTGGGAGCACTGATTCCGAAGGCCGCGCAGTAAGCCCTGGAACAGGAAATCCAGTTCAGGATGTAGAATTTGTATTAGAAGAATTTGATATGTGGTTGGTTGCTAATCTGAAAAAGAACTTAGAGAGTGCTTCAAGAGATTTGAAGGGAACCCCGGATAAGATATCAAAAATTTTATCGAGAAACCTTTCAGGATTGTCGGTAAAAGAAAGTCAGATAATTACTTCGTTAAATGAAACAGGACTTGGTGATAAGAAGTTATCTTCCTGGTCTCCCTCTGATCAGTTGTTGTTCTGTCAAACATTGAGGAGATTGGCAAAACCGATGGTAGTTGCTGCTAACAAGGCAGATACCATAACAGCCGACTCGAACTTACTGAGACTTAAGAACCTCGACGGCGAAGTCATCCCCTGCATTTCCGAGGCTGAAGTTATGCTTAGGCTTGGATCAAAAAATGGAATGCTCCGGTACCTTCCGGGAGACAGTTCATTTGACTTCAACCCTAATGCGCTACTTCGGGAAGACCAGAAGAAAGCATTGGTGAAAGTGAGGACAGTTCTAACCAAATATGGTTCAACAGGCGTTCAGCAGATTTTGAATAGGGTATGCTTCGAATTGCTTGGGATGATCGTAGTTTACCCTGTTGAGGACGAAAACAAACTAACTGACAAGAAGGGAAATGTTCTTCCTGATGCTTATCTATTATCAAAAGATTCTACAGCCAAGGATCTTGCTGGGAAGGTGCATGAACAATTAGGCAAAGGCTTTCTTTACGGTATCGATGTGAGATCAAAACGGAGAGTAGGAGCAGATTACAGGTTAAGGGATAGAGACGTGATTAAAATTGTTTCGGCCACTAGTAGAAGATAGGAGATAAAGGCGCTCTTTGTTAGCTTTGGGAATAGAAGAGTACAGCTCACACATTCGGCTGTGCCGTTGCAGAAATGAAAGGGAAGAGTGAAGGAACCTTTAAGATTTTATCAGATGTACGGTCGTCTTACAGACCTCCAGAAGGTTCCGGGATACACCCAAGAGAGGCATCCAGACATCATGCGAATGTGTGCAGCAGAATCTTGAAAGAAGCAGTTGCGCTTCCTTCTCTAGAGATGGAGCAAATAGATATAATAGGTTATTCCGCAGGTCCCGGTTTAGGACCATGCCTTAGGATAGGAGCTGTTCTCAGCTCGCCTTCTGTCCACATTCTATAGAAAACCTTTGGTGCCTGTCAATCATGCATTAGCTCACATTGAATTGGGAACTTGTCTAACAGGTGCTAAAAATCCTTTGGTTGTTCTGGTCTCAGGTGGACACACGATGATTCTCTTATATTTTAACAAAAGATGGAGGATATTCGGAGAAACCTTAGACATCACCATAGGCCAACTACTTGATCAATTTGGCAGGTCATTAGGTCTCTCATCCCCTTGTGGATCCATGATTGAAAGATTAGCAAATAATTCCAGAAAAGAGTATCTCTTGGATACCATACACGATTAAAGGAAATGACGTTTCATTTAGCGGGTTGCTTACAGCAGCAATAAAACAGGCCAAGGACAGGAGATTCGATATCGGCAATACATGTTACTCTCTACAAGAAACGGCGTTTGCAATTTTGGCTGAAGCCACGGAGAGGGCTATTTCATTCACGAATAAAGAGGAAGTAATAGTAGTTGGAGGGGTAGCGGCTAATAGACGTCTAGCAGACATGCTAAATTATGTCTGTGCAAGACACGGTACTAAACTGTATATCTGTCCAATCCGTTATGCTGGAGACAATGGTGTCCAAATTGCATTAACAAGCCTAATTGATTACGTGCATTCGAAAATATGTGTCTCGCCAGAAAATGGTTTTATAGATCAAACTTGGCGTTTAGACTCTGTCGATATAACATGGAGATAATTAAGACCCATTAACAACGTTTGGCTTCGTTAACTTGGGTCATTATTTCCTTTGCCCAATCTCCTGTGTTTAAGACACCGAATTTGTAGGACCGATCACCTAATTCGACGACGACCTTCGCTATAATAAAGCCCTCTGACTTTGATCCTGATATCTTTTCCAGTGGGATATCGAGAAGTACCTCCTCAGTCTTCTTACTCAACGTCGTCATTCTACCTTCTGTCTTTTCAAAAATGAGTCGTTGGTTTGTTAGTGTCAATATTCCATTTTTCAATTTATCCTCAGCACAATCTTCCTGTTTGATCAGTTTTTCTCCTGGTCTTGGTTCAGCCCCACTCACACTTTTATGATATTGCTCGGATTTATATCATTATTGTCGAACAAACATCCAAGCCTACTCAAGAAAGGATCTGAGGCAGATCTCTTTCTAATTGATTGGTATGGTAAGCAAGCATTATCAAAAATAAGAACAAAGAGATCTTATCGACATCCTACACTGGACAAGGAGCTGAGGCATCGAAGGACTATTCGGGAGGCGGAGATGCTCTCGAAGGCCAAAGGGACAGGGATTAGATCTCCGTACGTATACTTCCTGGATACACACCGGAATGAAATAATTATGGAGTACATCAAAGGTGCAAATTTGAAATCTGTCTTTTCCTCTAGCCTGGCGTTAAAATTAGGAGAATGCATTGCAAAACTTCATTCCAAGAACATAATCCACGGAGATGTAACTACTTCTAATTTTATTCTTGAAAGCCACTCACGGGAAAGTTATCCTGAACTCGCAATAATAGATTTTGGGTTGTCTTTCTTTTCTCATAGGGTGGAAGACATGGCGTCAGATGTGCGGATGCTCAAGGAGGTCCTAAATAGCGTTCACTATGAGATTTTTGAACAAGCTTTCTCAAATTTCTCTGACGCATATCTGTCATTTAGCCCCTTCGAAAAAGGAGGAAAAGTATTGCGAAAGGTTGACGAAATACAGAGTAGAGGAAGATATTCACGCGTCGTGGATTCCTACTAACGTAGACCCAACAGATAATCGATGTGTGGTGGTATTGGATTATTAATGACCTCTAATTGATTCTCATATAGTATTTCAATTTGGGTCAGACTAAGATGGAGATAGTCTATTTTGCAAGTTCGAATTCAAACAAGTTCGGAGAAATTGAGCCGATACTGAGTCACTACGGAATAATATCCCACTTCGTCAAGTTGTCACTCCAGGAAATCCAATCCGAATCATTATATCGAATAGCTAAAGCCAAATCCACTAACGCATTTGAATATCTCCAAAAGCCAGTCATCATTGAAGATGATGGATTCTACATAAGTTCATTGAAAGGTTTCCCAGGACAGTATTCCTCGTTCGTTTTCAAAACCCTAGGCAACCAAGGTTTGTTGAAACTAATGGAAAACAAAAGAGATCGAAAAGCGTACTTCCTCTCGGTGATAATATATAATGATGGTCATACCTTAAAGATGTTTACTGGCAAGACGCAAGGTATTCTAAGCAGATTGGCTACTGAAGGTGGTTGGGGCTTTGATCCCATTTTTGTTCCGAAAAGCAGCACAAAGACTTTCGGAGAGTTAAGCCAGTTGAATAGAAAGTCGGCATTCTCTCATCGCCACAAGTCTATAGAGAAATTTTCAAAATGGTACTTGAAGACTCGTCTTCAATATCTAAATCATCGATATTAGGGAAAGTCAAAGTCTCGCCCGAGATATCGAGTATGTATTACTTCACTGCATGGTTTCCAGTAATATCAGAAATGATATAAAAATAAGGGACTAGTTGTCGTCATCGTCATCGTCATCGTCGTTCTCACCCGTTTCCCCATCTTGAGAATCACCTGATTCGCTTTTCTCAAGATTTTGAGGGATATCATTTATGGTGACGTTCACCTCGTCCGAGGAATTTTGGATTCCATCAGCGGAGGCGATAAATCTGAAGACCAATTTTGAATCCTTATCTACCGCTGGTGCCTGGAAGCTAATTTGCTTTGCATTCTGCTGTCCTAGAGATACTTTGACATCCCCCCCTACCTGCCTCCATTCATGCGATAACTGACTATTATTCGCAGAGGTAGAGTCCCCATTGAGAATAACCTCCATACCTTCGTTTACTATCTGATCAACCCCAGCTGTGGCTTTTATAGTAGTGCTATTTTCCTCTCCCCTTGATGGAGAGGTGACAACACCCGTTGTTTGCGTCTGGTTCTCAGACTGAAGGGCTGTGGCGTTGGATGCACTTGGAGACCCTATAAAATTAGGTTCAGATGAGTCAGGGATATTTACATTTGAAGACGCATCACCAGAATGTAGTTCAGATGCAGTCTGATTAAGTATATTAGACGTAGTGTTTGCTCTTGATCCTAGGCTCGTATCATCACTAACCAGAACATGAACTGCTCCCTTGCTACTCCTACCACTTGAGTCTGAAACCGAAATTTCAAAATCAAGAGATGTGTCCTGGGAGACAGAAGGGGCCCTAAACTTCAGAATCGGCTTATTGAGACCCTCTATGTACTCGAGCTGATGGCTTGTCAGTTGCTTCCATGCATTAGATACGATTGGGCCATTATTGGAATAACTCTGCGTCGCATTGAGCACTATTAGTAAGCCCTCCTCAACCTCGGTATTGTTATTTTCAACTTTAATCACAGGAGACAAATCTTGAACTGAACTGTCTACGGTGGAATCATCCCTACTATCATCGAATGTGACGCGAGGTGAAGGAGTTGGAAGTATTAGAGGAATATCGTCATTTTTTTCACCTGCGGCATTTGTTTGTTCTGAAATTTCATTCGAAGCTCGATCGGCCGGACTGAATGACTGATTATTAAAAGGTGCAAGAGGGGTAGCTGAAGAGCCGTTCTCACTAGACGGGATCAGTACAGTTGGCGAAGTTCTATTACCTGGAGTAGAACCTGAGGTGGTTGCATTAGGTATTATTACGGAATCATTAGCAGGAGAAGAATCAAACAGGGTAGACTCTTGACTTTCAGACTGGAGGAATCACTATGGATGGAGAGGTTGCATTATCCGAAGTAGAACCTGAGGTGGTTGCATTAGGTATTATTACGGAATCATTAGCAGGAGAAGAATCAAACGAGGGTAGACTCTTGACTTTCAGCTGGAGGAATCACTATGGATGGAGAGGTTGCATTATCCGAAGTAGAACCTGAGGTGGTTGCATTAGGTATTATTACGGAATCGTTAGCAGGAGAAGAATCAAACAGGGTAGACTCTTGACTTTCAGCTGGAGGAATCACTATGGATGGAGAGGTTGCATTATCCGAAGTAGAACCTGAGGTGGTTGCATTAGGTATTATTACGGAATCGTTAGCAGGAGAAGAATCAAACAGGGTAGAGTCTTGACTTTCAGCTGCAGGGATTATTACCGGGCCTGAAGTTATATTCCTAACCACTTGGTCCCTGCTCATAAATTCGGCTTGATCGTCAAGATCAGACAAGGTTGATTCGCTTTCATCAATTTCAGTAGTGTTGGTTGGAAAGATACCCTCTCTTGCTGCAGGCGAATTCAATACCGTAGTAATAGGAGTGGAAGTCGTTTCATTTTCTGATGATATCGATTCGCTTTCATCAATTTCAGTAGTGTTGGTTGGAAAGATACCCTCTCTTGCTGCAGGCGAATTCAATACCGTAGTAATAGGAGTGGAAGTCGTTTCATTTTCTGATGATATCGATTCGCTTTCATCAATTTCAGTAGTGTTGGTTGGAAAGATACCCTCTCTTGCTGCAGGCGAATTCAATACCGTAGTAATAGGAGTGGAAGTCGTTTCATTTGTTCCGGTGAAGTTCACTGAATTATATTTGGTTATTTGATTGCTCTTATCGTCGGAACAAAGTAACTTGGCAGTTAACTTGTTTTCCCCTATGCTTAGGTGCAAATTGGAGCTGAATATCCGTTCCCAAGCAGAGAAATCTTCTGGTCCGTTCTGTCCCTTTGAAGAAACCTTGACATATGGAGTGATCCCATTCAGAAGAAGTGACACATCACAATTATTAGTAGAATTATCCGTGGAAACCCCTTCAACCGTGAAATTTTGGATATTTATAGGCACCTCTTGTTCCTTGGTAGGAGATAAGATCTTAACCCCATGGGGATTGTAAAGCTGTGAATACGAATCACCTGCGCTAGAAAACGCGGCTGAAATGAATAGACTCAAGATTATAAGTGCTACAGTATTGTAGTCTTTCAATTAGCGGACCTTACTAGCCAATTTAGAGGGGCATATAAAAAATTAGATGTAATCGGATTTTGGCAGAGGACAAAAATAACTTGACCATTTTACGTCTTTAATCTATTAAACAAGATTCTAGATGATGGCAGTGAGCTATGACAAGCAATCCCGTGAATATGGTACAGATCTTATTAATTTTATTATTTCATCCTTAATGCAAGTACGACGAGATGAACCTCTCGGTATACCTATTCATATTCTGCAAAACTACTATTCTTGAAATCTCACTCTCGTCCATCACTTTGAAGCCTGGGAGCATTTCGCAAAGTTCTTCCGAAAAATCCCTAACCTCTTCCATTTCGAGCATATTTTGCCTCTCTAATCGCTGTGTTGACATCCCTACGTGCATGTATGATTTTATCTCGATAAAATGGGGATTGGCTATAGGAATTAGTCTAGAAAACTGTACTATTGTTTCATGATCAAAATTATGACTCCTAACAAGTGTAATTCTAATTACAGTTCTCGTTTCACACCTAGCGAGAAACTGGAAACTAGTTAGCCACCTTTCCCAGGCGTCTGGATGTCTGGGTCTATTTATTCTTTTAAAACTAAGCCTGTTTGTAGCGTTCGTAGACAAGTACAGCTGGGTAGGAAGAGAGTCTTCTTCTGCAAGTTGTGCTAGCATTTGAGGTTCTTGTCCGTTGGTAACCAAAAATATCGATTTAGTCGCCGGTAATTTCCTAAGATATCTGATCAGTGCAGGTAATTTTGGGTACATTGTGGGTTCTCCAGAAAGTGAGATTGCATAATGATGTGGGAATAGTGCTTCATCAAGCTTATTCTTGTCGTACTTCTTATGGCCATAAAATCCAGTCATAAGTCGTCTCCGTTCTTCTATCAAATTAGCTACAATTGCATCTGGCTCATCAACTAGGTCTTCCGGCATCATGAGAGTATCGTAGAATTCAGTAGGTCTCCAGCAATACACACAGCGATTTTCGCAGTTAAGTGCTGTTGGAGTCATTTCCATGCATCTATGAGTTGAGATCCCGTAGAATTTTCTCTTATAACAGTCTCCCTCGTTAGCAAAAGATTTTTTGGTCCAGTGACACAGTTCTACTGCTGAGTGGTTGTACACACCATACTTCGCGTTTAGCAATTTAGTCCTCGCATTTGTACCGATCTGGATTAGATTGTCTCCTGAATTGTGAGAATTGTACTCTCCTGAACAGCTCATGATAAGTGCAATCAAGACTCCTCAACAAGATTTAAGTCTTTAAATTGAAGACGAAGATCCTGAGACTCCACTCAAAATCACATTTCTTACTAAGAATCAAGGTAAGCATGATAGATTGGACACGTTTGTGATTATACTCAATTTGCCTAAAACCGAGGATTAAGGTGGCATTTTACTAAATATTTACATTACATGATGCTCTCATCTTCCAAACCTACATGACGAGTTTGGGCTCACTGAGTTAAAGATAAGGAAAAACCTCATGTCGTCATCTGATACCCCGACTTAGAAATTATATATAGCACTATAATTGCACATGATATGAAGTGGCCTTCGTAGTATAGCCTGGTCAGTATAGGCGGCTGTGGACTAGATGAGGTAATCAGTTTAAGGCAGAAACCGCTTGAGGAGGGTTCAAATCCCTCCGAAGGCCCTTTGCGTATCAAACCTTCATATTTGAATTTCTCACTTTCAAAATCTTTAAAATAACTATTATACACAGAGGTTATCGAATAGACGAGGCTCGATCAATATCCATCCGTAGTGATAATCATCGTGAACATACCGCACTTCCCTTAGATTGGGCCTAATTCCTTTTCTTTTCAGAGCTAAGAGCAATCCAGATCGAAGAGATAGTCCCCATTTTTGTGCGCGCAAACCGCTACCGGCCTCTCGGGGAAGAAGTATTCTTATACTCAAATCGTCCATAGAAACATTTTTTTCGATAAAGTCTGCCAACTGAATCACGGTATTAGTTACGTCGTGTGAGCTGACGACTTGAAATGTCTTAGATACCTTCAAAGTCCGATAGATGTCAGGGTTTGTTGTCATGGTTACATACATCTCAAATAAGTGAAAGTGAAAACCCACTGCCATAGTTCATGCTGTTCAATTCAGGGCCAAGGTACCACTTTTCTGTTTGGATCGGAATGCAATTAAAAGATTTCAAGAATGAAAAAGGCCATCTCCTCACAAATTGGCTTTGGTCAAGGTAGAAGTACTCGGTATGACAACCATTGTATCTTTTTTGTCTCGTCATATCATTAGTCTTCTCATCAACCAAAGTCCAAATGCCTTAAGTTTCAAATCTCAAACAACCTGTCCGACCTATTTTTAGTGCAACCCTATATTACTTTTGAAGCAAATTAGCCAAAGTTGAGTGGCCAAATCTTCAATGACAAAACCCTGGGTGTTAGAAAAAAAATGGAATTTTCGAGAGTGTGCCGGAGGCGGGACTTGAGCCCGCGACCTTTCGATTATGAGTCGAACGCTCTGACCAAGCTGAGCTACCCCGGCAAACTCAGCGTTGCGTTCAGCAATTGATGGCCTACTCTAATAAAGATATCTCCCCATTTCTTACGTCCCTTATTTTG
Source organism: uncultured Nitrososphaerales archaeon (assembly GCA_963788755.1). GTDB lineage: Archaea > Thermoproteota > Nitrososphaeria > Nitrososphaerales > Nitrososphaeraceae > TH5896. The sequence goes on from CAWBHQ010000023.1 coordinate 32,485, forward strand.
GATTTTAGAAAACTATAAGCCACGAATCTAGTTTTTGTCTCAGGAACTAAAAAAACATTCATTGGTATTTCATCTGCATCCCTCTACTGCTATTAGGAAGGCTATTTAAAGCGGAGACCATATAGTCCACCTAAAGAGAACGGACTCGGCCAATGAAATGCCACTGCCTAGACATCACTGTCCTTACTAAATAAAATAGCTTCGGGGTTTATGATACATACGGGAGTCCCTTGTATAGCAGAGTCTTCAGATGTGGTTGTTGTAAGTTGCTCTCTCTCAAAAAGATCATCCCTTGAAATGATCCCGATGACAGATGAATTTGAGCTGACGACGATCTGACGAATAGCATGTTTATCCATTATAGATAATGCCTCCTGAACTGTGGAATCGGGGTCCACTGCTAGTATAGGACTAGTCATGATTTCTTCTAGCCGTACCTTTGATGGGTTCTTCCCTTGAGATAATACCTTGTATAGAATATCTGTCTTCGTCACTATTCCAATTGCCTCACCACCTCTAGAAAGCAACACACACTTTGTCTGTTTTTCCTTCATCAACCGTATGGCCTTGTCAGCAGAGTCGTTGTAGTCTGCCATTGCTACATTCGAGTCTGCGAGTTTTCTAGCAGGTGCCATTAGCAATAAGGACATACTCGTTGGTTCTGCTGAGAATTCATTCATGTTCTAATATAAGAGATCAAATATTTATACTTGGTGAATGATTTTAGCAACACTGCAGTGATGGTCAAGAGCTAAAATTTTGAAACTTGGAAGGACGGAGAAGAATTCTCGGGTCCAACTATAGTTTTGAGATATTCTGATTTGGGGATTTTGCGCACTCCAATGAAGAAGCATATCGCACTGTTTGGCTAACTCTTAGCTAAACTTTCCTCATGAATCACGGTCTCAGATTTACGGTACCCAATTTCGTCGACCGCTGGAAGATACTGTCGCAGCTCGGTATTAGAATATGTTTCAACCCATCTAAATTTACGTTGCAAGGTCGCCGTAAAGAGCCTTTTCCAATCAAGACCTACGTAGTTCATCCATGATTTCAAGACCCTTGGGTCTATATAATTTCTAAGTGAAGTCCCGAGGTTATAATCACGAGTTTCCTTTTGCAGTCGCAACGTTAGTTGGACCTTTTCCAACCTGTCCATCATTCTCTTCTTTTGTAATTCAGTCTTCCATTTATGAGAGGCTATATCGTTCTCAATTTTTCGAATAACCTCTTTTTTCTTTTCCACCGAATTTTGAAACCTCTCAAGGGCTTGCTTGCTAGCAGGGTTATTAGTATCTATTCCTTTTTTATGGTTACAGGTAATAGCCGCCACAAGATTCGCCTTTTTGGCTACATATATTTTTTCCATTTCCGATGACTCCTTGTTTACCTCGATCGGAGGACGGGCGAGACTTTCTTTAACAATTTGGGTCGCTATGAAGGTTCGGAAAACCTTAGCTGTCAAACCGGGAACTTTGTTTTTATCAATGGTTCTAAGAAATGAATTTACCTTCGCAGAAGTGATCCCATCGAAAATCTGTTCGTTAGGTTGCTTGTCCTTCATAAATAATTCTATGTTCATATGTAGTGCTTCTGTATCTTTTGTGTTCACTTCCAAGCTTTTTTGCCACGGGACGCTGTCTTTTCCTAGAAAATTGAATTCTATACTTTTTACCCCTTGATGAACTGGAAATCGGATATGCTCCACCCGCAACGTCGACGCGCCTACAGTGTCCGCCTCGTCAGGATCTTTTTCATCTCCAACTCTCATAGCGAGCTTACTAATCAAGTAGCAGACAGTTGATATTTTCTTCTGGCTCAAATCTTTCGAATTAATCATCTTGCTCACTATCCTTTCGTGCACTCTGTCAATATACTTCCCAAGGACATCAGCTCTATCGTATTTTTCCTTATCACTGTTCTGACGTAGCGTGGATGAATCATGAAGCCACATGTACTTTCTTTTGCCAGTCAGTTTCTCCAACCATGTCGCCAGCCATGTGGAGGTATGATCATTAACAATTGCCTTCCAGTTCCCTTCAGGGACCTCAGCGTTTTCTCCCAGGTTTAAAATTACATCTTGCGGCTGTACCCTGGGTTTCCATCGGCCTCGCAGAGGATGTTGTCCTCTTCCCATGAATAGGCCTGGAGGTTCCACCAGCCAATTCGCTATTTCAACAGTCACACCATCAACAGTTGCCAAACCATAAACTGATCGAAGTTGTTCTCGCTCAATTTTCTTGGATTGGGATATACGCCTTCTTTCATCTCGAGGCAGATTTCTAAATCGCTCTTTCTCTTCTCCCTTCAATCTATTTTCTTCGTCTACAAGTCGGTAAGCATTCGACAGATCCAATTCCGAGATCTTACTGACGGATCTGAACTTAGTAGGAAGGACTCTTCTAAGATCAATAATGAAATTTGATTCGAATAGCGTATCCTTGACGTAATGAGTATCCTTCTTTCTGGACCAGGCATATATCAATTCTTCTTGGTCAGCATTTAACAGATACGGTTCTCCGAGAATGCCAATAGTGATGCCCCTCGGTCTATATTCTGGAGGAAATGCAATTCCATTGTGTTGCAATGTTTGCCATTTAAGGCGGGTCAAGTTGAATTGCGTCTCCATCTGTTTTCCTAAAGGTTTCTGTATCACTCTTAAACGTTACCGATCCTAGTCAAAACAAAAGCCAATTTAAGCATCTCTAGATTGATTCGTGGCACTCTTTAAAAGAAGGTTGATAGAGATTAACAGTTAAATTAAAGTATAATCACAGCCAACGATTGGATAATGCCAAGAGCTTTTGTATTGCTGAATGCAGAATTAGGATATGAAGGTTCGTTGGCCGAGGAGATGAAAAAACTACCTGGAGTTAAAGAGGCCTACGCGATCTATGGAGTGTATGATATCATGCTAAAGGTAGAGGCGGATTCAATGGAAGGTTTAAAGGACTTTATTAGCTTGAAAATCAGAAGGATGAATGGAGTTAAATCTACTCTGACAATGCTGATTATGGAAAAAGCAAGCCTTACCTAATTGTGATGCCGTAAGGAATGTTTGTACCTATACTTGTCAAGCTTAATAGCTCTCTATAGGATCCAAAATCATTGGCGTTTACTTGATCAAGCTCGGTCTGGCAATTCTCTTCGGCTCCCGAATTTATCTGTAATATGCCATACAATGTATTGCGCTGAGCAGGGATCCGGCCTAATCCCTTGATTTGGGTTCTTATCTCCCGAGGTCTCATGATTTGACCATGAACTGAACCAGCTGACGTGGAGATACTTTCATTGATAAGTGTACCACCAAAATCGTTTGCCCCAGCGCATAAAAGAAATTGAGACATTTTCGCACCTTCTTTTACCCACGACACTTGTATATTCTTCATATAGTTATTAAGCATCAACCTAGAAACGGAGTACATTTTTACAATATCTGTTGCCCCGGCTCCTGCCTCACGCATGTTCTTCAAATTACTACGGCTGTGCATAGGGGCTTCCTGATATACGAAGCTAAGAGGGACGAACTCTGTAAAGCCACCAGTTTCCTTCTGGATCTTACGGAGTATGTCGATATGGTTGGCCTTGTGGAAATTGGACTCGATATGTCCGTACATGATAGTTGAGGTAGTAGGAATGTCTAAACTATGGGCTGTCTTTATGACATTAATCCAATCATTAACAGATATCCGACCTGGAGATATTTGGTCTCTAACTTCTTGATCCAGTATCTCTGCTGATGTTCCAGGCAGACTTCCTACACCTGATTCTTTGAGCCATGATAAGAAATCTCTAACACTATTGTTACTCATTCTGGCTCCGTATAATACTTCTTCAGGGGAAAACCCATGAATGTGGATATCCGGTAATTCACGTTTAATCGCTTTACATATATCTGGATATAGGGAACCCTCCATATTTGGGGCTAGACCTGCCTGGATGCAAATCTCAGTGGCACCCAACCGATGGGCTTCTACAGCTCGTCGAACAACTTCCTTGATAGGCAAGAAATAACCCTCTTCCTGTCTGAAATCACGGCTAAATGCGCAAAAACCACACCGCTTTACACATACATTAGTGAAGTTCACGTTTCTGTTGATGACATACGTTACAACGTTTCCACATGCTCTTCTTCGCAACTCGTCTCCAACAGAGGTCAATAGGTTCATTTCGATCCCACTAGTTTCGAACAACCCTACCGCTTGGTCAACAGATATTTCCTTCTCATCAATTGCTAAATTCAACGCCTCGGAAATAAGAGGATCAACCGTCTTGAGGAGGCTTTCTATATTCAAATCAGGTAAGACTCCTTTACTAAACCCTCGTCGTCTGAGAGTGCTTCAATTGAAGAACGAACATGGTGAGATATATAAGACCGACCATTATTCAAAAATTCTGGATATACAGGTAATCTGGCCTTTAGTTGAAATCCTTTTCCCGATGACACCCAATTTACGTGTTCTATAGGGGGCCAAGGGTGTTCTGGATTGACGTAATCAATGGTAACAGGCGATATTCCACCCCAGTCATTAATGCCCACTCCAATATAGTCTTCTAGAGATTCGTTAAGATTTGGCGGTACTTGAATGTTCATATTGGGCATCAAAATCCTGGCTATCGCTACTGCTCTCATGAAATATTCCTTAGACGGACCTGGATGATCAGACATTGGTGTTCCATCCTTCGGTGAAAAGTTTTGCATAATTACCTCCTGTATGTGTCCAAAAGACGCATGTAACGATTTAATAAGAAGCAACGATTCTACGATTTCCTCAGGCGTCTCCCCAATTCCTATCAGTAGTCCCGTCGTTGTTGGGATATTTAGCTCACCACATGTACTCAGGGATTTTAATCTTGTCTTAGGATGTTTGCTTGGTGCCCTCTCGTGAGGCATTCCTCGACTTGATAGTCTAATACTTGAAGTTTCTAACATCAATCCCATGCTAGCATTGCTTTCTCTCAAAGCGAGTAATTCTTGTTTGGAGAGGCTCCCAGCATTCGTGTGAGGCAGTAATCCTGTTTTCTTGATAATCATTTCACATATTTCACCGATATACTCAGACAAGGTAGAGAACCCCATTCTTTGAAGCCAATCTCGTACCTCTTGGTATCGAACTTCAGGTCTTTCCCCTGTAACGATTAATGCCTCAGTACATTTCAGTCGTTTTGCAACCTCCACTATAGCCAGAACTTTTTCGGGGTCGAGCATTGAAATCGTTGTGTCTCCAGGTTCTTTTTTGTAGGTGCAGTAAGTACATTTATCGCGACACAAATTTACGAGATTTACAAAGACCTTTCTAGAATAGGTCAAGATTGAGGGTTTAAATTTATTGCGCAAATATGAAGAACAATCAATTAGCTGTTCTAACCTAGCATCGTAGAATAACGAAAGAGCCTGCTCGCCACTAATACGACAAGAAGAATGCTTTACTTCATCCAATATCCTGGATACATGCCCCAGATCGCTATCACATCGCATCAATGCATCGTTATCTGTTACACCTTGACTAATAAACACTATTCTTACCTCCGTTTTACACGTATGTTCTTCCTTTCCAAGCAAATGACTGATGCTTATGGGCTCTAATCAGGGAAATAAAAAAGGACAATGTTATGACAGTTGCCCCTATCGCCGACCCTAGGGCTAATTTTTTACTGGTTTTAATCGATTGAGACAGGATGAGCACAGTTGTTATTATCATGATGCACAAAGTAACCAGCGCAGAGCATGCAAGAAATATGCCTAGTAAACTGGTTTCTACCCGGTATGCAAAATAGATTGCTCCGGGTAGGGCGATGAACGGAAATAACATTAGGAAGGCAATTGCAATCACCATCGGAACTGTCTTCTTACCTTGTTCTCTGTGCATAGGAACCAAGAGTCGCAAAAGACCATTCCATAATCCTCGTCGGTCCCTCGCCCACAAAGCATCAACGCAGTTTTCTCCTCTAAACATTCTCATCCTTATTCCTCTTTTTTTTACGAGTGACCCAATTGCACCATCTTCAACTATTTCCGAGCGCACTTCCCTGTGAGTCCCAATGGATTCATAGTGGCCTCGCACAATAGCAAAGAAACTTCCAAAAAAATACCCCAACTTGTTTGCAGAATCATTTACTTTCAGAGGAGAAAACTTGGTTTGTAAGAAGACTGAGAGCAGAGGTAATGTGACGCTAGTTAGAAAATCATCAGACATCAGCTTTGGAATTGCCGTAATCGCGGATAGGTTCTCTTGCAGAATATGGTTCACCGCTAGGGTAACAGTCTGTTCTGAGTGAACAGTATCTGCATCCGTAAAGATAAGAATATTTCCCGTCGAATTATTATAGCCAATAAAGCAGGCCCAATTTTTCCCCACCCAGCCACTTGGCCTCTCCCCAGCCTCGAATACACGAATTCTTTGGTCTAATGATGCTACTGACTTCATGGTCATTAGTGTACTATCTGTCGAGCCGTCATCTATTGATATTATCTCAAGATTGTGATAATCCTGAGCGAGAAGGCTTTGTAGGCACCTGCCTATGTATTTCTCTTCATTCAATGCAGGTACAATAACGCTGACTCGAGGTACAAGATCAAGATTTGATTTTGTTATGTCTTCAAGTTTCGGCGAATATTTCAATGATCTCAAGCAATGTACTATCAACCACACCCAAGTGAGCAGGACGCCGAACATGATAACACATAATACACAAAGAGCTATCGATTCAATGGTCTGCATATTTACCAATATCTCGAGTTTTGATCATAGACTAACTTCTTTCGAATAAATTCGCAGTGTGCATGAATTCAAAAATTATACCAATTCAACTGAGCTTCGAATGTTTTCCTTTTGTCCTATCTTTAGAATTCTATAATGCAAATAGATCAGATTCATATACTTACCTGTAACCTGCATGTGGATAGAGCTGGGAGTTATGACTTGCATCAAATTGAAAGAATCATATTCATGCCGTCTTTTGAACATTTCTAAATCATATCCCTGATATACTTAATAAGTTTCAAAGCATCCCTCTCTTTTAGACTCTTTCTATTTCTAAGGATATAGGCTTCGAAACGCCTTGCTTTATCATCCAACTGAGGATATTGCCTGATGGTTTCTTCAATGATATTTTGGTATGTACGAAATGGAAAATAGATATCCTTGGAGACCTTAGCGAGAGCGTTTTTGGTTTCACTATCGATAAGCCCTTTCTTTAGTGATAGGTATAAGTTATACCGAATATCTATCATTGCTTCAGATTGAAGGTGGTACAAATCGGGAGAAAAGGTTACTGCTACTTCGTCGTCCGCGTCTAGTCTACCATGCTTGAATAATTGAAATATTTTTCCCACGCCAATCATCCCGAATTTTTCTAATTCAACGGCTCGCAGAGCCCCTATGCTTGATGAACCTATTACTATAGTATTGTGTCTTACAACCAACTGATAAACTTCAATAGGTGTAGGCGGGTAGTCAAGTAAGAAATATCCATCAATTAAGCCGACCACAGTCTCATTATCATCTAGTGACATATTCAATCTGATCAAATCCCCTTTCTTCGCAGGAGGTCTATAGTCGGCTTCCAAAACCCTTCGTGCCTTTTCTGTATCTAAACTAGGACCAACAAAAATAACTACGTTTTTCATATCTTGAAATAATTCCTGGCCCTTTGACCTATAACTGATTTTGTGAACTTGAATGTTTCCAAACCAGGTACGATGGCCCGTACTACCGGAATTCCTATCCACGGGATTGTTAAATCTACCATAATTGCTCTAGTTAGTCCCACCGCTTTAAGATGATTAAGGATTAACTTTATATCATCTAGTATGTTTTCATTATAGTAGCTCTTAATCTCGGAGAGACGAACCTTTCGATCAGAATTCATGAATTGCCACGATCTCTTGTCCTCTGAATTTTCGCCCATATAATTAATTTTGCGAAGGTCGTCTCGAGCACCTTGAATGTTGGCCGCTCGAGTCTGTGCAAGTTCTGTGATTGCCCTTACCAGTGCAATCCTGGCATCCGGATGTGTTCCCGTTCCTTCAGCAAGGTAACCGTAATTCTGAGTCAGCCATTCAACGCTTGCAGCATTGAATGTTGGTATTCCCACATCACTGGTAATCTCTTTGACCATCAAGGAAATATTCGCAGACTTAAATCTATTCACTAAATTTCTTACCGGTTCATAGATAGCGCCCTCTAGATCGAGCATTGGAAACAAATTTGGTTCATCAACCATATCATGCGAAAGGATTTCATTTATTTCGTACCCGCTCTCTTTAAACTTGTTCGTGAGGATCTTTATAAGATGAAATGGAAAGGCGCTCGACCGTAAGTCAGCCAAACTTGATGCATCTCGCTCAACGACTTCGCACAAAGCGTGACATATCGCTTCCTCCAAAACATTTCCTGATGCCAGTCCGTTTGTGTGGGAGAATGAGAACGGATTGACAGCCCTCCCGCCCTGAGCGTACCTAAACAAGGCCAAAGCGGCGGGTACGAGAATTTGCTCATGAGAAACTAGATCAAAGCCCTGAACATAATCCATTATCATATCATTCTTATACTGAACCGAAAGTGGTTCACAGATATCATCTGGACTTAGTACGTTATACCTTTTTGATAGCTCGAAATATGATTCTCTGATGAATGGACGTTCGTAGCTGCTGGGCAGAGAGGAATATCGCTCTACAGCTTCCATAAGCCCGCTTGTCCTGGCCTGTTTCATGGTAAAACCCTTTCCGCTATAGACCCAAATATAATCCTCTGTACCGGGCAGAACAACTGAATAATTAGGAATGCCGAGTCTGTCAAGATAGGTAATGTTGCCGATACGTGTCACTCCAATCTTGGCCGCGATTGACTCGACTGCGAGAAGGGTCTTTTCTGGTGGTTGGATTCTACTTGTGCCTTTATTCGACCATTTAAACCGGTCAACGAGTCGCAATAAGTATCCGGAATCAAATTTTCACAATAATAATGTTCTTGTGGTAAAGTGTAGGTAGAAAACTACAAATTAAGATACCATACATAGCAGGATCCTGGTTGGAAATTAGAGACGGGGATACAAAAATAGTTAGCGACATTCTTCTTAGGGCAGCAAGCGAACCAAATTTCAGAAGACTCTTGCTTTTAGAACCGTCCAAGGTCCTCAGCTGAGTATGACATTTCTTCTGAAGCAAAATCCATTATTAAAAATGTTGTCGATGAATTTAGGTAAATCTAAGAATTAACAAAATGTCCCCCGCCTCTGACCCACTACTATTCATTGGTAGCCTGTTACACTCATGTGTATTCCCTCCTAGCGTACTCTCTAACGGGGATAACAAGGGAGATTCTAGACGTATATATTTGAATAATACTAATGTCTAACCGACGAGTCACATTATTCTGCATAACATAATATTTCAAAAGTCCAAGATCAAGGCTAGACCTATCATCTATGATTACACATATAGTCATATGATCGTGAAGTAAGTATTCAGCAGCTTCCACGGTTTAATAGGTGGCCACAATACCATTTCTTACCTTTGTCAGATTACAGACTCAATCAACCAAGTTGGTTGAAAATTCCCATGATTTTGAACGCAGATGTGAAAAAACTAGGCGACTAAAATTTGCGCAAGTGCAGTAATCCTTTCAGATCTTTGATTTTGCAACAAGATTTAAACCATCTATCAATTGACTATGAGGTACTCACTCAATCATACTCGTTGTTCTCATTGTTAACGGTCTTCTCACATTAATCTTTGAAACGAATTGAGAAAAGAAGAAAGGTCTATTTCAAAAGCTGCCACAGGTACGCGTATCCTATGACTCTGCCTGACGGAGTCGCTAATTTCACCAATTTTACCCACTTCGTTCCCTTCCACCATTATCTTTGCGGCACGACCAGTGGTGTATTCCACCGCATATGAGCTTGGGGTAGTTACTACATTTTTACCAAAGGCAACTTTCAAAAAGGTCTGCAATATTGATTTGATACTGGTGTAGTCAGCATTATTATAAGCAAGCGCAGCACAGAGGTGCCATTTTTCAGTTTCAGGTTCTCTTTTTGTAAACACCTTGTCAATCTCAAAGATATTCTGAGGATATGAGGTATGGATATTGTGTCCAAAATTATCCATAAGCGAAGGAAGGAGAGAATTGCGCAAGATATCATGTCCAGAAACCTGGGAATTTTCAATCTCAAAAATTGACGATTCTTCAGGCTTCAGACCCATGGAATCAAACTGCAGAGATCTCGAAACTATAGCGAAGTTTCTAAGCTCCAAAAGCCCAAGCCCAACCAAAACCTCTTTGATTTTATCGATAAGAACTGAATAGGTGTTCCTATTTCCAGTTACATTAACAATTGGTAACGTCGGTGAAAGTTTTGAGATTCCAAGTCCGATCATCACCTCCTCTATCAAGTCCCTGGTCTGCCTAACGTCATTTCTGTATCTAGGTACAATACACGTTAACCTCCCATGTGCTGAATTTATAGTGCCTAACCGGCTACGAGCTGCAGCTCTAACAATCTCCTTTCGAGGAAAATTCGTTCCCAGATATTTATTTATCTCTGTAACGCTGGCTGATACCGACGAGAGACTCATATCAGGGGATTTAGTCGAAGGTCCTCTGGTTTCACTTAATGTAACGTGATAAACCTTGAATTTCATGTCGTACAATGTTCGGCATATATAGCTGAAATTAGATCGGCCATTTTTGGGTCGATTGCAGTGATTTCAACAAATATCCCTTTTGATCGATCGTCCAATCTGGTATTTTTTGAATTCACTATGGGGGGGAATGATACAACTTGCTTTTCGACATCCACCAGGATAGGGAACTTGTTTGTATTCCCAAGCAAATACGAATACTTTTTTCCCACCTCCGTTGTGCTCAAGATCGCGTTGAGTGAAAGGGCATGGCTGGAATCCAGAGGTACAAATGAAGTTTCGGAATCGGACGCTAAGTAACTTAAAGGAAACCTAATCTTATCAAGATTATGCAGACCTATAGATGCAACCTTTCTCTTGTTACCTATTCCCGTATGCAAATCTTCTTGCATATCTATTAGCATCTTGATAAGGTCCTTATCTAATTCTATTTCCTTGCCCACCAAGGCCCTAATGTAGGGTCTGATTGATTTTACCGAACCGCTAATCTTTATCCGAAATTTCTTGTCATTTCTTAATCTATATTTTGGAAGTCCCGTTTCTAATCCAAGATACCCCTTAAGCGCTCGCACGATTCCGATATAGGATGAAAAGTCTGGTCGATTAGGATTATATTCTAATTTGATGAGTTTATCATCCCTACCTTCTATATCCAGGCCTATGAAAGGAAGAGAGGCGACGATATCTTCAAGGGAGTTCAGGGGGAATGATTTGGTTAGGATCGTTAGTGGAACTTCTACAACTGGCATTTGGGAACGCTCCTTAACCACTCGATCTTGTTGCTGTAAAGCGTTCTTATGTCATCTAAGTCAAGACGTAACATTGCCAAACGCTCGAGCCCCCCTCCCCAAGCTAGAACTGGATTTCTGATTTTCATTGGACGGGTGACTTCATCCCTAAATATTCCCATTCCAAAGAGTTCCAACCATTTGTCGGCTTTTTTGACATATACCATTGATTGTAAAGATGGTTCAGTATAAGGAAAAAAAGTAGGCCAAAACTTTACTTTTTGGATTCCTAATTTGCGATAGAATTCCGTTTGTAATCCCATTAGATCCCTAACTGAGGCGTCAGGTTTGGTGACTACTCCTTCAATTTGAAAGAATTCAGAGAGGTGGCCCTTTGTTATTTTTTCATTTCGAAAAACAGACCCCACCGAGAAAAGCTTTGCCTCATCAGGTTGGCTATCTGCTAGATATTTCAGTGTGACCGGAGTTGTATGGGTACGGAGGACTAGACGGTTGGACTCTTGGATATCCCAGACATTAAGTGAATTTTTGTTATGTATTTTAGAAACATTTGCGATCTGCTCTTTGCTCGCAATTTCCTCTACATTCCTGAGCCCAGAAAGATAGTATGTGTCATGCATTTCTCTGGCAGGATGGTCCTGAAGCGTAAACAATGCGTCAAAGTTCCAAAAGGAAGTCTGGATGATGTCACCCTCTATCTCGGTGAATCCCAAGCTCACGAAAATCTCTTTAATCTCTGCAATTAAATCTGTCAATGGGTGCGTTTTGCCCGGGAACGCAACTTTCACTGCAGCTTCGAGGTCTATTGCAAGGCTTTCAGGTCGATCTTCGCCTCTAGTCTCTGATTTAACGAACTCTGTCTTGGGGAATTTAGGCACAGCGACCTCCGCACTCGTCGACCTTCCAATTGTTGTTAATGATACAATAACAGTTTGTCGTTGAATTTTTTTTATATAATTTGGTCTCCTTAGGAGGAGCTCCACACCCTTCTTCTCAAGGTCAGTTAGTTCATTTTCAGAGATACGCTCTACGTTTCTGAATCGTTTTATAACTTGTTCTTCTGGCGAGGCTTCTGATATTGACTGACTAATCCTTAGATTAGCTCTGTTTGTATCGCCAGCGGCCGGAATCAACCAATGGTTTTGATCCCTCGCGATCCGAATGGCCGCTCCCAGCTCATCCCTCTCAAACGCCTGTGTCTTTGCAAGCATTGCAATCCCTTTATCAGGTTCTAACTGAATAGCACTGACTAGCCTTCTCTCTGGTAACCCATTGAGTAGGGCGGATTTCCCGCGGTAATCTAACTCAAAGAAGATAGACGAATTTTGAGTGATCACTATGAGCTCCTTGAATTTTAGCCGTTCCACTCCTCTCCTAACCTGGTCGACAGTCAACTCGCACTTCTCAGACAACGCTTCAACCGTAAGGGAGCCTTCCTTAGCCAGGAGGTGGAGAATCTTTTTCTCGATGGGATGTAATGCACTTACTTTATAAGTCATAACTTGTTTTTGATCATCTGAGCGAAGAACACTTTTTAAACGTTTAATCAGATTATGGTCGTGAAATAATTCGAATGGGTGTACGTGATGAGGAAATCGAGGAAACAGTAGGGAATGAGGCAAGCAAGCTAGAAGGAGGTTACAGTGTGACGCCTTGGCAGGTTGACGGAGTTGTTGACTACAATAAAATTGTCCAAGATTTTGGTACCCAGTTAATTACTCCTGAAATTATCGAGAAATTGCAAAAGTTTTCAGGAAACGTTCATCCTCTCCTATCACGTGGCTTCTTCTTTTCTCACAGAGATTTCGAAGTAGTGCTAGACGCGTACAAAAATGGGGAAAACTTTTACCTTTACACCGGCAGGGGCCCTTCCGGTCATGTTCATATGGGTCACTTGATGCCGTGGTTTTTCACAAAATATCTTCAAGACACATTTGGATCTAGACTGTTGTTTCAGATTACCGATGATGAAAAATTTCTTTATAGTCAGCACCTCGGCATGAAGGAGGTGGAGAAGTACGCGTATGACAATATCCTTGATGTTATAGCTATGGGATTTGACCCCAAGCTGACTCGAATTGTAATTGATACAAAAAATATACAAACTTTATATCCTCTTTATCTAGAGATCTCAAAAAGGTTAACCTTTTCCACTGCAAAGGCAGTATTTGGGTTTAAACCATCGTCTAATATAGGAATGATAGGGTTTCCCGCTATTCAGGCTGCCCCTTGCTTTTTGCCATCCTTGATCGAAAAGAAGCCTACTCGCGTGCTGATCCCCGCTGCAATTGATCAAGATCCATACTGGAGGATTACAAGAGATATCGCAGAGAAAATGGGATACTATAAACCGGCACAAGTCCATAGTAAGTTTGTACCGAGTCTAGAAATGAATGGTAAGATGTCATCTTCAAAACCTTCTGGCGCTATTTTTACAACTGACGACCCAGAAACGATTGAAAGGAAGATTTCAGGAGCATACACAGGGGGGCAACCGTCAGTTGCTTTACAAAGGATACTAGGGGGAGATCCGGATTCATGTCCAGTATTCTGGTACCTGGGCCATTTCTTTGATGATGGAAAGGATTCGTTTGAAAGATCTCTAAAATGTAGAACCGGTAATTTACTATGTGGAGAATGTAAATCCGATCTCGCCATTCAGACAAAGTCATTCATGTCAGAGTTTACTAAACGGAGGGATCAAGCAAGTAATCAAGTCCATTCCTTCCTTTATGAGGAAAACCCCTTTGAGTAGATATACGAGGTACACAGAGGATATCGATTGTGAGGATGAGTACGAAGCTGAGAAACTGATGTGGATATTATCCCCAAATAGAGAACAGCATATGCTCAAACATATAACTATTGTGAGCGAGAAAGAGTTGATTTTAGTTTTAGATGATAATAGTTCGCATAGCATAATGATGTCGGACAAAGAATCCGCTGAAAGGCTTCAAAAGACTGCAACCATGATACTTTTTGAGGGGAGAAAGCCTCTTTCAATTCGTGCTCATAGAAACACTGTTCTCATAGATATAGGATAAATTATTCACCTTATTGTCTTCCCGGCAAGCTGCCTACTTTAAACTCATCTTGTTAGCATGGTGGGTGCAACTCCCCATTCTAAAACCGGCCGCAATTCTTTAGATAAATGAATAAGATTCATGATGGCAGAAAATGTTCGGTCCTACGATCAAATATTACTATAATCAACTCTACTTCCTCAAGACTCTCCCATTTCTGTCAATTTCGCCTAAACGAATTCGAGATGATGAGAGTGGTCGACCGTCTTCTGCCTTTAGCATTGTGACAATAACGATTACCAATGGATCGAATCCTTTACTTAACCGAATCCTATTAATTTCATGTCCCTTCGGTTCGGTTTCTTCACTCACTACAAGAGCTTGAAGATTTCTGTCCAGGCCGGTAGGTCCAAAATCATCATTTAGCTCTTTGATTTCGAATTTGACATTTCCAAACTCATGATGAATGAATTGGACTAATCGTTCTACCCTAGTTTCGAACCTGTGCCTCAGTCTATTCTTGCCTTTCTTTGCTTCCGCGAAATTATCGCTTGTGACCCCTATCAGAACGTATCTTCCTAATTTGAAAGCCCGAATTAGCAACTCCCGGTGCCCAGCATGGATTTCATCGAATGTACCTCCTGTGGCTACTAGATCAAATTGTTCTGTTGTCACTTCCAAGATCTAGCGAGTATTTAGAATACTGAGCCTAAGATTATTGAACTCATCTCTAACTAACAGCAGGTAGCACATGAAGTGAACTCAATCATTAATTTTCACCGTTAACCTTTATTGAATATCTTTACACACTGAGGAGGACAGACATTCTCGCATGCCATACAGAATATACAATCCTTTTCTCTAATCATAAATGGTTTCTTTTCAGAGGCAGGATGTCCAGGAGTATCAAGCCATTCATAGACATTTACAGGGCACGCTTCGATACAAGCTCCATCTGCAACACAGATATCATAATCTACTGTAACTTCTGAGCCCCAGATACCTAATTGTCCAGGAGGATCCACTTCACCCCAGACCTTTATACCTTGGAATGTTCCAACAACACTACGCTTTGATTTAAAATCAGCGTCAATTGGACCTTCAACTTTGGAATAGCTTGTTCCGCTACCCGTTAAAGATATAGTTGTTGCTCCGCCTCCCGATGCCGGAACTTTCATGTCGGGGGTTTGGGTTACCTGGGGTTGAGGAGGCAGCAACTGACGCTGAAGCTGGTTGCTGTGCTAAAGCCTTGTTAGGAGGAGAAGGTTTTGACGATACCATTTGACCCGGCAAAGTCTTTTGTCTTTTCACTGGGCACAACTGAGTATGTACTTCTATCATGCTCTGAAGGGTATTTGGGTTCTCATGGAGCAACTGAGATCCACAATCTCCACAGACATATTCGTTAGCAGTAACTGGCACAGATCTATATTCTGACATGTCATTAATCAACATTTGGTGGGTTCTGCTGGCTATGCTTTTCTAGAATCAGTGGGCGGTTTGTCGTTGCTGGAATCTGAAGCTGTGCACCTTGAAATTGTCGAGCAGTAGTAACCTCGAATCGATCTATGTTTACTTTCTGAGAAAGATATAATATTCTTCATGCACTGATTGGAGATTACGATGTCCGGTCTAGGCAAAACATACTGGCCTGAGATAATCTCAACACTAAGGAGTATCATTCCCATTTACAACAGAGTGAATAGAGTGATTTCTCTTGGCAAGGACGCCGACTATAGGAGAATGTGTTTGAATAGACAGCTAAAATTCGGAGATAGGATATTGGACGCGGGTTCTGGTTTTGGTAATATGTCTAAGTTAGCCAGGATTGAAATGAATGGCGATCTAGAGGTGATTCTGTATGACCCAATTATAGAAATGCTTCGGGTTGGGAGATCAATTGGAGAGGAATCTGATTTAAGTATTGAATTATCCTCTGGCATTTTTGAATATTTGCCCTTCAGAAACAATATCTTTGATGTAGTATTATGTGGATATTCATTGAGGGATGCCATTCATCTTAAAGATGCGATAGCAGAATTTCACCGCATTCTGAAGCCTAATGGAAGACTACTGATTGTAGACCTTGGTAAGCCGGATCAGGTCTTCTTGAATGCTTTCGTTAGTATATATCTGAAATATGTTTTGGGTTTTCTGGCGTTCGCGGTAGCGGGCAGTAAAGGGCTAGGGTTCAGGGCATTATATGGAACTTACAAACGATGGCCAAAAAATTCAGAACTTAAGAGGATGCTAGAGAGGGAGTTTTCAGAGGTCCAGTTTACTAAGCATATGTTAGGAGGAGCAGTAATTATAGCTGCAATAAAGTAACTCTAATATTTGTCTCTAGGGGCCAGGATCATGAGTTATCATTGAATGCCAGTTATTTATTTGGAATTGGCTCTCTGTAGATCTATTCAATCGAGTCTTGCTTGTCCAAGTAAAGTTAATTAGAAGCCACAAAGTTTCCCACTTTATCTCATGAGCGACAAGAAAGGAGTTCAAAGAGTTCTTTCAGAGGTCATATCCAGTCCGCACAAGGTAGTCACTGAGGATCTGGCAAAGCAGATCTTATCCGAGTACGGTCTTCAGGTACCCCCTTATGTTTTGGTAAACAATGCCCAGCAGGCTGCCAAGGAAAGTGCGACCATTGGATTCCCTCTGGTGGCGAAGGTTGTTTCCCCTATGATACTACACAAGACAGAAGTCATGGGCGTAAAAACAGGGCTTGCTTCTGAAGGTGAGGTGGTGAACGCCTTTAATGACATGTACGACAGACTAAGAAAGGACTTCGAGATACAAGGGATCTTACTTGAAAAGATGGTGCCTCCAGGTGTGGAGTTAATAGTAGGGTTACAAAACGACCCTCAGTTTGGTCCAGTAATTATGTGTGGACTGGGCGGTGTGTATACAGAGTTATTTAAGGATGTAAGTTTTAGGGTCCTGCCGATTGACAAACAAGATGCTCTGGAGATGTTGGAGGAACTTAAAGGAAAACAAATATTACATGGGTTTAGAGGCAGTCGACCAGTCAATCTGGAGATGGTGGCAGAGTCTCTCGTAAAGATTGGTAGCTTAGGAGTTGACATGGCTCCTTACTTTGAAAGCGTAGATTTTAACCCAATGACTGTGTATCCAGACAATTACTATATTGTAGACGCAAAAATTCTACTCAGAGAAAAACCGGATAACAGTATAATATCCAACGCTCAGCCAAATTCCAGCTACATGGATGTTTTCTTTAACGCCAAATCCATCGCTTTGATTGGAGCGTCTCCTGAAGCAGGGAAAATTGGAAACTCGGTTCTTGAGAGTCTTTCAAAACATGAGTACAAGGGTAAGATCTTTCCCGTAAACGCCAAGGGGTATCCCGAAATAATGGGTTTAAAGGCTTACAAGGGCTTGGATGAGATCCAGGAGTCAATCGACCTCGTTATAGTTACGGTTGATCTAAAGTTTGTTCCAGCCTTGTTACAGACCTGTGGAACTAAGGGAATTCACAACATGGTCATTATCTCAGGCGGGGGGAAAGAACTTGGAGGAGAAAGGGCCGATATAGAACAGGAAATAAAGCAACTTTCTCAGGACCTTGGTATAAGGATCATAGGCCCTAACTGTATTGGGGTGTTTAACGGCGAGAATCGTTTAGACTGTGCTTTTCAAGGGCATGCGAGAATGGTACGTCCCAAGAATGGAAAAGTGTCGTTCCTTTCTCAAAGTGGAACGGTTGGAATTGCCTTTATGGAGACTTCAGATACATTCGGAACAAGCAAGATGATTTCTTACGGTAACCGATCCGATGTGGATGAAGCAGATATGATATGGTACTTAGCACAAGATCCCAATACTGATGTAATCGGTTTATATGTCGAAGGGTTAGGAGACGGCAGAAAATTTGTAGATACTGCAAAGAGAGTGATTTCTGAATACAAAAAACCTGTGGTAGTCTTCAAGAATGGCCGGACGGCAAGGGGAGCAGTTCAGGCCGCGTCCCATACAGGTTCATTGGGAGGTTCCTTCGGAGTCGTTAAGGGCGCATTCCAACAATCTGGCATAGTTTCTGTAGATAGTTACGAGGAACTTACCGGATCACTTAAGGCATTGGCTTGGCAGCCTGTGCCACGTGGCAACAAAGTTGCCATGGTTACTAATGGGGCAGGGCCAATTATAGCGGCTATCGACAGATTTGAAGATCTCGGACTAAAGCTAGCCACTCTTTCTGAGGAGACCATAAATTTGTTCAAGCAGCACTATCCTGCAACATATGTTCTTGGAAACCCTTTAGATGTGACTGGTTCAGCTACTGCGGATGACTACAAATTCGCTATTCAGGCCTTTATGGATGACCCGAATGTGGATATCATAATGCCTTGGTTCGTGTTTCAAGACGATCCTTTAGAGGAGACGATCGTAGATGTCCTCGCAGAGTTTCAAGCGCTGAAAAAGAAACCCATTTTGGTGGGTGCAATGGGAGGTCCATTTACTCGAAAAATAGCTGCGGCAATAGAAAGCAAAAATATCCCAGTGTACGACTTTGTTTCAACTTGGTCCACGGCTGCTGGAAGCCTTTCGAAATGGCAACTTGTGCGATCTTCATGATTGTATAACGATGGCATTCCAGTAACTACTGATTCATATATAAAAAATGTTCGTTATTTTCAAGCAAAACTTATTATATTTATTCTGACGTACTTCTTAACATGGAAAGTGCACAGCAGAGTCAAGCCGTAACTATAACGAACAAGGCTGGCAGAGAAGGTAGCTGAATTTATGAAACAGGAAGGTAATACTAATCTCTACTTGCGTGTTTATGTATCAGGTGGAGGATGTTCTGGTCTATCGTATGGAATGGGTTTCGAAGAAAAACCTGATGATGACGACAGCGTAATTGAGCAAAACGGCGTGAAGGTCTTGGTAGACACCTATAGCCAGAGACATTTGAGTGGTGCCAATATTGATTATGTAGAAAGTCTGATGGGATCAGGATTTAAAATTAACAATCCTAATGTCACCAAGAGTTGCTCTTGTGGGCATTCATTTAGTACCCAGTGATAAAAACTACAAATGGGCTACGGCCATAGCCCTCTAATTTTCACCGCTTCCACAACCCTATTTACTGCAAGTAACGTGCTAGCCTTTCTCATATTCACGTTGAATTCTTTGTGACTGCTATATACATCGTTGAATGCAGATGAGATGTTAGAATCCAGCCTAGAATTTACTTCCTCCTCACTCCAGTACTCTCTCCGCAGGTTCTGTAACCATTCAAAATAAGAAACTGTTACTCCACCTCCGTTGGCAAGAATATCTGGAATGACCAAAACATTGTTACCAAACAGAATATCGTCAGCATCTGGAGTTGTAGGTCCATTTGCTGCTTCCGCAACTATTTTTGCTTTCACCTTTCCAGCGTTGGATCGTGTAATCTGATTTTCTAACGCGGCTGGAACTAACACAGTGCATTCAAGTTCCAGAAGCTTCGCTATCACCTATCGAACTGGCACTTTGGAAATCCGTGACTGTACCCTTTCTTCAATTTGTGACTGCGAAGTGAATCGACATTTATTCCATCCCGATTATGAATTGCACCTTTAGAGTCCGACACTGCAATTACTTTCATTCCCATTTCGGCTAAGAGATTAGCAGCAAATTGTCCAGCATTACCGAACCCTTGAATAGCAACTGAAGCACCTTTTAAATTGATGCCAAGCTTTTTTGCTGCTTCTCGAACAGTAATTGAGACACCTCGACCAGTGGCTTCATTACGTCCAAGGGAGCCACCGATTGCAAGGGGCTTACCAGTAATTACATCGGGTTGCAAATAATTCCCCTTAAGAGCCGAATAAGTATCCATTATCCATGCCATTTCCTTTCCCCCGGTATAGACATCGGGGGCAGGAATATCAGTTAAAGGCCCGATTATATCTGCGATCGCGTAGGCATATCTTCTTGTAATCCTTTCAAGTTCATTCTCTGAAAGCTCTTTCGGGTTGCAAATTATGCCTCCCTTGCCACCGCCATATGGTATGTTTGCAATAGCACACTTCCAAGTCATCCACATAGATAGTGCCTTAACCTCATCAACGGTAACCTGAGGGTGGTATCGGATTCCACCCTTGTAAGGCCCTCGCGCAGAATTATGTTGAGATCTAAACCCAGTATAAACCCTTATTTCTCCATTGTCCATCCGTGCTGGAACTGCTACTGTCAAGACACGACTTGGGCTCGCGAGAATATCCCTCATTCCCTTGTCAAGTTTTGCCAGCTTTGCGGCCTCATCTAGCTGTTTTACAGCAACTTCAAATGGATTAAGCGATTCTGACATTAGATCATCAGAAAAATTTGGTGTATTTAAGTGTTGAATTGCTTGATCGAGGTCGGCTTTAGCATCACTTGGTTTGCAGTTAGTCTGGTTTCCTGCATCTTTCTAGAAACCATATCACGCAGAGAGTCGTCAGACAGGTTTTGGTAATCAATCCCTAATGACTTTGCAATTATTTCAAGTTTTTCTCGCTCAGAGGAAAGGGGAGAAATTTTTGGGGCGATCGTTGAGAGATTTGCCGACGACATTTCCCTTTCAATTCCACCTTTTGCTTTTTGGTATTCTGCCATGGCTTTACCAATCATCCTTGAGAATGAAGGCAAGTTTTTTGAACCAAAGAAAAGGATAATGAACACAAAAGCTATTATGAACCACTCGGCACCAGCGATATTCATTTCCATTGATGAGAAAACCAATTATGATTTGCCCTCAAGAATCAATGATGCTATTCTCCCTTATTTGGATAATCCTATTTTTATCGCATAAGAGAGGGATCTAGAAAAAACGGAACCAGAGCCTTTGGCACAAACAAACGTATCCTTTTAAAGGCGATTGCTTTTTTTCACAGCATGGTTTACAGAAATATCGATTTGGCTATCCTAGAGAGGATTAATGAATTTATTAGCACTTTAAACCATGAGTCAGCAAATGGTTCCATAATAGTAGTCGAAGGGAAGCGTGATTCGGAAGCTCTCTCAAAGTTGGGGTTTGTTGGTACTGTTACTGAATATAATAGATTCAAAGGGGTTTTGAATTTTGTCGACAGTCATCAAATTAGAGATAAAAAGATTATTCTTTTATTGGATATGGATCGAACAGGAAAATACTTGACAAGCAGACTAGTCTCTCTCCTTCAGCAAAGAGGTAGCAATGTAAATCTAACCTACAAAAAGAAATTATGCGAAATCACGAATGGAAAAGTCCGTCACATTGAAGACATAGGATCCTACCAGAACTTGTTGGGATCAAAGTTTTTGCCCAATTATTCTTGACATTTTAGTTGTATCTCGCGCAGAGGAAACAAGCTGGGGAACCGTATATGGTGAGTTTGCTCCTTCAAAGCACTTATATTCTGGCCAGCTCACCTTACATTCACTTAATAATAATGAGGTTATGAGATTGCCTAATACAGGTATTGTTAAATATCACGTTAAATTAAAATTCGAAGTAGATGGACTGGTTGAGAAGGCGGATATAATAGGCGCCATTTTTGGGCAGACAGAGGGCCTTCTAGGACCGGAGATGAACCTGAATGAATTACAGAAAGTGTCAAAGGTAGGAAGAATTGAAGTAAATGTTGATACGAGATCCAACATAGCAAAAGGAGACGCTGTCATACCCATGAGTACTGATATCTCAACTGCTGCGTTGATTGCGCGGCAATTGAAAGTATTGATAAGGTGGGTCCGTTTCAGGCAAAGTTCGTCCTTGTTGGGATAGATGACATCCGAGCAATAAAGAAAAAGATTATCGTAGACCGTGCAAAGAGGATAGTCCAAGAATGGGCAACCAAGACTATTAGCGAGGGGGAAGAAATGCTCAAAGACGTATATGATGCAAGCAAACCTGGTAAGCTCACGGCATTTGGGAAAGCACAGCTGGCTTGCGGTACAGGCGTTTTTGATTCTGATTGGATTATTTTGGTTGAAGGAAGAGCAGATGTCATAAACCTACTTAGAGCTGGTTTCGACAATGCTATTGCAATAGAGGGAGCAAAAGTCGATGAAAGTATAATTAAATTAACTGAAGGTAAAAGAGTTGTAGCGTTTCTTGACGGAGATAGGGCTGGTGATCTTATTTTAAAAGAACTGCATGGTCTAGTCAAGATAGATAAGGTGCTCAGAGCTCCCAACGGGAGAGAAGTAGAGGAATGCACCCCCCTCGAGATTGCAGAGATTTTACGTGAAGCCGTCAGTCATCCGGCTGTCGCACACCAACCCAGGTCTACTTCGAGCCAACAGTCGCATGATACAAAACACGATTATCGAAAACACGGAGATGAACCAGAACCTGTTCCTCACGCCTATGGAGGGCGTTCAACCAGGATCGCCGACCATGAGGGAGAGGACACTTTGCAAGCTGAACATAACCAAGAGATGGTTTTAAAGGTCCAAAACGTGTTTTCTGAAATAAATGAGACATTGGAAGCGGTGCTACTGGACGATTCAATGAGGATCATTGTGAAGGTACCTGTTTCAGATATTGTGAAGCAGCTAGGGGATAGTGAAGGCGGAAAATTTCTTGTTCTGGACGGGATCGTTACTCAGAGGCTCATAGATGTTGCAGATCGAGCAGGAATTGAATACGTTGTGGGTCATCGAACCACCGCGAGCAAGAAGCCATCTACGGTCAAGGTACTTACTTTTGAAGAATTGGGTATCCCCAATTAGATGCATCCTAACCTGCAACTCATCCTCACTTTAGCACATTTGATGAAGTTCGGAAAAGGAGGAGTGTGTATTGAGATCACCACTACAGAACTTGGTAGTATCATTAATAGGTCCCAACAATCCGCCTCGAAGTACCTTGTAGAGTTAGAGAAGGCAGGATTGCTAGAACGAACAAAAGCAGGTCAGAAATTCAGGATAATGATTACTGACAGAGGAGTTGACGAAGTAATTAATTTGCATGAGACTATCAAGAGTTCCGTGGAAGTCCTTGACAGATCAGGCTTGCAACTGGATGGTAAGGTTGTCTCGGGCATGGGAGAGGGAGCATACTACATGTCGTTGAATGGCTATCGAAGTCAATTTAATGAAAAACTTGGCTACGAACCTTACGCTGGAACATTAAACTTGAAGCTACTCAATCAATCATCCATGCGGATGAGAAGTATGATGGACAATTATCCTTCAATATTCATTAGAGGATTTACTGATTCTTCAAGATCCTATGGATGGGTTAAGTGTTACCCTGCCATCCTAAATGATGGGGCTCTAAATAAAGCTGCAGTTATAGTGTTGGAGAGGACTCACTACGATAATAGCATGCTGGAAGTGATCGCACCTGTTTGTATCAAGGATTCATTAAGAATCAAAAATGGAGACTTTATCAAGGTATTTGTAACTATGAACACAACTGGTCTTCAACTCGAGGCCACTTAAATACCATAAATAGAATTCCCCATTTCATCCTTGATCTGTGAACTCTTAATACCAGGTACCGGCGTGTTCAATCTAATGATCCTTACTGTCAAGTTTCTATCCTTACAGTTCTCAGAGATCTCCTTCTCGCTGTGAATCTGATCGTAGCCTAAAGCTATAATATCCGGTGATACCCGCTCTACCGTATCGTATAATGATACTTTACTCCCAATTATAGCTAGATCCACAAATGAGAGGGATGAAACCAGTTCCTTTCTCAAATTCTCACCATGGTAAATCCTTCTCCCCTTCTTTATTTTGGCCACTGTAGATGTCCGAGCTACTACAACTACCAAGACATCCCCTTGTTGTTTTGCTGCCTTGAGAGTATGGATATGGCCGGGATGAATTACATCAAAAACGCCGCCGACTAATACTACTTTTATGGCGTCCCTCCCTAAGAAGGTCAGTGTTGGTGAATTATTATCCTTCTCTAGCAAACCATTGGAAATTAAGTGTTCTACCTTTTCATTAAGTATACTTATTGGTATGTTAGTTCTTGACCTTAGTCTGTCAATATAATTGACGGTGGGCTCAATAGTACTTACATACACCGATGCTAATAGAGCTTTTTCAAAGGGGTCCATCCGCCTATCCAGACCCCTGATGTTCATTATAAGCCCAATAATATTTTTTCCAAATACTATATTCCGGTTAGCTAAGAGTCTTCCCTCTCATCCAACATGTGGCTGTCATCGAAGCTCTATAGATCGTTTGGAAATATGCTGATCGGAAACGCACGTACGTATACATTCAGTTGATACAAATCTCAATTTTTCTGTTTTCAAGTGCCTTCCTGGAATTTTGTCTCTCTGCAGTACTAAAGTTAGCTTCATTTCAATCTCACTGCTATGAGTCCCACAGTATACACCCACCAAATATTCATCTTTTCCTTCCTGAACTGAAATTATGGAGGTGGGTGGGAGTGTACAGCTGAAATATTTCTCCTGATGTGAACATTTCGTTGGAAGGGACATTCAATAGTGGAATGTCTATTAGAAATATATGTCTATAAAAGTTTAAACTCTCAAAAATTCAGGAGACTCATATGCGCTATGACGATTATATCATCTTAAGAAGGCAGATCACCTCTCCCCCCACTTTGGTATGACTTTTTGGCATGACTTATCTACTCGAAATGTATTTTAACTTTGTACTAACCATTGGCGGGTATTATTTTTTCAAGAAAGAATATTGTACTTCTACTCGTTATTGCGCTTATAGGACTTTCTCTCTCCATTGTTACATTTAGATATTCGACATACACTGCAGAGGAAATTGCAAGAATTGCTTCCGTAGACGTTAGATCTAATGCTCGAATCGAAGCACATGATCTCTCTCAGATTCTTCTGCACACGCTTGAATCCGTGACAAGCAATTTGAGATCATTGGCAAATTCACAACCAATCCATGATGGACATGTGAATGTTAGTCTAAGACTTCTTAACAATACACAGTCTTCTACTTCTGATCTCACTGAAGGGTACTACTGGTTGAACAAAGACGGTAATCTTGTCGCCTGGAGCAGCCAGAACACAAGCGAATTACAGGGGCGCAGTGGGTTTGATTTGAGCGACCAGGAGTTCTACAGGATTCCTCAAACTACCCACGTCCCTTATTACAGTAACGCCATTGATTCACCGGATATGCTTCCAAGATTATACATTTCATATCCAATCATCTCTACAAATAACAACGACACAAACGACACAGAGAACAAAACATCATTTGATGGTGTCATGGTTGCGGTTGTAAATCTGGATTCACTTGGAGCTTTTTTGCAGAATGAAATTTCACCTGAATTTATTAGCAATGTAGGCTTAATGGACAAGAACGGTACTATACTTTACGCCCGTAATCAATCTTTGGTCGGAAAAAACTATGAATCCGAAGACTTTCAGGCAACTGTTCCTGATCAAGTGAAATCTGAGTATATTGGAATTCTAACACACTCGTTGGAATCGAATCCAGGGGCCGAAGACATTACCTTCAATGGGACCACAACGACCATATCGTACCAGCCTATTAATGTAGAGGGAAAACACATATGGACATTATTTTTAGGCTCACCGCATAATTTGGCAACCGACGTCGGACAAGTCATAGAACAACAAAAGAATTTGAGCAGCCAAATAATAATTGTAATTGCGCTAATAGCTGTAGGCGTTGCGATTCTGATCCTATCATGGAATAAGAAACTCGAAAAAGCAGTCCGCGAACGGACTAAGGAATTAGAAAAGGCAAATGTTTCTCTTGGCGAATCAAATCGACTATTGGCTGGGACAAACGAGCAATTGCAAACACATGATAGAATGCAGAAGGAATTCATAGATATAGCAGCACATGAGCTCAGAACTCCCATAATTCCTATACTAAGCGAGGCTGAATTTCTTTCCCAGAGATTTGAGGGAAACCAGGGCCGAATCTTAGTAGGTGAAGAACAAATTCGATCAATAATTCTCAATGCCAAAAGACTAGATCGACTTGCCTCAGATATCTTGGATGTCACCAGAATTGAAAGCAAGACCCTCAAACTCAACAAGGAGAGCTTTGACTTAGATCATCTTATTCAAAGGGCAATAAGAGAAACGACTGAAAGACAATTGTCTGCTAATTCAAAAAACTTGGAAATCATCTACGAACCATTCCATTGCAACATCTTTGCTGACAAGGCTAAAATTCTGCAAGTCATCACAAATCTGATTGATAACGCAGTAAAATTCACTGATGAAGGAAAAATCTCAGTAAGCGTGATTAGGATTAAAAAAGGAATAGAGATAACGATCAATGACACAGGTTCTGGGATAGAGAGTCAAATTATGCCCAAATTATTCTCAAAATTTGTTTCGTCTTCGGAGAACGGAACAGGACTTGGACTATTTATATCAAAAAAGATAGTCGAAGCCCATGGTGGAACCATCTGGGCAGAGAATAATGAGGTTGGAGGGGCTACATTCAAGTTTACACTCCCCTTGAATTAGTATATACATCTCATATAGTGGATTTACAAAAATTATGTTTATGTTGAATCATAGTATAGCATACGGATAGTATATTCAAGTGATTTTTGTTTTAAGGCAATATGATGAACCTTTTGCACGGGCTAATGGAGGATAAGATTGCTAAGAGATATGTTACTCATCTCTTAAATCCAATTAAGGGCAGTTTTGTACATATATATGCATCCCGAAGACCTGAAAATGATTTGGATATGCCAGGAATGTGATTCACATTTCATTTTTCACGCAGACGTTAGTGATCACAGGGCACAAACAGGCCACACGCGAATTACAAAGGTGGATATGATCCTCTCTGATAGTCAGTCCACCTCGAATTACAAGTTTGATAGATAGTAGATTTCTCCTCCAGAGAGTGGACTTTCGCCCTACTATGATCACAACTAATTTAGCAATTTGCGAAAACAAGCCTTGAAAAAGGAACCGTATAATTCAACTGGAGAAGCCCTGTATAAAAAGTGGCTGTCATGTAACTGGTTATTTGATAAAATTAAATACTAGTAATTTTCTGGAATAGTGATGATCAACAATCTTGATAGGACCTTGCTTCCTAGAATTATGGTTGTTGATGACGAAAAGGACATTCTCAGAATAATTAAGCGCGATCTCGAGTCTCCAATTTCCTCATCCTCAGCTTCAGAAACGAGGGCATCAAGTGATACGAGCATTTCCGATGTACAACAAAATGAAGGGTCTTCAAACCTAGGAGAAATCGGAGAAGACGAAGCTAAAAAAGATGGAGATATTTTCAAGGTGGAGACTTTTACTAACGGCTGGAACGCGCTAGAAGCTTTAGATAGCCATCCACGTGACTATTACGATCTTGTACTGACTGATATTCGAATGCCGCGGATAAATGGATTTGAGTTATACCGTAAGATTAAAGAGAAAAATCCCTCAATGAAAATCGTCTTCATCACAGCATTTGAGATAAATAAAGAAGAATTCAGCAAGGTACTCCCCTCCATAGATGTGAAAGATTTTATAATTAAGCCGATCAGCATGACGAATCTGAGAATTAAGCTGAAGGAGGTGCTGAAGGGCTATTGAGTAGGTGTTATTTCAGTTATTTCTACCGATACTTATAGTGCTTTTCGAACAGATCCTGTGACTCCCTATATCTAGACCTCTCTACTTCTAACATCTGTTCCAGAGCTTCCCCGGCCTTAAGGATGAGAGGTTTTCCAGACCATTTATTTTCTAACAGGTAGTTAATCCATGCCCTGATAGTGGGTCCCATCCTTCTTGACAACGGTTCGAGGAAACCATTCACGATCTCACGCTTTGCAGAATCTCTATCTAATCCTCTACACATTAGATAGTATATTTGGGCCTCGTCAAGTTGTGCAACTGAAGCCGAATGAGTCGCTTTCACCTCATTAGTCTCGATCTCCAGACCTGGTATTGCATCAGATTTTGCGTCCTTATCCAATAAAATAGCATGCCCGGCAAGATAGGATTCTGATGCTTTAGCATCTTTTCCTATCTTTATCATACCTTTAAACAAGGATTTTGATTTGTCGCGCATTACAGATTTAACCAACACTCGACCACGGGAATGACTGCCTATGTGGTTCAGGTTCGAAGTAATATCGAAGGATTGAGTAGAATTTCCGAATATGATTTCAACATCCTCCGCAGAGGACCCTGTGCCCCTCATGTTACTGTCTACCTTACTTCTAGAAGTTTGACCTCCAAATAGACCATGGTACCAAGACATCTTGGCATCCCGTTCAACCCATGCTTTCTTGTTCAAAAATGATATATTGTTTGAATCTAGAGCCTCAAGGGTTATCATCTCCAAATTAGACCCATTACCAACGTGACATTCAGTTAATTCAAAAATTCCCTGCTGTACACTTGAAGACCCAGTAGTGCTAGGAGAATATAATTCCTGAACGATAGTGCATTTCGAGCCTTCATCGGCGATAAACAGATTGCGACTGATAGAAGATGAATTATCCTGACTGAGCGCACAAACTAGTCTAATAGGATTATCGACAACAACGTTCTTAGGTACGTAAACAAAAATCCCTGAGCTGAAGGCAGACGCTTCAAGGGCCGAAAACTTATCTTCGTCGTGCCCCCCTGTATGTTTCAGTAGGACGTCCTTAATTTTTCCCTCGTGACTTTTGACCGCTTTGGCAAGGTCCTCAATGATTACAGCATCTCCTCCTGATCCCATTTCACTTAGATTGAGCTTGATTATTGTAGATCCGACCCTTATTAGCCCGACATCTTTACCTAGTTCATTCATTCTATCCGCTAAAAAGTCGCTTGCTTCCGATGAATTAGAGGCAATCGGGCAGCTCTATGCGATCAGGATAAAGTCGATTAACGTCGGAATACTTGGAATATAAGGGGGAAATTTCGGATGGAAGGGACTGGTATTTTGCGAAGTTCTGCGCTCTCAAATGATTCATCCATTCAGGCTCGTCATAGAGTGACGATAGAGAATGAATATCATCTAAGCTCAAAGATGATAGACTCGGCAATACTATTTCACCCTATCACATATCAAATCATGAAATTGAAATTAGCCTACCGACCCTTCCATTTCGAGCTTAACTAACCTGTTCAGCTCTACTGCATATTCCATCGGGAGCTCTTTTGTGAATGGCTCCATGAATCCTCCAACTATGAGAGACAAGGCATCTGATTCCGTAAATCCTCTGCTCATTAGGTAGAATATTTGATCATCTCCTATTCTGCCTACACTTGCCTCATGGGAAATGGTAGCATCCTCTTCATTTACTTCTACATAAGGATAAGTGTCTGTTCTAGAAGTTTCATCTAGGAGAAGTGCATCACATCTGACATTAGATTTAACCCCATTTGCACCTTTTGCGACATGCAATAGCCCTCTATATGTTGTTCTTCCTGAGTCTTTACTAACAGATTTGCTTGTAATTCGGGAGGTAGTATTGGAAGCCAAATGTACTGCTTTTGCCCCAGCATCCTGATGTTGACCTGCACCAGCAAAAGCCACCGATACTACCTCAGCATGAGCATTTCGTCCTAACATGTATACCCCTGGATACTTCATCGTAAGCTTACTTCCTAGGTTGCCGTCTATCCATTCGACTGTGGCATTCTCATATGCATATGCCCTTTTTGTTACTAGATTATAGACATCCTTACTCCAATTTTGGATTGTAGT
Organism: uncultured Nitrososphaerales archaeon; assembly: GCA_963788755.1. Lineage (GTDB taxonomy): Archaea > Thermoproteota > Nitrososphaeria > Nitrososphaerales > Nitrososphaeraceae > TH5896. Next base: position 62,544 of record CAWBHQ010000023.1, read on the forward strand.
ATATCGGATCTTTGCTCCCTTCTTTGCCACTAACTCCACAACAGCAGAATGCAATGATTCAGTAGAATAAATAGGGGCAGTACATCCTTCGATATAATGAACTTCTGCACCCTCATCAGCGACTATAAGTGTTCTTTCAAATTGACCTATGTTTTCTGCATTTATTCTAAAGTAAGCCTGCAATGGAAGGTCCACTTTCACATTTGGTGGCACGTAGATGAACGAACCACCTGACCAGACTGCACTATTCAAGGCGGCAAACTTGTTGTCTTCAGGGGGGATTATTTTCCCAAAATACTTCCTTAGCAGATCTGGATGCATTTTTACCGCAGTATCAGTATCCACAAATATCACCCCTTGACTAGCTAGATCTTCGCGAAGGTTGTGATATACCACTTCTGATTGGTACTGTGCACCTACCCCGGCCAAGAACTTCCTTTCTGCTTCTGGGATTCCTAACTTCTCGAACGTATTTCGCACTGATTCTGGCACATCTTCCCAACTTTTGCCTTGTTTTTCTGACGCTTTCGCATAGTAGAAAATATTCTGGAAGTCAATTTTTGACAGGTTACCGCCCCAATTAGGCATAGGCTTACTCATGAAAACATCGTAGGAGCGCAGCCTAAATTGTTTCATCCATTCTGGTTCGTCTTTTAGCCGACTAATCTCTTCAACAGTTTCTCTAGCAAGCCCTTTCTTACTTAAATAAACGTACTGATCAATTGAATCCTTAAAGTCATACTTACTATAATCCATATTCAGATTTTCAGTAGTCATATTATTTTATAACGCCGTTATTTCTTATATATATTTTGTTAAATTATGAAACAATTCAGAGCAAATTTCTGATGAGAATAGATAGCCATTGATGACCGGCTCTGCATCCAAATCAAATAGCCGCCACTGATATATATGGATACAGATGGTTCTTCCGGCTTTTCTCAGATTAATTTGGATGCTTCTACTATGCCAGTGAAGGGTATGTTCTACTGCCTCAATGATTGGACCCGAGGTATGTTTCTTTAGCTCATGTGGTTGTCTTATGTCCAATTGAGACCAAACCATTCAAATGCCTAAGGTAGATCAATTCATCACGACTTACTTCCCTTTCTACGATCTGGAATAAGGCTCTTACCGATGAAGGGCTTGTAAAACCAACTGCATCTACCCTCCTTTCTCTTAATAGATTAAAAAACCACTTCCATTCATTGTCAATCGTTGAATTGGTACTGTATCATAAAGATGAAATTGGTCCACAGCAAATCCCAGATTTGAGAGGGAAAGCACAATTTTACTGTCTCCGAGCTGACTTCGTGGTATGACGATTCTGTGCATTTGTCCCTTGTACTCGGAAAGACACTCAATCAATCCATGGGTATTGAACATTTCAGGCACCATTACAGAATCGATCCCGTAGTGTGAGAGCTTTTCTTTGGTTCTTGGACCAATACAAATAGTTCTAATCGAACGTAGTTTAGATATTAGGGTTAACATGTTTCCAGTGCTATCAGCATTTTTCATAAGGATGTCTACTGCATTTACACTTAGAAACACACAGGCTTCATAATTATTTTGAATAATCCGTGAGACTATGCGCTCTAATTCAAGATAAGGTTTAGGAAAAATGACTATGGATTTAAGAAAAATGACACGTCCATCCATAATTCTCCATAGCCTTCTTGAAATTCTGCCAGATGATGATAATTCTCGCGTAATTGCAAAGACCGCATCGCTTTGTGGTCCCCAGACTTAACCATTTGGATATAGCCATGTCAGGCGATTGGAAAAGGAAACGACGCGTCCTACTACTATCACTGCGGGAGAAGTCACCTTGTATCTTGCAACCTTTTTCAAAATAGTGTTCAAGTTTCCTACTATTACTCTCTGATCTTTCATAGTCCCTCTTTCAACAATCGCTACTCTGGTAGTTTCTTTCAAACCACCTGCCCGCAAATCCTGAACAATTTCTTTAATTCTTTCTACACCCATCAATACGACAATTGTATCTACAGCAGTGGCCACAGCCTTCAAATTTACACCTGAATGGTTCTTCCGTTCATCCTCATGACCAGTAATGAAGGCGACCGACGACGAGTAATTTCTGTGGGTGAGAGGTATTCCTGCATAGGCTGGCGCAGCAATCGCTGATGTAATACCAGGTATAATCTCAAATTGGATGTCATGCTTGTGTAAATATTCTGCTTCTTCACCCCCTCTTCCAAAAATCAATGGGTCACCTCCCTTAAGTCTCAATACGCTTTTCCCTTTTCGAGCATAAGATAACATAAGCCTGTTCGTTTTTGACTGATGCGTCGAGGTGGCTTTGCCTGTTTCCCTACCAACATAGATTTTTTTTATCGTCGAAGGAATTTTGCCTATCAGCTCCTTGCTAACTAATCTGTCGTAAAGCACTACGTCGCATTTCGTTAAGAGTCTGTACCCCTTGACTGAAATAAGCTCTGGATCGCCAGGGCCGGCCCCGCAAATGAAAACTTTTGAGGAATTCATAGTGGATTATTCCAATTCTTTAAGGCCGCCTCCCAGCTCTCAGAGAAGTCTTTGACACCTTCATCCAATAGTCTCTGTCCTCCTTTGATTCCTATGCTTCGTGCTTCCTCGAATCGCCCTTTTTCGGTAACAAAGATCTGATCTGAACCGTCAGCAGAGAATACTTTTGCAATTAGGGTTAACAGGTTTGAATCCTTGTCGGATAGAGCTATAACGCCGACTGGGAATTTACAACCTCCTTCGACCACCGACAAGAGGTTCCTTTCCGCCTCCAATTCAGCACGCGATCGCGGGTCTTCTATCAATCTCAAAAGATCTAGCAGTTCAGGCCTATCACTCCTGCAGATAAGCGCCAGTGCCCCTTGTCCAGCAGCTGGGACAAAATCGGTAACGCTAAATCGTTCCGTAATATACTTGGTTAACCCCAATCGATCTAAACCTGCCTGGGCCAAAACGATGGCATCATACGCACCAGTCTCAACTTTCTTAATTCTTGTCTCTATATTTCCACGGATTGGTTTTACTTTTAACTCAGGTCTCATCCTCAAGAGCTGGACGGCCCTTCTTAAACTACTGGTTCCAACCACGGTTCCCGAAGGTAATTCATTTAGTTTCAATCCATTCCGATGAATTAGAACGTCATTGGCCGCAGACCTACTCGGTACGGAGGCCAAGGTGAGATCCGAAAAGAGCTCAGTTGGTACATCCTTTGCGCTGTGAACTGCGAAATCTGCTTGTCCGTCAATCACTGCTTGATCTATTTCCTTCTCAAATATGCCTTTCCTGTCGAAGGTGTAAAGTGGCCTTACGTCTAAATCTCCTGAGGAGCTGATTTTGAGAATTTTTATGTCTGTTTGTCTCTTACTTCTCTTTAACAAATCCACTACAGATTTGGTCTGTTCTAGGGCTAGTTTGCTACGTCTTGTTCCTACTGTGTAGTTCCCCAATTCTTAGCCCTCATCAAACTGAATGCATATTCGTACGCTTCGATCGTTTTATCGATATCTTCATCTGCATGGGCATAGGACAAGAAACAGGTTTCGAATTGAGAGGGAGGGATAAAAACTCCCTTTTCTAGTAAGGCCCTAAAAAGCACATTGAACATATCAAGGTCAGACGTTCTGGCTGATGCCATATCCCTAACATCAGTTGCGGTAAAGAATATCTGGTACATCGAACTGATATTGTTTATCTTGCATGGGACTTTTCTCTCATGTGCAACTTCCTTCACACCATCTATCAATGAATCGCATATTCTAGTCATTCTTGGATATATTTGATCTCGACCTCTGTTCAAAGCAGAAATGGTGGCGAGGGCGGCCGTAACTGCTATTGGATTTCCTGCATATGTACTCGCCTGGTACACATCTCCCGACGGAGAGAACTGTTCGAGCAGTTCTCTTCTACCGCAAACGGCTGCTAACGAAAATCCATTGGCCACTGACTTTGAATAGGTTACGATATCGGGTCTTATTCCAAAGAATTCACTTGCCCCACCAATTGCTAAACGAAAACCTGTTACAACCTCGTCGAAGATCAGTACAATATTCTTTTCCAAAGTAATTCTTCTAATAAAGGTAAGATACTCCTTGTCAGGGATAACAAGACCCATGTTCGCGGGAACTGGTTCGAGGATAATGCATGAGATATCATTTCTCTTTCTTATCACCTCTTCCAGTTTTTCAAGATCATTAAACGGAACTACAATCGTCTCCGAACTAAACTCATATGGAATGCCACTTGATGAGGGCATACTATGCCCAATCCTGTCGCCTTTGACGAGCGAATAGTCCTGAGCGCCGTGGTAGCACCCTTCGAATTTGATAACCTTGTTCTGTCTGGTATACGCTCTTGCGAGACGGATAGCATTCATGGTCGCTTCCATCCCAGAATTCATAACCCTTGTCATTTCACATGTCGGAATAAGTCGAGCAATCATTTCCGCAAGGATAACTTCTTTCTCGGTAGGAATACAGTAAAGAGAACCAGAATCTAGCCTGCGATTTGACAACTTCCAGAATTTCCATATTTGCATGCCCTAACAGTAGTGACCCATAACCCATGCAATAATCCACATAACTTACATGGTCACTACTAGTTATTCTACTGCCGTTCGCCGAAGCCGCAAAGAAAGGGTATGGCTTGAAGAACCTAATTGGGCTGTTAACCCCACCTGGAATAACTCTAGTTGCCCGATCATAAAGAATACGCGAGTTATTGTACATTCATGGATCAAAGACCAGATTATAATTGTCGTTATAATTTCATTCCGAGCTTTTTACTCACCGCTTAGTATCTGAGAAATCAACTTGGCGTGATACGTTATCATGATATCAGCACCGGCCCTCTTTATTGAAGTTAGTATTTCGTGCACTGCTTGTTTTTCGTCAATCAGACCTTGAGTGGAAGCGAGCTTTTATCATGGCGTAGTCACCTGAAACACTAAAGGCACACAAGGGTAGATTTGTCAAATCTCTTACTCTCCTTATCAAATCTAGATAGGGGACTGCAGGTTTGATCATCACTATGTCTACTCCTTCCTGAATATCCATCATCACTTCTCTAAGGGCTTCTCGATGATTGAGAAACGACATTTGATACGTCTTTCGGTCACCAAGGGATGGAGAGGAATCGGAGATCTCTCTAAAGGGGGAATATAATGAAGAAGCGTGCTTTGCAGAGTATCCCAATATAATAGTGTCAGGGAAGCCACTGCGATCTAGTGCTTCCCTAATGGCTTTTACTTGACCATCCATCATTGCAGAGGGAGCCACCATATCACTACCTGAATTTGCCTGGCTCACGGCTATCCTAGCTAGTCAGCTCTAGGCTTAGGTCATTATCAACCTCACTTCCCTTTAAGATTCCGCAATGGCCTGAAAGGGTGTACTGGCATAGGCATACGTCGCTTATAATTACTATCTTATCGCCGAAGGAGTTTCTAAGAGATTCTATCGATTGTTGCACTATCCCATGTCTGCTAAAAGATGAACTACCGCCCTCGTCTTTTGAGGAAGGGATCCCAAAGATGATAAACGCACGTATTCCAAGATCATAGCACTCCTGAACCTCTTCAATGAGACCGGATAAAGGGAATTTTCGCACGCCAACCATTGCTTTACTTTCTTCAGCAACAGAAATCCCTTCTTTTACAAAAACTGGATGAATAAAGTCTTTGACTGAAATTCTGGTCTCCTGCAATAGTTGTCGTATTGCTGGATTCTTTCTGAGCCGTCTTAGCCTTACCTTCGGAAATCCTGGCGAAGATTTATCCATTATCATAATTAAATAAGCTTTCTACGATTCTGATTAAATCCTGTTCGGAGACCCTTCCTATTCGGGCCTCTTTTCGCAGGTTGTTCATAGGAGTCGACAAAATAGTAGACACTATAGAACGGGAAAGCTCCCTAATGGTACTCCTGTCGTCTGCGCTTAGCTTTGCTGAAAAAATGGACATTGCCCTCTCTAGTTCAGCTTCTCGCAATGTTTCAACTGACCTGAAAACTGAATCGATCAATTGTTCTACTCGCTTATTTTTAAGAATATCCGCGAACGATTGGACCTCTTTATCGATAATCCGCTCTGCAGATGCTATTTCATTTTTTCTAAGTTTGAGATTATTCTCCGCTATTTCGGCAATCTGGTCCATATTGATTAGTTTGATCCCTTTAATGGTACTAATTTGGTCCTCCACGGTTCTAGGATTCGAAAGATCAAAAACCAACATCCCTTTGTTTCTTGTCGACATCGCTTTGCTGATCCTTTCATACGTAATCAAAAAATAAGGTGCAGTTGTGGATACGAAAACTACATCATATTCAGTAAGACCAGATAGAGCATCTTCAAAAGCGATAGGATGTCCGCCTGCTGTATCTGCAAAGGACTTCGCCCTTTCAAAAGTTCTACTTGTAATCATAAATCTAATCTCCCTCTGCCTTAATGACTTTGCGACCAGACTAGCCCCTTCCCCAGACCCTATTATCAATATGCTTCTATTTTTGAGGTCATCGAAATAGTTCTCTGCGATGTTTACGGCCACTGAACCAATTGAGACGTTACCTTTGTTCAATCGAGTAGTTGTTCTTACTTTACTTCCAACTTTGAGGGCTTTCGAGAATATTAACGAGAGGTTTGAACTAGAATGATCATTAGACCTCGAGAATTCAAAAGACCTCCTTACCTGTCCTAATATTTGATCCTCTCCTACCACCAGAGAATCTAGACCGGAAGCTAACCTTAATAGATGCAAAATGGCTTCTTGTCCGAAGCTAAACTCTACACTGCCTGAAAATTCCTCTTTTGAAAAACCAGTGGCTGATGACCAAATGTCTAATATATCTTGTTCATCTGGTATCTCCTCCGAAGACAAAAAGATTTCTACTCGATTGCATGTTTGCAAAATAACACATTCGCTACTAGGTGAGAGCTCCCTGAATCTATCATAAGCTTCATTTACATTCTTAAACGTGAATCTCTCGAGGAGGTGGATGGGGGCTTTCTTGTAAGTGATTCGAGCGTTACAGAATTGCTGCTCTCGATACAGAGGCTCGAATTGTGTCATTTAGTTTCCTTTACCCTCCCAGGAGTTTATTAATGCAACTAATTCCTGTCGAGCATCGTCGATGCGGTCTTCTTTAATAAGCTTCTGGATAGTTGCATTGTTAATAATAGAGTACAGAAATTGCTTTCTTTCATTGACAGTAGGTATTCTTGTCCTAATCATTCTCCTCGCGGCTCTTGGAGTCGTATATTTTCAATATCCGACTTACTTATTAATCTCCTTAAGACCCTTTCTGCCTTGATCCGAAATCTTCTGGCTACTATCGGACTTCTCCCTGAAGTAGATATGGCGATTTGAAGGATCCCTTCAACATTAATTATAGAGGCATATGAGAAATCGCTAACCGATGGGTCGTCTACCGCATATGACAATGCCCCCTTTAAGCTAGCCTCTTTAGCTATTACACGATTGAGATGTTTATTATTAGTACAAGCTAGAACCAGAAATGGGTTCTCATAATCTCTAAGAAAGCTGGGATCTTTAACATGTTCCTTTCGTAGAGAGAGTTTCTTCTTATCTTGCAGACCCTTGATCATCTTATTCAGGCGGTTAGTGATCAGAATTATTTCACAGTTCTGATCTTGTAGTCCTCTCAACTTCCTTAAGCCCTCTGTCCCTCCGCCTATAATAATGACTTGTTTCCCGTTTAGGTTCAAATCAACTAGCAATTATCGCACCAGGATAAACAAGAAACAAAACGTCCGTTTTAGTATTTAATTGTTGCATCTGACAAAATTGATTTAAGTCATTTTCTGTTTCCATTTAAGGTAATCGAATCAATAGCAAAATTTATGTTTGCGGGCTTAACAGGTAGCGTGGTAAATCGACTATCTCTTTTCAAGTTCTTACAAGTTGTATGTAGCCGATTCAGTTGGAAGAATCTTGTTACAAGAGCCTTTCACCTAAGACTAATTAAGAATGGATTGGTTACCAGTATTAACCCTTGAACGACGATGATGCTCCAAAGACCGCGTTAGATCTTTGTTCCATGGAAGATATAGGAATCGCCACAAGAACGCATCTTGAAAACTCTGGATTTAGATCACTTAAGGATCTAGTTGTTAGAGGACCGGTTGATATTTCAGAGGCTACTGGGATGGATATCGAAAAATCAGTTATCCTGTGTAATAGGGCTCGACAAAGACTTGAGGACGCGGGTGTATTGGAGAAAAGCTTCGTAACTGCACGTAAATTGTATGATAAACGACTTACCGCTGAAAGAATATCAACAGGTTCTAAAAACCTTGACACCTTACTTGGAGGAGGAGGGGTTGAGACTCGTGCTGTCACCGAAATTTATGGAGAATACGGAACTGGCAAGACACAAATATGTCACAGCTTGTGTGTAATAGTATCACAGAACAGAGCCCATGGGGGGTTGGGCGGTAAAGCAATTTACGTGGACACTGAAAATACCTTTAGACCGGAACGCATTGTTTCCATATGTAATGCGAGGAATATTGAACCTGACAAAGTCCTTGATAGCATCATTGTTGCTAAAGCATACAACTCAGCACACCAAGAATTAATAATAGACGAAACAGGCCCAATCATAGATGCTAATGAGGTTAAGCTTGTTATTGTGGATTCTGCAGTTGCACACTATAGAGCGGAATTCTTGGGTAGGGCGACTCTCTCGGAAAGGCAGCAGAAGCTAAATAAATTTATGCACATCCTCCTAAGAATTTCTGAAACATATGGTGTTGCTGTTATAATTACGAATCAGATTCAGTCCTCTCCAGATTCAATTTTTGGTGACGTCTTCAGACCGGCAGGCGGCAATGTGGTAGCCCATACTAGCACATACCGCATCTATCTCAAGCGCTCAGGCAGGAATAGGATTGCAAGGATGGTAGACAGCCCTTATCACCCAGAAACGGAGGTGCTTTTCTCACTCTCTGAGAAGGGTGCTACTGATCCACAACAAGATTGATTATTGCAGGCAGTTACATTAAATTAAGGCCTGTAAGTACTGAAAACAAAATGCCTAGCTCACATGGCTACAGGAGAAAGTCTCGCTCAGTTATGACGCAGAATAACGTTCCAAAGGGATTATCCTATCTGCTTACTGAGTACAAACCTGGTGACAAGGTAATCATTGTGATAGATCCAAGGGAACATAAGACAACCCCCCATAGGAGATACCATGGTAAGGTCGGGAGTGTGTTGCAAGTTGGAAGAAGGACGTTGAAAACTTCAGTGGTAATCGGAAATAAGCAGAAAATCTTACAAACTAGGCTCAATCACGTAAAGCATCTAACGGCTGTGAATTAGTTCGATGACAGAGATTGACAAAAAAGAAATAATCACATTACCAGAGGTCAAGGAGATTCTAGAGAAGGTAAAACCTGATGAAATGGACCAGATCCAAAGATGGACTTTTGATTTCGTAACAAGATTCTCGAAACTCGATGCAGAAACCTCACGCAAGATGGTCGAGGAACAGATTAGGGAATGTGAATTGAAAGAAGAAGAGGCAGTCGAATTAGTCAACATATTGCCAAAGTCGCTTGAGGAACTGAGGTCATTTACATTTGGATGGAAGAAACTGATTTTGACCAATACCCTGGAAAAAATGTTAGAGATATTGAATAAGAAAGCTGAAAGTTAAATATTCAGCCACTAATCAATTAAGTGGGAATTAAACGATTGTCAATGTCTGTGGACAGATCCGATCGTACTTGGAAAACTGATGATAATTACGCACATCATCACCAGCCTCAACGTAGATACGAAGAGTATGCCTACATATTGGATTTCACGCAGCGCGGAAAATCTTCAACTGTAAGGGGTCGCGAGGGTGTAATAATACAAGCAATTGGCGAAGAAAGACTCACATTGTTGGAATTATTGGGACATGGAAACGCAACCTTTGAAGTAGGAGAAAGATTGTACATAGGAAGAGACGGAAGAGAAAAGATTATCAGCGTTCTAGGGAGATTGGAATATTCAAGTATATCTCAGACAGCTAAAAATGAACTGCTTGCGACAGTCGAAAAAATAGTATTGGAGAACGAAAAGAGATTTATCGATTATGTAAATATTGCCCAACCGGTAACTCCCAGAATTCACGCTCTAGAGCTCATTCCGGGAATCGGTAAGACGTACATGATGGCGATAATAAAAGGGAGGGAAGCTAAGAAATTTGAGTCCTTCCAGGATATCCAAGACAGAATTGGTCTAAAGGACCCTGCCAAATTGGTAGCGAGGAGAATCGTTGAGGAAATAACTGGTGAGGCTCGCATGAACCTGTTCGTGAGGAGATGAGACTCACAGGTCCAACTTT
>CAWBHQ010000024.1:0-39318 GCA_963788755.1 uncultured Nitrososphaerales archaeon
GTTAAGTGTTTCTCTCTTCTGAGCATCCAGCTTTAAGACATTTGAATTTATTATCAAGGGTCATCTTAATTCACTGTTAATTCTACTCATCAAAGTCTCGAGATACTAATATGGATATCCATCTTTCTTTGTGGTTACTGTTTCCTGCTGTTACATGGTGTTGCTCATCTGTTATTTACATTGATACTATTTCTCTTTTCTTCCTCAATGTTTAGAATATTCGTAATCATTGATGCTTTCTAAGGAGTATATTGTTGCCTTCTACCTTTACCTCATAGGATATAACTGGCTGCCGTGCTGGAGGCTTAGTTGGCTCCCCTGTCCTAACATCAAACTTAGAACCATGCCAAGGACATTCTACATTATATCCTTCAAGCGTACCTTCATTTAGTGGTCCACCAACATGAGTACATACATTTCCTATAGCATAGTAGCTTCCTTCTACATTAACAATACAGACTTTCTCGCCTGCCAAGTCGTATGCTTTCATGCTAGATGGTTGGATGTCCTTTGTTTCGGCAACCTTTACAAAGTCTTCACTCAATTCTGATTCCTCTCATACTACTACATTCGGGGATTAATGCTATATAGATTTCCTCACTCAATCTTGATAGAATAAAAGACTAATGAATAGCACCTGAGCAAAAGTGAAGCTAACCAGATTCTTTACTGAATAATTCCTGCAATCCTTTCTCTGTTACATTCCACAACCTAAATTCTGCACGACTAGCATTGGATGAAGCCTCTTTTGCTAAATGCAGCCATTCCAGTTCATTCAGGTGATTCCTTACTTCGGACTCTGAAAGTTCACTTAGCTCAATTATGTCTGTTTCGAGGACCTCTTTGTTGACGTCATTATGTGCCAATTTAGCAACGATACTGAGGATTTGTAGGTCTTGCCCATTCACCATAATCATCTGATTCTAGCTATTAGCGATTTAAAGGTATTCTAGACAATGTTAAAAAGTATACATTCTGCAGCTAACCTTAATCATAGGTTTACTATACTTCAGATGCTGCTATTTTGTGTAGTGTTTATATTGCTCCTAAAAAAGAGAGAGGGAAAAATCAAATTTGCTTGCTTGTCATGGGCACGCCACAGAATTATGTATTCATTCAAGTAACGTTTGGTCTGTCCTCGGATAATGCCTTTACTTCCTCTGGCGTTGGAGGAGACTCTCGCTCGAATTTGGCACTGACTAGGCCACCGGGCACAGCTACGTAAAGAGCACTGCCGTCATAATTATTAATTTGTGATTTCGGTATATAGTAACGCCGTATTTTACCCACCCCTTCTCTCACAACTATATATTCATTCGCCACCGTCTCTATGTCCCCAATATCCACATCATCTGAAGTTTTTACCCTCTTGAAGATGACCTCTTCCCATGGGATGCTCAGAGTTTCTCCGGTTTTCTTGCTTTCCAACAACACACCAGGTTCTTTGGCCATAAACGGAATTCCGTTTACAAAGACCTGGGGATGCTTTTCATCTTGAGCTTGCTTTCTCTGGAGATATTCTTGCGTGTCCAGCTCTGATTCTAACGGTGGGCCGTTTCGTTTATACTTCTCCTTTATATCTTCCTTGGTAAGTGAGGAGATAACATGGTTTTCGTTATCGAAGCCTTCAATGTAGTATTTTGGAATATAGTACCGATCCTTTCTTAGCATACCATCTTCAACTTCTATGAATGCTGAGAATACACTCTTAATTTCACCTATGTCATGCTCGTCAATAGATTTGACCTTCTTACCGATAACGTCCTCCCAGGGCATCATTAGTTTCTCTTTCTCAGAGGTAGTATCAATTGAACTCTTGCCGACAGGAGAAAATGAAGGTACCTGGTTCTCGAATTCAGGATATTCTTTAATTGTGGCATCTCGTTTCTCGTCATATCCTTCTGGCAAGAACTCCTTCAAATCAGTAGGAGCGTTATCCCTCTCAAATTTCGTCTTTACGTCATCTTTAGTTAAAGAGACCCAAACATGTTCACCATCGTAACCCCGCACATAATACTTAGGGATAAAGTAATAATTTTTTGAAACCAATCCTTCTTTTGTCTGCACAAAGTCCTTAGTAATAGTATGGACTTTTCCCAAATCCTGGTCGTCGCTCGATTTTACTTTCTTATCAATAACTGTATCCCAAGAGATAACATCGATTCCCAATTCTGTTTGCTAATTGGTTATTATGCAACAAAAGATATATTGCTTTGCACAGAACACGTAAACACCAATTTATCAAATGAATACCTTTTTGTCCTATTATGCACTATATAGTTCAAAAATATGTCTTCGAGTAGTAGCAGTGGAGGAGGACCGAATGTATTATGGAATGTTCTCAAAGGAAAAAAAGTAAAAACCAATGACGGAAAGGAATTAGGCGAGATTAAAGAGTTTTCACAGAACTATGTGAAGGTAGAGAAGGGGACAATAAGAAAGGACAGCTTCTGGGTTCCGAAATACGTAGGAGATGCCTATGACGGCCACACGCTCTGGCTCCTAATAAGCGAGCAAGAAGTTCTTGAGCGGTTCAAATATGGAGAAAAGGAAGGAGAATTTAAGGAAGCCCCGTCACCTGAGCAATATACAAAGGACTTTGAAACGTTTAAGGGTTCTCCCGCAGGGAAAGATCGAGAATACAGTTCAGATCTTGACGAGAGTATTCGTGTTGTTGAGAATTATAAAAACATAAGAGATTTTAGATAATTTTCTGCAATCATGAAATCAAACACTTGAATCGATTGACACTTCCCGTCACAATATGTGTGGATCACTCACCACGAAAAAAAAAATTCACCGGAATCATTTCATTTTGCTGAGAGCAAATGGGCGCCTTATTTTGGGATATTATTGCGTCGTGGGGCTCGGAATGCGGATTCCACAAATATTCGGATTAATTAATGAATTCATTATAACGTTGGGAGAAGGAGATTCATGGTTTCGGCACACCCCATTGCAGCCTGGACGAAAGAACCAAAGATGTGTCCTATAGGTTGAGAATCCGAGGTCCTTCTCGTCTTATTGCAGCGGAAAAAGTAGGGTAATCGGACATAGAAGAATAAAATATGTTGTTCGTAGAAAAAAGAAAAGATTATAGCGTGGCAGGAATAGTTATGTAATTGATTGTAACATGGTCGCAAGCAAAGTGAAATATAGTGCAATAGGCGTGTTGGTGTTGTTCGCGGGTCTCTTTTCTGCTATGTCAGTTTCGGATCTGTTGTTCGCTCAAGGATCGAATCAGACTGGTGGAAACCAGACTGCTGGAAACCAGACTGCTGGAAACCAGACTGCTGGAAACCAAACAGGTGAAGCTATGCAGACTGCTGGAAACCAAACAGGTGAAGCTATGCAGACTGCTGGAAACCAAACAGGTGAAGCGTTACAAACAGTTGGAAATAAAACTGGTGAAGGTTTACAAGCAGTGGGAAACAAAACAGGAGAAGCCCTTAAAGGCGTACAAGAGTTCTTTAATGAAGGCGGACAAAACTAGGGCCAATAATCTCTTTATACTCTAACTCAACAATCTTTTTTTATTTTGCTCTTAACATGTTGTTAATTCTTTGCAATCCACACTTGTGTGGTATTTGACGCGATTTTGATTAACCTCGGGCGTTAACAAGCCTGATGAAATACGGTCGAGCCAAACCTAATATAGTATGTAACGGTGGATATGCGCTAGTCAGGCTCACTTAGGAGGATGACAGAACTATTCAGTTATGGTTTGATAGCTGTTTGTACTGGTCAGGAGAAAATGTATGATATATAGTAGGAATTTGTTGGCAAACCGTGGAACTTTGAAGCGTATGCCTGCTCCCATCGAGAGAAAGCGCTTCGGGGAAATCACGTACGGGAATCAGATAGTCTTCACTGTCGATGGCGAGGAAACATTTAAGCATATTTATGATGCCATTTCTCAAGCTGAGAGTTCTATTTACATAGCTGGTTATGACCTTGATCCTTCTCTGAATTTTGTTCGAGAGGGATCTAGTGCTAGTAACTTGAATGATTATACTACTAGTATTGTTATCAATAGACATTCCCGTAATTCTAATTCAAAATCCTTCAGGTCTGTCAAAGAGAGCGTCATGGTTGATCCGAAATCCCTAGAAGAAGATCGGGATCAAGCTTTATCAATTTCTGGTTCTGCAAAAAGTCGTCAAAATCCTAACTCTCTTGTAACTGATATCACAACTTCTGAGCGACGCCTCAAAGGTAGGCAAGCGTATAAACGATTCCAAGAACTGATAATTGAGAAAGCTAGGAAGGGGGCGATAGTAAGAATTATTGTGTGGCAACCACGGCTACCGCTTCGCATATTGCCAGGGGCTGATGAAAGAGGGCTTGATGGGAGAGCTCAGGAGGTCGAGATATTAAATAAACTTGCAAAAAAATATGGAATAGAACAGAAGCTGGTTGTTAAGATAGATAACACTTCACCTACTCTGTCTTCAGCTCACCATGAAAAAATAATTGTAATTGATAATAAGATAGGATTCTGCGGAGGATTTGATCTATCCAGAGGTAAATGGGACACTAGCAAACACGATTACAATGATCCGCATCGAGATCAGGATTCCGAGCCCTGGCATGACCTCCATGCCATGATAAAAGGCCCTATTGTGTGGGATTTGGCTTATCATTTCAGTCAAAGATGGGCTTATCACGAAGTCAAAGATGAAAACAGGATCCGGGCTATGGATCTGAAGCCAGCAAATTTTCCATATGGAAGAGATGATGGAGATACCAAAGCAGTAGCATTACGGTACATGGGAAGGAATTGATAGAGATGGAGGTATCTTAGCTTGGTATAGTAATACTATCCGAAAAGCTAAGGCTTCAATTTATATTGAAAACCAATTTCCGTTTCAGAATGAGTTCATTACAAGAATTCTTTGCAAAAGACTGCAAGAACAAAAGAACCTGAAAGTCATTATAGTTGGTCCGATGGAGCCCAATCTCCCAGGGTTGATAGGCAGTATATTATCAAAGACTAGTGTAAATGATGTCAACGAACATTTACAGTGGATAAGGGATGCAGGAGACTCTGGCAGACGGGTGGGAATTTATTCCCTTGTGTGCCAAGATAAGAAAACCAAAAAACTGCGTCAGATTTACGTGCATTCAAAGCTTTTGATAGTGGATGATAAATGGATTACAGTTGGATCAGCGAATACAGACAAAAATGGATTCAAAGATTCAACTGAGGTTAATATTGGAATTACTTCTAGTTCGCTGGCTAAAGAACTAAGGATACGCCTTTGGTGCGAGCATATAGGATTGCTTAAAGAGCCCGAAAATTCGACCACTAGACATCGGGGGAACCCCCTCGAAAAAACTAAAGACTTATCAGGACCAAGGCGAAAATTTGAGTCATTGCCAAATGCTAACTACTCAAATATTGAGGACTTTGATAGTGGATTTGACATCTGGAAGAAGATAGCAGAGCATAATGGTTCCAGCGTTTCACATAAGAGTAACATTATAGGTCATCTCTACTATTATAACTTCGAGGAGATGAATCTTCCCCCTCCCTATCCTAAGGCAAAAGGAGGAAGCAAATTTTCCCTCTTCTGAGTACATCTGAAATTTTATTCCATGTATATCGTTTGGTTGATCGATCAAGTCGAATTTCGCATAGCAATACAGCAGTATTTTCTTAAAATTAGGAATATGATTTGCCAATAAAAAAAGGACGTAAGTTATGTTACTGCCCAAAGGGAGCTTCTAATTCTATTCCTGCTATTGCGTCAGCAGGATTAGGATCTGCGTCATTTTCTGGTTCTTCACTTATATAGAAGATCGTGTAGGTGAATGGATTGACCATGTTCTGGCTAAATTGTATTGTCCCATTTTCAGGTACCTGACCTAGGCTTAACCTGTAGCCTGATCCTCCAGCATCTTCAAGCCATGCTTCATAAACATTCCCTTCACCAGGTGATGCACTAATTAACCCTGATATATCCATCTGACGGCCGTCTGAATTGATTGTTATTTCTCCCGTCTCTTGCCCGCCAAATACATTACCGCCTGGCTTGGTAAGATCTCCAGTTACGTTTGCCGCCTGCAATTGAGCACTATCTGCAGATTCGTTCTGAGCAACCACATTTTGGGGTATCTGGTTCTCGATTCCATAGGTTAATGATGCCACTACCGCTACCGTTAAAGTCAAAAAGGCTACATAAGGCAGTTTTCTTGATTCAAACATGTTTTTCATTTATTGTATCTTACACTTAGTGAACAAAATATAAATAGCATTACTTATGAAGGTAAAGCAATCAACCTGGCTGAGTCTATCATAATTTGTTAAAAAAATTGGTCTGATAGATACATAGGCACTAAATTTTACAAGCTATAAATAGAATGTTGAGTATGAATGAATGAGAAAGAAAATGGGCGAATTTGAGGTAAAGAAAGAAACAAAATATGAAGTGGATACTAATGATGATGCAAAAGATGATGTCGAAGATGCTGGTCATGAAGTAAAAGAAGGTGCCAAAGATGCTGGTCATGAAGTAAAGGAAGGTGCCAAAGATGCTGGTCATGAAGTAAAGGAAGGTGCCAAAGATGTCAAAGACAAACTAAAAGCAGGAGCAAAAGCTGTATTTAACAAAGCAAAGGATCCCGATAAAGATACAGAAACGGAGTACCAGAAAGAGAAAGTAAAAGAAAAACTCGACTAGATTTCAATAGTAATTGCTATGCGTAATAAAGGTTACTGTATGAGTTAATTTTCTTTTTCTTTTGTATTTTCAATCTTGTTTACCATAATTAGTAAAGTGCAATTCTATTTTTGTAAATAGATGGGATGATTAAGTTCCGTCTCATCGAACCTCACAATTCAGGCACTCGAAAAAATCTTTAAAGAAATTGGGCATGGAATTTTTTTAGTTTAGTTAAAGTTAGTTGAATGTTTATTGAATTGTTAATTCATTCCTTAACTAAACACTAGTTAAATTCGTGATATCGATCATATTCTTGCAACGTCAACCAAAGGTCAAAATCGTTCGTTTAATGAAAAAAGCATCTATTAAAATTTCACAGTAGGAATTCACCCATTAATCAAGAGATTTGGTATTCAACATTCAGTCTCTTTCTCCAAAGGACGTGCTTCTTTATCGAATGTTAGAACTATTGTGTTATCAGTAATATCAAACTCCGTCTTTGTTTCAAATGAGTTTTCTAACAAACGCCTGTAAATCTCCTTGAATAGATAAGAGTACTTTGACCCCATGTTATGCTCAATTATGATCTTTTGGGTAGTTTCATTTTCTTCGGTCCTGTAAGGTATGTCTGAAATTCTAGACCAGTTTTCCAAGATACTCAGGAAGGAGGATATCGTAAATTCTCCCCGCAATAGTAACCCAATGTCCACAAAATCCTTCTTCGCGCTCGCTTCCGCCAAATCAGCTAGTTGTTGTTCGTTAAACTTTTCAAGAACTCTTGATATGAAAGGTTTTGGTACATAATACAGTTTAGCTTGAGCAGCGTACAGATGCCAATCAAGGTGTTCATTAATGATTTGGTTTACAAGCGTATTGACGCTAATCTGTCTTGTTTCGGCTTCCTTGCATAATTGCTCAAGGTTATCTGAGGGAAGTCTGAAGGTTACTCCTTCGGTAGCAGATTTTCGTCTTTTGGTAGCTGTCTTCATGAAAGTGTCTCCTATGTATCCATTCCCGGGGAATACATTGTACTTGTTTAATTACACCAGAGTTATTTAACGTATTTGATTCATTAAATTACACAAAACACCAAGATTTTTTATAAAAGATGAGCTAAATTGATGCAATGAATAAGCAATCTATACAACAGGGGAAATATATTCTATATGAATCTCCCGCTAACACTGTTCAAGATAGAGAACAACAAAATACTCTTGAGGTTATTAGTAGTTCTCGCAGATGCCCGTCATGCAAGAGTGGCGCTACAATTTTCGACGGATTAACCGGTGAAATAATCTGTACAACCTGTGGTACGGTTGTTTTGGACAAGCATGAGATGCCAGTAAGTGATATAAACGCAAAAAATAGATCGGGCATGCCATCATCACTTGTTTTCCCTGACAAGGGTCTGTCAACAGTTATAACGTACTCAAATACCGATGCTAATGGTACCGTCCTAAATCAAGAACAGATTACAACAAGTAACAAAATTAGATACTTGGACAAAATCTGGGGTAATAACAAGAATCATCTGAGAAATTTTAAGAATGCATTTGCAATAATGGCGGCAGTTAGCGACAAGTTGGGGTTGACCAATCCCGTAATAGAAAGAGCTGCATATTATTATCGAAAAGCATTTGATAGCAATTTGATCAAGGGAAGGGCAATAAAGGAAATGGTTGTAGCAAGTATCTTATGCTGCATGTAAAGAAATGAGTGTTCCAAGAAGGTTGCAAGAGATATCTTATGCGGCAAATGCGGAACCCATTTTCTCTGGTAGATGCTACAGAATAATGTCCAGGAAATTGAGGATTAGCCCTTCTATAGTCGATGCTACATCGTACATATCCAAAATAGCAACCAATGCACAGATTAGTCAACAGACTTATAGGGAAGCAGTAAACATGTTGAGCGTAGCAAAGAAGAATCCTATTTGCCATGGCAAAGATCCTAAGGCAGTGGCTGCGGCCGTGCTCTACGCTTCTTGTTTAAAAAAGAAAGAGGAAGGCATTAGCCAATCAAAAATAGCGGCAGCTGGAAACATAAGTATTGTGACACTAAGAAAGAGACTTGCTGACATTCTAAAAATTTGCCCAGAGGTAAATTATCAGAAAACTCGCAGCAGAACAAAATAGAAGGTCTCTTTTCTTTATATAAGCTCATGTGAACTTTCACTTTTTTGTTCAGTACATCACTGTAGCATAGGCAAAAAATTAATATCAAATTGTACGTTTCGATTATTATGTTGTAGATCGGTTTTTTCGATTTTCTTATTCCCTACCAAAAAACAAATCCAGGTAATTCAAATTTAATCCAGTGACTTTTTATATGCAACAGTGTATTGAATTCGATACTTGGAATGATTTTGAATGAGTGACAGCGACGACGACCTATGGATAGTTATAGACAAAAAGTTAAAAAGTTCTGAAATTTTTCGCGAAGGCACTCACCTCCATAAATGTGAGAATTGTGGGCTCATCTATTCTCATTCTCATTTCAACTCAAATGGGAAGCTTTGTTCCATTAGATCGGATAAGGGAAAATGCCCAAATTGTCACTTGATAATGGCCGAGCACATATATCATTCCCCCCTTATCGTGATTTGCTCCATATCACTTTACCATTATCAGCTACCATTTGTTTCAACTGGGAATAACGAAAAATGTCGGAGCCAAATGTAACAGGTGGGGAATAGAAAGGAAACAATTTTTACAGATGCCGGAGCAAAACAATTGATTGGATACCTTAACTTAAACCTCTTTACAATCAAATTTGCTTATCTGTTGGCAGTAGATGACCAAGCTGCTAGTCTATATCATATTCATACCTGACCTACTACACCGGGGTTACCTCCGAATAAGTGATCAGCTTAGCCATTCTTTGGACTAATGCAAAGCCGACCATATTCGAACTTCGCTCATCCAGAAGGTTTAGAACATATAATTACCGCTAATCGACCTATCCCAATACAGGCTACAAATATAGTGTCTAAATAATATTTTGCTCATCAAGAACTAGAGAGTAGATGGTAGGGACACAAATATTTGACATGGATGGACTGCGCAACAATAAAGACACTCGATTGGCATTTACGATTACTTCAGCAAATTCAGGTAAGTTGCAGAAATTTCATTGCAGGAAGGGGGGCTGGTCGATATGAGCGAATATGAAAATTTAAGGACTGCCGATATCGTTGCTGAGGCATTAATTGATTGGGATGTCGATACTATCTTTGGTTTACCAGGTGATGGGATCAATGGCTTTATGGAATCCTTAAGACAGCGACAAAGCAAGATCAGATTCATTTTGGTACGGCATGAAGAATCAGCGGCTTTCATGGCTTGCGCTTATGCGAAGTACACGAGAAGACTTGGTGTGTGCGTTGCTACGTCAGGTCCGGGGGCTATACATCTTATAAATGGTTTGTATGACGCCAAAGCCGATAGCACACCAGTATTAGCTATCACTGGGAGTACTGTACTCTGATCTGATAGGATCAGGATACCAGCAAGATGTAAACCTATTACAGCTTTTTTCCGACGTAGCTGTTTACAACAACATGATAAATTCTCCTGAGCATGCAGAAATGGCGGTAGATATAGCATGTAGAACTGCACTTGGGCGTAGAGGAGTTAGCCATTTAACAATCCCGATCGATGTTCAGGAGCAAAAGCTGAAAAACCGGTACTTTAGGCATAAAGTCCCTGGCCATACATCCGATGTCGTTACCTCTGCTAGTATGCCTACTCAAGCCTTAATCAACAAGGCCGCAGATATACTAAATGCAGGCAATAGGGTTGTAGTTATAGTTGGGCAGGGGGCCCTTGGGGCTACAGATCAAGTGATCTCTGCTTGTGAACGTTTAGGCGCACCCGTAGTCAAGGCACTCTTAGGCAAGGCAGTGGTTCCTGACGATCATCCATACAGTCTGGGAGGGCTTGGCCTTCTGGGAACCGGGCCTGCCAGTGAAGCAATGAATGAAGCAGATACTTTACTGATGATTGGAACATCTTTTCCTTATATTGACTATCTCCCGAAACCAGGACAGGCAAGGGGCATTCAAATTGATATCTTACCTGAAAAAATTGGAGCCAGGTATCCAGTGGAGGTAGGATTAGTGGGTGATTCTAGGCTGACCTTGACCGCTCTTCTCCCACTATTACAAAGAAAGAATGAATCTGATTTTCTTGATTCAAAGCAGCGAGCTATGCGAAAATGGAGAAGCCTGCTTGAAGAACAGGGTTCTCGAAAAGATAGGCCAATAAAGCCACAGTTTGTCGCTACTTCTTTATCTGATGAATTAGATGATGATGCAATAATTTCGGTGGATAGTGGAACTATTACTAGTTGGGCTCACGCTATATCAATATAAAGAGAGGAATGCTTTTTTCGTTATCTGGGACTTTGGCGAGTATGGGATGCGGTCTACCTTATGCTATTGCAGCCCAGATCGCTTTTCCGAAGAGACAGTCTGTTGCTTTTGTCGGAGATGGTGGTTTCACGATGTTAATGGGGGAATTTGCTACAGCAGTTCAATATGATCTTCCAATCAAAGTGATAGTAATCAAAAATAACGTACTGGGAATGATCCGTTGGGAGCAAATGGCCTTCCTAGGAAACCCTGAATTTGGCGTAGAATTTACACCTATAGATTACGTAAAATTCGCTGAGGCTTGTGGTGGAAAGGGTTATGCTATAAAAGAGCCTAATGAAGTCAAATCAATTCTAAATGAAGCGATGAACGAGAAGAAACCAACGATAGTCGAGGTATATGTAGATCCTTTCGATCCGCCCATGCCACCACAAGTCGAATTAGAGTTTGTCAAAAAAATAGCTGAATCGTTTGCAAAAGGACAGCCATACGCAAAGAGAATTGGCTTAACATTATATAGAAACCAGATTCATGAGAGATTACGAGACCTTCACCATCATGATTAGGAAGTCCATCAGAGATAACTAAATCACGTTCATAATATCCGACGTTCCTATCAAGGTGAACTTATACTCTGTAGTACACCTACCGCATACTAGTATAGTCTAATAGTTAAGTGTAGTATATACATTCAAGTAAACATAGCCTTCAGTCCAGATAGAATCAATATCGAGAATTTTCTTCATACTGTACCATTATCGCTTTGTAATGTTTGAGGTTTAGCAATGATCTGATTTAGCCTTTAGCCATCTACTATGGTAATGAGAATTCCTAGTTAGAATGCCACTTCTCTATTGATAGAGATCAGTTCATTCATTCTATTATGTATCTCTAGGTACCGTTTTCCTTTTTCTGTAGTACGATAGGTTTGAGCTCCAACTTCATACTCCAATAGCTCACTTTCTCCCAGATCTGTTAAGTATTCTTCAAGTTTGTTGTACGATAGATATGCTCTATACATAATCTTTGTCTTGGTAACTCTACCGTGGCTTGCAATGTCAAGGATCATCGCATTTATTTCCGCTCTATCCCTGTTTTTCATTTTTCTATGTCAAGTATTAGAAATGAATACAAGTATTTAGGTAAATTTTAAGTAACTACTTGGAAATAAATCTGCTTTTAATGGTATATTTATTGAGGATAGATAATCTATAGAAGAATCTTTATTTGACAAGCTAGAATTGGTAGTATTCGTGCTCAGTGAATCCTTGTACTGAGCCCATTTTCAAATAACTATTTCGAAAATTCCTATTATGTATGAATAGTGCAAGGAATTTCTATACATCTTTTCTCACCTATTCCCTTGTACAGGTATCTGATGAGAATTACTACTATTGGACCATTTTCAAATTTCTACCCAAAGCTTTCTTAGCACTTCTGCGGATTCTTTCGCATCAGCATTACTCGTAAAGACTTCCAGAGTAATGGTTCCATCGTAGTTTATCGATCTCAATTCTCTTACTATTAGCTCATGATCTATAAGTCCACGTCCTATAGGAAGATGTTCATCCCTTATTCCATTATTGTCATGCCAGTGAATATGGGCAATTCTGTCCCTAAATGAATGAATATATTCTATTATTCCCTGCATGCCTGCGGATGTGAAAGCGTGAGGTACGTCTAAATGAACAAGCAATCCATCTACGTTGTCGACTATGAATTTAAATTCTTCAAGTTTATGTACTCCTTTAGAAAGGGGAACATTTTCTAACATTATCTGCACGCCATAAAAATCAGCGTATCTGACGATTTCGCGAAGGCTTTTGATCCAATTTTCTAATAGCCTCCGTCTTTTTTCACCTCTAAACATTCCAGCATTAAGATTACTATGAAAGTTAACAAGGCCTATTCCAACTTGCATAGATGCTTTAATGTTTCTCATTGCTTCAAGAATCCATGCTTGTCTAATGTACTCATAATCTGATCCTAAATCTACCCACGGTACAGTGTGGCCAATTGGTTTTAATTTAAATTTTTGGAGTAGTCTTGTTATCCCTTTTCGTTTATCAATCAATACCTGCGGACTCCCTTCTGGCCCTTCAATGGCAACCTCTGCATATTCGAAACCCAGTAAATGAATATTCCTAATTTCACCTAACAATTCATTGGAGGGGTTTGTAAGCAAACCAAAATGAGGCATATCTTCTGATTTTGGATCTTGAGGTAGTTAATAGTGTTGTGACAATCGTCACTAATATGGTTGCAATAGGCAAACAAGAGACAAAATCATTGGTTGTTGACATTTTGGCAATGCAATTCTTCTCCCTTAGGCTCGGATATGAAACAAAAATACTTGTCATTAGCAATAGTAATCACCCAAGAGAACAGCAATACAGGATAATTTTAGATCACCGGCAGACCAACGTACAGCACCTACAGAAAATCATAGAACCAACGAAGGGTTATAGACTCAAATCGAACAGAACTGTTAAAAGTTAGCCTGCTTTCTTTCTGACACGTCTGAGCTGATCAGGTTCCGATCACCTTTTGCACCTGACTCTAGCTGCTCATTTATGCATAATTCTTATTGATATTATCCCTTGGTATTAATCTTAGGATATCTGAAAATCTTTTCCTCAATGTTACTACGCTTATGCTCCCAGCGGCTGCTATCTTTGCTTGACTAACTTTAGGTTCATTCTCTTTTATGCATGCGGCATAAAGAACTGCAGTTGCAAGAGCCTTTGGATCCTTTCCGTAGGATATAGCATGCTTCTTTACAATATCTAACATTTCTACGGCCCTTCTGTATGTTTTCTGGCTGACACAGGCGCTGTCGGCAACTTTTGAGATATATCTAGCAGAGTCAACGATTAATGGACTTATTCTTAGCTCTCTTGCCATAGTTCTGTAACATTTGCCTGCAAATATAGGGTCTGCATTAGCTGCGTCGCATATTTCGCACAAAGTTCTAGGTACTTCCATCTCTTTACAGGAAACGTATATTGAAGCAACCACCATTTCCCGAATAGATCTTCCCTTTATCAGTTTGTTGTGGAGTGTTTTACGATAATAGTAAGCAGCTCGCTCCATGACAGGATCTGTGAGCGTCAATTTATCTCTGATAGCGGCCATAGTAACAAAGGCATTCTTAAGGTTTCTAATTTGGGTTCTATTATTATTTGAAACCTTATCTAAATATCTAAGCTTGTTTACATTTTGAATCTGATTATGATTTAATGTTGAGCCGGAAGCATCGATATTTGCACTAGTGATAACTGTCGAAAGACCTTTGTCAGGAAAGGCAAGCGATACAGAATTGCTAAACGATTCGATAGAACTTGGACCAGTCTCGAGGGTCGTTGGCCTTTCAGTTAAAACAGTGCCACATTTAGTACAAATGGTTTCGCCAGTCGATCCGTCGTAGATCATCCAGATGGAATCACACGAGTGGCAAAGTACATTTGACGAGTAATTTGCTTTAATACCTTTATCCGCTAGTTTATTTTTTTGTTGATAATCCTCTCGGAGATGATATTGATACGACAATGATTTCGCGCTCCTTCTGGGAAGTTCCATAGCTGGTTAAAAGTTGCATTCCTATAAAAGTCGCGGGTTTATATTGTAATTAAAAAATTACAAAGTATTTATTTAATGCATGAATATGGAGGCTGATATTCGATGTTGCACACTATATATTGATGCGCTCGTTCACAACGAGGATGTAGCTCACGAGCTCTATCCAATTCCCCTAAATGATGTTGTGCTACAAATAATAAGAATGTTTGGCTAATGCCTGCCTCTGTCAATCTAATAAAATTGCATCAATTGCCTAGACTTTGCCCAAGCTGCTATCGCGTTTACATAGAGTTAAATCCAAACAGTGATTATGCATTATTGGATGCTACGAAAATTCTGCAGTAAATGCAGGAAAGAATTACCTGCCTCTTCAAAGTATATGCTATGCAGGGATTGTCATCTAAGAATTTTGATTAATGAAGAAGAAATGCATTACTACTCACGTTTCTATTATTGAGGGTCAGCAATCATAATTCGCTCGGTTGAAATAAATGGCAATCGAGAGGGCATGAAATATCTTATGAAACCATCTAAAATGTCGCTTGGCGAATGCGATAAACACCACGGCTAACAGACTTTGCGTGGTATAAAAGAATATGTTCTGCATATTGTGTGACGGGCTAGCGGGAATAACCAGTAATTTAAAAGAGGCATATGATCTATCCTACAGCTGTGAGCGCAGTAAGCGAGATAATGTCTAGTGAGAATACTGTCACGATCACATCAGAATCTGGCAAGACAGCCAAAGATGTTGCTGAGATTATGGTTAAGAAAAGGATAAGCTCTGTGATAGTGATAGACAAGAAGACAACACCGATTGGCATTGTTACCGAAAAAGATTTAGTAAGACGTGTTTGCTTAAAAGACATATCAGCAAGCAGATTTACTGTAGAAGAAATAATGTCATCACCTTTAATCACTGTAATGTCCTACGATTCAGTGGATACTGCTTCCAGGATCATGACACAGAATCAGATTAAGCATCTAGTCGTTCTAGAGGAAGATAATAGAATATGTGGTTTGCTAAGTGTTACAGATATTACAAAGCATTTGGCAAAAATCCTACTTAATGACTATAATAGGTACAGATCATTAAAATCTTTAATCGATATGACAAATACAAATGCTACTACTTCAATTACGCACGACGAAAATTTGGAAAGTATTTAATCGGGATTGTATTCATGTCTAATTATAATATCATGCATTTAGAATCCATATCGGCTCATCAACAATTCTGCAATTTTGAATATCAGAAAGTTTAGATATCAAAACATGCAATATCATAAAGCTGCTATTTTGGGATCTGAGAGATCGAGAGAAGCACAGATGAAGTTATTTAACTATACTGGCTTTGCCATGCTCACTTATACAATCAAACAGACCGACAAGGGATTCGAACCAGTAGGTGAAGAAATGCTTGCAGGATCGATGACTAGAGGAAGCGAAATGTTGCTGTTCATCTGCGACAATGATGGGTATGCAAAAGCCCAGTCAAAACCATTGACCTTGGAAGAAGGAAGCAAGATTGTTCAACAGATGATTAAGGATGGGTTAGAGGAATTTAAGGGAACTATAAAGACCGTTTCTTAGCTAGAGATACATTAGGGTATATTTCTGTTCATCCAACTAGGTATTTTCGATTTTTATATTTATAAACAGAAATTTGGCCTAATGAAAATGTCAATATCATAGTTGCTTAGATAAATGTCTACCATCTTCTTAGTGTTCGCTCACCTCATCTTTACATTTTAAGTAGAATAGAGAGTACAGAGTATTTTCTTATTATATTTTTCATCAACATTGTCAGAAACCTTCTATCTCGATTTGTTTTGATCCATAAATGACGGATTCCTGAGTACCAATTGGACTATTTTTAGTAATGTAACTCTAGGATCTGTTCGTCGCTATTGTCATCATTAATTTTACAATATTTTTTGACATTTAGTAAAACTTTTTGTATCTCAATTGATCTCGCGGTCGGTTTCGTCTTCGTGTGTCCATTCTCAGCTGATTGTGATTTAAGTCACATTGTTACATTTTTTTGACTAAAGTCCGACGGTATTTCAATTATTATTGGAAAAAGCACTCTATTCCGACTTGCGATTGAATAACGATCTGTAATACATTATTACGAAAGAAAATATGATTGCTTTTAGAAGATTGATCCGTGTGAATTTACGATAAAAACTTGCTCAAACGCTATTAAGCTCCAGATGTAATAAGTATCAACTTTCCCTATTATATCGCTTAGGGAAATAAGAGTGGTGAATACGATAAAAAGAAACTCCTATGTTAATAGGCTCTCCGAGCTTCAATCTGCGCTGTATATACTTAAGTGTATATCAGACGGCAAGAATGAAGATCAGATAGTAGAGAGATTCATCGGTGATGGACAACTTGTTAAGACATGGTTATCTGTTCTAAGTGATATTCGTCTAGTAGAACGAAATTTCGTAAATGAGCTTGTTATAACCAAAGAGGGCCAAAAATATCTCGAGCGTTATAATCCGCATTGGTAGTGTGCTCTAACCGGATACCAGTCCATTACTGTGTTGGAGATTCTCAAACATGTCATATACTTCGTTATTATGAAAAGTCTAGAAATGATTAGTCAAGTCATATGCAAGAAAAACCTGTAAATATTTCTGTTTTAAAACCATATGCTAATATCGCCAGGTAATACAGATGTTCAGATGCCAAATATCAGGCAATTGTTATCTATTATAATGATTATTAAGTGGTACCTACCCCGAAATGACATCGACTTCATCGTCTTCGTACTCACAGCGGCAACGGCATGAGGAAGGTTTCAGCGGTGGCATACTATATCAGGCAGCACCTATGACAAGCAACCATCAGATGAGAAAGAGAATAATGGTTGTAGATGATGAGGACGATGTGAACGTTACTTTGAAGATTGTCCTCGAGGATCAATTTTCAGTAGATGTTTTCAATGATCCATTTGTAGTACTAAATAATTTCAAACCAGGTTTGTACGATCTTGTACTGATTGATATCAGGATGCCAAAGATGAATGGGCTGGTGTTGTGCAATAAGCTTCGAAAAATCGATAGTAGAGTCAAAGTATGCTTTATAACTGCGGGAGAGATGGTATTTGATCTTGCCTTGCGTAAATTCCCCGGTTGCACCATTCTCAAAAAGCCGATTGACAACTATGATCTGATAAAAGAAGTTACAAGAATGACAAATGCGTAGGGCTAAAAAAAAGAGTCCAAATAGAATAGAAAGGATATTATTTTAACCATTATTGAGAGACAGCGCTCTCTTGCAGATAATCTATTAAAGAACAATCTCCGATTATGGGGTACGCTCCATGAAATTTATTGGCGAAATAACTGACCCAGTTCATAGATATATCAGCTTCAGTGCTGTCGAGCGAGATCTCATAGATACTTCGGTATTTCAGAGGTTGCGAAGGATCAGACAACTTGCCGGAGCTCATCTTGTCTATCCCAGTGCACAGCACTCCCGATTTGAACACTCGTTAGGGACAATGCACATTGCGGGATACGCTGGTGAGAGCCTCCTAAGAAAGGGTTTCATCGATAACGAAGACAATATACAACAATTGAGGTTAGTCTGCTCTACTACATGATGTAGGTCATGGACCGTTTTCCCATCTTTTTGAAGAACTTTTGGAGAGCAAATGCAGTATGACGCATGAGGATATGGGGAAAAAAGTGATACTCGAAAGTGAGATTGGAGACGTCTTAAAAGAGCACGGGTTTACTCCAACGGATATATGCAGGCTTTCATTTGGTGAGTCTAAATCAAGTTTCTTAAATGAAATAATTGCCGGCAGCTTATCCGCAGATATCATGGATTATTTGCCAAGGGATAGTCTATTTACTGGAGCTGAATACGGCAAGATTGACTACCATAGGCTAATAGCCTCCTTCGAAGTGGTGGCAACAGGTCATTTGGCGATTAATAAGTCTGCACTTTATTCTTTTGAATCAATGCTTATATCCAGATATGAAATGTTCAAGGCAGTCTATTTCCATAAGACAGTTAGATCAGCTGAAGTAATGTTACTTCATTCGTTGGTACAAGCAGATAATTACCTACAATTCACAAAGATTTCGCTTGACAAATTCCTTACCCTAACCGATGAGACTACTCTTGAACAAATTTGCTCAATTGATAAGGATGAAAATGTAGTAAAGTTAGCTAAGGACTATCGAGATAGACGGTTACTAAAATGTGTCTATGAAAAATTTTTACATAAGCGAGACAGGTTGTACAACAAGATGAGCATCTCGACACTTGAAGAGTTAAGACTACGCATATGCGATGTTGCAGGAGTTCACGAGAATACTGTTTTTGTTGACGCATCCAGAGCACCTTCAATGCCACTTACCCCCTCAAAAGAAGAAATTAATTCCATTCTCCTAGTGGACAAGGAATGGGCATATGATACACCTATCTCAGAAATTCCGGTCATTAGTTCAATCACAGGATTTCTAGATATGTTGAGGATATATACAACAGCTGAAAGCAGAAACGCAGTGACTTCTACTATTGATAAGGTGCTCGGAGATACGGGTTGAAGGATCAGCAAAGAGTCAGAGGTACAATGAGTAAAATGTTCAGAAAAAGAAAGGTTGTCATTAAACTCAGTGGCAGCATTTTTGGGAGTAGCGCAAAGTCGAAATCTATTAAGGAATATGGAATGATGATAACTGAATTAAATAAACATGTACAACCAGTAGTTGTTGCAGGAGGAGGAAATATTGCTCGGCATTATATCGATCTTGCACGAGAACTTGGTAGTGACGAAGCAAGTCTGGATTTATTGGGCATAGAAGTTTCGAGACTTAATGCCAAGTTGCTGATCCATTCAATACGTAGCTATGTCTACCCAAAGGTACCCACAAATCTTGAAGAAGTCTCAATTGCAGTGGAGACAGGAGAAGCGGTGATTTTAGGAGGATTGCATCCTGGTCAGAGCACTAACGCAACTTCTGCACTGGTCGCTGAAAAGGTTAAAGCTCAGATATTTGTGAACGCGACAGATGTCAATGGTATTTATGATTCGGATCCAAACATCAACCAACACGCAAAGGTGTTCAAGAGTATCACCGTTGATAAATGCATAGAGGTTTTAGGTAAAAATAGCTCAATGGCAGGAAAGTACGATCTGATGGACATGGTTGCTTTAAAGATCATAGAACGTTCAAGAATCCCTACTGTGATATTACGAGCTAGCATTACTAACATTGTTAAAGCTGTCGAAATGGATACTAAAATAGGGACTAGAATAATAGTTTAGGAAGCGGCGACAAAAACTAGTTAATTTGATTAACTATGTAGATGTATTATGGCAAAATGATTAACTAATTAATATCATCCTACATGAATTGGCGTTTACATGAAATTATGAACTTATGCCATATCCTCATCAGTGATAGTTACGTTAGTCATTTCCTCAACAGATAGCGTGACCCTATACCATTTATCATTTTTCTTAAACACAAATGAAGAGGATTTCTTGTTACTCCCTGATCCTAAACCCCCTACCCTCTCACTTAATCTAGATTGAAGTTTATCGACTTGATATTCAGCGATCATTAGGTTTCCGATGATGTTCTCTAATTCTAAGTCACGATCTCTTGCTATCCCTTCAGACATATTATTCACTTTTGGTATATAGGCCTTAAGCATTATTTATGATTTTAAACTAGAGCCGGTTTAAGATGAGATTAGAATTGACACAATAGAAATAAGAAAAGGAGCAACATTTGGCGATGTCCCGTATCTCGTATAGATTTTCTCAGAACGAATGCGATTTCGTAATAGTGCATTTAAGTTTAGTCGATTTTCGAAAAACTAGAGCCGGAACAAGAATCTAGCGGCAAAGCATCCACCCCAATTTATGACCGTATCATTCAAATAGAATACATAATGATACATCGGTTTGTACTTGTCGAGTGTCTTAATTATTCTGTGCCAGGAAATATAATAAAAGATACAAACATGTATGGAGTCCTATGTATTGAGTGGCGTCAATATACAATCGTAGAATAATGAAGGAACTCAAGTTCGTTTCAACTATCGAAAAGTTAGATGAGGATAGAACTAATCATAAACATTCCAAAGCGCTTTCACAATGAAGCCCAAGGAATTGATTAATGAAGACCCCCAATAAAGATCACATTGAGATTGTCGCAACAGTAAAGAGGTTGGATTATAGTAAGTTATGATTCAAATTGTATTTCAAATTGTATCGATCTGTTAAGTAAACAATATTTATAATATATAATTATGTATATTTACTGTCGACGCATACGCGCCATTGTTCTTCAAGGCCTCATACCCTTTTTCCTGATCTAACCATGCACTGTTAACTTATGAGCGCATCGACTTTTTGGGCTTGTTGCTACCCCAACGGAGGACTGCTTCAACAGTGTCGCTGGGATTAGTATTGAAACATATTTTAGAAGATGGTGGTGGCTTCTGATGGATAGCATTGATTATTTTCTCAAACAAAACAGTATGCTGTGGCAATATTCTAACGCCAGCACCAATCATGATGCAGTCGAATTTTTCTCGTGAAAGTGTGTTTAAAACAACACTTTCAGCAGTCTCTCCAAGGTCAACGAGACAGTTTTGCACTTCGTATCCCAGTTCCGTTAGTTTATTATCTGCCTCTTGTGCTACCGCCTTCACCCGGTTGGCATCCCATCCAGTCGTAGTGGCTAAGTTGACGTCAATCGATTTGGGGTCAATGCCTAATAAGTGGACTTTTTTCTTTGCCATGTTCTCCTTGTTTTCA
The DNA here is from genome assembly GCA_963788755.1 of uncultured Nitrososphaerales archaeon. GTDB lineage: Archaea > Thermoproteota > Nitrososphaeria > Nitrososphaerales > Nitrososphaeraceae > TH5896. The sequence goes on from CAWBHQ010000024.1 coordinate 21,416, forward strand.
TCCATTTCGGCAAGTCTTGACATATGTTCTAAATAGTTCTGGTATTATTTATCGCTGACGGCATTAGCACTCCACATAGTGAATAACTGGTCCAATTATTTGTCAGTAAATTGTAGTATTGCTCGCGTCAACGATAAATAAATTCATGTATGTTAGAACGTGGGGACCAACCGGCATGTCGCCGCCGGTCTTGCCGTTTACATGGACTTCAGCATATCGTTTGCTTCCTACGCTTTTGAAGATAATGTCCTTAATTTTCAAGTTTAAAATCTATTATGGGCGTGCTGATAAATCCCCTGATATTGCATGGTAACAACGGTCGCGTTTATTAGGATACCAATTTGAAAGATGAGGTTGTCCTTCTAATGTCCACAAGTCGGTAGATTCGTATATCGAAGTTTCTTTCCTGCGCAGTTGTGGTATGTTATGTAATAATTTGGGTTTGGGTCGCCGATTAAATATGTCTCAGTTGGACTATAGAACCATTTGAAGAATCTAGTTAAATTCCAAAGGCGCGAATTATAGGTTCCAATCCATTTGTGTAATGGGTCACTATCTTCTGAATTTTTCATCGAATTTAAATAAGAAATGATATCTTCCCTTTTCATTTTGGTATGGAGGATTGTTATGATAGAACTTTAACAAAGGATCTAATGTGTATCTATTAGTCTTTACATAGTTGATACTTGGATTAATTTCAATTTGCATTGCGTCAAAAAATTCCGTTATGATATCATCATTGGTCTCTGATTGAGAATTTGTATACCAATCTATTGCTGCCTTCCGCCGTACAATAAATTGTAAACAAAGTTGCTAGATAAACCGTTGTATAACACCGTATCATTCAAATAGAATACGGTACATTATTGGGTGAGGAAATAAATTGAAGATATTTCGAATGTGGCTGATGATATCATTTGTTTCGTATGTATTATTGACACAGATTCACTATACTGGTACTGTATTTGCACAAGATACGAACGCATCAGTGATTTCCTCGAATGGTACTGATTCATCAACAGCAATTAGGCTTTCGAGTAATTCTACCGGTGATGACACTATTCAGGTAAACAATAAACAGTCTTTGGAAAATCAAACGGTTAACTATTATGGCAACACATCGGGTTACCTTGTTTTTCCTAAATCCTTTGGCGCTTCGATGATAGAATCAAATAAAACTGAATCACCAACACCAACTCTGTCAACATCATCTTCATCGTTAGTCGGTAACAAATTGCCAGCGATAGTTATGATTCATGAAAATCGGGGTTTAAATGAACATATAAAGATGATGGCTGATACGCTAGCAAATGAAGGATACGTTGTCCTTGCCGTGGACTTATTCAATGGCCAAGTCGCTTCAAATCAGGAAGATGCGGGGCGATTATCTGATGCAGTGAGGGAGAATCCGACTGAGGCCATGGCAAACCTTCGTGCTGCTGTCAGATATCTTGCCTCCTTAGAGAATGTTAATCCATCTCAGATTTCCTCACTGGGGTGGTGTTTCGGTGGTCAGCAGTCTCTGCAACTAGCGTTAAACACAGAACCGGAATATCCCTTATCTTCGACAATAATTTATTACGGAAGATTGGTTTCTGACCCGAATGAACTCTCTAAGATCAAGTGGCCAGTACCTGGGAATATTTGGCGACCAAGATGACTCAATCCCAGTCGAGAATGTGACAAATTTTAAAGCGGCGCTAGATTCTATTGGAATTCCTAACGAGATATATGTCTATGAGGGAGTAGGACACGCATTTGCTAACCCATCAAGGGACAGTTATGCTCCCGAACAAACAGCTGATGCATGGAACAAAACTCTGTCGTTTCTAAAAAACAGTACACAACAAGTACAATAGAATTTTTGATTGTGATATTTTCGAGATTAAATGCAAAATAAAGGATCATCCAGCGGATTAAAGTACCGTGCTAGTAATCTAGAAATAATTACGATCATGAGATATATTTAATGTTGTGTGGTATAATTTGTGAATTAAACTAGAATTCTAGTGGTGCTTAAACCCAGACTATCTCTATGGATAAACCAATACTCCAGTTTGGGAAATAATAAATCAATTAATGTCTTATAATCCATTTAGAATATATCCTATCTGCGTCCTTTACCTTAAACCAATATAATTATGGAATGAATTGCTACGTTAATATCCTGCTACATGCTGAAATCTAGTCAAAAAGCTTGTGGAAAGGAGATGTGCCGACTAGAAGGATATTTTCTGTAGTGAGAATAATAATACAGATTATATATTGATGTGGCAAGAAACTACTATAATGCAATGTGCTGTGTATGATACATATGTTACAAAAAGAGATAACATAGTGATGCATTTTGATGTAATAATAAAGGCGGATACTCCTCAAGAAAAAGCGATAGAATACGGTAAAAAGTATTTAGAAAGCGTTGGGGAGAGCGACCATCGGATGACACAGGAAGAGTGTCAGTTCTGCCATATTCAAGAAGCGCCAGAAATGATAGAAAAAGAGATTGCAGCTAAAGGGTATTACATTCAACAAATGGAAGGTTGTCCCATCTAACACATTTATTCATACTTTTAATGTGTATACGTAATGCCGTTGTACTTTTCTGATTTGGAACAATTATGTTCTTAGAATTGAGCTGAATTGATCTGCATATTCATTCTTCTCAATCGATGATAATAATGACTATGATCTTGAATTGCAGTCGAAAATAGGGTTGGAAACAGTCTTAAAATGTTCTTTCCGCGGGTTGAAACTTACTTTTTTCTTTTATCTCTTCATTTCAATTCATGATCTGGCCCTCAATTGACAAGTACATTATCAAACAATAGAATTTTAAATTCTAGCAATTGTTAAGACTCAATAGGGCGTTGCCTCTACTATATTCCTGAACTGCTATCATATATGAGAATATAAAATCCTACCAGGCAAGGATTTGGTCAGTATAATATCAAGAAGCTAGAGTGAAATAAGCCAGCGCTGTTGCCGAGTAGGATTATAGGTTAGATTTCGAATGTTCCAAAAGTGACTGTAAACATACAAACTTACAGATGCCAATTGCATGTTATCCAGACATTTCGCAGTCATCATTTATTCTCCACTTCCTGATATTAGACTGGTCTAATTAGTCTAAACTAATATTTATTGCCTATGTTGATTTTCTGCCCATAGAATTAGATATCAATATATTTTTCACCTATGAATTGTGATTTTTCTCAATGAAAAGATATTAAGCACCAAAATTTAGTTTGCTATTCTCTGGATCGAGAATCATCAAATGAGATAAATAACATATACCTAAAGTTAGGTTCAACTAATATGAAAATGCAAGATAAATCGAAAAGTTCGACTTCAAGTAAAAAACATATCAATCCTGTTCTTTTTGTCGCTTGCTTTGCTGTTGCTGCAATGGCCATTTTTGCATCAGTATCTCTATACCCAAGGTTAGTGGAAGGACAAGAATCAGAGGGAACAGAAGTTGGTGCAACCCAAAATGCTACGAAAATGAGTTCTACTGTATCAAATAGCTCATTAGTGGATTTTGGCTCAAACATAGAGCAGATCAGGGGACATTTAGACCAGGCTGTTGCGAACAAAGAGATTGGAAATACAACGCTGGCAATGGCACACACCCTTCATCCGATCGAAGAAATTTACAGTAGCATCGATGTCCAGATAGATGCCACAGATCCCAGTTTGAATCAATCGTTATCATCTTCTTTGGGTCAGCTTTCAAATATGGTAGACAATTCTACCGTTGAGGAATTTAGGACCAAGGCTCTGGATATCAATGGGTTACTCAATGATACTGTTGGATTGGTCATTCCAGCTCAAGAGACTAATTCCAGCGCATTCAATCTTATGGTCGTAGGAGACCTCTTATCTGTAGCAGATAATGAATACAAAGAAGCGATAGAGAATGGTCAATTAAAGGAAATAGTAGAATACCAGGATGGACAGGCATTTATTTCAAGAGCTAATTCAGTATTCAATGAATCTTCTCCTTTGATCTCTCAGGAAAAGTCGGCTGAAATTCCGGAGATAAATGGATTCTTTGCAGAACTTGGAAACGCTGTTCAGGAAATGTCAAATCCTGAAGTAGTATCCAATACGATTGGATCGATCATACATGAGATTTCAGAGGTGACCGGTACAAGTGAAGAAACAATCTCTGGTACCGGTAATGATACTTCAGGCTATATCCCAGAGATTCGCAATTTACTAAATCAAACACTTGATGCATACGAAAGTCAGAACTATGAGCAGGCTGACACTCTAGCAATACAAGCATATCTAGATAACTATGAGTTTATAGAAGTCTCCATTAGCAGAACAGAATAGGACTCTAATGGAAACAACTGAACTAATGCTCAGGGAAGACCTAAGACAGTCTGATACAAAGCCAAGCACCAATAGAAGAGATTCAAGAACACATAGTTAAATCAACAGCAACCTGAACCAAGCAGAGGAACTCTTGGCGGGCTCCGGTTAAGTCAAAAGCCTCTTTTAGTTTGAAGGCTGTCCAACAACTATTTTTTGTGTTGGAAAAGACGTGAGTCCTCTAAATCAATGTTGAGCGATTACGACCTCGGTAGGTAGTCAGCATAACTACTCTTCTTTTTCCTTTTTCCGAAGCGACTGATTCCATTTAGCCTTAATATGAAAGTGGCTACTGAAGTGTAATCCAGATTCGATAACCCAGCAGCTTCCGAGGCCCTGTAAATAGTATGAGATGAAGCCGTAGCCGGAAGTGTAAGACCTGAAAAATAGGCTGTCTGCAACGTTAATTTTAGATCTTTTGTCATATTCGCAACAGAGAAAGAAGGGCTGTATTGATCTTGAATAATCTTTGGACCTTTGTTTTCACTTATACCAGTCTTGAAGTAGGTAGAATTAAGAATCTTGATAAAAATATCTGGGTCTAGCCCAGTGCCTTTGACAAATGTCAAACCTTCTGCAAGTGCAAGAGCTATCAATGCAATGTTAATGTTGACTGCGAGTTTGAGCGTACTTGCGGTACTATGATTTGACCCAACATAAAATACTTGTTTACTGATGTCACTAAGTAATGACTTGGCCCCATTGAATGCTTTTTTTGGACCAGCAGCGACTAAAATTAGTTCTCCTCTTTCCGCAGCACTTATTCCTCCTATAATTGGAACAGTAATCATTTCGATGCCTTTACTGCCATAAAGATCTGCCACATGATGGGATTCGGCGGGAGATATTGTACTGCATTGAATTACAACGAAATCCTTGTTAGTCATGGCACTTCTCGGAGAATCAATTAGGCCTGCATTTCCTTTAATAGTAGTTATATCCAAAATGGCTTCGTGGTCTTTCAAGCAAAGTATCACGAATTTAGAATTATTTCCTACTTCTGCTGGTGTGCTTGCTACTCTGATCTTGTTGTCGGCAACAGAGTGCTGGACAATCTGTGCTTTCGCTCTATCTCTGTTAAAGACTATAACCTTGTGTCCACGCTTTGCTAGCCTGATCGCTAATTGCGATCCCATCATTCCAGTTCCGATCACACCTACTTTCATAAGGGAGAACAAGATTTCCTGGGATAAATGTACTACTGCAGATTAACGCATTTCCCATTTTCTCCATAGCCATACCCTCAATTCATTCATTCATGTAGACGTCCTAAAATGCACATTGCCCAAAAGAATGCTTATCGACATCAACGTGTACTGGATCAGGCTTATTAATAACATAATCAAAAACCTGGCTTTTCATCAATCCCTCTGAATTACTCGCATGATACGACCGAGGTGATCCTCTGTTAAGATATAATCTATTATTGCCATTATGACTCAATTGATCAATCTTGACAATTTCAACATGTCCTCCTCCAGGACTTGGAGCAACTTTCTTCTGTACAAAATTGCTGCAGGGTGAATCGTCAGGAAATAATCTCGTCCATTGATATTTAGCAACTTTCCTCGATTTATAGTAATTTCCTTACCACCAAGAAGTGACGAATAAGCCGTCGCCCCTAAGATGCATACAATTTTTGGGTTAATGACTGATATTTGTTTGTCAAGGTAGTCATTGCACATAATGATTTCATCACGTTTTGGTCTTCGGTTTCCAGGCGGCCTACATTTTACAATGTTGGTTATGAAAACTTGAGACCTGGATATATTCGCGTTTACCAGTGCTGCCTTCCAGGATCTTACCTGCGGCTCCTACAAACGGCTTGCCTTGGACGTCCTCAAATCTGCCAGGGGCTTCTCCTACGAACACGACCTTTGCTGATGAGGATCCTTCGCCAGGTACTGCATTTTTCCTTGAATGACAGAGTTCGCAATTAGTACAACGGATCACATCATCTGATATCTTCATAATTAGATCCAAATTATTGTTATCTTTATTATCCATCTTTGTTCCATCTTTCAAACCTTCATATCCTCATCCCACATTGTGCCAAATAAATGAATGATAAGAAATCTGATTTAGCTATACCAGATAGCTGCTAAATCTGCCCTTCCCAATCATCCGCCCATTTTCGTCTCTCAAGATAATCGAACTATATGGAACGTAGCAATTGGGATTCGCCAGATAGCGGATTCCATGAATAGAGACCAAGACATATGAGTATCGCCACAATAAGTACGTCTCTATCTCGCTCATCAAATCTTTGAGAGGAATATTGACCTCATCGTCGAACCTACCTACGGAAAGAACGTGGTTTGTTCCGCCATCCATCTTGTCCCACAGCGGATATTCCTCTTGACCCACATCTCCTATATCTTTTGGCCTATTCTTGACATAGAGTATGGAAGGTTTGTACGCACTGATAATACTAAATGCCGTCATTGACACTCCGAGTAGAAAGTATCCCTCAGCAACGAACAATATTTCTTCGGAATTTCCAGATATACTCGGCGATGATGTGGTAGTAATAGGGATTACCGTACCGGCATATAATAAAGGTAATCCTATGCCGGCTATTGCAATTGGGACTATTCCCTTATGTAATACTGGGAAAGGAATAATCGCTATCAATACTAGTGTCAGTGCAATTATAAACTTTGAGATTATCGAGTTATCTGGAATAGACGAAATCGAATCGAACATTTGTAATATGGATATATTAAGAAAGACCAAAAGTAGCACACTCAATAAGCTCATTGTCAGTAGGATAGACTGGTTAGAATATAGCCAGCTAAAAATGGCTAGCGGTAAAATAGTCATCTTGCGTGGGACCGATGTATCATGGTTTAATGGTATCAGTCTTAAAATTGATAGTACCTGAATATCTTTTCCATTTAGTCCGAGAAAGACAGCGTTCCCTCTATATCCCTCCACATAAGACTTTGGTATCTTAAATTCGATGTCATCTTGATTCAAAATAATGTTGTCATCATCGACAGCGATAATATTCCCCAATTCTTTACTATCTCTCGACCGCGCATTCTTAAGAATAATCTTATCCCAATCTGCAAACATTATATCTTCATCTGACATGGCTCATGTGGTAATAATGTGAATATTGAAATATATAAATTTGATCTCACTCCTCATAGTGAGTGCATTTATTCTAACTATGAAATATATCTGATCTTAGATTTACACTATTTTGATCGCAGATATAAAATAAGTAGAAGAGCCAATGCAATGATTTTATCGTCCAACGACTCTAGATTAGCCCAAATTTCTCCATTTTGGCTCAAGAGAACATACGAAGAGTTGGTTCAAAAGTTTTTAAAAAAATTCTCAGATTATTGGTTCGTTTATCGAAATATGGAATCGTACATTTGCTATCTTTAGACTACAAAGTTGCGTTGGAATTTCCGCTAACATTCAAGATCACTTTATTGTAGTCTTGAATATAATATTTGATATACTACATCCATATATATGTGAGAGAAAGACAGTGCAGCAGAATTGACAAGATTATTTGATCCCCATATTCACATGTATTCTCGTACGACAGATGATTATGATCTGATGTCAAAGGCCGGCATCGAGGTCATAGTACAACCATCATTTTGGCTCGGAGGACCGAGAAGGTTTGTTGGGACTTTTGAAGATTACTGGGAGCATATGATCACCTTTGAAACTCAACGAGCAAGAGAATTTGCCATTGAACATTATGTTTGTATTTCAGTAAACCCTAAGGAGGCAAATGCCAGACCTCTCGGACTGGATGCAATTGACGTAATGACAAAAAAAGGATATCTTGACAGGGAACGAGTAGTGGCGGTCGGTGAGATTGGCTATAATCTCATAAACGAACTAGAAGAAGAAGTTTTCATCAAACAGATGGACATAGCGGCGGATAAGGATTTGCTAATGACAATACACTTACCGCACAATAACAAAGTGGAAGGGATGAATAGGATTGAGAAAATACTGAATAGTTCTGATAGATATAAAAGAAAAATGATTTTGGTAGACCATAATGTAGAGGAGACCATTGAAAAAACTTTAGATCTTGGGTTGTGGGCAGGGTTGTCAGTATATCCATATACTAAGCTCTCTCCTGATAGAGCAATCAATATAATAAAGAAATACGGTACTGAGAGAATTATGATACATAGTGCAGCTGATTGGGGAGTTTCCGACCCTTTGAGTGTTCCACTAATGGCAAGAGAAATGAGAAAATCAAGAGATTTTAATATGGAACAAATAGAAAAGGTGACTTTTTACAATGCTTACGAATTCTTTAAACAGTCGAGCAAGTTTACCTGGAGACCATAATGCCTTTACCAGCAGGTTTTGAAGTTTTATCCGAACAGTACACCATTTTCAATCTATTCATTCTTGAATTCATTAGAGTTCAAAGCTCGTTGATGATAAAAGAGATTCTTCTTAGCCAATGCGACTCTCACTACACTGTGACACGCGGGACACTGCGCCCATTTCCGGCGACCAAAGTATTCCCATTCATAAGAACACTTCACATAAGTACACCTGAGCATTGCCCCTCTCCCCGGGCCTCTTATCCAATTTTCCTGCAACGGCTTACGAGATCTTCTTGCTGACCTGGGAAGCCTTTTACTGTTATAAATAGACATTTATCTTAGTTATCCTTTCGTTTTCCAGTTTCATATCTCCAAAAATTTTATGGTCATAAGAACTGATGCCATAATGCATTTCCCGGCGTCCCTCCACTACACTAACACTGTTTAAACCCATTTAGACTTTCCTTTTGGATACCCAAAAATAATGGAAAAGCCTTGGTTCCGAACAGGTTTGGATACTTTCTATGCTTTAGTATACCACCACTATTTATTTCATAAAACCTGTTCGTTATCCTGGTTATTATTTTAACCAGTGACCGCCTTCGTGACGACCAGATACCAAGGAGATACCCCAAGAAATTCAAAATGTCCTATACTTCTGGATTCTCTTTAATCTTTCTAAAAGGTCGAGGATTTGCTCATGAGTTGGATTCGCTGCTTTCACAAGGTCAACATCAATGTTAAGAGCCCTCAAATCTTCATATACTTCCTTGTCTTCGATGATATCCACTAGTTTGTTCAGTGAAAAGGGCTTCTGAACTAGTTCTACTACTTGCTTCAGCTCCTTAATAGATTGTTCAAGAGTTTCCTTAACATATGCCGAAGCAAAGATAATTCTCTGATGGGAATTTATTGCTAAGATTTCTTTGGCTACATCCATTCCGTTGATTCTTGGCATGCTATAATCAAGAATCACAACATCATAGGGTGCGGACTTGTTGACCGGTCTAAATCTACTAAACCTAGTCGATAGAGAGGGATCCGGTTTTGTTGCTGTTATTTCAGACATGTATGTACTTGGTAATGAGATTCCAAATGTAATATGATGCAAAGTGTCGAGATATCTCTTGAGACAGTCCTCTCCATTTGTAGCAATGGTAACACTATGGGTTCTCCTCTCTAGAGCCTTTTTGTATAGCGTAGCTATGTCAAGGTCGTCATCAGCAATCAGTATCTGCATTGAGTGCTGATCAATATAAAATATGGACATATATTAAGTGGAGGTCTAGATGTCTTTTGCATCAGGTTAATTCTATTTAAATTCGATAGCCTACCTACTGATTTTTGCTTGAAAATTCGTTCTAAGTACGCTATCCTAATCTCCAAATTTTGTCTATATTTTATTTTTTCACGATACCTACGATTAGGAAAGACCCAGAAATTAATTACATTGTCAGGTGAATAAATCCGATCCTAATCTAATCAATCGGAATTACATTTTGGATTTTTCTGAATTCTTCACTGCTCTTATAGGATTAGGGATTTCGGCGGACCTATCGCTCGCCTTTAACCAAATGAAATTCGCATGAAAGAGGAAAGAGGATAGATAAACTTGTAATATTAGAACGAAGGTACAAATAATGGTGTTGACCATTATTATTTTATGGATAAAAGAGATGGAAAACGAGTGATGGGCTCTGCTATATTCGCTTCTTTTGTCGCTATATCAGCAGTCTTGATAGCTACCTACCCGGTTAATCAGGCCAGAGCTTATCCATATGGTAATGATACCGGAGAGTATGAATTTGGAACAATATCCAGCGTACAGAATAATGAAAATGGGAATCCGGCATGGGTTCTTTTCGGGCATTGGAAAAGCAATTTGGCGAACAACCAATCATTAGTTGATGGTCAAGGAAATGGAACTTTAGGAGGAGAATCTTTTAATGCTCAATTTGAGATGGTAAGGCTTAATGGAAGCGCAGGACATACACACACTATAACTAATTTTGTTGCTTCAAATTCTTCCCAGGTAAACAATTCAACGATGACATTTAATGGCACTGCAACTGCGAGTATGAGAGAAGGACCGGTTATTGACATCCCTTCGAGCATAACGATCACTGGAGATAAAGTGATAAGCATATTGCTTGACCCGTCAAAGATAAGCAATCATTATGGGAATACTCCTATCTATGGCTTGGTGATGGATGATCGTGAAGATACGCAACCTATGTTGAAAGCAAATAGTACACAAGCAGGCAGATAGGAAAATATGAATCCGATAAAGCAGCAACAAAGCAATTCATAACTCATATTATTTCCTATATCCATCCTTTCTCAATAGTGTTCGCAGAGCGATCCAAAGGAGTATTTGTATCCTTCAGCTACACAGTATTCATTTATATAAAACAATTATAACTTGATTTAGTATGACTAGCTTAGTCACCATTAGAATGGCATTGGCGACATTTATGGGTATCACATTGACCCTGATACTAGGAACCACTTTGTATACGACGATGGCAGCTCTTGGGCAGGAACAATATTCATTTGTTACACAATGGGGTTCTACTGGTACAGGCTTTGGTACTTTCAAGCAACCGCTTGAGATTACTGTGGATCAGGACGATAATGTATATGTCACCGACTTTACAAGTGTGTCTAACAAAGTACAGAAGTTTACTAACAATGGCTCCTTCCTGACATCTTGGGGTACATTGGGTTTTGGTCCCGCGCTTTTCACCAGTCCCAGTGGTATAGGTGTTAGTTCTTCTGGAAATGTCTATGTCGCTGACTTTGGTAGTCCAGATACAGCAGTACAAGAGTTCACGAACGAAGGCACTTTTCTAAGGATGTGGGGTTCATTTGGTTTGGGCGACGGTCAATTCATTAACCCAGGAGGTTTGACTGTGGATAGTTCAGACAACGTATACGTAGGGGACTTTGGCGAGAACAATAGAATACAAAAGTTTGATAACGAAGGCAATTTTATAACAAAGTGGGGAACACCAGGCACTGGGGATGGACAGTTTATTAATCCTGCTGGCTTAGCAGCTGATTCCTCAAATAATATCTATGTAGTCGATGGAGGTAATAACCGGGTGCAGAAGTTTGACAGCGAAGGCAATTTTATAACAAAGTGGGGAACACCTGGTTCTGGAGATGGGCAGTTTACTCGACCAGGTGATATTGCAGTCGATTCAGAAGGAAATACCTATGTTACTGATCAAGGTAATAACCGGGTGCAGAAGTTTGACAGCGAAGGCAATTTTATAACAAAGTGGGGATCTAAAGGTAGCGGTGAAGGACAATTTACTGATCCTCTGGGTATAGCTTTAGACGCGTCAGGGAAAGTTTATGTGGTTGATGCAGGGAATAGCCGCGTCCAGGTGTTTTCCTCATCTTAAAATTGTAAAGTTCGAGGACTGGCCAGAATTAAATATTTATTCAGCAAGAAGCCACATGGCCGGTTACGGAGATCGAGCAGACCCCATCATGGATATTTGGTTGGTAAGGACTGTCAACATTCAACGGATATACGAGTAGAATCAGCAAGAGTTATGAACCTCAATATACTGCTCTAACTAGACACACTTTACATTCGAATATTCTCAATTGGTCCCCCTCGCAAATATTGATCAATATCACACCACAACTCCTTCTTGCTTTGAATGTACCGCCCCAAATCAAATGCATAGAGGAAGTATTGTTGAACTTTATTGTATTCTACTTCCTTGCTCCTTACCTTCGGTGGGATTTGAAAAACCAAAATAGCATTGGGAGCACATACTTTTTCCATAGAGAACTCCATTCTTTCCACAATTGCTGCATTTTTTATCTTGATCTACTGTTGAATCCAGTGATTTCACCTTCTGAAGACACTTCCCACATATAGGAGCTTCGAGTTTTAAACTGGAAAGAAAGCCCCTGCCACATTGTGCACATTTCAGACTGTACATGCTTCCTTTGGGCTTCCATCTTCTAAAGATATTTCCAAACATTATCCAACTATGTTAGACCATAGCCACTATTATAAATATTGAATACATTGTAATACTCTTGTCGAAATGCGGGTTAAAGCAAATAATCGACCTTCGTCGTCCCTTATTTTAATACTTGTTTAGCCTCTTGCCAAATTTTGTGAAGTCCTTGTACGTGAATAGCCCCCCATTCGAATTTAACATTAGTGATATTTGTAAATATTTCGAACAAAACTAATATTCGACTAACATACGATTGAATCAACCAGGTGATACTATAGATGGAAACCATATGCTTAGCAAACGTCCTAAAGATATTCAACCAAGACGTGCAAATCTGCTAAACAGGCATTACATACGTTACTTCTGTCTTCCCTTATAATATCTCAGAGCGACGATTGCAACAATCACCAGAATCAATGTGATCCCTGCTACATCAAAGACTTGGGAATAATCTTCGTAAAATCTAATCCATGCATCTCCAATGAAAAATCCTATTAATGTTAGAAATAAGCTCCAAACACATGACCCCATAAAAGTAAAAAATGTGAATCTAGCAATATTCATTTCAGCGATCCCCGCTGGTATGGAAATCAATTCACGAATCCCTGGAGCCATCCTACCAAGGAATACCGCTAGTTCACCGTGTCTAACAAACCATGTCTCTGTCTTCTTAATATCTGATTCTGAAATTAGGTGATATCGTTTACCAATCCTAGTTATTGCTGGCAGTCCTAGCTTTAAAGAGATATAGTATATTATTATTGCTCCGACTGTTGAGCCGACTGCCCCTATGAGAGCCATGCCTATTGCTCCTCCTATTCCAAGATCATTTGTCTGAGCAGAGAAACCGATCAATGGAAAGACTAATTCGCTAGGAATAGGTGGAAAAAGGTTTTCTAATAAAGCTCCAGCGAATACAGATGGATAACCATAATTAGCTATCCAATCAGTTATTAGTTCGATCATATTCCCGAAAATACCGTGATCGGCTGTATTCGATACAGTATTTGATGAAGCGAATACTAGTTCTGAGAGAATGAGCGGGAAAAGGTAGAATAGAAACAATTTGGTGGGAGATCTCCAATTTTTCTAGGCTTACTATTAAATTTTCCTCGATTGTCACCTTACACACCCACTTTGAAATGCTAGATAAGGGGTGGTAATTCTTATCGTCACACAATATTCTAATTCTCAGTTTCAACTTTCGAGAATGACGATATTAGAAAGATCAATTGAAAAAATTAGATTCCCTTACCAGGCATCGTTGATGCAAACGGGTTTGCATATTATTAACATACAGTAATTAATTGGAGGTTAGACATTAACCAACGATGACTAAATAGTTTAGACAAACTGTTACTCCCTGGGATAAACCGATAAACTTCTAGCGTTGTAAGCATTAATCCTCAAAAAAGCTACGGAGGGTTGTTTAACTTAAATACTAAGTCGCAAGTCAACAATGGTTTGACCTGTTCCTTGTATGATATATTGAACTGCTATTGCCGAAACAATCACTGCAAAAACTCTCGTAACAATCATAGATCCACGTTGCCCAAGCAATCTGTTTATAGATCCAGCTATTCTAAGGATCATGAAAGTAAGGCCAATGACAATTGCAATTGACAATATCGAAATCAACAGACCGTTGGATTGATAAGAGATCATTACTGATGTAATGGCTCCTGGCCCTGCAAGCAATGGAAATGCTAGAGGAACTACCCCTGATTCGCCTCCAGGCACGCTCTCAGTATCATGGGTCAGATAATTTGCATTGTCTGGAGATTTCTTCCCAATATTTGCAATAGTTCTAGGATTGCCAAATGTCCATTCTCCCCGCGTCAGTAATTCAATTGCAACTATAAACAAAAGGACACCGCCAGCGATCATGAAGCTGGAAATGGTTACTCCAAATATACTCAAGATAGTAGTCCCAGCAATTGCGAATACCAGCAATAAGATACCTGTGGTTATTACTGCGTTAGAGGAAATTACTTTACGCTCATTGTTTGACATGTTTCTCGTAAGTGAAACATATAAAGGTATTACGCCGACTGGATCCATTACTACAAACAAGGCGATGGTTGACGTAAGAAGGTCTTGGACATTCAGACTATTCATAAAATTAAGAGATCCAGATACAACCAATGAAATCGATGAAGGGAATGAATGAGAATAATATTGAATTAGATTCAAAGATTGGAGAAGAAGATCCATGCAAATTGAAAGTTCAACGTTAAACATAACAGATTAATGAGTATTATCATTATTTAAGCTATGTTCAATTAAATTCAATTAGTAATGTATTACTCTTCAGGTTTTATCTTTGTGATATACTGCTGATCCTTTACCATATTGCCGATTAGTTTCCTACAAAAGAGAAAATTATTAAGAAAATATCCATAACGATCTGTAATAGATTAAGAATTTTCTTCACAAAGAAGATTTTTCACAGAACCTTTTCTATTGCATTAATACATCGGTACTATATTATGGTAAGGATTTTGAGTTACTCCCTCTAGTGATATTTTAAGAAGTGAAGACTTTCAGTACTTAGTCTTCGCTAGTTTGAGAAATTGAGTGTTTCTTTGAATATTGTTTATCCTACCTTGAGAATAAAGCTTAGATTCATGATAAGGGAATATAAAATTTCAAATGCATTTTAATGATGCGATATTCAGGACTGAATCTCTAAATAAAAGTTAAATATGCCGACTAAAAGTATGGATCAATACAATCGCAAAATCCCAAAATGTTAGTTTGGATCGCTACACACATTGTCGAAGCTCATGATATCTGCATAAGTAGGAGTGATATGGGGTGAAATGGATACCTGTCGGAACACTAATTTATTAGAAAGGGAATATAAACAGGAAGTAACATGAGATGCAACTGACAAATAGATTTCAGATAAAATCGGAGCATCGAATATTTGATTTCTTGAATAGTCAACCGGTTGGAAGAATTTGTTCTATTGATATTTATGGATTTCCCCAAGTTATACCCATGAATTTCGTTTTCGTAAAGGCACAGCACGGGATGAATATGAATAAACATTCTACACCGATCAATTCGAATGCGATCTATATGCATTCGCATCCATTTGGAGAGAAAATTGAAAATATTAAAAGAAATTCAAAAGTCGGCTTTGAAGTAGATCAGCATGTCTGCTTTCTGCCCTCATATTATTTTCATCCAACAGATGCATCACAAGCAGATACTCTCTATATTAGTGTTGTAATAAAGGGTAACGCCTTCATGATTGATAACCCCATCGAAAAGGCAATTGCATTAAACATGTTGATGAAGAAATACCAAATTGAAGGATTTTACGAGTCACTAAATCAGTCCATGCGATCAGTACGTGCAGTCAGTGTGATTAAAGTTGTTCCCCAGGAAATACGAGGAAAATATAAGATCGGTCAGCACTGGACACCTAATTTCAGGCTTAGGATGGCAGAGAAAATAATAAGACGCGAAGGCATCGTTACCTCTAGTCAGATTCTTAACATAATGGGATTAGCTGAGGATCGCAAAGGAAAACTGTATGTAAAGAGAGAACCGGTCATGTAGCCTAATTCATGAGGCTAGCGTCTGTTTGGAAAATCTATATTGTTCGTAGTTATTTACGTCCGCATATTTGATATGCGAACATTACAAGTCCAGATATAACGCCTGAACGTCTGTAAGTATAAAAATTATTAGTATCTTTCGGCATGATTTCAGTTTTCAAGGTGTATGCATCAGATTTTGAGATCGGGAGTATCGCCAGACGATTTCCCAAAATATTGCCCCACGAAAGTTGGGGGAGAGGGTCTTTTTTTATTGCAATTAATGACACAAGTCTCCTAGGTTCAGTTCTATCGACTATGATGTAATAAGTAAAATCATCTTGATCGTCGAATGGATCCTTTGTAGTAAAGGGATCAACGTTGACATATATTTCAAGGCTATGTCGGAATGTATCTGACAATGTACTCATTATCGCTATGTCAGATCTAGAGAGGTACGTAAGTCTTGGAGAGTAGGTAGGTTGAGCGTTGTAGCTAACATGTTTGGCTAATAAGACCTGGTACAATATAGGATTTTTCATGAATTAGAAAAGAAAAAAGATCCTCAGAAGTAACTTCGTGGAAGTTAGGACAACTCGTGAGGCAATACAAGGGTAATCTACTCCGAATAATAATAGGTTTATATATTTACTTCAATTATTTCATATCTTAATGGATCGGGCTAAAGGATTTTTTCCCGCTGTTGCTACTTGTTCTGTTGCAATTTTTGTAGTGCTGATTTTACCTATGTATGCATATTCAACCAGTCCTCAGCCACCATTTGATGAGTCCCAAGAAAGCGATATGATCTCGAGTTCTATTGAAAGTGCTAATATGCATGTAAATAATGCAATGCAAGCGATACAACAAAATGATTCGGCTGAAGCAATGAAATCTTTGGAGGAATTGCAGTATGACTTGTCAAATATAAATGGCAATGTAACTAATCTTCAATTCACGGTTTCCGCCGAACCACCATAATGTGGCTAAACTAGTAAGCAAATGGACTAAAAGAAATACTAACTACCCATCACAGCCACAACCGTCATTGTCATAGTTCTGTTTTTTGATCTCATATTTGCTCATGCATTCTTCGCACAAGCTTTCACTCGCAGATATTCTCTTTTCACATAACAGGCATGACCTATATGTATTGATGATCACAGTCATTTCCATTAGATTATGGGTATTATATTTTGCCGCATTCCGCATTTTAACTTGACAACCCGTTATTCACTACTACTTAGTGTGTGTCTCGCCCTAAGGCATCCCTGTAGATGGAAATCATCTACCTCGGAGATTTCCTTCTTTTCTCAGATCTGCAAGAACCAACATCAAGGTATCGTAGTCAATATTGATTTCATTCAGAATACGTGAGGTATCAGTCGTTTTTTCTTCCTAATGAATCTCTTAACCAAAGCCTTTTTTTGTTGGTACGTTCTGTCCTGCATCTGTACCTTGCTTTATCAGATCTAATATATTCCCTCCAATTGTAGTTTCTGGGATTCATTTTCACAACAAACCATTTACAACAGGTATCGTTAAGGCATTGCGCTCATTTAAAACAGCTGCACTGCTACACAATTCGATAGCGAATTAAATAAAATTAATAAAATGTATAAGGAGTTAATGATAATCTATTAGTACCATGGGCGACGTTAATTCGAGTCTTAAAG
>CAWBHQ010000025.1:0-326024 GCA_963788755.1 uncultured Nitrososphaerales archaeon
ATTTTGATAGTGTATTCAGTTTATTATTGTTGGGTAGTGGATAACAAGTGACTGAAATTAAGGTAGCTCGGACTGCAAATATAGAATTACAAAATGGTTGATTTGATTAAACCATTCACCTAGTTCAAAGTATTCATTTATTATGTTCAAATCATCGACTTTCATTTCCGGTTGTATAACGTAGTTCGAAGGTCGAACAATAATATTGACAATAATTTTGAAAGAACAAGACAAGAAATATCATTGGTAACAATTGGTTATGATAAAGTAGCCACAGAATAGGCAATGTTAAGTCATATTCATTAGCCAAAAGCGATAATACGTTAATTCTTGCCTTAAGACAAAATCGCATCCACTTGTTTTAAAACTGTTGGTGCAAACAAATTTCGAATCATATTTCACTATTGGACTAAGACACCCCTATCAACAACATAATTCCATCTTACAATCCATGAATGTTTCATCTTTAACGAAAGTCCCCTTGAATAACTACAAAATTTTGTCGAAACGCCTTTACTAGGGAGCTTCCCTTTAAAGAGTACATTCCAAATCTCTTGGATAGTAAACACGATTCTGTCGAACAGTAGTGAATTTGGACTTCGTGTCGAAGATAGAATACTCGTTTCTGGAATAAAGTATCATGATCCCTGTATTGATATGGTAATAAAGACTACAATGACCCTGTTATAGGAGCGATTCTTATATTTAAGCAGGATAGATTATCTGTAGTTGGCAACACAAGCGTATTGTGTAAAATGTAAGACAAAACGAGATATGGAAGATGAAAAGCAAATAACGATGAAAAATGGTCAAAGGGCTTTGTCAGGAACTTGTCCTGTTTGTAGTACAAAAATGTTCAAAATAGGTGGTGGCAGGGTAAAAACTGCAGCTGTCCTAAGGCTAAGGCGGGCAAGAGAAAAGTAGCAAAGAAATCAAGCTCTAAGGCTAAGGTAAAGGCTAAGCCGAAGTCAAAAACTAAAAAAAAGTGAATAAATGATCTGCACTTGATAAACGCAAGCAAGTGTTAGATAACAAATTTTTTCTTCCTTAAATAGCAATAATCCCAGTCATTAATTGACAAAGCCAAATTCTATTAAATTACAATAGGAAATAAAGCAACTTGGAAGCCCTGGAGCGGAGCTTAAAGGTAAGAGTAGCGTCGACGCAGTAGATTCGCCATCCGCCTACCTCATAAATGATATTCCTCTTAATTTCGCTTACGAAGAGTTCGTTCGACCCTTAGCAGATTCTCCTCATCGCCACACTCCCTTATGAGCTCACGAAGAATTGCGCGTGCATTTCCATTCTTTATGTTATTTCAGCTAACTCTATCCCATCACTAAGTTTGTCAACTAAATTCCCTATTAGCAAACCAGCAGCTGCGTTTAATACAACTGCATCCAATATTTTCACTGGAGCATAGCCATATATTGCTTCCATGGTTAGTCTAATACATTCCTCTTTCGAACTTATTGTCAGATCATCCTTCTCCGAGAGAGCCAAATCATATTCCTGTGGGTGGATGAGAAGTGTGCTTAGCTGGCCTTGATCGGAGTAGATAACATTACTATCGCAAGTATTGGTCAATTCATCAAATCCATCTTGTGAATAAGCTACCATGAATCTCTTAAGATTTGATTTTTTCATCACATTGGATATCTGTGTTAATAAGGATTCCTTGGACACACCTATCAGGTGACCACTTAAATTAACACAAGGATTGCAAAGTGGACCAATAATATTTAGAATTGTTCTTATTGCCAATGCCCTGCGCGCGTTAGAGATATTTTTCATCAAGGGATGAAAATTGGGCGCAAACAGAAAGGTAACTCCCACTTTATCGAGCGAACGCAACAACCTCTCCTTAGGCGAGAGTAGATCAAACCCTACAGCTTCAAGGAAATCTGCACTCCCGCAAGGACCAGACATGGAACGGTTTCCGTGTTTTGCAACTCGACAACCAGAAGCCACTGTGACAATGGCGGCAGCAGTGCTTATGTTAAAAGTTTTCAATGCTTCTCCACCCGTACCAGAGATATCAATGGACGGTCCCAACGCAGGTCCAAACTTGTTTTCTTTCTTCCTAACAGCTTCATAGGTTCCCAATATCTCGTCATCGGATTCACCCTTCATGGCCAAAGCAGTAAGAAACGAACCAATAGCTATGTCAGATTCACTACCATTGAACATACACTCGAATGCGAAGACCATGTCTCCTCTGCTAAGACTCTCCTTTTCTGTGACCAATCTCTCGATCAAAACTTGCAACGGAGATCTAGCAGATCTCATCTCTTTATCATTTTCAAAAAATTTAGAAGAATTTGAGGGCCTTGCGATGTCATTACTGATTCAGGGTGGAATTTACCCTTCAATTAGATACTTGTTATGCCTCACTGCCATTATCTCATGATCGTCATTGGAAAGTGCGGTAATTTGCAGGCAATCTGGGATCTTGGACGGATCAGCAACAAGTGAATGATATCGTGTTGCTACAAATGGATTATCAAGACCGATGAACAAATCACTAGAAACGTATTTTATTTCACTTACTTTTCCGTGCCTGATCTCCTTAGCATTAATAATGCTTCCACCAAATGTGCTCACGATGCCTTGATGTCCCAGACAAATCCCTAGTATAGGAAACGAAGGGCCCAGTTGACTAATAACGCTACCGCATACTCCGAAGTCTCGCTTTTCTGTAGGGGTTCCTGGGCCTGGTGATATCACGATACCATCCGGATTCATTTTCCTAATATCCTTAACTGACCTTTCATCATTTCGGATCACAGTAGGCCTATATCCTAGCCTGCCAATCAGTTGAGCCACATTGTAAACAAAAGAGTCATAGTTGTCAATGATAAGGATTTTCAAGTTGAATTATCGCCTCCATGTCAAATCCTTGTAGTTCATTTGTAGCTGAAGCCAGAAGTGAATCGATCACGAGTGTGTGCACCTTATAATTTTCTTCAACCTATAAAAATCTAATTGATAATTGGACTGTCTCAACTTTATCGGCCAACTACAGTATATAAAAGCAAACCTTCTGCTTCTTATTCTATGGTGAAGCAAAAGGCCAAGATATTCATTAACGGATATGGGAATATAGGAAGGAGACTCGCTTCCGCCCTCTCAAAGGACAACGAAATTAGTTTGTTGGGAATAGCCAAGTATACTTTAGATGAGAGGATATTAAAAGATCTTAAGGATAAGTTTGATATTTACGTCCCTGAAAACTTGGTTCATAAATACAAGAACTCGATAGCCGGTTCTGTGATGGAAGCTGTCTCTGAATGTGATCTAGTGTTAGACGCGGCTAAGGAGGGTGGCGGATACAGTAATAAAACAAAATTCTATGAACCTATGAGAAAACCTGCTATCTTTCAAGGAGGGGAAGAACGACATGGTGATAGAGCAGTCGCAAAAATGATCCATAATTCTAGAGTAAATTACGATGAAGTATCAGGAAAACAATACGTCATCCAAGGCAGCTGTAATGTATCTGGAATGGGCAAAGTCATGCAGCCTTTGATGGAAAAGTTTGGGGATGAAATCCAACGTTTTGATGTCACGTTGGTTAGAAGGTGGGCAGATCTGGAAGATTCCAAAGACGTGAAGGATTCCATCCAGTGGGATAAAAATCCTCATCATCAAGAGGACGTGAAAGATTTTATTCCTCGTGCCAATCTTTATGTTGAGGCTTTTAAAGTACCTTCTAGAATGATGCATCTTCACCAGATGATAGTCCGTTTCCGTTCAAGATCACCCACCAAGGACCAAATTCTAGACCTTTTTACGAATGAATTCGCTGTAGCCATTTTGAATTCTGCTAAAGGTACAGCGGATGTTAGAATGAAAGCAATAGAGCTCGGATTTGAACATGGAGATACGAACATGGTACACATTCATCAAGATGTGCTACGCGTCCAGGGTGAAACTTTAAAGATTGTGTATTCCGATGACCAAACTGGCCTTGTAATCCCAGAGAATCATCTCCTTCTCCAGTCAATGATAATGCGAAGACCTAGGTCGGAAGCACTAAAGAAAACAGATGAATTGTTCCAAATTAGCGACAAGAAAGGAATGCTGGAAAAGGAATTTGGTTAAAATTCTGAAATTAGCTTAATCTTTTATTGTCTATTCCGATATCGTACCTTTCTATTGACCCTTACACGGTATCGATCGGTTAGAGTATCTTTGTTCGTTGTTCATCATTCAGTTTGGTTATCGAACAACCTTTGTACCATAGAAATATTCGTAGGATACAAGCCCGCCTTGAACTGATCTGGTCCTATTTGATCATAGAATAGCATGACACTATGAGAACAAATGCAACCAATCTTCAGGAATGTAGATGATGGTCTATTTTTGATTTTTACTCCATCGGCCTAAAGAGTAATAATTTCCACATGATCAATCTTGGGTATTATAGTGTGTTCAGACTGAGTTACAATCTGGCCGTGAGTCTCAACCAGGATAGGATAAGCATGGATGTTTTTCTTTGTTACTAGGTCGTTTATTGAGCTGATCACTTCAGCGGCTTCGTAGTTATCCATCAACCATCTAGCTGCAAATGGCAAGGTTTTATACTTGTTCCATATTGTTTCCAAGACATTATCCGCTTTCTTGTCTTTGGAAGGTTTCCTAGATCGAATCGCGAAAATGTTTCTTGTGTTGCCCTCATATACAACCCCCTGACCATTCTTTGTTGTCACAAAGGGTTCGATTGCGTAAGCTTGGTTCTCCAATAAACCAAATGAGGGTCCTATGGTTCGTATATTTGGTATCGATTTCCCTGCGTGAATAGTGTATTGTTCCAACGAATGACCGCTCAAGTTCTGGATGGGTTTGAAGCCAAATTTAGCTATCGTGCTTTCAATAACCTTTCCTATCTCGTTTACGCGGGTGTCAGCTGTGGCAAACCTAACCGCTTCGGCTAAGGCGGCCTCTGATGCCCTTACTAGAGGATCATACTTCGCGTCGTAGCAGACCGTTACAGCTGTATCAGCTATATAACCGTCAATTTGTACACCTATATCGATCTTTAGCACGTCACCATCTTTTACCTCTGTTTCGTCATTAGGCTCGGCGGTATAGTGCGCAGCCACATCATTTAGGCTAACGTTGACAGGAAAGGCGGGGAGTCCTCCAAGTACCATAATTTTATTCTCCAATGTATCACAAATGTCCAGAAGTCTTCTTCCGATATAGTTGGTCTTCCTCGCAACCTCCCTAACTTCGGATGCTATTTGACCAGCCTTCTGGTAACACTGCAGATAATCCATGGGTCAGGAGAATCTGTTTATCATGATATATATAGAGCTACTGTCTCAAAAAAAAGAAACTGAATTGACCGGGGTCGTTGTCTAGCTTGGTATGATGCCAGCCTTGGGCGCTGGAGGCCGCCGGTTCAAATCCGGCCGATCCCATAGTTATTTAATATCTCGTTGTTCCTTTGGCCTCCTTTGAGGTGGCCAGAACCGGCTGCAGATATCCTAATAAAGTTTATCAAGTAAACTGTAACGTGAAATCGTTACTCATAGAGGATTCTACATTTAAGAGATTATCTAGCATCCTCGCTGAATCTATGCAAATCTCCAAGCGAGATCTTACATATGACGACCTTGTTAATGAGCTCATAGATGTTTACCAGGAACACAATTGGGGGGCTATTGGTGGCGGTGTGGGTGGAGGCTAACTTTTTTCACTTCCTATCATAGATGTGTCACCATGATATGCATGACCTAGAGGGAGAGTGTGAAGAAGGACAGCTAAGGCCAATATCGAGAATATTTAACGTAACTCCTTTAATATGAAAATAATAACAGTCTCCTTGGCAATGGTCAAAAAGGAGTTTATTATGGTAGTCAATGATAGCCAGATCCCAGTTTTGGGCCATACTCACAGAAATGTCGCTGTAAAGTACCTCATGAAAAGGAGAAGATCCCTTTTAATGACTAAGGATCCAGTAAAGGTTGAAAATCTGTACACGAGTCTTCCTTCACAAATAATGGTAAAGAGCAAGAGGGTTAGTCGTGCATATAACATAAATTGGGAGAGGGTAGGTACAGATAATTTTGAAGGATCTAGGTTCCCATTTACGATTTCTGAGCAAGTTTATGTTCAGGCATGAATTTATGAAATACTTTGGGTACTTTGAAGATTAGAATCTTAAATAAGGGGCATGATTATCTTAGCTCAAAATCTCATGTCGCATAATCAAAGTCTGTTTCGCTAGATCTAGCCAATAACCAAGCGCGGTTCAATTAGCGTTATCGATTGGTTATCTTTACAATCAACCCATGCCTAACCTTTCGAACATGTAAATAAATTGAACGTCCGTGTCGCATATTCTGAGCGTTCCACCGATTCCAATCGTTCATAAGCTGATGATGATGATGCCTACTCGACATTAACCTTTGAAAAAGACAAACAGGCCTTAAACTTTTTTGCGGAATAATTTCGATCAAGCAGATGGTCTCTCATCACATCATACTTGGTTTTTGGAGTAGGCACAATATGAGTGCTTCTCAAAATATATAGGCAGGTACTATCTATATGCTAGTCAAGAGGGATTTGAGTTTATCTGGAGGCCACCGGTGAATGTCAGTTGATTTTAAAACAATGGTTGAGATCCTGCTCGAAAAAAAGCCAGAGATCAGCGCAGAAGAGATTAAGAATCTTGTAGATGAAAAAAAGCGGAAGATCGGGGCGGGGTATCTGACGGATCAGGGGGCTTTATTCCTCGTCGCCGCTGACCTGGGTATTTCACTGGAACGAAATCCGTCTAGCCTCTTGAAACTAAAGGATCTGTATGTTGGGGCCAGAGATATTAGCGTTGTTGGTAGGGTAATGTCCATCTATCCTACTCGGACTTTCATGAGAAAGGATAATAGCGAGGAGCTGCGCAACAGAACCCTTACGATTCTTGACGCCGACGCTACCATAAGACTCAAACTTTGGGAGAAGAGGGTGGAATTTCCAGAGGAATCCGGTTTACGTCCAGGAGATCTTGTCAAGCTGACAAAGGGCTACGTTAAATCAGGTCTAGACGGAAAACCCGTACTTAACGTTGGAGATACGAGTACCATGGAAGTAATTAAGGAAGGCATTATGGATATACCAACACTAGACCATTTTGCGTGTGATATTTCAAAAATTACCGGTCAAACTGACAATGTAGTAATTTTCGGAAAGATTTCATCCTCTCCTAGAATTGTGGAATATAAGAATACTAGGGGTCAGGACAGCAAGGCTCTACAGTTGAGTGTTTCAGACGAAGAAGGCACAAAGACATTGCGAGCAATTATCTGGAATATAGACGAATCGAGGCTTCCCAAGATTTTGGCAGTGGGCTCAAAAATAAACCTCGTAGGTGTAAGAATCAAACGAGGAAACGCCCAGTACCGGTAATTCAGAGTATGAAATACACGGAGATGAAGGAACTTCTTTGAATATATCCAACTCGGCAATCGAACCTGACGTATTAGCCCTAAAATTGATTTCTGTCGGAAAAGACCTGGGAACTGGCTTTTTGGAATGCCTAGCTTTCCAAAAAGATGGGAAGATCTCCACGCTTAGAATCGATTCTAATATGTTGAAAGCCTCGCTCAGTTCGGGCACAATAATTCAATGCGTACCAAGCATGATTCTTGGCAATCAAATCACGCTATCGAGTGATGATTCCTTTATCAGCGAGATAGAGGATGATTCATCATTCCCTTCAATTGAATTGCTCGAAACCAAAATTGAAGACATTACCAATTCTGACCGTCCATACTTGGTTGAAGGGATTGTGCTTCAGACACCCACAATCAGTACAGTTACTACGAGAAATGGCGAAAATATCTCTCTGGCTGAGACCATGCTAGGTGACGATACAGCTGAAATAACTCTTTTAGGGTGGAGAGATCTATCTGGTCTTGTAACCGATCTTAAGGTTGGAGAGAGAATGAAAATCAGAGGAGTTGTGACTAGTACCAGCAGGGACGGCAAACTTCAAATTTCATTGAAACCTTACTCTAGTATTCAAAGAATCGGGTAACCTTGATTATGTCCTGAACTAATTTGGTTTACTAGTCATTCCAAAAGCCTCGTGTAAGTACATACTGTCTCTCTGCTTCGTATATGCTTCTATATAATGTTGACTCATCGATACTATTGCGAAGAACCCTCGCGGCAGTGTCCGCCCCTATACCATGACCTGATAATACTGTGATTGCCTTCCTCCCGAAATTATTTATTAGAGAAGCAATTTTCCATGCTCTATCAAACCTTCTATTGTCGTCGGCTGAGATTTTAAGACCCTTAAGCTTCTTTACAATGATATTGGGGAGTTCAGAGATCCGAAACATAAGTTGCGGTAACTAGGCGGGATCTGCATTTCTTACAATGAATTTGGTCAGGTACATCCTTCGTTTCGAATACTCTTTCCCACTCTCCACAGCGAATACAGATTAATCGATGTTTAGTCTTAAGGAGCCTATCTTTAACAAGCTCAATGATCCCAGTTTCCAGACTGAGTGGTGCAGCAGAAAATCTTTGATAGCGCTCCACAGTAGGCTTGGCTAGGTCAGTAAATTCTTCAACTTCGACCCATTGAAGCCTAATAATGTTATTTGCATATTCCTGAAGAATCCTGTTCGTGGTGAACACATCGAATTTTTCATGAACGAGTTCCCGTATCGCTTCAGAGCTAACAGGTGTCTTCATATACCTATCATAAAGCAATCTGGCTATTTTTTTGTCGTACACAGACTCTTTTGAAACAATCCCGAACCTTCTCCCTACTGTCCATACTTTCCAATTCATAACATAGGTACCCGTGAATGAAGCAATCAGTATAGGTTCGCAGTCGACTAAATCTTTGTATACCCGTTCGATGTGGGATTTTCCTATTCTTACCCCGGCCGATGTGAGCAAAATTCTGTAAGCGTCGGATTTGCTCTCAACGACGTATCCCAATTGTGAAGAGAGGAGCGTAGAGAGAACCGAGGCAAAGGTATTGTTCACCCTTGTTCCAAACGGCATATGCAAGACCAAAGCATTAGTCTTTCGATTACTCTCAATCAAAATCAATTTCGCGCCAGGTAGCTCCTTCAACATGACCAAACTATTTTCGACAGTATCTCTGCTATGGAATACATCAGAATTAGCGTTATGTCTGCGGCTTTCGGCTACCCTGACAGCTGTTAAATAATCAACTGGGATCGTTTCCCCTGCCCAATATGGTACGTTCATTGTGACCCCTCTCAGAGGCTCAACATTAACAACTAATCTCTTTTCATCAATTGAGATAATTTTCCACTGCAGCCCTTTCAAAACAAATACGTTTCCTCTTTCTCCATAATCTCCAACAAATTGTTGGTCCAACATCCCAATTTTCCTCTTACCAACTATGTCTATGACCTCGAATTTCTGAACGAAAGGAATCATTGAAAGATTACTGAAATAGTACTTGTAGGACCTCAGCGTATATCTATATGAGTTTTCTGCGATGTCTATTCTTATTAACCCAATATCAGTAAGATCTTGAGGGTCATCATCAAATCAGATATCCGAAGGTTTCGAAAAGGATACGCCCTTCTGATCAGTTGAAAAGCCTCACTTACGGCGATAGATGTCCTTGCTTGCAAAGAGATACCCACAAGATGGTGCGCCATTACGTCTAATGGCATCTGATGGATTTCTTGGTCTTCCATTTCTCCCTTCTTGGTTCGATACAATATGGCATGGGCTTCAAGCTCATCATCATGTGAACTGGTAATAATTAGCCCCTTTGCTGACTTTTGACTATTATGTCTACTTCGACCTATTCTTTGAACAAGTTTGGATATCTGTCGTGGCGATCCATAATGGATAACCAGATCAACTGAACCAATATCCAATCCCAATTCCAGAGATGAAGTGCAAACGACTAGTCCAGCAGAACCTTCACGTAATTTCTTCTCTGTTTCTTCCCGACTGTTCTTTGAAAGGGAACCGTGGTGAACATCGACCCCGAATCTGGCACGTGATTTTAGGATGGTCCCTATATATTCTGCTTCATCTCTAGTGTTAGTAAAGACCAATATCGATTTATTTTGGTGTATCATGGGATCAACATATGTGAGAACCAGCTGACACACATCGTTTATAGATCCATTCACATACTTGATCTCTATATCATATTCTCTCATGGACCTGTCCATCAACACGGCGATGTTCCTTCCCGAGCCAGCCACGAACCTCCCGGCTTCACGAGGATCTGCTACACTGGCAGAAAGGCCTATTCTCAGCTGGCCTCTTCTTGGCAACTTTTTCCAGTCGTTCTAGACTAACAGCCAGATGAGATCCCCTTTCGTTAGGAAGCAGCTCATGGACCTCATCAACAATTACCCATTGTACTGACGCTAAATGTCTTATTAGTACGCTATTAGTTAGAATGATACCCAAAGTCTCAGGTGTAGTTATTAGTAAATCAGGAGGGTTGTCGGACATCTTCTTCTTTTTGATTGCACTTGTATCTCCGTGTCGGATATCTAGGTGCAAACCCTGGTACCTTGCATATTTCTCAATTCTTCTAAATACGTCATTGTTTAACGCTCGGAGTGGAGTAATGTACAACGCCTTAATCCCTTTACACTTTTCGAGATTCGATTCCTTAATCAAAGTTAACACTGGCAGGATCGCTGCCTCGGTTTTACCTGAACCGGTTGGTGCTATAAGTAACGAATCTATATTTCTACAAATTACCGGTAGAGATTTGGCTTGAATATTCGTGATATTTGGGAAGCCTTGGTTCCGATAGAATTCTCTTGTCTTAGCCTCTGTTCCCAAGCAGTTACGACCCGACGTCGGAAGACTTTTCTGAGTTTCTAGTTGAATGCTGTCGTGCTTCAGACTTTTCATAGACTAGAACGCCAATAATGCCTAGCACGAATAACCCGACAGTCTATCCAGGCATAAGTATCGAAATTTGATATCGCTTCTACAGTCATTCAATATCGAAATTTCAAATCTCCAATATAATCGTTGGTCATAGACAGGTAAAATGAGTCATTTTTCTTCGTTTTCATTTTCTATGTACAATGCAAAATCACGAGAGCTTAAGATCCCAAGAGGCTTATTTGGTATATCACTATCCACGACTAGGAGATGTCTAACATTATTCTGTTTCATTACATCTGCCGCTGTCTCAACTGGAGAGTAAGGGTCAATTGTAACAATCGGAGTAGACATTATATCTTGGACAAGGATACTTTTACAAGGAACATCTTCAATGCATGAACTTCTTACCAGGTCTCTGTGGGTAACAACTCCAATAGGAGTCTCATTCGAATCCAACACAACTAATGCAGAGGCACTGTCCTGATCCATTCTTATGGCCGCCTCCTGTGCTGTATTGGATTGAAAAATATACGACAATTTAGCCGTCATGAATTTTCCTATAGAATTTTTCATGTCCTATATTCTGGTTTCCATCCTATAAACGATATACCTAGATTTCATAGCGCAAAACGACAGAATCAACGCAGTTCAAATCCCGATGGGGCAAACGATATAATACCCAAACCTAAGCATCATCACTATTAATGTCATCTTCACCTGAAACAAAACCCTCTAACCTTGAGAAACCAAAGGCAGTTGTGCTACTTTCAGGGGGGTTAGATAGCAATCTTTCCACAAGACTGGTACTGAATCAGGAAATTGAAGTGGAAGCAGTTGCAATAAAAACTCCATTTTGTGACTTTGATTGTGGAAAGGGATGTGGCCACAGAGTAAAAGAAGTTGCGGACTCACTTGGGATTAGATTAAAAACGGTTTATTTTGGAGATAATTATCTTGCAATGCTCAAGAATCCGAAACATGGTTTTGGATCTGGTATGAATCCATGTATCGATTGTAGGGCAATGATGTATGAGGCTGCGAAGGATCATATGGAGGCCATCGGAGCTCGTACTTGGTGACAGGAGAAGTATTGTCCCAGAGGCCTATGAGCCAACATCGCCATGCTCTCAGAATTATTGAGGAAGAATCCGACTTAGTTGGCAAAGTAATTAGACCTCTTTCGGCAAGAAAGCTGCCTCCATCCGATGCAGAAACGTCAGGTTTTATTGACCGAAGTAAGCTTCATTCTATCGCAGGTAGATCTCGAAAAGAACAGTTAGCATTGGCGAAGCAGTTTGGAATTCAAGATCCTCCAAATTCTGCTGGTGGTTGTCTTCTTACCGATCCATGCTTCTCAAAGAGGGTTAAAGATCTTTTTGAGCATACTGATGGAGTCCCGACACTTAACGACGTCGAACTTCTTAAAGTGGGAAGGCATTTCAGGCTATCAACTGATGCCAAGCTTATCGTTGGTAGAAACCAGAGCGAAAATGAAATGATGAAATTTCTCTGTGTCGACAATGACTTCTCTTTTGAGGCGATTGAGTTTACTGGACCGCTGGGAATATTGAGAATCAAAAAAGATTCTGATCTTAGGAACGATCTAATGTCAATCGCGGGAGGAATAGTGGGACGGTACAGCGATGCTCCAAAAGGTCAAATCGTTAAATTGACTGTTTTTCATCAGCGAAAAGAATCCCGGATAGATTGTCAAATGCTGGATAATTCGGTAGTAAGAAAATTGAGTATATGATCTAACTCACCTTACGGGTCAATAACTTTTGACCAGAATGACTATTTGATTATTTCTGAGATTCATAGAATGGATAAGAGATAATTTAATGCAAGCGCATGAGCCACAGGTTTATTTGAAAGCAATAACTCTTCGCGATCCTGTTGAAGTTCAGTTGATTAAAGAAGACCTAAAAAAACAGATGATCGTAATTATTAGAGTCACTCCACTTGCTCAAAAGAGCGTCGATGAGTTACGAAGAGTCATCGATGATTTATACAAGTTTGTTCAATCCGCGGGTGGGGATATCGCAAGATTAGGTGAAGAGCGGGTTGTAATCACTCCATCAAAGGTAAAGATTTGGAGGGGTTCTTACGAACTTACCTAGTGGCTTTAGATCTAGAACAACAATTGATTCGCGTTAGAAATAAAATAATATTCCAATGGTAGGTAGGTGGTACGTAAGATCTTGAGCATTTGATAATTTCAGGCTAGCTTCACCGCTTCTTCAACAAGAGGATGCTGTGTGTGTAGTCGAAGAATCCGATTAATCGACCCAGCCAAGTTCTGAGCTTTGCTTTTATCTCCATGATTTACAATGACCCTTCGCAGCTTTTGTTTCATTCTTTTTATATATGCTAGAATTTGCCCATAATCTGAATGATTTGTAAAATCATTAAAGCTTTCTACTCTGCATTCAATATTAAGCCCTTTACCTTCGATGTTCAAATCCTTCTTTCCTTCTATTAGACTGCGGGCTGGAGTGTTTGGCAATGGCTGGGAGGTTAAGACAACGGCGCTCATAGGATCTTCGCATATTTGTTCAAGATAACTGACAGATGGGCCATGTGTTAGCATTGATGAAGGTGAGACTATCAAATGTGAGCCTTTCCTGAGTTTCTTGGATTCCACAATCTGAGATTTTGGCGGTCTGAACATGTTTATAGAATATCCATCAATTTCCTGTTTGATTTCCTTTGAGAGATATTCCATATAGGTCTCGTAGATTGAACAGGCCTCACTTACCGATTTCTCTATACAAATCCTTGCAGAAAGCAAACCTGTCTTGGCAAAATTGCTCAACGTCAATATCAGCTCTTGAGATTGTCCCACAATAGAAATGGGAAAAAGCAAATTTCCACCTTGAGTTAAGCAGCTATTTATCAACTCCAGTAGTCTTTGGTTCATTTCATCTTTTGATTGAAGGATGTCTTCTTTACCTCCCAGAGTGGATTCAACTATGAGAGTCTCTACCCGTTGAAAGTTCCAATACGCGTTTTCCAGCGCTAATGACCTACCAAATTTAAAATCTCCAGTATATACTAAATTGTGGTCACCATTTCCAAAATGTAGATGGGTTATTGATGATCCCAAAATATGACCTGCGTTAGCAAGTGTTAGCCTAATATCAGGGGTAATATCCGTGACTACCGAGTATGGTAATGGTATCATATGACTGATGACGTCATCGATCTCACTTGATGTGGGATACATGAAGCCCAACTCTTCTTTTTGCGGTAAATTACTTTTAAGGAGCAAATAGGTCAAAGGAATGGTAGGTTCAGTACAGTAAATTGGTCCCTTGTAACCATGCCTGAACAGTATAGGTAGGAAACCAGAGTGATCTAAATGCGCGTGACTCAGTAGCACGCAATCAATATCGTCTATATTAAGGCCGGTAACGTCAAACCGGGGTGCGAATGTTGTAATATCATTAGAAAATGAATTAATACCACAATCAAGAAGGACGTTACTCTCATTGGTAGTGACTAAAATGCAGGATCTACCTATCTCATTGAATCCACCCAGCAAAACTAGGCTGACTTCAGTCCTTTCGTTAAGTCTTGGGCGAAAAATCTTTTCACCTACTTCTTTATAGAATCGAATCCGTTCATTGGCCCTTCGAACCATTATGGCGTTAATCTGTTCCACTAATTCAGGATCCTTTGGGGAGCGTCTGATCAAGAATCTCCATCCAGTTTTTTCAGATAATAATGCATTGTCTTGATCGTTTATTGAGTATTCCCTTGTCAAATCTTCGACCAAAGCTGTAACTTCGCCAAGTGCAGGATCAAATAGTAATTTTGAAATCTTAATACCATTAGGTAGTACCGTGCGTAATGCATCAGCGCATTCTGCCTCTGATCTCCTGATTGACTCATCAGTTCGAACAACAATCCTCTTTTTCACCGTATTAACCATGTTTGAAACAATGTTACTGTTTGAAATAAAATAGGCAGGATTAGTGGAGAACAAAGCGATTCTTGGT
Source organism: uncultured Nitrososphaerales archaeon (assembly GCA_963788755.1). Classification (GTDB taxonomy): domain Archaea; phylum Thermoproteota; class Nitrososphaeria; order Nitrososphaerales; family Nitrososphaeraceae; genus TH5896. The sequence continues at coordinate 14,868 of CAWBHQ010000025.1, forward strand.
CCCTCATATTCTATGCGCGTGAGTCCGGACTCCGAAGGCAATGTATTTAATATCCTTACCATGAAATTCTGTCCAGTCTGTTCACGAATCATAGGCTATCAACGTTCGCACCCATGCATATATATGCTTGGCGTTGAACGTTTAAGGAGAATTCACTTTTCATTAATTAATAATTCGAAGTAATTCGACTTTGACCTGGAAAGGGTTGTATCTGAATCATGATTAATCTTTCCATTCTAGATGTTCGACCTATGAAGAATTTATGAACCCGCTGAATGAAACACATAACTGCAAAGGAGAATTTATTCGAATTTGCAGTCATTTCAAAATGTCAGTAGTAATGCCTTTCGAGGCCGTTGGATCGTTGTAAGCGTTGCAGTTGCTGGAAAAAATGCCCCCAAAGGGAAGGCCAAGTTTCTGGGGCTAGTTGCTAACAACGCATTGGATTCCTCAGAGCGAATGAATATGAGCCCTGTCATTAGGATCTACTGAAACGCACCCAAACAGTACATGTTTACAATATGGAGACTTCGTGTAATTACTAATCGTGATTATTGGCATGCAAATGTATGTTGAACTCGGTGAATATGGAATAGTTCAAATCGTATTTTGAATAATCCTAGAAAGGCTCCGATCCTTTAGTACAATAACAATCTTCGACTTGGGAACGTAATTCTTGGAAATCAATGAGGTACAGACTATTTGAATAAGTAACTATATTGTCAGTGGCTGGATTTCAAATCATTTCGCCATTATGAAACTACTCCTACTCCAAAGTGTTGAATGGAGGAAATTTCAGAGCATAAGTACATTCTACACATCCAATTCCTCCAGATACGGTTATAGATAGGATAAAGCGATGGTAAAGTACCTTTGTGATAGCTTACCATTGACCCAGGAATCGCATCTAATGGAATTGCCGAGGAAGATATTGATAGGTTCAGCCGTTATTGTGGGATTAGGTGATTTTATTCAGCAGCTCGACCAATCTTTTTCAAGAGTAGCATTTATCAGCGGCAAGATAGTGAAGGAGAGGACACAAGTAATTTCCCAAAAGTCCATGAAAGATGCAGATTTAGGCGATTACAAATGGTTTGTAGCCGCAGAGGCCACTATCGATGAAGCGGAGAAATTAGCTGAGAACACTTCAGAGGTATTCTCCTGATGTAATAGTTGGACAAGGCGGAGGGCGTTCTGTCGACCTCGCCAAGATGACGGCATATAACTTAGGTAGACCTTTCATAAGCGTCCCTACTTCTGCTTCACACGATGGGATATCAAGCCCTTTCGTTTCAATGAAGGGATCTGACAAACCGTATTCAATAAAGGCAAAAACCCCTATCGGCGTACTGGCGGATGTCGAACTGATGTCAAAAGCTCCCCGTCGTTTGATGATAAGCGGCTGTGGAGATCTTGTTGGTAAGATCACAGCTGTCAAGGATTGGGAACTTGCCAGAGACGAAGTAAACGAATACTATGGAACATATGCTGCGAATCTTGCGTACCTGAGTGCAAAGATAATTCTCGACGAAGGTCAAAATCTAGTGAAGGATAATTTGTATGGTTTAAGAACTGTAGTAGAGGCTCTCATAAGTGCAGGGGTAGCGTCCTGCATCGCTGGGAGCAGTAGGCCATGCTCTGGTTCCGAGCATCTATTTAGTCACGCTGTCGAATATGTGGCTGGTAAGAATTCTGGACTTCACGGAGAACGAGTCGGTATTGGGACAATCATGATGGCAAAGCTGCATGGGTTGGATTGGGAAAAGATAGTCGAGACTTTGGCTTTATTTGGAGCCCCAACAAGTGCAAAACAGATCAATTTGACCGAAGATGATGTGGTCCAATCGCTGGTATTAGCAAGTTCTTTACGACCTGACAGGTTTACTATCCTCAATAAAGAAAAATTAGACAAAGTTAAGGCAGCTAATCTTGCAAAAGCGGCAAAGGTGATTTGAGCCGCGTTGGACGAGTAGCGCGCACTAAAGGTAAGTGAGATTTTACTTGCTTCCTTGCTCTTCTACCTTCTTGCTTCCTTGCTCTTCTACCTTCTTGCTTCCTTGCTCTTCTACCTTCTTGCTTCCTTGCTCTTCTACCTTCTTGCTTCCTTGCTCTTCTACCTTCTTGCTTCCTTGCTCTTCAATATTATTATTATTATCCTTTTGAACATTCTCTCGACTGACATATTCTTCAATGAATCTGACTGACGTAATTGATGATACATACTTGAAAATTTCATTTGAAACTGCGCCTTTTATGATTTGTATTCCGTCCAAAAGGAAAGTTTCCTCCGGGAGGATCAGCTCCAGAATCGGAGCTTTCATTTCAAATTTGATCTTATCATCCTTTAGTGGTATCCATCTTCTGGTCAATGACTTTACTTTATCATCGTCTGTCTGAATCTTCTTTACCACATTGATATTGTAGAGTAGAACTCTACCAGCATACCTATGATTGAAATCAAGTTGAACTCTTCCTGATCCCACATACCTGACAATGCCCTTTCGTTTTTCTATTTCGATCTCATCACCAATAGAGACCTCATCTGCTCTGTCACCAAGCTTCCTTTGAGGAATCATTCGGATCTTACTAGAATCTCTTTCGCCAAAGCCCTTATCCGGTGATATTTCCACGTCCATTTTATCACCTTCATTTGCTCTGGACAAAGCTTCATCCAGTCCCTTCAAGACCCAGCCTTCTCCTACCGAGATTAATTTTGGTTCATATTTACGGGAAGGATCATGGGTGCCAGATTTTTTGGCATCCTCTTCAATGGTGGTTTCAATTATATTATTAGTATCCTTTATCTTAGCTGTGTAATCTAAGAGTATAAGCGATCCTTTCTCTAAGGGCATACATGTCGCTATCGAAGTACCATATATTAACTTTGAGTGTTCCTTGCTAGAGATTTGCCTTTAAACATTCAAGGCTTTCATCGCGATAGGTATGGCTTCGGCTTTAGTTTGAATACCCATCATTTTCATTGTCGATGCGATAGACGACAAAGTTCTAATTACATGATAGCGATCTACCTCACCCATGGAACCTATCCTAAAAACTTTTCCTTTCAACTCGCCGAACCCTCCAGCAATTAAGACTCGGAAATGCTCTCCAAGTATCTTTCTGAATTCCTTATCTTCGATCCCAGGTATGTAATTAAAGGCTATTACAACGTTGCTCCTTGCTTCTGGATGCGCGAATGGAGTGAAACCTAACTCACTCAACCCGGTATAGAACGCATTGGCGCACCTCCTATGACGCTCAACTCTTTTTTCTAGTCCTTCTTCCAATACCATCTCCAAAGCTTCTCGGTAAGCGAACAATAGGGGCAATGCAGGAGTAAAGGGAGTTTCTCCACTGTCTCCGAAATATTTGAAATATCTTTTTAAGTTGAAGTACTGGGTTGGCGGAGGACTATCGATCATCTGTTTCTTTGCCTTCGCGCTTATGGATATAGGTGCAACACCTGGTGGCGCGGCTAGAGCCTTTTGAGATGCGGTCATGCACACGTCTATCCCCCATTTGTCAACCGGAAGCTCGTCCCCCCTAATATAGAAACAGCGTCTACGATGAAGAGGGACCCATACTTGGAACAAAGTTGCCCTAGCTTCTCTAAATATCTTAGAGTTGTACCAGTTGAAGTCTCATTATATACCGCATAGAGCGCTTTTACGTCCTTGTTTGTCTCAAATGCGTCCTCAATCTGTTCAAGAGGTGGATTCTCTCCAAATTTTGAATTTATCCGAATGGAATTGCCGCCCCAATTATCAATGAGGTCAGCTAATCTTCCCCCGAATTCGCCATTGACAGGAATTACGATATTGTCGCCCTTCTTGACCAGATTTATAACTGATGCTTCTACCGCGCCTGTGCCCGAAGCAGTTAGAACGACTACATCATTTGAGGTTTGAAACGCGCGCTGAGTTTTATCCACTACATCCCTGTATAGGCTTCGAAAATCGTCGCTTCTATGATTAATTATGGGGGATAGCATGGCATTCATTACTCTGCCTGGCACGTTGGTGGGCCCAGGGAGCATTACCAGATATTCCATTTAAGTCTCAATACCGTGGAGCATTATCCGTTATTTATACAATTACGTTTATTACCTAAATGCCTATTGAGGTAGATGACAGTATAACCATGCTGGTCAAGGATCATAGGAAGCGAGTATTGGACTACGCAGAAAAGATTGAATGTAGTACAGTGGTATCATTTAATCCTGAAGACACATTTTATCTGACAGGTTTTTGGGGGGAGTCGGTAGGCATTTGTAATGGTGAAAGTACCAAGATTATTGCTCCTGCCCTTGAAACGGATAGAGCTCGAAGAAGCCGCTCTTTTAAGTGAGGTAATATCTGCAGAAAGAGGAAAAGACATTCTTTTACGGGTAATTGAAGAATTAGCAGGAAAATCGATATGTACAGATAGTACCGATATTCATACTATTAAGATGATGACTGAAAAACTTGGTGAAAGGAACGTAAAAGTGAATAACAAACCCTTTACCATGAGTCGAATCATAAAAGATATAGATGAACAGGAAAATATCTCTAAATCTGCAAGAATTATTGACCGTTTGTTTAAATTAAGTACTGAACAAATTAGGGAGAATAGAACAGAAATTGAATTATTGGCATTACTTGTGTCTGAAACCTATCTTCTCGGGGGAACACTGGTCTCGTACAAGGTACTCGATACCCGTTTATTATTGCCGGTGGTCCTAACGCTGCCTTTCCTCATTCCGAGATCACTACACGACCATTTTCAAGAGAGGATACGGTAATTGTTGACCTGGTAGTTCAATATGGGGGATACGTGGCTGATGCTACCCGAACATTTGTTATTGGTCATGCAACTGAGGAAATAAAACAAGTCTATGAATGTGTAAAAGATGCACAACAAATTGGTTTGGACTCACTGAGATCAGCTGCAAATTTTGTAAATGTTGATCTGGCTTGCAGAAACCTAGTCGTTGATAGAGGTTATGGAAATAAATTCATACACTCCACAGGTCATGGAATAGGTTTGGAAGTGCATGAGTCGCCGTGGATTAGCAAAACTGGAATGGAAAAGGTAAAGCCAGGGATGTGTGTAACGATTGAACCAGGTGTATATATAAACGGGAAGTTTGGAGTGCGAATCGAGGACAGTGTCATAATCAAAACTGCAGACAGCGAAGATGACAGTCCCGAAACCAGAAATACGATATCTAACTTAAATAGTCTTTCCTAAGGATTTGATCTGTTTAGGTTAGTAGTTTTGGTAAGATGTTTTCTTTCAATCAAATCCAATAAATGTGCTGCTATCTTATCTTTTGATTGAATCGGCAAATGTGTGGTGTTCTTTTGTCGATCGATTATGTAGACTTCATTATTCTCCGATCCAAATCCTGTATTCTTTTTTCCTACATCATTTGCTACAATCAAATCCGCTCCTGCTTCTAGAAGTTTGGTGTAAGCCTTTTCAATAAGAACTCTAGGTTCTACATTATATTCAGCCTTGAACCCAACCAAGAAAATGCTATATTTACATGCATTCTTTACCTTTGAAATAATTTTTTCCGTTGGTACAAGGGTGATTTCTACCTTTTGTAAAGAACTTTCGATTTTGTTTTCCCATCTCTTTGCAACAGAAAAATCTGAAGTGGCTGATGTAAGGATAACTACATCAAATTTCTTCTCAGATAGTTTTGACATCACTGATTCAGACATCTCTTGAGCCGTATTCACTCTATGAATTTCAATGTCCTTAGCCTGCAGATAAGTGCCAGGGTTCACCGTTCCATGCCCATAAATTAATGTTACACTTGCCCCTCTGTCGTATGCCTCCTTCGCAACTGACATACCCATCTTTCCAGAACTCAAATTCATGATAGCTCGAACAGGGTCGATGTGTTCAGCAGTACTACCAGCAGTAATCAAGATGCTCCTCCCTGCCAATTTTTTACTTTTACTGTTATTGCCTGCTTGACTATCTTGAATGTACCTAAGAAGTTCACTGGCAGTAATCAGTTTGGCTTTACCTTGTTCTATCCGTGGCTCCAAAAATTCTACTCCGTTTGCCTTGAGCTTGCTTATGTTCCCTTGTATGATCCTATTGTAGGACATCGCTTCGTGCATGGCAGGACAGACAACAATCGGGATACCGGATCCAAGCGCAACAGTTAGGATAGATGTCACAACAGTGTCATCTATTCCATTAGCCAATTTTCCAAGTGTATTTGCGGTACAGGGATAAACTATGACCATGTCGGTAGTATTTTGATCACCCAAAGAAATATGTTCCAAATTACCGGTCAATTTAGTCACCACATCATTTCCAGTTGCCCATTTCATCATTTCACTGGATAAGAATATTTTTGACGTCCCATGATTCATAACTGCGAAGACCTCGGCTCCATGCTTAACTAACAATCTGGCGACGTCAATGGCCTTGTATGCGGCAACGCTGCCTGTAATGCAAAGTACAATTCGGGTATTTACTAGCTCCTCTCCTTCAGTACAATAAATGTCATTTGTTGGACGATATGGACGCTTTTTCATTTGCTAGCTCGGAGACCACATTCGTTCAATAATTCTTCATATTCATTAGAATCCATGTGGATAACATTCTCATTGCTAGGGAATATTCCCGATTTAACCTCACGTGAATAAGCTTGAACAGAAGCGGTAATTAATTGATTTAGATCCAAATACTTCTTCGCAAACCTTGGTTTCAAGTTTTGATAGATTCCTAACATGTCATAAGTTACCAATACTTGGCCATCACAGTCAGGCCCTGAACCTATTCCTATAGTGGGTATCGATAAATTCTTGGATATTATTTTAGCCACTTCAGTCGTTACCATTTCAAGTACAATACTAAATGCTCCTGCCTTTTCAATAACCTGCGCATCATGCAAGAGTTTTAGGGCAGATTCCTTGGTTTTTCCAGCAGCTTTTGAAGAATTCCACATGCTCGAAGTCTGAGGTTTATATCCAATATGTCCCATTACTGGTATTCCTATATCCACCAGGGCTTTTATTTTATCAAATATTTCTTCGCCGCCCTCGACCTTGATTGAAGTCTGCACCTGCTTTGATCATCCTTATTGCGTTTGAGATCGCCCTGTCGATGCTATTTTGATATGAGCCAAATGGCATATCCACAGTTAGCATTGCATTGTTTGTAGCATTAGATACAGCCCTACAAAATAATAACATTTCTACCATGTTTACTGGCACGGTGTTTGGATATCCAAGCATTACCATTCCTGCGCTATCTCCTACGAGTATTATGTCAATGTCATTCATGTCAATAATGGAAGCCATAGAAAAATCGTAAGCAGTTAAAACTGCCAGCTTTTCTCCTCTTTTCTTTGTATCCACAATTTCGAACACCGTTTTTTTCTTGCATCGATTCCTATATGGTTTCACTAATCTCAGAACCTCCAATCCGTATGAGTCTTAGACTTTCATTCAAATTCCTAAAATTATCAAATTTACTAATCATGCTTGTTAAAGAATCTCTGTTCTTGCCTTTAAGCTCCAATATCGTTTGAATCAAAATAGGGATTGCCCTTACGACGTTATCAACTATGCATATAGTAGCATGGACTGCGGTCCTTGAAAGTGGGTTTAGATCAACTGCTATTACCTTTTTACCCATTCTTATCAGGGCTTCAGTCCTGTCTCCGTCTTCCAACGGAACAAATACGGTATCAGCGGGCTGGAATCCCCCTTGGATCAATGTGCTTTCGTTCCCCATTCAGGTTGGGAACGGTTGCAGACCTATCTCTGCCTAATCCCAGAACATCCGTTGCCCCTAATCTTTGTAGATGATTCTTTATAGCGCGCTCTCTTCGCACTGAACGATAAAATAGATTCACCTCGATCAGTGCCCCGCATGCTCTACTCAATCTCTATTATTTCTTTCCCACACAACTCAGCAATATTCCCGTTTACAGATATGATGGGATGACTAGAAGTAAGTAACAGTGCCGGAGCGGTATTGATGGCCATGATGGCACTTGGTGTTGTTTTCTCGCCAATCAAATAGTCAAAGGTCTCTCCTCTTCCGTGAGCGATCAGACCTTCTTCAACAACAAGTCCATTCCTCAATCCATCTACGAGCATTTCCCTTATTTTTAGCGATGATGCCCTCGGATGATCTTCTGGAATACTAATTCGCATACTTACATTCGCATATCATTCTAGCGCCCATCGAATCTATGTTCAGCTTCGATTATTTTTCCCTCAAACTTACTCAGACATGCTCGCACCTCCTTTGTCTGCTTCGCGTCTTATAATCGTGAACACTGTTTCACCAAATAATGCAATACTGCATTTGAATCCTTCAGATTTCAGAGCCCTAATCGGACCATTACAAATGCCATCAGTTAAGCCTAATGCATTGGCAAGACTAAATGATGCATCCAGAAATCCTTCTATTTCATCCATAGCATTCAATCTGTTCAACAGCAATCTGGAACAGAAATTTTTACTATTTATGTTCATCAACTGATTACTCAGTATTGTCTCAGTTGATAGCGGTGCAATACAAAGGATAGCTGCAACATAGTCGTCAAGTTCCTTTTTCAATGTCAGTCCCTTTCCCGGAGCACCTGGTTTCAACCGAATTTCATACCCTCCTGCATATAACCCAGCAACCGTGCCCAGCCCTGTTTTGCATGCAATATCTGCACAATGAGCTGACCTGAGCAGCCTTCACTTTGCTAAGACTTATCTTCAACGAATCGTTTAAGGCATACGATAGGCTCAATGCTGCCGTGCCACTTGAGCCAAGACCAAAACCAATGGGTATCTCTGTAGTGTGGCTAATCTGTAGAAAGATAGGTTTATCAATTAGATTCAGATAATGTTCCGCAACATACGATGATACAGGCGCCTTTTGCACTTGAATACCGTCAATGGAAATGCTATAGCCTTTGGCCTTAGCTTCAAATATTTGAGCAGTCGTAGTAACGCCCTTAGAAATCGAAAACCCTGCTCCTATCGAACCCTTGCTAAGAATATCCGTCTGGTCGGGTTCTGCGGGAGCAAATATCCCTGTAATATGGCCTGGACTAAATGCCGTAGACGTAGCGACAATATCTGTCAGTAACCTAGCCATGACTTATTTAGGATTTATTGATAATATAAGAATAATGTTTAATTAATTTAAATATATTTAAATTTATATGGCCTCGTATGCTCGTCGCCTTCAGAAAATAGGAAGTAGCACGCTCGTATCACTGCCGGCTAATTGGGTCCGCCAGAATCAGCTCAAGAAAGGAGATACCATTCTAATGGAACTTGGCAATGACAATTCAATTGCCATTCTTCCGTCAAAGGAGAGGAATGGTATTATACGAGGATTTGGTATCGATTACCCAGCCAGGATAATAGATATTCTCATTAATCAGTTATTCGGTGCTTATCTATTAGGGTACGATAACATCAGGATCAAGGCTAGGACCCCAATTGATTATGAAGATCGAGAGAAAATCCTAACTGCTTCAGGGAAGCTAGTAGGACTGGAAATTGTTGATGAGGATAGCCTCAACATTAACTTTCAATTCCTTATTGATACAAGTTCGCTAGATGCAGCCAAGATACTTCGTAGAATGAATGCAATAATCAAAGGAATGATGAGGGATGGGCTTAAGGCTATAGTGAATAAAGACGCGAAGCCAATAAAGACTCATAATAAGAAGAGATGATGAAATCGATAGACAGTACTTCTTATTGGTTCGTCTGATCAGAAGCGCAATGCTAAATCAGCAACTTGCACGTAAGCTTAATTTGAGCAATATCGACATACTTGATTACAGAGTAGCGGCTAGCCACCTCGAAAGTGCTGGGGATTATGTCTCAGAATTTTCGTCATCGATACCCAAATTGTGGGGAACTGGATTTGGAGATGAAATCGTAGATGCAGGGATGATCGTTGACGATATGCAGCATAGATCAATAAGCGCATTTATAGCTAAGGACAATTTGCTAAGCGAGGAAGTAGTAAAGTTGTACGTAAAATTCTCAAACTTATCTGTTACTATAAAAGAGAAATCTACTAAAGGCTCAAAACCTGACCCAAACATATCGATTCTTAACTGCATCTACTCCATGGACCGAATCAGCTAAGTGTTGGGTCGACATTGCAGATCTTGTAAAACCAGGATATCCGAAATCGTAAATATGATAAAAGTCCGAGTTCTCCGAAGTTAATGATTCTAGGTTTTAATTTATCTCTGGTCGGGTTCCATAGTTACCTACACTCTTTTAGTATCAAGGAATACTTTAATACCCTGCTTGTTTTCCACAGGAAAAAGATCATCAGTTAGGTAATAGTTGAAGGGAGTAAATGACCCCGTAGGGAAGCGAGTCTGGAAGTATCTATATCTGTAGCGATATCAGTGTCGTTAGTAGATTTTACGATTTTTCCTTTGCCTCATTTCTCTCCTTTCTCTCCAGCTGACTTTACGTTGTTGCTCGCAATGATAGTGTATGAAGGTTGGCGAAAGATTGTTGAGTAACACCTGCTCATATTGTCAGCGCCAGTGTCTGGTGCTTGATTGGATGGATATGAGAATAGTATTTACTGAGCGGAGCTTATTTTTTGGAATTATTCTAATAGCCACAGTCAGTAGCTCACTAATTTATTTGCGAAAGTAGAAGCAAGAGCGAATAATGCTCACTGGATTCTTAGTATTACTGCGGCAGTAGCTGCCTTGGTTGCCATCGCAATCCTGTATCAACAAAAACGTCATAATGGATTTATTGAAAAAGCTGACTTCGCCCTTGCAATAGCTCTAGTCTTGTTGTTATGCGCGGCTATTCTTTGGACAGTGTATGAAATTATTCAAGATGTAGTACCGCCCGTTCCTTCCCTGGCAGACATATTTTCTATAATCGCTTATGCTTTTCTGTCCTTTTATGTGTTTCCAACATATCTTCGGTTTTACAAAATATTTCATTTCAGTAAAAGACATATGGTACCCACTATAATTGCTACTAGTATTTTTCTCTTTTTTATAATATCATACACGGTGAAGCTCCCAGATCTTTAATCGCCAAGAGGTATAGCAATATTTGGTGTAATAATTGTATACCCTGTAATGGATACAATCATCATAGTGCCATCATTCCTGATTGTGGTAAACTATGGGAATGAACCACAATGGTACACACCATAAATCTGTAAGTCGGCCGGGATCTTTCTGGTTGTCATTGCAGATAGTTGGTTTGCGCTCTTTGTTGTTACGTCATTGACCAATGAATTGTGGCAATCCACTATGATCATTGCTTCTCGTCGCGTGATCATTGTAGCAGGTCATTTATGGTCTATTGTATATTTAGTAACACCAATTAAAACTGAAAAATCTCAACACCTTTCGTATATCTGACCAGCCAAGAAATAATGTCAAGTTCGAATAAAAATACGCAAGAATTTTATAAAGTTGTAAAACGCTTGACCTTATATACGCCGTCTCTTTAGTTTTCGTTTTTCATTTTTTTTTCACGATCAATTAAATACCCAACTTCTATAGTTCCATATTATCTATGACTATAAAAGCTCAACTGACAGCATATTCGTTTTGTCATAAAAGAGATACAAGCTTATATCATTCGGTGTAGTATCTATGGATGGATACGCGCACATATGTTAGATTCATTTCATCCGCGTAATCTTGGAGTAATTATTAGAAATACAGAGCCAGAGGACATTTCTAGAATAGTAGAGTTGCAGAAAGAATCATATCCGTATCTTGCCCCTTATGGAAATATCTGGCGTTCCGAAGAGGCTCGAAAGTCATCTTTGCATTTTTCCACAAGGACAATTTGTTGCTGTTGAACCAGATGGTACTATAGTCGGTTCTGCTAGTACATTTATTGTCTCACTTGAGCCTCAGTATGCAGAACACACATGGAAAGACATTACTGCAGACGGATTATTTACAACTCATAATACAAGCGGAGACAGTCTGTACCTTGCAGACATATCCACACATCCAAAGCACAGACATGAAGGCATAGGAGGCATGATTATTTACAGATGGAAGGAATTAGTTGTAAAGCTAAATCTAAGGAGGATGATCGGAGGAGGAAGATTATTCAATTACACAGAATACGCAGACAGAATGACTCCATACGAGTATACTGAGATGGTAATAAAAGGGGAATTAAAAGATCTTGTTCTAACTTTCGAGTTAGATATTGGGTTTAAATTTGTCAAAATACTCCCAAATTACCTAAATGATGTCCGTTCTCTTAATTATGCCAGTTTTATAGAATGGGTAAATCCAAGTTACACTCAAAGTCGCTAGCAACTGGTCTATGAATTGAATTTGACGATATTTTAAGTCAAGATTTAGGAAACGGTACAGCAAAATAATTTGATTGACTCTGATTAGTCATAAGATTATACAAGGGAACGGTTCAATAATGCCACGAAGGTACTCGATTTCAATACCAATAACAAGCGGCGAAAGCGTAAACACATTTGCAACCAATTGTTTGAACGATCCTGACCAGATCCAAGACAGTGATGGAGCAGCCGTTATTTCAAACCCATCTCAAAACAGCAACGCAGAAAACTACAGTAGTTCACATCATACATTTGCCTTTTTTTATCTCGATGTCACTTTATGCCAGTACCTGAAGAGAGAACCTGAATGCATCAATCAAATCATCAGATGAAGGGGCCTCTTTATTCAGATTGCTTGAGCCATTTTCTACCGCTGGTTGCAATGGAGAAGACTAATAATCTAGGCTTTCGATAAAGTCTAGGAAATTGGACAACCAAGATATACGTGCTGTTTTGGATCATTACTGGGAGGCCACTGTGGCCCGTGATATAGACAGATCTCATGGCATTTATCATGACGACGTCATAGTTGAATTTCCACAGTCTGGTGAACGAATCTCTGGTAAACATAACATATACGAACTCAGGGCACATTACCCGGCTAAACTTAGTTTTAAGGTTCTGCGGGTACGGGGAGAAGGTAATCTCTGGATATCTGAAATAGTTATTACCTATGATGGGAGTCCAGTCAATGCAGTATCCATCATGGAGTTCAGAGATGGTAAGGTTGCACGTGAAACGTATTACTTTGGTGATCCGTTTGAGCCGCCTGATTGGCGATCTCAGTGGGTCGAGAGAATTAAATGACCGATCCCTTCATTCAGCCCATGAATCGCAATTTTAGAGTCTTTGTGATTAATGCCAGACCATCAGTGATAGTCTGAATGAATCAAAGAGGTCGTCATGAGTTGTTGTATCCTTATCAAGCGTATTTTCACCTCTCTCCACTGCTGTCCTACGAATGGTATATGCCCATTCTTCTCTGCTCCCTTCATTGGGGGCGCAAGAAATTTCATGACATGCGTATGTTGAAAGACGTGTCATTCACCGCAAATAAATGAAGACGCAAAAGCAGTGAGTATGGATTGAACCATAGGATAGTTTCTGTTTCTCTGATAAATACTTGATAAGATTGATAATCAATGTTTTGATAAGGCGAGGATTCTGGCGGGCCATAGTTAGTAAGCCTCTTACATCTGTCGTTGTAGCACTGAGAAAGTGAGAAAAGTTCATTCCGTAACTTTTGTTATGTTCAAAAGTTAGCCCCTCTTCAATCGAATAGATAATTATGCCCTCCTAGTTTTGAGTCAATGAGCGGCTTGCTGCTTCAAACATTGCAAGTACAAGGTAGTTAAAAAACCGTGTATAAATTACCGGTTACTATAATAATTGGTAGGGCACCAACGGGATTGTAGGGCTCGTGGCGCAGATTGGGCAAACGACAAATTGCTCAGGCGTAAAATGGACAGCGCGGACGCCTCCTAAGCGTCAGGCCGAGGGTTCAAATCCCTCCGAGCCCGCCTTGCATACGGGTTCATACACTTCTTTTGCAAACTAGGTAACTGGTTGTCGTTTGCGGCTAAAGATGCCTTCGAATCTTGCTTCTTTGATTATGAGGATTGAATCGATACCCAATGACGGTTGATAACGGTTTACCAACTGATCGATACTAATATGATGATGTTACCATATGTTACCATATACGTTCTATGATTTAATCTATAATAAAACAGGGACTATCTAAGTGAGAATCCAATTTTCCTCTCTGTAATCACGTGACATAAAACCTCTTGCTTAATAGTATGGGAGGGACCAGCAACACAAAAGTGCTCAACCCAACATACCAATTATCAAACGAGCCTCCAATGTACACTGCATCATGAACAATAATTCCTATAATCAGTAAGCTGATAGTTTTTTGTAAGGTAGAACTCGTCATGGCAAGCTTTGAAGAAGTAACAACTTTAAGCATTGATAATATAAAGTGTACCAAAAATAAAGAGATAGATCCATGTATTGTTATTAAAGAGTCCAATACTTACAGCATAGACGCCGATAATTACAGGGAAAAGTAAAAGTAAGACTTGTAACCGTCCCAGCTGGAAGGAGTTGTTTTTGTGAGTCTCGTATTTACTGATAGCTGTAATACCTGAAATATAGATAAATTCAGAAATGCACACTAAACCTAGCCTGTAAAATACATAATCAGGTTCTCCGTCAATAGAATTGCTCAGATTCGAACTCGCGCCCAAAAGGATGTTTAGTACACGCGTGGCACTCATCGCTGCTAGACCAAATGAAGAATTTTTTAGAACGAAATCGTAAAGGAAAATAGAGGGTATCAGTACAAATACGATAATAAGGGTTGCAACAGAGATTAAATAACTAATCGTGATAGATATTACGATGAGTAACAAAGCTAGAAGGATTGCGTTTCTCTGTGTAACCTTGCCAGATGGGATTGGTCGGTTAGGACGTTCTTTACGATCTGTTTGTCTATCAGCTACATCATTAAAGATCACCCCAGGAGCATACAGGCACACGGAGACTAATGTAATGAGAACTAGATTATCTATTCCAACTCCGTTTTGTGTGTGTGTTGAAAAGTACCCTGCAATGACATTTGATGGCAGTGTAAATAGGTTTGGAAATCTGATCAGTGTTAAATAGTTCTTGATTTGTCGGATGCTCATCTTCTATTCACACTTAGGTTGAAGATAGTTTAGGTCAAGGATATTCGTTGCGATTCCAAACCTTCCACTATACTCTTAAACGTGAAGAATTAGAAGGCAGAAGCAAAGGTTACGCATAAATGTCGCTAGGATAAAATAATAAAAACAGTGGGTGACCCAATAATTCCGGGCGACGACGGAATAGTTTTGAGGCTGGAGGATATGCAAGTAGAAAATTTATATCATTGTGTTTTTGATGGTATAGTTTATTTGTTTTATAAGGATTCGCAGAATTTTCTTCATTGTTATGAGATTGGCGACAAACAAGTGGTGAGCGAAATCGAGGAACATCCAGATGAATTTAAGGAAATAATTAAGAAATATAGCATCGATATCACGTCGCAATAACATTATATATAGTAATATAAGGGATAGAGTTAAAAGATGTCAGCACCGAGTAGTAATGAAAGCAAGCCAAGAAATGCCGTCTTTATCGGAAAAAAACCTCTCATGACATACGTAACTGCAACTTTGGTGCAGTTGGCAAATGAACCCACTGTTGTTATCAAAGCAAGAGGAAAAAGTATTACTAGGGCAGTTGATGTTGCACAAATAATTGTCAAGCGAATGGATACATTGGGATACAAAATTGGACCAGTAAAAGTGGGAACTGAAATAGTTTCGTCAGAAGACGGAAAGACACGTAATGTATCCACTATAGAGGTTTCAATATCTAGGGCGAAATAACACTGATCACTACTTAACCAAACAAGTAAACCTGGACAGAGCCTAGGATCATCAACTTAAGAACCTTCATGGTGTCTGACCAATTTGAAATGGGTGGGCCGTATATGGCAGATAAAATGCCTATGAAGTTTTTAAGCCTTGATCTCATTGTTTGAATTAGCGATCTCGTTCGAATATTCTTTAAATACGGAACCTCCAATATTCGTAGATGGCTTGAAAAAACATTTACTTGTCTTTAACGTGGTGGGCTTAGAATCGTCCAATGTCTTTGCTGAGAACCTGCCCAACATTCAACAAATTGCAGAGCGTGGGGCATACTGCCCGGTCACACCAGTTTTCCCTGCAGTCACTTCTACAGTGCAGGCAAGTTTGTTAACGGGTAAATACCCTAATGAACATGGAATAATTTCAAACGGGAAATACGATAGAACAAACTATACCGTTTCATTTTGGGATCAGGAAAGCTCACTTGTTGAGGCTAATAGGATTTGGGATTTCCTAAATGGCGGCGTATCTGGAAGTGTAAAGAGCGCGGTTCTGTTCTGGCAGAACACACTTTATGCAAAATCTGACGTAGTCGTAACTCCTAAACCTATCCATCTTGTGAATGGCATGATCATGTGGTGTTATTCTAGGCCCCCAGGTTTTTATGAAGAAGTTCTAAGACCTAAGTTGGGTGAATTTCAGCTTGCTAGTTATTGGGGGCCATTGGCCTCGTCTAAATCAAGCGAATGGATAGCTGGAGCAACGGAAGTTACATTCGAGACGCAAAGACCAGCAGGTACTTTTTACATATTTTCCTCATGTAGATTATTCAGCTCAGCGATTTGGAAAAAATAGTAAGGAAGTAAAAGAGGATCTAGTTAAGGCAGATAATCTAATAGGACAGTGTATTGAAAGTGTAAAAAAATTAGATTTATTCGATTACACAGATTTTGTAGTCTTGTCTGAATATCCATTTAGCGACGTAGATGGATTTATTAATTTGAATCAGCTGCTCCGTGATGGAGGCTTTTTACAAGTCAGACAAGTAGGTGGTTTTGAATTCATCGATTTCGAGTATAGTGATGCCTTCGCAATGGTCGATCATCAAGTAGCCCACATTTACGTGAAAGTACCAGCGCGGATTGACCAAGTCAAGAAGTTCTTGGACAAGGTCCCTGGAATAGATAAAGTTTTATCGACTGGAAATGAGAAGCACAAATATCAAATAGATCATCCGAAAAGTGGCGATCTGATTGCTATCTCTGAAAAAAATAAATGGTTTACCTACTACTGGTGGTATGATCATGTTAAGGCCCCTCCATTTGCTACTACAGTGGACATCCATAGAAAGCCAGGTTATGATCCCGTTGAACTATTCTTCGACCATCACAAGAAATCCATCCCCATGGACCCCAGTCTAGTAAGAAGCTCCCATGGACGACCCCTTCAATTGGATAGTGGAAATACATCTTCAATTTTCATTACTAGCAGAAAAGATGAGAGGGTAAATTCACTCTTGACAAAGGATTCTGTAACGACAGCAGAATTGGGTTCATATCTCATAGAATCGTACACTTGAAAAAGGCCACCCACGATGAAATATTCAGTTACCCTGAGTTCGTTCAAGGAGATATTTGAATCGCTTATCGACGCCCTGCCTGTAATAAAGCAACTAAACTATGATGCTGTTGAGTTTATCGGTGAAGATAATTCAGGTAAGGACCTGGAAAATTTCACTCAGGCATTGGCTTCGCATGACCTTAAAGTGTCAGGGGTTACTGGGATGTGGGGAAACGTGAACAGTATGGCGGGGTGCAGACGCTTACTCAGCGTTGATGCCGACATGGTCGAAACTGCCAAGAGATATGTATTTCGATGTATAGAACTCTGTAGGCAATTAGGTGGACAGGAATTCAACATTTGTCTTTTCACTGATCCCAATAACATGATGCCAGATTTCAGCCATAGAGTACTTTCGCATAAACAGAAACTTAGGATGATCGAAAAATCTATTCCTCTTCTACGGAGCCTTTCAAACTACGCCAAAGACCACGGTGTTCTCCTCCTACTTGAGCCTCTAAACAGATACGCGACTCCGTATTGCTGTACTGCAGCTGATGCATTACATGTCTGTAACGCAGTAGATAATCCGAGTTTTGGTATGTTGTTGGACACTTTTCACATGAATATTGAAGAGGATTCATTTTTTCATCCAATAGAATTAGCAAGAGATTTCTTACTCCACATGCATTTTGCAGACAACAACCGAAAGATGCCCGGAAATGGGCATATTGATTTTGACTCAATCTTGAATGCCCTGCATAAAATTAATTACCAGCGGTACATCAGCTTTGAACCAAACTTGGAAGCGGATAATTATTTTAATTCATTAAGGGATGGAGTTGCTTACATCAAAGGACTAAGTGCTACAAGCAACAGAGCATGAAATAAGTGACTAACAGCATATTATTTTGCAAAACTTATTTATGAACCTAATATTGCTATTTATACGAACAAGGAAAAGAAATGCAACCATTCATTTCGCGTGATATCTCCTCAACCGATCAATTTGCCAGAGATATAGTCGAAGGACTTTCTGAGGAGACTAATAAGAAATGGATCAAGCCAAAGTATCTATATGATGAGGTAGGATCCAATCTTTTTGAGAGGATCTGTGAGCAGCCAGAATACTACCCATTCAGAACTGAAACAGGAATTCTCAAAAGATGCGGACAAAGTATATTCAAACTTATCGATGGTGATGTCACTGTTATTGAATTAGGGAGTGGTAATTCAGTAAAAACGAGGCTTTTACTTTCTTCCTTACTTGAAAAGCAAAAGCATGTTTTCTACCTTCCGATTGATGTTTCTCAAGAAATTCTCTTGAAAACTACACATAACCTGAACCGCGAGTACACTCGACTCGATACCCTCGGTATAGCCTGCTGACTATTCGGAGGGGATCCGTGAGGCCTGCAATATTTCGGCTAAGAATATAACAATACCTGAGAGGAAATTTGTACTTTTCCTAGGATCTACTATTGGAAATTTTGAATACCAAGAAGCTCTTGATTTTCTGATTTCATTAAGATCAAATATGGAAGCCGGTGATTTCTTGCTTTTAGGTTTTGACCTGCAAAAGGGTGTTAAAATACTTGAAGATGCATACAACGATAGGCTAGGGTTTACTGCTCGCATTTAACCTTAATCTAGTATCCCGAATAAATCGCGAGCTGAGGGGGACAATTCAGTCCGGCCAATTTTCGCCATTTAGCATTTTACAATACTGGGCACCATAGGATAGAAATGAAACTCATTTCGAAAAAAACACACGAAGTATATGTGAACAGACTTGGAAGATCATTTTCATTCTTAGAAAATGAACGAATCCATACAGAAAGTTCGTATAAATTCACGCTAGAAAAGATGAAAGATATTGTTGAGCATTCAGGTTTTCGAATTGCAGAAAATTTTCTCGATCCTCATAATTGGTATTGTGTTGGTTTGATGGTTGCAAACGAGTAGGAGTATCTAACGTATTTATGAAAGGATATTCAAAAGATTAGGGGTCTGGAGCGCATCTAAATCCTGAAAAGAGTATCCGCTCATTTGGCCTGAAGTAGTTTCTATAGCTGTTTCTGATTTGCAAACATGGCGTGGCAAATGAACCGCCTCTAAGAACCTTTTGGTTAACGGACCACTTATCGGTATATTCTGAAAATTTCGACTTAAATCGCGGATACAAACTGTACTCTGAGGAGGTCCATTCCCATACATCCCCTATCATCTGGAAGCATCCAAAGTAGCTTCTACCTTGCATGTACGTTCCAACACGAGAAGGGGCCCAATTATTAGATTCAAGCACATTTGCATACTTAGGAACGTCCATGTCTTCTCCCCATGGATATGAGAATTTACGCTTTAAATTCTCATTCCAACTGGCGGCCTTCTCCCATTCTGCTTCCGTTGGGAGACGTTTCCCTGCCCATCTAGCAAATGCATTTGCCTCGTAGAAGCTTACATTCACAACCGGCTCTTTAGGATCTAATTTAATGGTGCCTCTGAAGTCCTTCTTCATCCAACGTCTCTCTCCCTTTTCATAGGTCCAAAAGAGAGGTGCTCTCCATTCTTGCATTCTTACCAGATCCCATCCGTCAGCCAGCCATAGGTTAAAATCATCGTAACCGCCGTCATCCATAAATCGCTGAAAGTCTCCATTGGTTACCGGAAATGTATCGATTAAGTAATCCTCAAGGTGCACTTTGTGTTCTGGAAGCTCATTATCATAACAGAACTGGTCGCCAGGATAACCAAGGTTGTAAATTCCTCCAGGAATTTCTACCATTGAAGGATGTGAGTCGTGAAGATTGGTGCTATCTTTAAGAGAATTTACCTGCGATTCGAATGATTTCATAGTTGAGGGTCGAAAATTATCGTCTGGG
The DNA here is from genome assembly GCA_963788755.1 of uncultured Nitrososphaerales archaeon. Lineage (GTDB taxonomy): Archaea > Thermoproteota > Nitrososphaeria > Nitrososphaerales > Nitrososphaeraceae > TH5896. Next base: position 35,059 of record CAWBHQ010000025.1, read on the forward strand.
TCAATAAACCGATTGAAGTAATACTGTAAATCGTAAATCATAAGCTCCTGGTGTTGCATTTCATGCTGATTACCTAATTTTATGTCGTAGTAGGCATCATCATGATAACTGAAATTCCCATTTTTCAGAAATCTTACAACTTCCTTGTCTATAAACGATCTATATTGCAATGTTTGTCTTATTGTGGGCCTTGGAAATCTTCCTCTCTCAGGCTTGCTTAGAATAAAATTGTACTTTTGATAGTAAGAGTTTAAGTAAGCCAAATTAATCTCCTCCGGTGGCGCAATTTTAACACCATGCTTCTCAAGAACTTTTTGGTAAAACCAGCTCACGTGGGCCAAGTGCCAATTCGGTGGGCTGCCAAAGTCACTTGCCTGGATTACGGCATCCTCGTGCTTAAGTTGAGAAAATATATTAAGTGTAGTTCGCCTTGTTGACTTAAATTCTTTTGTTAGGGATTCTAGCGAATCCTGAAGGACCTGCGTCACCTGTTAACATATAGAAATATCATTTATAAATCGATCTTACCAATGCCTCTTAAGAATATTTGCCAGAAGGCAGTTCTTTTCAACAGCTAAGATACAAGAGAATTAAAGCTGTGGGTCAGTAAACTGTTGATCTATTAGCCCACTTGACGATTGTCAATGTGCTTATTGCAGAACCAACTATTCCAGCCACCAGAGCGCCTACCGTCTTGTGATCTATAAAGCCCGGCATAGCCTGGCCTAACCATTCGGCTATATGTGGCAACACGAGGTATCCGGCGAACCCTATTGAGAAGCCCATTACCCAAAACAAGAAAATGACAAGTCCTCTTGACATCTCATTTGGTCCTCCCCCGGGACATGATATCAATGCAATTCATGGTTACCCCTAATCTATTAATCAGACTGCGATGCACAACCCACTTTGGTCATTTCGCAAATAAGCATTAATGTCAAATATTATCGCATAGATTGATAAAATATGGCCCCTGGGTCTCCCTTTAGATTAAATATTAAAAACACGAATTGAATCTAGAAAAGTTTTCAATTAAAATAAATACTTATGACCATTTCAAATAAATACAATGATGGCTTCTGCGTTCTGACGATCAAGGTGGTTGGATATGCTCACGAAATTTGGATTACCAGAAAAATGAAGGAAGGTGTTTTTTCAGTTAATTTTCGGGATTGGAGGAGTGTTAGATCGAGACCCTTTTATGCGAATGGCCCAGTCTCTTGTACGCATGAATCAGGTGTAGAGTATGGTGGGGAGAGGCGATTCGGATCAGGGGCTGCAAATAAAGTATGACAAGTATGGACTATTGTACGATTTGCCCCGAATGTAATTCTCGCTTGATACATGACCAAAGTAAGGGTGAGTACATTTGCGAGAGGTGCGGGTGCGTTGTTATGGATCAGATAAATGATTACGGCCCCGAGAGTCATTCTAACGATTTTGAAGAAAAAAGTAAGTTAACTAGAGCAAGCGGCCATACTAGTTTTTCCTTGCATGACTATGGCTTAAGGACAGAGATCGGTTTTAGTTCGAAGGACTATAGCGGTAAAAACATAGATTATGCAATTGTAGAACAAATGAATACTATGAGAAAATGGCAATCCCGAATAAGGGTTGCCTCTCCAAAGGAAAGGAGATTGTCAAACGTCTTGTACAAGATCAACGAGATATGCTCGTTGTTGTCTCTTCCCAAAACTATTACAGAAACGGCTGCAATGTTCTATCGTCTCTTTGAGAATCGGAGCGAAGCAAAAGGGAAATCCGTAATTTGTATTGCTGCCGCCACGATCTATCTTGCTTGTAAAAAATGCAATGTTGTTAGGTCTCTTGAGGAGATTGTTAATCCATTGGGCTCTAGTGAAAAATCCAAATCAAATACCAGATTAGCTTCCAAATATTACAGATCAATGGTTATGGAAATGGGAATGTTTACTGAATCTTATATGCGATCAGGATATGAACATCGGCGCTTCGAGAATCTGACAGAAAAACCTACAACGGGTCATTATCATGTTGCGGAATCACCTAGACATGATAATTTATCACGAGGCAACCTGACAGACCGGACACTATTTTCAGCTGCAACCCGAACTCCAACCCTTTCGGTTATACAACATGATTCTTACCCAGTTGCTGCAGCTATCGATCAGTATATCTCTAAACTAGCCAATATGGCGAAAATTGATACTAAGGTAGAAAGACTGGCTATCGATATAGCCCACAAGACAAATGATCATCTCTTGGCCGACGGTAAATCGCCAAATGGACTCGCAGCAGCTTACATATATCTTGCTTCTGTGTTGTTGGGGGTAAGCTTGTTACAAATGGAGATTTCAAGTTTCGCGGGAATTACTGAAGTGACTATACGGAATAGGTGTAAGGACATCTTGTCTTCATTTAAGATGTCTGTAATAGTGCGACCATTGCATAAAGGGTAAGACTTGGTAATTTGCGGGTTGAAGCGCCCACTGAGCGAATTTGGCAAGTCGTGTTGATCACTTGGTTATAGGGAGGCCGGTGCGTCGTAGAACTTTCCAGATGATAACGTACCAGTCATAAGCCACGTTTTTATTTCATTGTAGTACATATCTTAAAGCCGATATAGGATTAAGGATGTGTATAATACCAAAGGATTAATGCCTTTAGTTAGCAAAAGTTGACAGGCCAACTCAAGATCACAAGCGTGCGTACGTACTTCCTATTGGTATATCGTTCTCCTAATCATAGGATATTAAAGCTATGCAAATCCGGTACGAAGGAGCACGAATTGAATATTTATTGGCTAAACCGTTACAGCAGGTTGAATAAATATAAAAACGCTAAGCAATAGGTTACTTTTGTCAAAATTTGGCTGAAGAGTAGAACGTTAGCTCCTCGTATTAACGTACAACTTATATTTAACAAGAACAAGTTGGAATTCCATGGGCGGTATGAAAAAGAAGCCAGTGGGCTCCAGCGCGAAAAATAAAGACTCAACTACTACATCAAGCTCCAGTCAAGCTCAATCCCAGGCCCAGAAGAAAGAAGATTCAAAAAAATCAAGTGGAAGTAAGCAAAAATTATCGGTTGCAATTGAGGAAGCGGCGGGCAGGAGAGCGTTGCAGAACATGAAAGCCATTACAGTACAAGCATTGGCTAGAAACCTGGGTGTGAAGATATCTGTGGCTAATTCTTTTATAAGAACCATGGAAGCCAGAGGTTTGGTTAAGTTGGCTGGTGGATATAGTGGACATCACATTTATCAACCAGTAGTTCAATAGCTAGATTACGCAAAGAGCAATATCTGCCTGACGATTATGAAATTAGTCCTGATTTTACTATTTCTTTAAGATCAAGATGTTACCAGCCTTGCACTTACTGAGCATTTCTATGCTAGTTTTTGACATACCCATTAGGTTCATCGGGGAAACCCTACACTCTTGAAGGAAGAAGCATACCGATGAAGAGTTAGTTAGAAATGCAATATCTCCAGACTTAAATGTGGATCTTGGCTTTTCACCCCCAACTTGGAGCTGAGTATGCATATACGCAAATTTATCGTCGTAAAAATGTACAGTATCAATAATTGGCAATGCATTAATTACTTTATTAATAGTTAGGGGTGCTAGATGTCGAACGAGCTCATATTCGATTGTACCTTGTCCCTGTATTTCGAGCATAACCGTTACTCTTGAAACCGATTTCAGGCCACCTTGGTTGTCGTCCCCCATACTAATCCTTTAATTTGAAGCACTACAATAAAAGTTAGTAATAATATCCTAAGTTGGTAGGAGCACAGTGCCTTTACCAACTATTAGCTTAGGCACGCGAGAGCTAATAAGCAACCCTAATCGGAAGGAAACGTTTATTTACACCTGTTGGCAATCACTTCGCAATATTCGGAACATTTAATTAGATAATTATTTCCCCATTGGTTTGTTCTTGGTACTTAAAGAGTCTCCTAACAAACAGTCATCGACGAAAAAAGAAACTTCCAAAAAGAAGCAGAAGTCAGCCAGTCCAGCAGTGCCAAAGAGGAAGAAAGTCTCACCTCCCGGGACAAAAAGAGTAGCCAGCACAAGTAAAAAAAAGGCAGCCAAAGAGTCGTCGGGGTCAGTTGAGATTAACACAACAGTCGGTGGGGAAGGGAATTCGTTACAGGAGCTCTCTCTTAGCACTAGGCCAAAAGATGAGGTCGTTACGTATGATGAAATCGATTTTCAGCTCCATGAGATTTCAGGTTCTTCCAACGAAGTTATGATTGGCCCTCTGAGTCTTACTCGTTTTGAGAAGGCAAGAATTACCGGAGCAAGATCACTTCAGCTCTCCCTAGGAGCCCCAAGCCTTATAGCCATCCCAGGTGGAATCAAAGATTCGATTTCCTTAGCCGTAGCAGAACTGGAAGTAAGAGCATTACCAATTTCAATTAGACGAATTCTACCAAACGGTCTCTACCAGGACATTCCTATTGATTGGCTACGGTAATTGCGACCATTGCTCACAGCATCTTGATGATATGACTAGTGGTCGTGCATCAATCAATATTTAGATGAATATTAAGCGAGAATTTCCGAATCATGTCCTTCACACGGTAAGCTTAAAGGTAAAGCTTTTCTCTACCCCCCATTTTTTTAGAGTACTTTAATTTAACAACACCAAATGTTCTGTCATTACAGCTAAAAATATTTTCACCCCAGAGATGAGCTGTTTATTTTGTTAATACACGTACTAAGCATGGTCAACACTATTTTGGATTTGGGATATCTGACCAAGCTGGAAAAGAGTATTCTTATGTCAATGAAAATATCTTGCTCTAGAATAGTACGTCACGTTTATACTATCTCATATCCTATATCTTAAGGTGACTGAATATCAATTAATCGTCTCTATGTTAATCCCCGAATCATAAGACAGTTATTCTACTGGAATAATATATTGCATCGTGACCCCAATTATTCGTCAAAAGAGATGTGATGACGGTGCAAAATAAGGGGTGGAAGGCCAGAAATACTGACCTTCCTATTTCACTATTGTAGTTGTTGATGCTATTGTAGTTATTATGGTTATTTTGTATATGTATTGATTTTATTTGATTCCAAGGCCAAAGTACTACTCTTGCTGGCTATTTCCTGCCTGTTCCTGAAATTCTACATCTACGATAGGACAAGTGTTCTTGTTGCAATTATCGATGAAGCTTATCATCTAAGAGCTGAAGCAATTCATTTCGTTACAGAACTGCCGCCTTTAATTTCTTTCCTCAATGCGTCTTCTACTAGTTCAGACAGATCAATCTCCCGGTTAATCGCTTCTATCTTTGCTTTTTTCCACAATTCAGGATCGACTTTTATAGATGTGACTTCTCTTTTTTTATGTGAGGTTGAATGTTTTGCTTTCATGTAATATCGTTTACAGCTTAAGTGTTATAAATATATATATCCTAATCATTACAAAATACTTTATAAACAACTAGTCTGTCATTACTTTCAAGACAAGTATTTAGATCCAGAAGAATTATTGAAATATCTACTTAATATCGCTCTATATATTCTTTTAATTTTACGAATAGTAAATGCAACTATCACTAGAAATTGAACATTCACTCTCAGATTACGATCAATGCTTTTATTGCAACTTTTCTATCTGAGTAAGTCATTTAAACTTTGTTTGACAAGTCTGGTTGTTTAAGAAATGTAACTAAGTTTAACTAAACATAATGCTTATTACATTAGATTTTCGAACCTAAAATAAAAAAACAAGGAGGATATTAGTGGGCCAATAGTATCTCTTTTATCTTCATGTTGTCTATTAAAGATTCAAGGATCCTTTCTCTTTCTTCAAACGGTACCCGAGCGGTCTTTGCGAATTCAAGACTATCCAAAGCCTTTAATTTCCAAAAATTTGTCAGTCCCAGTTCAATGATCTCTAAAGCATCGTAAACCATCTTTCCAAATGATGTCAGAGTATAAGCGCTGTGATACTTTCTGATGAGTCCAACTTCAACCATCTCAGAGAGTCTTGTATAGTATTGCTTTCGAGACAGGCTAAGCTGGCTTCGAAGGGTCGATGTGTCAGAGGGCTGTTTAGCTATGTATTTAAATATAGACAGAGACTTACGGTCGCCTAATGAATCTAACACCTTTTCGAGTTCAATCAATGCTTGTATGCTTTATACAAAGAATATCACTAATATTAGCATTGGGGTCGATTGTTTCCATTCTAGGAGCCTGGACGAGTTTTTTGTCACATAGTTAAATACTTGAATAAGATTGTCAATACCTTGATTTTCCGTTTAGAAATATGTCTTCCCTAGGGAGAATCTAAATGTGTTACAGTAATTGAACTAGCCGTGGGGAACCTTACCGCAGATGTCCCTGAGTTATATAGCGCAATTGAGGTTGACTCTACAGGATTGCGGTTTGAACCCTTATTTTCTGTAGTTATCGGAGTGACGTGAGATTCCACAATCTCATTGTCTGGATACTCAATTCTGAACATGCACAGTTGTCCCTCAGAACCGCCGTCAATTAGATGCATATTGGGGGGCGGGTAGGCAATGCTTGACCAATTTTCCAGCAATACAACCCTCATCGCAGTTTCGTGTCTATCATTACAGGGAATCCTGGCAGTTGCAAAAAGCTTCTCTCTCTTATCGTAGTTCACTTCGTCGCTGGAAATTACAAGGTAATCCTTGGGTGGAATATTCATGCCATAAAGAGGAATCGTTGAAAATTCGGTATTGAGGAAGCTTATAGTCTTATTATCCACTGATTGGACATCTGGAGACTTGTCAGAGTCAATATTTCCACTTTCACGGATGTCATCTATAGCTGAAGACAGTAAAGAGCTCGGATTTACCATTTTCTCAATGGCACTTTGAGTCAATTCACTGCCCTCCTCCGCGGTAGGGGCTTGATGTGCCTGTGGCCTAGATTCGGAAATGAGATCTGGGACAGGTAGAAAAGAACTGTTAGTGGTAGCCATATCCTTATTTTTAGCTTGCTCGATTTCGGTAAGACTAAAGTTAAAAGCAGGATAGATTGCATCACTAGAATTCTTTCCGATAATCCCACTTGCGTTAAATCCAATTGATCCATTAAAACTGTAGTTTTCAGACTCTTGTAGTTGCGAGGCAAAAGCAACCTCAATCATGGAGTAATTATCTTGCTGATGCATAGTAGTATGGTATACTTTAGGTGAAATTAATGCTAAGAGTGAAACTGTCATTATTACAATCATAGTGGTAATGGATAAAATGGTCAAATGTTTTATGATGAGTTCAATCTTTCAAAAAATAATTGGTTTAAATTTATTGATAAGCTGTTGGGACATTCAGTCATCAATCATTTTACCTTCAAATCAGCATCTTTCTGCTCTACGATCTCAAATCTTTCTATGCGAACAAAGGGCCTTCATTATTTAAGAATATCTGTTCATTTTTCAGTTAAGAACATGAATATCGACTTGTTTCATGATAATCGATTGACTTATCAACTGGGCAGTTTTGTACCGAACTATGGAATAAATCATGTAATTTTAGTAGCGAATTTTGATAGTAATGCATACCTGAATGGCTAAACGAGCTTTTTCAAGACATTTTGGTTCTCTCTGTTGGGGTTTTTTTGAAGTAAGATCGTGAAACACCTGACCGTCGTTGATCACTATACGACTCATCAGCTTTACAAGACCCGCCCCTCCAACTGACTAACTCCGATCCAGATTCTGTGAATGTCGGCGGAGGTCTTCAACTGTTGAAGGTGACAATTTAGGGGTCTAATCTATTTTCTATCGAGCTCTTCTTTTGAGTTCCTTCAAGATCTCAAGAAGCTTCCTCAACTGTTCATGTCTGAAATGACCCATTCTAATTTGAGTTATATCCACACCAAATTTTCTAAGTTCCTGGTACACTTCAGCATCCTCAAGGACTTCGATGAATTGCCTTTCATTAAATGGCTTTTGAACTAGCTCAACTAGTTGCCTAAGTTGCCTTACTGCCTCCATTAGTATGTCTCTCACATAAGCGGATGCAAATATTATTCGTTGGTGAGGATTAACTGCCAAGATCTCCTTGAGCAACTTCTAGCCCATTGCGCCCGGGCATCTTGTAATCTAGAACTACTGCGTCAAAGGGCTGAACTTTTTGCATCGCGTCAGTTTCCAGTCTTACATTCTCAAATTCATCATGATATATTTTTAAACATTCTAAACCATCCTTCGCTGAAACAAGCACATGCTGGTACTTTTGAAAAAGAATATCGTAGTAGAATCGAGTATCAGGATTGTCCTCAGCTATAGAGTACTTTCACGTATAGTCTTACTGAGGGAAATAATATATAGTTATTTCAGGCTTGAGCTTTACTCCATTGCAAGAGCCTTATAAAGGATAAAATTCCTAGTTGAAGGAAGTATGTGTACACAGTAAAGTAAATCACATTGAGTGAGAAGAAGCATTATCACATTGCCATAATTGGTGGAGGTATCCTCGGATGTTCAATAGCCTATCTATTGTCATATAATCTCGTACCAGGTACTCGGATACTTCTAATCGAACAGGAAACTTCTCCGGCCTTTCACGCCAGCTCTCGAAATACTGGAAAGGTGCATGCTCCATTCCTTTATGATCCGTCGAAAAGAAAATTGTTTGCTAGATCTGCTTCGATTGGTTTTGATATGCTCTACGACTATTGCCAATCAAGGCATTTACCATTCATTAAGGATGGAATATTAGAGGTCGCCACAGACGAAAATGGAATCGCTCATTTGCAGCGGTATCTTGAGTGGGGATATTCAAATGGCTTAGCCCAGGATGAACTTCAGTATCTAGATAAAAAAGATGTTGCCGTGTTGGAGCCAAATGTCAGGTGCACAGGTGCTGTGCATTGCACAAGGGATGCCTCAGTTAACTACGGTGAAATTACTAAGAGCCTTTTGGCAGACGCTCGAATCCTTGGATGCGAAGTGATGTTCGGAACCAAAGTCATTTCAATAAATTCAGAAGAACATTCATATTTCGACCAAAGCTTGAAGGGTTTCCGTGGAGATTCAGTACTGCTGCCGCAGCAGGAGCATGAATATAAAATTCGACTCAGGTTACTTCAAATGCAAACCTTGCCAGAAACAAAATTGTCAGCTGGCGAACGGTCAGGTTCGATTCCATATTTCAAAGATGGGGTAAATGTTAATCATTCCACCGATGCTCCTGACAGGCAAAGGCAATCTCTTGTTGAGTCTAACGGCAGATTACTTAATCAATGTCGCAGGAGGAGCGGCTCTTAATATTGCTCATGGTATGGGTTTGGCCAGAGGATTTTCGGCCCTGTACTTTAGAGGAGAGTATTGGATTGCCCCATCTTTTCTGAGGGACCTAACAAAGATGAGCATTTACTCTGCTCCTCGCTACCCAGAGTATCCGTTTCTGGATCCTCACTGGGTCGTCCGGATAGATGGAAGAAGGGAGGTAGGACCAAATGCAGTCTTGGTATCGGGTCCGTTTGCATACAATTGGAACCAAAATATGAGACTAATACTTCCAAAAATTCTACAATCCATCAGGGATACAGGAAGAGTAGGGCTAATTAGTCTCTTCACAGACAAGAAATTTGTAGCACTGGCCTTTCATGAGCTTAGAAGCTCCCTCTCCAAGAAGGTAATGATAAATCGGGCTAAGCGGTTTCTTCCTGCACTCGACGCCACTCAATTTACTAAAAGAGGGACATCGGGAATAAGATCCTCGTTAGTAGATACTAATGGAAAATTTGTCCCTGACATCTTTCTAGCAAGAAATGATGACTCTGTGCATATGTTAAATTATAATTCTCCAGGGGCAACTGGGGCACTACCTGTGGCGGCATTAATAGTTGATCGGATAATCAGGCAGAACAGATTTAGATCCACAACTGGATATAGCAGTGGTGAAAAGGTTGATTCTGCCAAAGATTTTGGTCCGGTGACAAAATGGGATATACATCATATTAGCGACTTAATAACTGAAGGCGCTGCTTAGTCGTCAATGATATGATCGGGAAGCTTAGTCAGGAAAAAAATCGAGGCAATGAAAGGGAATTGTAGTCGCTTAATTTCAATCGTCTTGTGCTGACAATTTTAACCTCCCTTGCTGAAAAACGATATAATAGTAGGACTCGATTACTGGCCAGCTATCAGCCCTAAAAAAATCGCAGTCATTTTTCTATCATATGAAGCTAGGTGATTATGAAACCACAAATTCTTATCTATCATTTACGATGGTTTATCTGGTTGCGTTGGTTAGTACAGTGTTATTCAACACGCTCTGCAATGTTTCGCCACCGCCAGCCAGGCCTGATGATGACGACGAAGTTGTATTTCCAGAGTTTGCCGCGACCAGCCTCCCCAGTATCTGAGTCAAATTCATTCCTGCTCGTTGGTATCTCTATGAAAGGAGTTACCGTTTGACCATTAGCCCCTGCTCCTTCGCCACCACCAACCACAAGAGGTAAATGGCCATCCCATTTCTGAGACTTGAGCCATTCTAGATAACTTGGACTCTGACGCAATTGCTCATCTATTGTGGTTATTGCTTGTGCTTCACCTTGTGCCTGCAGTACGTTCGCTTGTCTAACTCCTTCAGCTCTTGCAATATTTGCTTGCTGCTCTCCAACTGCTCTGGCTTCTGCCTGTTGCGCTTCAATCTCTATTCTCCGCAGCTCATTTTGCGCTTGCAATGCCCTCTGCTGAGCTGCTACTTTTGCCTCTACTGCCCTCACGAATTCGTCTGAGAATTGAAATTCAGTAATGGATATTGTGTCTACGGCAATATTGTACGCAGCAAGTCTTGCCCGAATTTGCTCCTCGATTTGATTTTTTACTAGTTCCCTTTTTGTGATCAATTCTTCTGCGTTAAACCTTGCCGTCACCTGTTTGACTGATTCCTGAATTGCAGGCACAATTACCCTGTTGGCGTAATCTAGGCCTAACTGTCGATATACAAGTTGAGCGCTATCAGGATCAAGTCTGTAATTTAAGGCAACTTGAGTTCTGACATCTTGCAAGTCACGTGAAGCGGACACAGTATCTTCCGTTATCTTCTGGGTCCTAACTTCCATTTGGACAACGTTATCTCTAACCGGTACCACGAAATGGATTCCTTCCTGCAAGGATCTGCTGGTGTCTACCGCACCAAAGTTTAATAGTACGCCTCTATTTCCAGCCTCAACGATCTTGATACTAGACACGATAAGAATCGCAACTACTATTACCCCAATTATTGCAGGGATTGCAATTTTCAGAATTCTTTTGCTAGAACTAGAATTCGGGTACGGATCCCCATATGGATAACTAGGTTTACCTCGCTTGAATGGGTTCTTCGGCATCTATATCAATTATCCCCCAGTAGAGATTTAAATGAAATTTTCATACTCAATGACAATCAAAATACCCGTTCCTTTTGTATAAACCTATAGTGCGGGAATGAGTTCATTCCAAGAAAGGGCTAAACTAGTAAAGTAAGGGATGAGTTCAGATTAAAGTGTTTTAGATGGAGATCAATTATATTTATTACGAATTGTATGGGTCCCCACACTATCTAGGTGAAGAATAGGATATGACAATTGCAATAGATATTTTTTCGGTTTGGAATCTAATTCAATTTCTTGATCTATTCGGAACCATGGCATTTGCAGTGACTGGCGCGATAAAGGCAGTTGAGCATAGGCTAGATATTTTCGGTGTAATATTTCTAGCGGCCATTACTGGATTAGCTGGCGGGATTATAAGGGATGTACTACTAGGGAGAATCCCACCTTCTGGTATTTCTGAACTCTCATACGTAAGCATTGCAATTATTACGGCTGTTTCCGTTTTCTATCTATATCCTAGATTCAAGAGTCAAATGGGTTTATTTTTGACATTTGACGCAGTGGGATTAGGAGTATTTACTATAATTGGGGCCACAATAGCGCTTAATGCATACGGATTTAACGTTCTGCTGATGGTATTTGCAGGCATGATCACGGCCATCGGTGGGGGAATTATCCGTGATGCCTTGGTTAACGAGACACCTCTGGTTTTTAGAAAGGAGTTGTACGCATCGATAAGCTTTGTTGGAGTGCTGTTGTATATTTTACTGATTTATGAGGGAGTCAATCTAGAAATTTCTAGTATTATCTGCATCATTTTTGTAACCGTTTTCAGGATCATGGCAATACATTATAAATGGAATTTGCCTGTAAGAGGTACGGGACAGTTTGTGAAGTAAGTTTATCAGCAGACGTCCCATTTAGACCAGTATCTATATGCTATTCCACTTCATTGACTATTCTGCGCGAGTTAGTAGTAGCTGAGCTAGTTACCAGTAGAAGTCAGCAGAGAAGGGTTACTAGGGAGTTGGAGCAGTAGTATTAGTTCCTGTACCGGCATTACTTTCCGATTGATCGGCTGAGTTTCTACTAGTTGGAATCTCTATAAACGGGGTCACTGACTGACCATTAGTTCCTGCTCCACCACCCACTACAAGAGGCAACTGGCCATCCCATTTCTGAGACTTGAGCCATTCTAGATAGCTTGGACTCTGACGTAATTGCTCGTCTATTGTGGTTATTGCTTGTGCTTCACCTTGTGCTTGCAGTACGTTCGCTTGTCTAACTCCTTCAGCTCTTGCAATATTTGCTTGCTGATCACCAACAGCCTTTGCTTCTGCCTGTTGCGCTTCAATCTCTATTCTCCGGCACTCATTTTGCGCTTGCAATGCCCTCTGCTGAGCTGCTACTTTTGCCTCTACTGCCCTCACGAATTCTGGAGAAAATTGGAACTCTGTAATAGAGATGGCATCAACAATGATATTGTAAGCAGCGAGTCTGTTTCTAATTTGCTCTTCAATTTGATCCTTTACAGTTTCCCTTTTTGTAATTAATTCCTCTGCATTGAATCTTGCAGTCACTTGCTTTACTGACTCCTGAATTGCCGGCACAATTACCCTGTTGGCATAATCCAAACCTATATCCTTGAATACAAGCTGAGCGTTATCGGGATTAATATGATAATTTAGGGCTACCTGCGTTCTGACATCCTGAAGGTCTTTGGAAGCAGATGCTGCATCCTCTGTAATTTTCTGAGTTCTCACTTCCATTGGAACAACGTTATCTCGCACAGGTACGACAAAGTGGATCCCTTCTTCAAGAGATTTGGTAGTATCCACGGCACCGAACGAGAGAAGTACTCCCCGGTAGCCCGCTTCAACGATTTTTACGCTGCCGGTTACAGACTATTGCTACAATGATTATACCTATGACGGCTGGAATTAGGATCTTTATTAATGGGCTAGAAATTCTACCACGGCCAGGAACAGAACCCCTCGAATAGGGTGAACCATGAGGATCTTCAAGAGGTTCCCCTTCAGGAGTTGTCCTGCGAGATCCTCCGTTGTTGCTACTACCACCAGAACCATATGGGTAATTTTTATCCTTACGTTTAAATGGATTTATTTTCATCGTCCCTTAAGCCCTTGTTTAATACACCAAGAAACCAAACTCTATCTAACCAATCGTATTGAGATAGCATCGCTAGTAAAACCAAATTCATATTTTAATTCAACAATTTGCATATATATATGTTAGAACACTAGAACCGAGGCGATATGCTGTCTGCAAACTTATAGATATTTTTTGTCAAAGCCTGATTTCAAGTACCATACATAATCTAGCGGGTATTGATATTCCTGTATGAAAAAAATAAATGATTTGTACATTTGTTAATGCTAACCTAAGAGTTAACACTCTATTAGAAACAGACCTGTAAACCAATACTTGATCCCTTCGCTTCTACTGCCAATCTTAAGTAAACGAGAATAATCTCCAGCTCAGCTGTTTAGTAAATTCGATCTGTCCCTTAACTCCTTTGGCCCGCAAATGCATCGACAGGTTGCCTAACTGACCAGGAAGAAAGTTATTTCTTCTGGCCGTCATAATTCTTGCCCTATGAACGATAGCTTCTACTACTTCCACTTTACTACTGTTCCTATTCGTAGCGTTTATAGCAATACTAATCAGACTTTTGTTTTAATATAGTAGTATCATTTCATGACTACATTTGATAGCTTGCCTTAGATTTTTTTTGAGCAATCCACCGGTAATGCGCATCCTAGAAACTAAACTGAAAAATGAATGAATATTAATAAATTAACATCCTTTGCTTCATCAGGAACGAAGGAGCATTGCTTTTTCATCTTCTAGCCCTCGCTACCGCAATCATTCGTTACAGAGAACAAATTAATAAAATTCACTTCTTTGATTTCTTCTTAAGCTGCAGTTTAAAGGCTTCGATTAGTTCGTGAACAGTTGTTGCATCTTCAGGATTCTTGTCGTCTCTTATCTTTCCTGTAAATTTTGGGAATCTTAATGCCAATCCGGACCCTTCTCTAATCGAATTTAAGCCAGCTGTGTGGGCGGGACTGAGAGTAATCTCTGAGGCAATTACTTCAATTACAATCTTTGGTTCAAACCATACGTCCATCTGATCCATCCTTGTGTCTACTCGGGGTGACTTGTGTGCAATTCGAAGGCTTTCAAGACTATTGTAAAAGCTTTCAAGATGTTCGTCAGTAAATCCGGTCCCAACTTTGCTCACACTCCTGAACAGATCTTGCCCTTCATCATATACTCCTAATAAGAGGGCTCCATATTTCCCCACCCTTCTTCCTCTCCCATACAAAGCACCTATAATTACTAGGTCGAGTGTATCTGCCAGCTCACTTCGATACTCGCGCTTAACTTTAATCCAGAGATATTCTCTGCTCCCTGCTCGATAAACACTCTCTCGATGCTTGAGCATGATGCCTTCGCAACCGGCCTCTATCGCTAAATCCATAAACTTTTGAATCTCTTTTTCATCACTAGACATAATTTGTGTAATTAGCTGTATTCTATCAGTTGCTGCATCCTTTGAGCCGTATTGGGTATGGTCTGTTACCCTCTTGTCATCTTGGCTTAGACCATCATGACGCGACAGGGTTCTCTCTAGGCCTGCAATATTGCTTTTCACATTGATTTTATCTGTTACTCTGGCTTGCAATGCATCGCTTGATGTATCCTCAACGGTTGCCAATTTACCCTTATTACCCCTTTTTTTCTTACCTGCCCCTTTTCCTCTAGCGCTTGTGCGAACTATGGCACTGCTTGTAGCCTCTTTATTAGCCAGATTTCCATCCTCTAAAAGCTCCCTTAAAATTTGACGTCGTTTTTTGTAAGGATAGTTAGTCACTGATCTGGTATTATAGTATAATACATCAAAAATATTGACGACCACAGGATAACTTTGCATTGCCTCATCAACCCCATACTTTCTTCTTCTATGCATGAGTTCTTGAAATGGCAGGTATTCAGAAGTACTTGGATCAATAGCAACGATCTCACCTTCAAGAATTACTTCTTTAAGATTAGGCATTTTGCTAATAGCCTGGACCACATCTGGATAATGACTTGTAATATTTTCGAGCCGCCTTGAAAAGAGCTCTACTCTTGCTCCGTCATTCAATATGTCGATTTTTTCTTTATTTTTATCTTTTTCTTTAACTTTACGAATGTGATCGTCTTTGTGTATCTGAACTCGCTCTCCATCCAATTTATATTCTGCACCAGCTATTCCTTCCATTCTAGAGAGTCCGTCTTCTATGGAAGAAGCTCTTTCGGCAAGCATGGGTCTAATCGGTTTAAAAAGAGTAATCTGTATTGAACGAACTGCTTCAATTCCATTGCATGCCAATTCTCTTGCGACCATGCCAAGGTCCCCGGAGACATTGTAAGCATTCTCCAATATGGAACGATTTGATTTATCATGGGTAAAGGCAATTGATAGCGAATCTAAAACGGTAAAGTCTGCGATTCCTAGTCTGAGTGTATTCATAAGAAATTTCATAATGTATCTTGCTTCACGTGAGGTGGTTTCATTGAGTAGGCTGCTCACGAGTCTTAGCTTTGTTTCCTGGGAACCAGGACCGGTGGTCTTTGCTATCTTGAACAGGGTAGTAAATACTCGCTCGACAGTCATATCTTGATAAAACAATATGTCTTGATTTTTTGTTTTCAATGCTTCTGCTGCTGTGTCACCTAGATCTCCCTTTTTCCGATAGATCGCCAAGATCTCCGTAATACTTTTACCAGATGATTGAGCAAGAGCCCGAATGGTCATCTTTTCTGCGAGCCCCAGCTCTATTCCTTCATATGATGGCCCCAGCTTTCCTTGAATCAAATAAATCACTTTGTCGATAATTTCGCTTTGAGTTACTCTTAGTAACGAAACAAGATGATCTGTAAGCAGTAACCTGCTTTTGGTTTGTTCCATCTTTTCAAAAGTATCAACGAGTTTGGAGAGAAGCACTGTGTATTTTACAGATTCTCTAAGAATGAAATCCGATTTAAACCTATTAGCATTAGATCTATAACCACAGCAGATATTGTATTCGTATTCCCTCTACAAATTAATGCGCGGATTTTAGAGATTTATTGATGAATACGGGAACTCTTAAGGGAAAATTATTCCCTCTATGTTAACGATATTTTTATCGCCTTTGGCATTACTCTCTGCATTCTTGCAAGGTATGTTTTCTGGAAGGATTCCGTTACCGCAAGAATTTTTAGTATATTCATCATTATTTTGCTCGTACTCAGAAACTTGAAGAGTGTCAGCAGAAATTTGACTATTCTGAGAGAAAATGAGGATCATTGTTATTGCAAACCCAAGTAATGCCGGTATTATGAAAGTATTTATCATTTCTCTCTGCATCAATTTAATTGATTTCTTGGCTTATCTGTATTGTGAGAAATAATGACATTGTTTTAATCAGATATATTTACGAATTCACCATTTAAACTTAAGTTCTTGCTTAAAAATACAGGATCGAGTTCGTAGAATATATTCGGAATTTTTTTCTTGAAAAGCTCCAAATTTAAAAGTCAGAGGACTTGTGCTCATTACCATTACCATTAAAAAGAATACGATACGTAGTAATGCTGACAGTAACGAATCTATGTAATAAAATAGCCAGAATAACAATAGGTATCATTTAGAGAGTTCATTTATTGTCGCATTCGGTAGCCGTTCAACTGGATAATGCTATTTACCCTGGTCCAAAAAAGGCACCAGAACTGTTTCTGGATATCCTATGAGTAGCATGATTTTCCCAAAGCAAAAATAAGAATGACTTGGAAAAATTGTTTGCCTACAAGACTAGATGAATTTAGGACGCGGTATCTCTATTTCACAAAGGGTTTGTAAAGCTAGTCAGTGAATTTGCGCTAGGTTAGGTCTAGAATTCCTTTTGGTTAATGTTATCACTGAGTTGACTCCGATCAGGGGAAGATTTTTGGTAATTCAGGAAATCCCGGAATCTTTGGGAACTGGAATAATGGAGGTGGATTTGGATCGGTTTCTTTTGGCTGTCGATCTTGCTCTTGTTCTTGTTGCGATGATGAAGTGGCTATCAACTGCGGTAACTCTGAAGGCCTTTCTTCTAAGGTGACAGTTACATCTACGACTTTCCCTTCTCGGTTGACTGTTAACTTTGCTTTGTCTCCCACTTTCTTATTTTCATCAAGATGCGAAATCACGTCGTCCATTGACCTTACTGGCTGATTATCTATTTTGGTAACTATATCTCCATTCCCCACAACCTCCGTGCCACCACCAAAACCTTCTCTGATTATCTCGCCTTTTATCCCTGCTTTATCTGCTGGACTATTCTCTACAACTGATACCACTGCACTCCCTTGTAATTTCTAGCCAGACCCAAGCTCTCAGCAATATCAGGAGATAAGTCCTTGGCAGTAAATCCAAGCCACGGATGGACATGACTCCCTTTCTGTATGAGTACAGGAATTTCCTTTAGCAACATATTTGAAGGAACTGCAAAACCCACCCCCGAGTAAACTCCAGTATTTGAAAAGATGGCTGTATTCATTCCTATTACTTCACCTTTCATATTAAGTAAAGGCCCTCCAGAGTTACCAGGGTTAATTGCGGCATCTGTTTGTATCGTGTTAGCAATTGAATACCCAGTTACGTCATTGGGTAACAATCGACCGATCTGACTTATTACTCCAGTCGTCAACGTACCACTTAATCCGAAAGGGTTGCCAATCGCTATTATCTGTTCTCCAACTTGTATCTCTGAGGAATTCGCAATTCTTAGTGGTTCTACTCCTTTCTTAAAAAATTCAGGGTCCGTAATTTGCAATATTCCTATATCCGAGTAAGGATCTTTACCTACAACATTTGCAGTATACGTGTCCCCATCTACGAACGTAACATCCACCTCTTTGACTTCAGAAACTACATGGTAATTTGTTATTATTCGACCCTCACGATCGTAAACAAAACCGGATCCGAGAGCGATATTATTCTGAGGAATTTCTCTACCATTTAGTATAACTACTTCGTTGGATCCTGGCCTTGTGCTTGTTATTTGTACAACAGAATCCTCTGTATTCTTAAAGATATCAGGAAGCGATGTTTCTGAGGGAGGAGACTGGGAGAGTACCTGTAGGTACTAATATTATTACCTTCATCGGGATCGGATTCTTGTTGTTGAATCTGAGTCACTTGAGGTTCTAATGATGAGGCTGATGATGATGATAGAGATGATGATGATGATGATGATGATGGTGGCTCATGATATGGTTGAGGCATTAATGACTGAGGGGGTGCAGTAGTCAGAGAAGATAGAGGAGTACCAGTTAAAATTGGGATAGATGGTAGTAGGTTCATTGTGCCCGCAAAGTAAGAGGCACCTACCACTAGAAATCCGACAAGAACCCAGATATATCTAGGCATAAATATGATAGTGACACACGATTATTTATATATTGACATTTGGGTCATTTTCTGATCAAATTAATGTCAGAATCAAAATTTAGAAGCTGAAAAAGGCATCAATCAAGTTGTAGAGAATTCTTTACTGTGTTTGTCTGAGATCGCAGATAAGGATGAGTTTGAGTCGCCGACACCGAAATCTGGATGAATTTGTTCTAAGAGCAACAAATCTTTCTTTTCAGATATTATGTAATGATAATATAACGGAGGATCATCGTATGAATTGGGTTGTGATCCCAGCTTGGTGAATATTCCCTCATATATAGCCGGTCCACCAGAATACGCCTGATAATGCTGCGAATCGTAAATTTGTTCAACTGGAACGGTCTTTCCCTCCTGCGTCTCAGTCTCAAGAGATGAGCTACTTGCAAACATAAATTCCGAAGCTTCGTCGCCGTAACCACCGTACTTACTACTGGTAGTGGTACTCTGCGAATTCAGGATGGCAAAAGAACCTAAGACTAATAACGAACACACAAGAACTGTATTGAATTTGAGTTCTCGTTGAGGTAATCTCGACCATAAATTCTTAACATTAAGTGTTTTCAAATCTAATTTATCGGAGATATCGAAACTTGTGTTTGCATGTTTTAACTGAAACTGAGGGTTTAGATGAATATGATTTTTCAGTATTCTATTTGAACCAGAAGATCGTTCAGAATCACCTTCAAGTAATTCAAGTACAGTTCTTCTCGCTTGTCGGTTTATAGAAATGTGTAATACCGAGGAGCAATCAGTAATGCTTAGAAATGACAGTAGTTGGAGACTCGTGACCGCTTCAATGACACGAGATCTAGATTCGTCGGGAAAGCCATCTATTAACTTCGACAGTTTAAGAAGACCTTTATGCTTATACAAGACTCTTAGGACAGCTATTTCCTCAGATTTCATTCGTCGAACTTTTTTGGCGATTTTAGAAATATATACCTATTGACACAGTTGTCTTTGATTCTGCAATTCTTGGCAGGTTCATTTTTACAACTTGTCAGCGAAACAGACAAATATGCCAATATGTTAAATGGTATGACGTAGTCAATGGAGGATTCTATTGCTGAAGCAAACGACGAATATGGAGTACCGTCCAGAATATTTAGTTCTAGGGCTGTGGCTCAGATTCTGGATTTCTTTCTGGATCATAAAGAGTTTGACTATTCTGCAAATGAGATAGCAAAGAAGACAGGTTTATCGTTCAGAACTATTTTCCGAGAGTTACCTGATCTTGAACATAGACAGACTCATTTTCAATACAAGAAAGATAGGAAAAGTTAACATGTACAAACTTAACCTAGACCTTGAAGCTGTCAGTTTCCTTGACAAATTTTCACTGGAAATGTCACAGATTACTAGGGAAACTAGTCCTGTCAAGGCACAGTTGACTGAGATTGAGGGTCAGTTAGTTGAAGAGATGGACGGCCAGGTTTCCTAAGACCACGACGGATAACTCTCCAAGTTAATTTACAACGAATTTAGTAGACAAATCCAGATTATCAACTCAGCCCACCAAAATATCGTGGGAAGGTCCATCGAGGTCAAACGTGTGTAGATGTTTTCAGGTTAAAGGCTAGCATCATTGTAACGCAATGCAATGTTAAGGCTCTTTATTCTAAGCAAAATTGGCTAGGGATACCCATCCCGATAGAGTAGGAAGCCATGACGATTTGCAACAGACATCAGGCGAAGGTGCAGAATCAGGTGGTACAGTAAGTGATCCAACTATTCCAGAATACGAATTAGGTGACGACGGCGAGATACCAGCAAACTGCATACAAGGTAATCTATCTGGCATTAAAAACAGCAGTTCTAGAGATCCAGCCAGTGCAACTTACCTTTGCAGTATCTGGACATCGCTCTGCTCTCAACTGCTTTGCTGATGGCCACTTACTATACACATGTAAAACAATTTTCCGGGATCCTTGTTCATTTCATTGTCTCTCAACCTAAAATACCCCCCAGTACAATCCGTCGCTGTATTTATAAAATCTGTAAGCTCATCATCGGTTAGGACTGTGCATCCATACCTGATTGCACGATTTACCCACTGCTTTTCAGTGGAGATTTTTATTTCGCGGCAGCCTTCAGGAGAAGCTGAAAGCTTGGCAGCAGCCAATAAGGTTTGGCCCTTTGTCCATTCTTCCACAAAGCTTAACATCAATTTTGGTAATTCGTTAATGTAGAGATTTGTGAGGATCGATGTCTCTTTGTCTCTTTGTTGTCCCCCTTGGATCTCTAATCTTCTTCTAATGTCGCAATCATGTTTGGTATGTATTATTTTTTCTTTTTGTTGCTTATGACGGTAGATACTAATGGATGAGCAGTTAAGCATTCCTTACAAACATACCCTCTGTACCCCATTATTTCTAGATCCTCCATTCTATATGGTGGCTGGAACCTTTGGTACATGTTGGGTTGAGAAACAGCTCCATTGTATGAAAAAAAGGAAGGCTGTTGCATAGGCCTAAATGAAAGCTCCTCCATTAATCTCTTGATTTCAACCAACGGGCGAAGTTTTTGTAACCACGAATCAATTGGATTATCGACGGTTCTTATCGAGTTAGTTTGCTCGTATATTGGGCCCCCCTGAATTGGTGGTTGAGAGAAATTGTTAGAAGAATTGGGAAAATTATAATTTGGGTTATGTGATTTGAAAGTTGAAAACTTAGAAACTTTATTATTCATATTATGAAATGGAAAAGCCATTGATTGAAAATCTGAGGGATGCTTCCTTCCTATGTGTCGTTCCATGTTCCAGCGCCTTGTAAATGGTTCTCCACACATCTGACAATTGTACTTATTTCTCATTAGTAAAAATTCCCTCACCTTTGAAGCTACCTGGACCTGGACCATTTATAATGGAACTTGGAGTCACTCCGGAGTTACTCCTGTCACTCACGGAGTAAGGTTGCTCTACCTGCATACTGTGAATATATCGTATTAGATATATAACACTTTCTTAGGTGAGAATCTACGAGAACATTACATCTGTTATACTCGTGAAAGTTACGTTTAGCTGTTGATTTTTCAGACCAGAGGCGTAGAACTATCTACATTAAGAAAGGGGGGACAAAAGCGAAATTGTCACCATCATTCAAGAGGGTTGCAAGGTTGCATAATATTATATATCTCTCCACACTGGCTTCGAAAAGATTATGGGGAGTAAATAAAAAATCGTGTGCGTAATTAGGAGTTTGTTTAGCCAATGGTCTCTTTTTTGAAGGTATCCACTTCAGAATTAATCTCTCTGAGGCGTACTACGGAATCATAAAATAAATTCAATATCTATTGTATCGAGAGGACAAAACCATTTTCTAGGATAATAACATTTGTGCATGTACATAAACTTGATTGCATCAGAAACAAACTCCGTCTAAAGAATGAAAAATAAATAAATTAAATTTTCATTATTTAGGAGTTATCTCTTCCAGTGTTTGAGTCTATACTACTTCCTATATTACTTCCTTCAAAATATATTAGACTTACCCCATCAGCCTAATAACATTCAATAGATGTCATAAGACCATTTTTAAATCCATATAAACTACGACCAAGTGTTGATCCAAAATAAGAAGAAGCAACAGCTTGCCATAAAACATCCCAATTATATGGTATAGTCACACTAGTCCTTTCATTTGAATAATTCCAAAGAAAGGAATTACAACATTAGATGCTGCCAGATGCCTGTTCAGGAAAAGTAGCAAGTAGATAGCCTGATAAGGGAAAGCAGGTTACATCTAATATATTCAAACACTTTCTTGTGCATATCAAATTAAGGTTGTACGAATACCAAATTCTTATCCACTCCAACGGAGGAAGATTGAACCAAATACCAGGATAGTAAAAAATGAATCTCTTGCATTAGAAGACATATCAAAGACGGAAGATGATAAACTGAGATACGATACGTTTGTCAAGGCATACAATGAAACCAGAGCATAAAGGATCAATGGTCTTACTCCGTTAGAAGTGCCTCTACAAACCGCGCATGTACGAAACAAGCGGAAAGGGGGTGACCATTACCCAAGTAGGTAATCAAAAATGTAACCTACCTGTGTAAACATAACAATTGACTATCATTGCCTATTTCAGTAGTTGCAGTAGACAGCTTTCTAGCTAATTTAATGCATAATTGTCGGCGCTGGCTTTCGTTGATTGTAGTGTCGTACATTGGAAGCCTGGCTCCAAAAATAGATATGCCATAATATGCGTGTGCTGACTATTTGTGTAGAGGAGTTCAAACTTATATTATTATTCTTCTATCAAAAATGTGTTGCGTCGCAAATGTCTCATTCTACGATACTAAACCTAACTGTGCTACACGAACCTATGAATCACGAGAATTCACACCTCTTCCTTATTGTTTGCGGTCTAATTGTTGAACCATCTAATTCGTTAAGTGCTTCCAGAGCTCGCCTTCCCTTTTGAGTCATTCTAGGTTTCCTCTCTCCGTTTATGTAAGTTACAAGACCACTCTTAACCAAAAAGTTCCAGTGTACGTTTTCAAATGTCGATATGAAAGATACGAATTGTACTTGCCATCTTATATCAAATACCTGAATCAGCAGAGAATTGAAAAAAATGATTCTTAGATTTGGAGGAATTAACAGATGTCAGTTGAACTAATCAGCGTTTTCTATGTAAAGTCTCTCACCAATTCTATATTGAATTTCGTTTATGTAATATGCCTTGTCGATAACTGGCGTTGAAAGGTTTGCGCCACAAACTGGTACGCTCGAAAACAATCCACTTCCCTCCTTCTCATCTTCTTCTTGCTCCACTAGCTGGGTACTCAAGCGAATCATATGCGTAGTCGTCACTTTTAAATTAGATCCTATTAGTTCTATAATCAAATATATTTAGATTCTATGTTACGACCATGTGATAATTATATTTAGCAAGCCTAGAGATATAAATATTTGCAATATGCATGAATCGAAATTTATCCAGGATACTCCAGAGGAAAAGATCGAGACCACAATTTCCAGAAGATGTTATTATTTAATTAACGGATAAAATAGCTGACGGTGAGTATATGAAGTGAGATAATTCCACGCACCTGTAAACTTGTCATTAAGATTTTTAATAAAATTCAGGGACCCATTACGTATTTGATTTACTGATAGGAGAAAAAAGGATTCAAGTATCGCTTGTGACTTCCGCAATCTTGTGAATGCATAGACAAAATAATCTTTCCCCACTGGCAATAGTCTTATTTAGAATGAACATGAAAAAGGCTAGCATATTCTATTGAAGTGGATTTGACCAGAATTGTCCACTCTAAGAAAAGTTATATGGCTATGACAAACAGGAAGTATCTGACAGAAGTCGATGCATAAACTTATGGAACACACCTCACCCATTACCTTTACCCTGATCGGGACCACTTTGGCTTTATCATTGATTAGTTGCTCATATCTGATTCAAAGAGAAGATTCATTCTTCGCTTATGGACATTTTTTTGGAGAGAATATAACTCGCGATGGATATCAAGTTGTGTTTCAGCCATTTCCCTTTGCGCCAATGGCAGGCGATAATACTACTTTAAACTTTAGTATCCTGGACGAAGAGAATCTGAATATCCATAACATCTTTTCTGCTTTAATAATTAAAGATAAGGAATCGAATGAGACTTTAGCTCAAATTCCGTACAAGCAATACATGTACAGTGACATCACAATTCCTTACAAATTTAGTAACAATTCTGAGTACCTGGTCACTCTAGAAACTAGAATTATTGGCGATTCAAAATATCAGGCACAGCCATTGACTGCAACGTTTGACTTAATCGTTGGAGACCAAACAGCTGAATATTTCAAAATGATAATGCTGTATATTGTCACGCCTGTTTGTGCAGCGATCATTATTGCAATTTTAATTTACGAGCTGCATTGGAAAAGGAAAAAGGCAAGAAAGGGAAGGCCAACTACTAAGTGATTTACTAGAAAGTATGTAAGTATGTATATGCATATATGTATATATAATCACCAGTCTGTTGTGACTTGCATCTTAGAACTACAATTGCACATCAAGAAAAGATTTCTTATCTTACTTTCATGTAATGTACTTAGAATATTGACTTGTTATTTAATCGATTTAGCCTAGATATGTTGTGAAATTCAACTTTGAATTAAGTAAATTGAATACATAATGTATGAAATAAAATAATGGAGTGGGGGTGAAGTCGATTTTGTAGGTTCAATCTAGTCACATAGTTGACTTGTTTGACTGCGGGCTATTTGTGTTGAGGAGCCTGCTACTTTCGGTACCAATGAAAAGGAGTAGACCGATGATGACGATGGTGATAAACAACCGTAGTCTACGTTATATGCTAACACAGTAAATGAGCTTACAAACGATTCTGGTACGTATCCTGTTTGAAACACAGAATACACTACTTCATAAAGACCTTCAGGAGCATCCCGTTCTATTGTCCAGGAGATCGAAGAGCGCCCTGATTCATCAGTAGGTTCGCTAAACTGCCTTACTGTTTGGCCATCGGCATAGCTGACAGTTGCGCTTGTAATAAGCTCCACCAATCGGTTGGTCACTCTTTTGATCAGCCACATGAAAATTTATAGTCTGTTCCTTCCCATGCCCAACTACACTTTTCTCTAGATAAACCTTAATTCCAAGTGTGCGAATTCCTTCCTCCTCTTGGGTAGCAAGAGCTATGTTGGAAAAAAGAGTTATGTATACAAGAGAATGAAATCAATGTCAGTAGTACAGATAATAATGCAACTGGACGTGTCTGCCCTCTTGTCATTTTTTTTCAAACACCTCCGTCTCCAATGTCAACGATGTTGGAAATAATAACAACAGTGTATCTGGAATTTAAATATCATCGCTAATATCAGATATGAAAATATCATCGCTAACTCTGGTAGCGATATTAATAAAATAGCAAGGCTTCGTCAGAATTACTAATAATAATTAACAATCATACTAATATGAGCCTTGCAGATTAGTTTCCAGGGCACTTTTAAACTCTCGTGATTTAAGAAAAACACGTGATACTTAGGTAAATTTAATCCAGATGATAAATTTGACCTTGAGCGCATTTCCGATTCCTTGTGTAGAGTTCCAGATACCATGCATCAATTACTAGTTGCAATACCAAATATGCAGAAAACTGTAGATTACTATGACGAAGAAACTAAATGCAATATAAATGCACATGCGTACATACATACACCTGCAGGCTCTGCTCAATAAACGATAGAGCCAAGTACATGGTACCTTCTCATAATTACTAAATCCATAGAGAGAGCAGGCGCAGAGAATTATCCAGGCATGTTTACTATGCATTATAACCATATTATCCAGGAATGTCAGATAGGAAAACGTCAGCAAGATTATCTAACGTACTCATAAGAGGTATTTAAAAAAGCTCTCATTTTCGTTTCAGTAAGACAGATAAATCGTTCTAAACAAAACTAGGTGATAATTTTGTGCAATGCATATATTCTGCTGATTCATACGATATAAAGTAGCTGAAATTGTCAAATTATTTAAAGACTGTGAAGCCTGGGGTTGTAACTGCTTTCTCTGTTATTCTGGTTTTCTCTTTAGTCTCAGTATCTTTTCTAGTGGTCACATGGACACGATCTGAAGGAAACTATGCGTTTGCTCAAACTTCAATTCTAAGAACGACAGAACTTAAAGTGAATTTTGAAAAAATAGTTGAGAGAGGAAACGATCAAACCATACGCGTAAAGGTAAATGACGTGGGAAGTGGCGATCCTGTATCTGGTGCTACTGTTCAACTAACCATCTATTTTCCCGCTGGAGCACCAATAAGACAATTTACTTTGATTACCGATAAAAATGGAGAGGCATCATTAACGTTGCCAATTGATAAAAATGCTGCACTCGGTCAGTATGGAATTGATGTAATAGTAACTGCATTAGGTTATTTTGATTCAACGCTTGGTACGGTTATGTTCGCCGTAAATTCCGATGTCGACGAGAATGTGAGTTTAAAGGACTATAAACATACAAGTCACACCATTTCAGGCCACAGTAAAAATCATAATAACCAGCACATTAGCCATCTTTAACTACTACTAATAATCTAATACTAAGTCACTCATCCTAGTTGCAATAGCTGTGCGTGAACAATATTAAGTGAAGTAGGTCAAAACAGTAAGCCCTTCGACATTGCTTGCAGAATCTTTCCTTTTATCATTATTAAGGATACTACCATATGTATATGTCCCTCTTAGAATATTCTACTCTTTCACATTCAAACATCCCGATTGATTATTAGCCGAACATCCCGATGAGTGCTCACCTTAGCAAAACATATTATCTACATTTTTACACACTCTTTAGGAGTCAAGCAATGATGGGCATCATAATGTTGGTAATTGATCGCTTTCAGCATTGCGAGCAGTGCCTAATTGCGTTAATATTGCCTTTGCGCAGTATGATCCAACTACTGGCCGGCCACTCAACTCACCGATCCATCGTCACCATCATCACTAAGAACAACAGAGAGGTACATCGTCTGCTGGAAATATTACTGCTCCAGCTGGAAATAGTACTACTATTGGCCCTGCTCCAGGCCCCACTATTGTTGGTCCTTCAAGCATAGTCGCTTCGCCAATTACTAGTGAGAATCAAGGAAATGTGAATACTGCAATAACTCCGTCAAACAAGAGTTCACTTGAGCAGCACGAGTAAACTAGAAGCCTTTTTTTATATATTTAAGGTTTGCTAAGAAGGCATCTATTACGGCTATATATAGCACCTTAATAAGGACGACGTAGATATAGGTGGGTGGGAACTAAGACTCAAAAAAAAGCACGGCTCACTCTGTGATATTCTAATTATGTAATTCTAACTTTCATTTTATATACAATTAGTGTGTTGAAATATTATATCGGTCTATGTATTGTATTATCACTACTGCAATATCCAGATAGCACACTGATCACTTTCCATGAGGTTTTCCGGGGCACTAGGACCAGACTGCGAGAAAAATCGAAAGTCTAGATAAGTTGTAAAATTCAACTATTTGTTAAGTAAAGTGAATACATTACGTATGAATCAAAATAATGGATTGGGGCTAAGAAGATTTTGCAGGTTTAATCTGTCTTAAACGGATGGATTCATAGGGCCCCTCAATCGTTACTATTCATATTAAATTGTTATTTGATATTATTGATGACGATATGGTAGATTGGAAACACAGTAGTTTTAAAATGCACCCCCGTCGACCACTTGGTGGTATGTGAAACAGTACATTCAAAACTCATATTTTTAGACGGCATTGACAGTATTGGGTTAACAGTTATGCAATCGGTATCGTAGTTTAGAGAAAAATTTTCCTTTATCTAATACTGCTCATCTTTTTAATTAATGGATAAAATTGATATAGTTGTCATTTAGCAAGTTATCAGATGGACTTCTAGGGATATGAATAGAGTTTCTTGTTCCATTTTTCGTGCATATCATTGATTAGTAAAGTTACTTCACATGGTGCTGGAGGAGACTTATATGAAATCGATATTTATACGCATTGCTATTTTATACTACCTCTAACAAAAGTATCTTTTCTCTTATCCTTGGAACTTGGCCTGCATCATAGAGAGTGTAACCTCCATTTCCTAAATATCCATTATCTTTTTCAGAGTACAAGTTCTGCACCAAATGCTACTACGAGATAGTCGCATTATCAGTTAAAGATCTGCCGTTTAAGAGTTTTTGAACCCCCTCAATCGCCGTTACTACATCATCCAGAACTCTTATTCCTTTATTCTCAAATACGACAATTTCAGATTACTGAGCATGTATTTTGTTATAGAAAGGAATTTGTAGTAGGGGAAACATTGCCGCCATAAAACAATAGTATCTACTGTTGACAAAACAACGATATTGTTTGCTGTGTCCATGTATAACAAAAGTCTATTCAAGATCTCTGGCCATTCCACAATCATCATGTCTTCATACATCATAGCCCTTAAGGTCTCTTATGTTTTCACTTGCGACATTAAAGCCTGATTCAGTTAGTCAAAAAAATAAAAAATGAAGATATGCATTTAACCTGGCCCAGCAACTCACTTGCATTGTTTCGATCCATTTCTATTTTACATTACTCAATGTTCATGGAAATGGTAAAAGGAAAGGAACTTCCATTGTAATGCTATCACTATTTATTCCTTGATTATCTTGTTGTATTTCCTCTAATGCTCTTTCAGGAGAAACAATTTGTTCTAGCGAGGCAGGGGGAGAGTTTTCTACAATTGGGTTGGTCCCGTCGATTACTGATCCTGTGCATTGCATTCAAGCAACATTCCCGCCGTCAACAATATTATCATTTCCGACAGACCCGCCGACTATACTGGTCGTGTCACCGCTGTTCTGTCCATTGGATGCGGAGTCTAAGTTAATGTTGTTCCTGTCTCCGATTCCAAAATAGGCCGTTTGTGAGTTTGTCAGTGTGCTAATGGCACCATCAGCTTGATTCTGAAGGCCATTATTTGCGCAGTTAGGAGCACCGCTCAAATCGCCTACCGCCTGACAGTCGTTAAATAGAGATTGTGCCTGGTCAATTGAGTATTTTCCATAGACGTTTGTTCCAGTGTCACCATTGAAAGATACCAGAGACGTTACCGCAACAAGGATTATAAACGTTACTAACACTGATAGCATATTTCTATTTTATTATCCATATCTTTTAGCAGGGTATAGAATCATAGATTGATTTATTTGGATTCAGTAGCATTTCCTGACGACTTAAATCTGATTTGTTATCTATAATCCTAAGTCTGATTTATTATCTATAAATCCTCTGCCACAACCTTGAAGACCATCCTGGTAGATAATGAAGGTCATAGGTCTGGGGCATTACTAAATTCATGCTGCCGTGTGGCGTAGGGCTCGGTTATGCATTTCCTCCAACTGCAAATATCGGGAACTCAGATGTGCATAGCCAATGGCCTAGGATAGATCTAGCAATCCAACTTATTAACAGGATGACGGCTCGTTGTTGTCAAATAAATTAGCGCAACTTGATACAAAAGAAAAGTTTATCGAACTCAATGAAGTACACACAAAAACATATAATCACACCATTTAGACACAATGCGAGGACCTAAAGGCATGTCATTCAGATACTTGATAAGGCGGGCTTGTTTGTAGCCAGTCAGCAACAGGATGCTAGAGACGTCAGTCAGATTTTGTCTTGAAAGAGTGAAAAATTTGCTAGAATTATCTATTCTCGTCACAATAGGATTAAATGGTGAACTCTAGTGTATAGGGCTGAGAAGGAAAAATACTCATGTTAAAGGACTCGCAGAGACTGGAAGATGTAATACCGGCTCTGAACGATGACATTTGTGTCGGAATTATGAGCTTAGTAGTCGATGGTGAAACTAGAGGAAGAGAATTTGTCAATGGAAGGGATGAACTAGTTCGAACTGATGGGGAGAGTATAATGGAAGCGCTTAAGATTTCTCCGAAACAGTATTACATTCGGATGAGAATCCTGATGGACAACAACCTTCTAAGGAGAGAAAAGAAGGGGGGATCCCACCACTTAAGTGCGTATGGGCGTACGGTGATGAAAGCACTTGAGTTCGCAGAATCCGCGAGAACTCATTTTTCAAGGTTGCGAGTCTTGGATTCCATAGATTTAGCACAGATAAGTCATGACGACTATGCGGAATTACTCGGGGCACTCATTAAGGATGATGATCTGAAGGAATACTTACTTAGGTTGGAGGATAAACCATAGTCTATGCCCTTTGGTTCGAAAGGACAAAACTAATTAAAATGTGAATTTTATATAGAACTTGACTGCAGGTGTTGGCCATTAGTCAAGTCTAGAAACAGAATAGCACAGGCTGAAAAGAAGGAAGAGAAGCAAAAGGATCAGCCAGATCATCAGTCAGAAGACAGATCAGTATTTTATCCCTTCAAGGACGAAATAAGCGTTCGTATGTTCAAACTAATTACAACTGGAGCTGATGATAGGGAGGAAAAAAAATATGAAGACGAACGGCCACGCCACAAAGAGTTTCAAGAGCAACTGAAGGAGTGACTAGTGAGCGATTGAAGGAAAAGCTTAAGCTTTCCTCCAAGCCATTTTACAGCAGACTCTCGGCCCTAATAAATGCAGGATTAGTAATTAAAATGACAAAAGGCCGAGAATACTATGCTACCACTTATGGATGGACAATATTTGGTGCTCTACAAATGATTGATAAGGCTTCACAGAATTATTGGAGATTGCAGTTTGCTGAAACCCTAGCACAAATTAAGATCGATAAGGATGAATATAAAAGTATCATGGATTCGCTATTACGGGACGATGAATTAAAAAGGCTATCCCATATAGCGTCCTCGAGATGATCTTTTACGAGTCTTCTTATTGCTAAATATTAGTCGCGAATAATTCGTTCTCTCCAAAGTTCTCACCAAGGCAACCGCTTAATTACATTTTAGAAAATCAGATGACATCTAAATACTGAAAGTATTGCTATTGTGTACAAAAAACAAATTGATTTTAAAGGAATGCTTTCATCTTATGGCCGACACGCGGTACAACCGTTTACAAAATGGCTGGATCTCCCTTCTGGATTAAAAAGAATTAGTGGATAGCTACAAAAGTGATAGGGGATAATGAAATTCTATGGCATTTTCAATCTGCCCCATAAGAGAACACCGTTTTGCCTTTAGCATACCCTTTCATTATTACAATTGAAATGAGGGAATATCTCAGAAGGAAATAATCTCGACAATCATCTTATCAAATTGATCCCTTTACGCCAATGTCCTTGTTTATACGAAAAGTCTAAAAAGTAGTTATCTAGTGCTGGATGCGTGTACAAAATCTATTGGCACATACATTGAACTTCTTTTTTTGTTGTTGTTGAGGTAGATTTGATTTGAGAAAAAATAGCATGAAGTTGTATTTTTGTTAGATCAATTAAAGTCTATTAACCTGCTAAATTAAAGATAATTAGGAAAATGTAGTGGCACAATGCTTTGACTTGTATGTAAACCGTGATAATACGAAAAACTTGGTGGTTGCCCACCTCGCTTATCTCAAAAGCTTATCGGAGAACACAAATAGCGGAATTACACGCGAATTTGACGGTAGCGTAGCGTCTGTACTTGGGAATGCTATATCAAAAAATAGAAGCATAACCTCGGCGTTAAAGGATCTGTCAGGACAAAATCATCTAGTATTTCCCCTGTGAAGATAATAAATAAAAAAAATGTTACATTAAAGTCAACTAAGGGACATCTTGGGATAAAATCTTCCTATATTTTCTATAAGGAGATGATCTGTGAAAAATTCACAAAAAAAGGTTTTTATATAAATCTACTTAACCTTTGGTACGGAAATGAACACAACTAGCAAATATGTAGTGCTTTCCGCACTAGCAGCTTTAATGATCGCGGAACAATGGCAGTAGCGTTAAGCGATGATGCAAACGCACAACTTCGAGTCAATAGGAATAACCTTAACTTAGCAGGAGCAGTTAATGGACAGAACAGCGGCGACGTATCCACGGGAGCTAATAGTGCAAATGGCGGTGCTGGCGGTGCAGCCGGACTTCTGACTCCTGGTGGAACTGGCGGTGCAGGAGGAAATATTGGTGTTTCCGGCGGCAATTTCTGCTCACAATGCAACGCACAGGATGCAGGTAACGACGCAACCAACACAGATTCTCAGAACAACGAATAGAATACAATCGTACAACTCAACTTCTTTTTTTTTATTTTTTTTGCCTTTTTTGAATCGAATTTTCGTATTTCGTCATTAGATGAACAGTAAATCTATAATGTGATGCATTGAGTCATAGGTATTTCCCGTATGAAGATAAAAAATATAAAAAATGTTACATTAAAGTCAACTAACGGACATTTTGGGATAAAATCTCCCTATATTTTCTATAAGGAGATGATCTGTGAAAAATTCACAAAAAAAGGTTTTTATATAAATCTACTTAACCTTTGGTACGGAAATGAACACAACTAGCAAATATGTAGTGCTTTCAGCACTAGCAGCTTTAATGGTAGCTGGAACAATGGCAGTAGCATTGAGCGATGATGCAAAGGCGCAATTTCGAAGGAATAACGTTAACATACTAGGAGCAGTTAATGGACAGAACAGCGGCGACGTATCCACGCTGACTAATACTGCAAATGGCGGTGCTGGCGGTGCTGGCGCACCTGGCGGCATAGGAGGAAATATTGGTGTTTCCGGAGGCAATACTTGCTCGCAATGTAACGCACAGGATGCAGATAACGACGCCACCAACGAGAATTCTCAGAACAACGTATTTCCATAGAATACAATCGTACGACCCAACTTCCTTTTTTTATTTTTTGCCTTTTTTGAATCGAATTTCCGTATTTCGTCATTAGATGAACAGCAAATCTATAATCTGATGTGTTGAGTCATAGAAACAGCTTTCTTTTCAAAATATTCATTTACGAGGTTATGAGATGACAAATTGTGGAATGAATGATAAACGTAAAGTAACCATATTAGTTGAAAAGTTGACACGTGTTTTCCCTCAATTTCCATAATGATGCTAGTTAGAACCCTCGTGTAACAGGCATTTTCTTGTGCATACCTCAAGAGGATACACACTGCAAGATCTCGTGGTCTTCTCTTAACAGCATATACTTAGCAGTTGCATGACATGAAGGCACGGATATATACTTCAACCCAAGCCGGGACAAATTAATCGATTAATGGGAAGTTTGATATTAATTATCGTAAACACTTGCTCAAAATAAAAAGGTCAGAACAAGGATTTGGAAGGTCTTCTGTTATGACTTTGGACACTTGTTGTTGGGATAATTATATCAATTAAATTCGTCTTTAGATGGAGTATGACAAAAGATTTGGCTAATGAAGTCGATCGAAGTGAACTCTTCTAAAAGAATCGAGAGATTGGACCGTCAGAAACGTTAGAGGCACCACTAACAGATACATCCTCAAAGGTATAGTTCTAACAGATACAAGGACTTTCTTGCAATAGGAAAAAGTAATAGCAAGAAATTACGATGACAAAGCTCAGAGGTTGTCAACCTTATAAGTTTGCTTAGGCATCTACATGAATACTCCTGGATGGGGTTTGATTAATTTATTAAGTTGTCCATGAGGTTTGCGTATGTATATTGACGTGCATATAGCAATTTCACATCCAGGGGCTACGACCTAACGATGTACTAATTCGTCATTTTGCTGTTAAACCTCCTGCCCCTTCCCATTACTATTGTCACTACTATGAAAAGTTGTACAAAGCTTTGGTTCAGAACCTCCTTTTATCATGTTGAAGAGCTTGATCGCTAAGTCTAAGTTATGCTATTTGTAATGTGTATGAGAATGTGAGTAAGGTTTTCTGCAGGACTCATATCAGGCATAGCCACTCCACGTAATCCCATTTGGTCAAATGAAGAACACGTCCATGAAACAATTAGCGTCTTTGAATCAAGTCATAAGAAAGCAATTCGAACTTGAGCTAAATCATCAAATTAAGGTATCTGAAATAGCATGACACACACATAGTCAGAAGAACTGCAGCAGGAATAATGGATATCACGGGGGGTTCAACTCCAACAGGCGTCTTACCTCCTTAATAAGATAGTCCACATCAATCGGTTTTTTTAGAAGTTCGACATTGTCTTCACCAGGATAAATTTTTAACAATTCATCTGCGTCAGAGAGCGCAGACACAAAAAGCGTTCTAATATTTTCATCTATGGCTTTGAAAGACTTGTATACTTGGAGGCCATTTAATCCTGGCATTCTAATATCAACGATTAACAAATCGATCTTTATTTTAGAAGCATATAGATCAAGGGCGCTGTCTAATGCCTTATAGGGATCAGTAAATCCATGTACATTGTGACCCTCTCGCTGAAGGATTGATTGAAAAGTAAAAATAAGATCAGGTTCATCGTCGATTATCACGATGTTCCTACAAGAGGGATCATGGTCACCATTGATTACCCCCTTATTGTTGAACCCAGTGTGTATATGGGAGATTAGTGCAATACTATCTTTAAGAAGGATTTCCTTCGCACGTGGGTCTGATATTATGCTGCTAATAATTTCATTGCGATGATCATTTGAAAAGTCACTAATAGAATCAACTACTCGAAATCTCTGATGAAGAGATACCATTTTTTCCGTTTCTGTTTCCAAATAATGTATAATCTTGCCAAATGATGTGAGACAATACCCCCCAGATTTCTTTCGTACCAGATCCACCTTTAACAACTGTGAAAGTGATTTGCTTAAATTACTTTTACTCACGTTTAGCTTCCTTCTAAATGCCTCTCCAGATACACTTTCTTTATCCGCAATAAGATTAAAAACCAGTAAATTTCGCTGGCTTGAAAGTACTCTTAGAACCTCTAGAAGGGTTGTTTTGGGGTCGAGTTTCTCAGCTTGAGACCTTTGCATAGCTTATACGTGATATCACCTTTTCGTAAATCCGTTCAAGTCTTACTATAAATTGCCGAGCGCTGGAGTGACGTATCTTGCATAAATGACCTTATTGAAGATATTATGGATAAATCTACATTACACCTCAGCGTTAAAGATATCCTGTCAGTAAGTACATAAGAGAGTATTTTTAACATCGATCTAGCGATAATCTTCATCGTAAATATATATTATATATGAATATTTACGGGAGAAAGTACCATAACATCCTTGTGTAAGATAAAAGGTCATTATGAGGTAATGATAGATTTGATGCATACTTACGGACTATTTTTCATAATACTGGTATCTTCTTGATCGTTATGTGGTTTCTTATTTAAATTAAGATCGGATTTCAGTTGTATTATAGCTTATCAACTTCTGTCTTCAGGAGGGTTTGGGAAAGTTGCATATGAACTGTAAAACGGCCGATCATGATGAGCACCTCTCTTTGTCATATTAGCTCATGCAGCAAAAAGCCAGCAGAGATTATACTCAGAAGTAGGGTAGAATTCTTCAATGTTTTAAGCTAGAATTCATTGCACTACGTATTACTACTGGTTGGGCTAAGGCGATCTTTTATTTCTAATACTAAAAGTGGCATAAGTTGTATCTCTTTCACCTTTCGAAAAAAGTATAGTTGAAAGACCTAGAATATCTAAAGGATCGAACTGAAGTACTTGATGATTATTATCAATTTATGAAAGAGGAATTGAGCAATCTTTGACACGTTAACAAATGGCTTAATCTAAATGTCTTTATTTACAATATTAATGCCAAATCCGTTACTAAGATTAATGATTTAAGTGATGGAAGTATTTACAAGTTAACAGGACCTGTCTATTTCCATATTTTTACCTATATAACAGGAATCGTCGAATTCCCAAGAACACCGAATCTGCATACAGGATCACATCGGAGCCGACCATGACGGCAATAATTAAATAGATCGAGTGATGATAATATTCCTTCGCTGTTCTGTCAAATTCGGATCCTATGTCAGTTGGTTTACAGTGAGATTTGTATCCATACTGTGGTTATAATGAGTCCAATATGTTTCACAATACTATAAATTCCAATTTATCCTACAGTAGCATATATTCACATGAGTGTTTTTGGATTATTAACGCCTTTTCTGCACTGCCATAGACCTTCGTCTCTCCAGTCACTCTCAATATTAGTGTCGCTAGCCGCCATATTGATTCTATTTCCAATGGATATTGATGTGCTGGGTCATGCTTTTGTTCTAAATAGCAGTCCCGCGCCTTCTGAGAGTTTGGAGAAACCCCCTACAAGTGTTGAAGTCTTTCTAAGCGAGCCTGTTGACGATAGGTATAGTGAAGTCAGGGTCCTGGGACCGGACGGAAATCAAATTGATAATAAAGATACACAACATTTTGATGACGATCAGAGTACCTTAGGTGTTACCTTACCTCAGGAGGGCCTCGAAGATGGGGTCTATACCGTTTCCACAAAGATGCTATCTCAGATAGATGGACACGTCACAGAGGACGCATTCGTCTTCGGAGTGGGAGAATCAACACCCTTGTCTTCAGCTGCTGGAAATAGTCAAGCAGAACTAGACTCTGCAGCGAAATCGCCCTTTGAAGAGTTGTCTGTGCCGGATGCTATTGCAAGATATCCTGCTCTCGTTGGCCAAGTAATAGTTGTAGGTGCTCGCCTTCGCATCCTTATGGTTGTGGAAACCCTTTGCCAAGGTAAATTGGCTTGGCAGCCCACATGGTAAAAACGAAGATCGGTTTGGAGGAGACAGGAAGCAAAGAAGAACAGCGCTTATGCGGTCAACCTTTTACGATTTAGGAAAATTCAGAAAACGCGTTGACCAGCGATTGGTAAAGATGATGTTGATTGGTGCTGTCATCGTAGTATTAGCAGATTTTGCAATGATTTTCGCCTTGGCATACTCCCTCAACGTGGGGATGTTCGACGCAATGACTACCAAGTTTGGAAGTATATGGTTTGTAAGGACTGGTATTTCGTTTGTGTTGCTTGCTTTGATAGTATTTGTTTATCTAAAAGTAAGCAAGAGAGCAGCACATTCCACCAAAAACGGTCCCCCGGAAGGAACTGGTGTGAATCCATTGGCTGTAGGAGGATTGCTCTTGAAACGAGAGGTAATAGTTATTTTGATCGTGGGAATTTTTACCCTCTTGACTACCTCGCTAATGGGCCACGGGGCTGCCATCACTACTGGAGCACAAATACCTATCAGTATTGACTTTGTGCATAACTTAGCTGCCGCTGTCTGGATCGGTGGTGTGTTCTATCTTGCCTTAGTTGTGGTTCCCAAATTAAGAGATGATGATAGATTGGATAATCAATCCAAATGGAGCATTTTGTGCATTGTGATTCCTAGGTTTTCGACGTTGCCTGTAGTAGTCTTGGGCATTATCGTGATAACAGGCCCATTCTTGCTTTACCTATTGGAAGACGATCTGAACTTGACACTTGCATCCCTTTATGGAAAGGCATTGCTTGCCAAATTGATAATAGCGGCTATAATGTTAACTCTAGGCGGTTACAATCAGAGAGTAATTCACAGGGACGCCCTTGATGCTGTTGATGTATCTCGGTGGCAGCAACATCAACAACAAGTCGTTATTTCTCGGTCATCGGAAACAAGAAGGTCACGTTCTACATCGTCCTCCTCTTCTTCGTCCTCCCCTTCAGATTTGTCTTCAGGTGATAAGGAATTTCCCAATTCCCGGAGTAAGTTCGGTATACTTCTGTTGAAAATTCGAAGTAAAATCACGCGCGATAAAAATGAGAAGCATCAGTTGGATCGGGCTTCAGACGGCGACCCTGGCAGAGCAAAGACAAGATATGGTAACGTTATGTACGACGATCCCCCCGGTCAACAGGTTGAAGACTTGGGGGGATCGGATCTTGGCGCAGACAAGGGGTCCAAAGGAAATCCAGAAATGGGATGGCCGAAAACAATTTCTCGTTTCAACAGGAGCATCAAGATCGAGGCAATCCTTGGAATCTTGCTACTTGGGGCGGTTGCCGTACTTACAAATACTGGTTTGCCACAGAGCGAGTTTCAGGGCCAGGTTCAGCGGAACATTGCCGCAAATAGTCAACAAACAGATGTCCAAAGCCTTCTTATCACCACGTCCGGAGCTAATGATGGAATAGGAGATCAGGGTCCTATGGGCGGATATTCGGATACACAATATCTGGAGAACGGCACTGCAAGAATCGAGCTTACTATAGAGCCGTATGCAGTTGGAAAAAACAATTTTTCGATTGAATTTCTGAACTTAACGGGTAGCCCGATTAATATGCGTACAGTAGATATCAAGTTGACTCAAACTGAGGAAAATATAGGTCCCATCGAAATACAAACAAACAAAATATCTGAAGGGCTATTTACTGCTAACGCATCATTTGGCCTTTCAGGTCCCTGGGAGGTACTTGTAGAAGGTGTGAGAAATGAAAATAATGCATTGAATCTTGTTGCTACATTTAGTCTATTTGTGAAACCTGAGTTTGATCAAATAAACTACCGGGTGACTCAGATTGCTATGCCCGATAATAGAAGCCAGCCACTTTATCCTGTCTATGATTCTTCCCGTAACTCGATCTGGGTAGGAGACACATCTCTGGGGTCTGGAAGAATCCTTGAGTATGACATTGGTAATAGCCAATTCCGTGAACATAAAATCAACGGTACTAATATAATCACAACGATGGCTCTGGACCAAGGAAATGACATGATTTGGTTTATAGATTCTATTTCAAAGGTTCTGGGTTTCTATGATCCTCAGACAAATAGTAGTCAATTATATAACTTGCCTAACAATCGTATAGTTCCATCATCGATTGCAGTACGAAGTGGTGAATTTCCGCTTATAAGAAACGCAAGTATTGCCACTACTAATACTACTATTACTACTACTACTTCTACTACTGTTCCCTCCGGAGTTGAAACTAGGATGAATGAAACTGCTAATAGTAACCTCGGAGAAGGTAGTGAATTAGCAGATCGATTCAGCGTTAGTCGTCCTCCTTCGGTCTGGGTAACCTCCCCCTCTACCGGAGAAGTGTTGATATTTGATCCTCAATTAGAAAACTTTACTAATTCGCTGTCATTGCCGACCCCTAATTCAAACCCTCTGGGAATTGCAATAGATTCATCTAATGGCCAACTCTGGATCGCAGAAGGCATTGGGAAAATTGCCAATATCGATCCTGCAACGAACTTAACTATCAATGAATATGCTCCTTCGGTTGTTGGAGGAGGAAGTAGCGGCAGTAGAGATGCCAATGAACGAAATGGTATGGAGAACGACACCTTAATCAGTCCGACGTCCTTGCTTGTAGATCCATATACGGGGAGTATTTATATTTCTGAGCATGACGGACATGTTGTTTCAGTATTTAACCCTGTGTTCAAGACATTCAGCGACTTTCCGCCCATGGCTGAAGATGCGTTACCATTTGGCATGAGCTTGGATAAGGATAGGAATCTTTGGGTTGCAGAACACGTGACCAACAAATTGACCGTAATAGACCCCACAGACGGAAAAAACAAACAAGTAACAATACCCTCGTCATCCCCGTTTGTTCAGTACTTGACAACTGACAATGAAGGCAGAGTATGGTTTGCGGCACAACGGGGAAATGCTATTGGATACATTACATCGAGTGTAAATCCGTCGCAGAGTACAGCCGCACCTGGAATACCTTCATCCTCCATATCGTCTTCTCCCTCTGGTATTCCAGGCCAGGAAGGCGTTACTACGAATAATCCAAATGATTTCGCGCAGACTCCGTTGACTCCACTTTTCAATATTGGCTACGAGTATTTGTTAGGACCTTTGATTGCAGTTGGCGTCATTGCTAGCGCCGCGTTTTACGTCAATAGCGTTCTCAGCTTAAAGACGAGTATTAAGCGAGTTAATGAACTCGAAGCTAAGAGATAATGAAGTGACAGAGGACCAACTTTATAGTCAATAAAATATTAGTCTAAATATGGAAGCCAAATCCATCAAGATAGACCTCCCAGCAGAAACTCAGATTATTTTGGCTCAAAGTCACTTTATCAAGACGGTGGAAGATGTACAGGAATGTCTTGTCAATTGTGTGCCAAATATTAAATTCGGCATAAGCTTTTGTGAGGCTAGCGGACCTTGTCTCGTTAGGCATGCAGGGAATGATAATGAGTTAGAGTCATTGGCGACGAAGTACGCCAGTGATATTGGATCAGGACATCTACTGGTTATTGTTCTTAAGAATGCGTACCCGATTAATGTGCTGCCTAGGTTACGGGATGTGCCTGAAGTCGTAAGCATATATTGTGCCACTGCAAATCCCCTTGAAGTCCTTATTGGTGAGACTAATCAAGGGAGAGCAGTGCTCGGAATCGTCGACGGATACAAGCCAAAGGGGATTGAAAATGAGGAAGAAGCTATGAATAGAAAACATTTCTTGCGTACAATTGGTTATAAATTCTGACGAATTTTAAATATCAGCAAGTTTATGCCTAAATATTATGAGAGTTTTATGTTTTTGATCAAATATCTTCTATACATTTATTCTATCTAGCGTATCTAAAACCCACCATTCAAATCTATTGACAAACGTATACTAATAAGAATGATAGAGGATTAAGATATTTTTTATTATGAACCTAACAAGACAGAAAAACTAACGAAAGTCGTAACCAAGGGTACGAATTGAGACGATCTCGATTTTATTCTACAACATTCTTATATACCCTCCAATTTACTCTACAGGATATGTCTAGAACAAGTTTGCGTGGTCTCTTACTATCAACACTTTTGGCAGCAACCATATTGGGAGGAGCAGCTATTAGTGTTGTTGGGATCCCAGTGGCACATGCACAGAATCAAACCGCTGCAACACAAGGTCAACAGCCAGCAGCTGCACCAGAACAACAAGATCAAGAATTTACTGCTAACTTAACAGGCGATTCGGAGGTTCCTCCAGTCACGACAAATGCAACCGGATCAGCTGAATTCGAGCTAAACGATGACGCGGACGAAATGTCGTATGATTTAGAAGTTGAAGATATCGAAGGAGTCCTCTTCGCACACATTCATCAAGGAAGTGATAGTGAGAATGGGCCGATTGTTGTGACACTCTTTAACGCAACTGACGGGCCAACGGATGAAATTGATGGAACCCTAGAAAGTGGAGACTTTACCGCAGAGGACTTTGAAGGTCCATTGCAAGGACAGAATATGACCGATCTACTCGATGCAATCGAAGGCGGACAGGCATATGTAAATGTGCACACCGAAGCCAATCCACCAGGTGAGTGAAGAGGTACTATTGAAGTTGCCCCCGCAGCAGCGAGCGAAGTGACGATGCCGGCGGAGACGATGACGGTGGAGACGATGACGGTGGAGACGAAGACAACGACAACAATTAACTCAGCTCCAATCAGAGACCGAAGTCTCTTTTCTTTTCCTCTTATTTCTTCTAATTTGTAGCCATATAACCGCTGACTAATTTAGTCGCCTTCTAATCAATGATATCGGATTTAAACTCAGTTTTGCTGGTCAACTAGCAGGCGGGCACAGGAAATAAACGATTAACGAGGTAGCAATAACTCGGAATTAGCGGGCACTCCATCATCGATGTTAAGGGAGAATACAGAGGCATACAATTCATACAATTTCAACTACATCAAGTCACTTACTAAAAACCGAATTAGAAAGAAGCAAAGCATAACATTATGGCAACTCGATGAATCTATACTCTCTCGATTGCGTATCTAATATGATTACCCCTCCTTCGACAAATGCTCCTGCTAGGCTTTCAGTTTTCCTGTGCCCAGCCCCAGGATTAGGTACAAGGGTCGAAGTATCAGTCGGAATAATTTCCCATCGCATGCGCCGGCCGGCTCTATTCTATGGGTATGCCCGCAGACAATTATGCTATATCGACCACTTTCGATAAGCCGCGTTTTGATCTCAGCAGAAGTTCCATGATAAATACCAATATTGAGATCATTAACATGTAACTCACCTAGTTCTCCCTTTAGCTCGCCACTTACCTCCAAAAAGGCCTTAAGAAGTAGGCCCCTTTCACCATCATTATTACCTAATACCCCAATCAATTTTGCATTGAGGTTCTTAAATTCCATCACAATACCTGGAAAGACGTAATCGCCTGCGTGTATCACATACCGCACCTCCTCTTTGTTAAAAATATCAATAGCTCTTCGTACGTTTTCTACGTCATCGTGAGTGTCCGATATTATACCGATTTTCATTGGTAGTCACTCTTACCTTGCATTCTATTACTTCGGCAGGTTTTATAAGATTGATTTGAGCACTGTATTTGGTAATGCAATCAAGTGACAATCTGTTAGGGAAGCAGGCGGAGTTATTTGAGAACCTCCCAAACGGAAGGGTCAAATGTACTGCTTGCGCCAGATATTGCGAAATACCTGAAGGAAAGTCAGGTTTATGCGGCATTAGAGGCGTTGCTAATAACAAATTATTTTTGTATGTTTACGGAAAGGTCATCTCCGGACATATCGACCCTATAGAAAAGAAGCCGGTCACCCACTACAGGCCTGGCAGCGCTATATACTCAATCGCCACCACCGGATGTAATTGGCTCTGCAAGTACTGCCAGAATTATGACATTTCACAACGGCGCAAGATCGAAGGAACTGAAATGAGTCCGTCACAGGTCGCTCAAACTGCACTAGACTATGGTGCAGATGGCATTGCATATACATATAATGAACCATCAATCTTCATCGAGTTTGCCAGAGATTGTGGCATCGAAGCACGGAAAAGAGGACTCTTTAATATCTTTGTTTCAAATGGATTCGACACGCCAGATTCAGTCAACTTGATGGACCAATTTCTCGATTGTATAACAGTCGACTTTAAGGGAAGTGGAAAGCAGGAATTTGTAAGACAGTATATAGGAATCCCATCTGCCGAACCTGTCTTTCAGACATTAAAAGAAATACATGCGAGGACCTCGATCCATACCGAAGTAACTGATTTGATTGTCCCCCAGGTTGGTGATGACTTGGAAGCAGCAAGAAGACTATGTAGGTTTGTTTATGATGAACTGGGACCAGAAACTCCCATCCACTTCCTGCGATTCCATCCCGACTACAAGATGATGGATTTTGGCTTTACCCCAATTGAAACATTGGAAAGGCACCATTCTATAGCCAAAGAAGAAGGGCTGAAAT
The DNA here is from genome assembly GCA_963788755.1 of uncultured Nitrososphaerales archaeon. GTDB lineage: Archaea > Thermoproteota > Nitrososphaeria > Nitrososphaerales > Nitrososphaeraceae > TH5896. Next base: position 78,531 of record CAWBHQ010000025.1, read on the forward strand.
ACGCATATTTGGGCAATGTCCCTGGGCATCCATTAGAACACACGTATTGTCCTGGATGTAATCACGTCGCAATAAAACGATATGGGTATGATATCCTGTCATGGAACCTTGACAAAACCAATTCGTGTAGGAATTGCGGATATCGCGTTTCGGTGAGTGGGTCGCTGAAGAAGGGCAACAGGAGAGGAAACAGTGTGTTCCGCATAATCCAGTGATTGGCTATAACACTGATCAAGAACCGGTTAAGGGGTCTTGATACTTGTGGCCAAGGCCGAAATGCCATCGTCTTCTGCAGTTTGATAGTTGGCGATCCATGAAATATGAAATATGAAATATGAAATATGAAATATATGAAATATGAAATATGAAATATGAATGATCCGATGTTGGACTGGCGCCCGTTCAGTCCATTAGTAAAGAAAAAGGATATGGTTTGGCCTACACTACGAAATGTAGGATTGGCTCTTCTTGTCGAATTCCTTTATGAATTCAAATTTCCGATCAAAGCTGTTCTGAAGCGCACCAAGCTCGGGGAACACAGACCACGGTTCATATCTAGCCATTATAGTTGCTGGGTGATTTTCTCCCAAGATTGATCTACATACTTCGTATGTCATACTTCGGACACGAAATTCATCGGTAATCCCGAAGCTATGTAGATATTCATGAGTCAAAACTGTAAACAGGTACGAATTATACTGCTCAGTCGTCTTGATTCCCTTAATGAGACCTAATATGCGTTTATTTACAATTATCATATTGGAGCCTAATACGTGGTAAGCTCCTAGATTCCCTGGTAGACCTTGTAATACCAGACAGAGTCCTGCCCTGTGCATCTTGAATTTTTGTTCCACTGCCTGTTTTACTAATTCAAAAGCATCGTCGAATCCACGTAAGTTCTGCACTTTATTCACATAGTTTTGTTGACGTCTTTCATAATCGTTTTTTGAAATGTCGTTATTGTCATTATTATTACCTATTGAATTTGAATTGTGCTGCGACGTTGAAGATGATGATGATGGTGCTGGGCCAAATGATGGCGAAGATGGTGGGGACTCAGTCTCTCTAGATGGTCCTTCGAATTCTTCGTATTTAACTATCGCTTTATCTCCTCGAGATAGTATTTACATTTTACCCTAATATAATTTTGGAACGAGTGATAAATGAGTGAATATGGAAAAACTAGTCCGTGATACAAAAGTCAAGCATTCGGACTATAAACGAGCCATAAATGACGATTCTAGATTTATCTGAGATGAGCAATCGCATAAGTTAAAAAAAAGAGATCGTAACTAGATTCCGGTTTTAAGCACGAATAAAAAAGCAGGTAACGCTTCTGTTACTAGTTGCCACCAAACCCTAGCATTTGGCCTAGCTGCTCTAATGGATTGCCTGATTGATTGCCTGTTTGATTGCCTGTTTGATTGCCGCCGGTTGCATTATCGACTGCCTGACCAGCTTCTTGAGTCATATTTTGAGCCATGGCTGGTTGTGAAAGTTGGAATCCTACTGAAACAGTCAACACAATCATCAACGCTGTTGCTATCGAGATTGTTATTTTGTTGTAGCTCTTTTCGTTTGACATTGCTCCTATCAATATTTGAGGTATATTTTAAGCTTTTTACTCAATTCTGGCATGAGGTGAAGTAGTTGGCCAAAGAAAATGAAGGGCATTATAATGATTTTCACTTAGCTTTTGGAGGCAAGCAATGTCTCCAATTTCTTCTCTTTAGATACTTCTTTTTACTTCAGAAATTAATCATCCGGGACTTGACTGGGTTTGATTTGCCTCGCGTACGGCCGACTCGAAAAATGTCTCTTGAGCAGGCCGAACTAGTGCAGGTAGGGCGGCAGTCTGAACTACTAGGACCATTAGCGTACCAAGTAGCGCTAACGGGAATGTGGAGAACTTAACCTATAACCCTAAGTGAAATCATATGATCGGGCTATCCTCTTCGACTTTCAAACCTCGTCAGCGATAACAATGACAATCACAACATTACGATAAAAGAAAAGGGGGGGATGAGTGGCGATATCCCATGCGTTGGCTTTTTTCCCACTTAAATTCACTATTCTTAGTCGTCGTCATCGTCATCATCGTCATCATCGCCGTCATCGCCATTGTCATCATCGCCGGCTTCTCCGTCTGTGACATCAGGAACGATTGTTCCTCTGATCTCCCCATCTGGATTGGCCTCAGTGTGCACATTCACGTAAGCTTGTCCATTATCCATCAGTTCTACTAAAGCAGACATGTTTTGTCCTTGTAATGGTCCTACGAAATCTTCAGAGGCGAAGTCCCCATCTTCTAATGTTCCATCGTTAACGTCGGTCGGTTCTGTTGAGTTAAATAAGCTTACGACCACGTCACCATTCTCGCCTTCGCTACCCTGATGAATATGTGCCTGAGTAGCACCTTCTAAATCTTCTACCTGGATATCATACGATATCTCATCACTATCGTCATTCAACTCTAATTCAGTCTAGTCCGGTAGCGTTAGTTGTGATTGGCGGAACCTGCATACTGCCGGTTAGATTAGCATCGTAATCTTGTGTTTCTTGTTGGCTGTGCTGCTGGTGCTGGTGCGCTTCTGTCTGGTTTTGCTGCTCTGCTGAGTTAGGAGGTGCTGCTGCTGGTGCTGCTGGTGCTGCTGGAGCTGCTGGTGCTGCTGTGCTGCTGGTGCTGCTGGTGCTGCTGGTGCTGCTGGTGCTGCTTCTGTCTGGTTTGCTGCCCTGCTGAGTCAGGAGGTGCTGCTGATGCTGGTGCCGCTTCTGTCTGGTTTTGCTGCTGCTGCGTCTGGCCAGCTTCTCTTACTGCTTCTTCAAAGAATGTCTCCTGGCCGGACTGAGCTAATGCTGGTACAGATGCAAACTGGACCATCAGGATCAAGAGAGCACCCAGTAAACCTACTTGAATTGTCGACAAAAGTACTTTAATTTTGGTCTCCAACATAGACTTGGAATAAGATCAGCTGAATTTAGGTCTTTCTTATGTTCTGGTAGAGAATAATTTTACGTAATGCATTTAGTTTCAGATTAAATAATTAAGCAAATCTAACCTTTACCGACTTATGTAGTGGCCAAATTCGTTCTTCTGTTAGAAGATGATTTTTCATGTTCAGGAAGTTGACATGGATAATGGTACTTGCCTTGAATAAGGCAAGTCGGGAAACTAGAAATTATCAATCTTGTAGATGCCTTACTCATAATTATGATCATCTTTGCCATCGAGGGTAATATCCTATATACATGCGGCGACAAAGAAACTCAGGTTTGAACCTCAAGGAAATATTTGGTCTTTCTCTTGGTGCCATTAGAGAGAGGAAGGTTCGCTCTGCATTAACAATTTTGATGGTACTAGTTGGTAGCAGCCTTTTGGTCGCAGTGAACGCCTTTGGCGCAGGGTTCAGTGACTTTTTCAATAAACAATTTGCAAATCTTGCTCCAAATATTTTGTTTGTTTCAAGTGTGGCAGCAGGAACAAGACGATGGTGGAGGTGGAATTGGGAGCGTAGCACCTCCGCCTTCTGCAAAGATTACTTTAAATGGAGCAGTAGAGTCTCGAATCCGTTCGCTTCCGTTCGTAAGTCAGGTGATTCCTTCATATCAAGGCGATATTTCAATCCAGTCTGGTAGTGAATCGAAATCCTTCTCCGTTCTGTCGATGGATCCAAGCCAGTTATTTGTTATATCACCCACCCTTGAGCTGAATGGAGGGCTCAACCATTCCATCGGCAAATGATCCAACTGCTATTCTGGTTGCTGAAGATATAGCTTTTCCTCCGGGCGAATCAGTACCATTCATCAATCTGGGGCAAAGTGTGAGATTATCATATTCTTTCGTTAATCCTGATACCGGGGAAGCTGAAGAGGAGTCAAAGAGCTTTGTGGTTCGGGGAATAATCGAATCTACCGGAAATCCCACCGTGGACAATGCTGTCGTTATAGGCTTGCAGCCTGGTGATGACTTGCTTCAACGTGCAGGTAAGTACGATTCGTTATTTGTCGCTGCCTCATCAACTGACTACGTTGATGCGGTCGAAGAAGAGATAAGGGCATTGTATGGCAACGACATAGGGATTACTACCCGTACAAAATATCCTTAAAACTATTGAGGAGTTTACAGGTGGAATCAATGCGTTCCTTGCAAGTATTGCTATTATTTCGCTGGTGGTGGGAGCAGTCGGTATAATTACCACACTTTACACTTCTGTTGTCGAAAGAATAAGAGAAATAGGAACGTTGAAGGCAATTGGGGCGAAGAACATTACAATACTTGGCCTATTCCTTTTCGAAGCTTTACTTATTGGCGTCATGGGAGCATCGTTAGGCCTGGTAGCGGGCATAGGTATGGGCTATTTACTTGCTAGTGCTAGTCCTGGAGGGGGCGGCGGAGGCGAAGAAAATGCGGAAGGTGATGATAGTGAAGGTGCAAATTCTAGTGTTGGAGACTCAGGGACAACTAGTTCAGATCAAACCGGGGAGCAGGGAGAAGAAACAGAGCCTCTTACTCCTGTATATCTTGGAGAAGATATGATGAGGGTGTGGTTTATTTCAGTCGGTTTGAGTGTGATGGCTGGGCTCTACCCTGCATGGAAGGCGTCACGCTATCTGCCTGTAGATGCGCTGAGAGCGCTCTAGAATTAGGTAGAAGTAGCGATTACCAAGATGAAGTCTTAAATAAGTTCGACGCCGTCAACCGCGGTGGCCTTAGCCGGAACAGGAATGAGGCCTAAGTAATAACTGATAAACTTTTGTTTTCAGCCTCTATTGATACAAATTGCTCTTTACGCTTATTATTCATAATTGTGGTTGACTAGACTAAAAGAGAAAGGTTGCTTGATCATTTGATATGATTGGAAAGGACAATACAACCAATATCTTTCAAAAAAGAGGTTTGAGGGCATAGTAAATGAGCCGAATAGTCGAAACTATTAGGAAACCGAATGACAAACAAGATAGACTACAATTCTAGAAACTATGTACTACTGGTATTGACTGTAGTGATAGCACTAGCACTCATAATCGCAATAGGGGGATATGTAATAAGTGGAGGTAATCTACCTAACGCACACAAGGGACTGAGTTTGATCACTCATCCTACTGAGGGCGCACCAGCCTCTCAAACTTCCGAGCCTCGGACAATTTCAGTAATGCGGCAACCTTCTTTTGATCTCGGTACGGTGGAAGGTAAGGTAATAGGACCTGCAGGATTGCCCGCGATAGGCGCTTCGGTAATAGCAGAAAAAGAGGGAGGAGTCATAACTTCTGTGGTGAAGGAAGAGGGCTACACTGCAAATTCATTCGTAACCGTTGATGGTTCATATAGCTTCAATGTTCCTTCTGGTGTATACAAAATAACAGTTGCCTTCCCTGACGGTACAAATCAAATCATCGAAAACTACGCAATATGGCCGAGTTCATCTTCATCATTTGATTTCAAGTATCTTTAGACATGCATCACTAAATACCCTTGTGAAAATCCTCTCTTTTTTTTGTTACCGTCATCAGTTCCAATGAAAATATTGTACTCATTCAAGTCGATGCGATGGTCTTGTCTTTGGGTCAATCTTTTTTATTAGCTCTGTCTCTCAAATGCAAACTTAGGGCTGGAGAGAAGGTCAATTCAAATGAGGTTTTGAAGTTGCATTTAGTAACCTCTGACACGACTCACAGAATTCCTTATTCTTTTTATCCGTGTCTAAGATAGTCTTACTTTTAAACATAATGCAAAGATCACGTGAGCAGTGCCTTAATCCGAAAGTGTGGCCAATCTCGTGAATTGCTTCCTTCACTATACGGTTCTGCAAGAGGCTCAGAGAATTTCCTCTATCATTACTATTAGCTGGTATCAGACGTTCAAGATATATTGCTGATACATTTCCGCCTATGATCGCTTCACCAAAACAGAAGTTATATTTCCCAAAGTATGCATCAAAATCACAGACTGCCAAAACCTTGGTATCTTTTGATGGTTCAATAGTTTGCTGGAGCCAAGTGAGTAACTGATCTGACAAATATTGATTACGTGAGTAGTCGAACGTGTTTGTTGGGATCTGTGTTACTACATTATTAATTACTGTAAAATGTGTGTCAAATGTGAATCCAGTTTCAAGCACAGCTCTCAAATATGATAATTCTGTAAGGGCCCTTTTATTATTCAGAAAAATAGGTTGAATCACTAACTTCATATTGGTTCATTCCGGTCAATGTGATGAAGTGTATTAACAATTCGTTTGGTCCTCGGGTACCAATAAAAAACCATGATAGAATACACAGCGGAGGCTAGATAAATATCGTGGTTTTCTATAGTTCATTATACTTTATCCGAAATTAGAAATGAGTGGGCCTTGTGATAGTTACAGTTCAATTATAGAAATTTGGATAGAAATTTGGCTTCTGATTAGAAATATGATTAATGCATAAAGTAGAAAAGCTGAGTTGCGTTGAGCTGCTAATTCAATGTGAAGTAAATTTCATTGTTGGGTTAATTTATTAACCTTGCTAGACAGATAACTTGACTTAAATCATGACAAGGTCATCGACTTGTGATATCATTACAACTGCCTTCTCTCCTGCGAGCGCACCCCTCATTCTTTCTACAACCGCGTCCACATCATCGGATTTCACCACCGTAGCAACTACTTTCCTTGAAGTATACGCTAGTCTCAAATGTGCCACTGCCTCTCCCTGAAGCAACTCTTTGCTTGTCCTTTCCTGCTCCCTTGACGTCGTAAATAGTAGCTTCAAGACCCATTTCTCTTAGAGAAGAAATCATGCCGTCAACATTTTCTGGCTTCACAATTACTGCAAGTCTTTTCATACCTTTTGATTGTTTGCTAGGCTTTTCTGAATAGGACACTTCAAATGGTAAGGTCATTTTTTCTCCAACCATGCCGTTGATATTAACGCATGCTAGAAAAGTGTTATGGTCTAAGAAGGGTAAACGTGGTGGGCGATTCGCGTTTGTATTTCCTGAGAAGCCTACGTGGTCCCTTTGGGGACTGAACAATTTGATACTAAATTGTGTCCGATTATGGAAAATACAGTGGATTTATACTACGGTTGAATACTACTATGTATACCTCAACCCTTCAGACTATTGATGCAATAATCCCGCAATCAACATTATGGAAATGAAATGGTGCTACAGTACGATTTCTAACACACTAACAAATCTCTAAATATTTGAACTTGTAAAAACAACAGATATAATCTATAGTACAGAAATGATTTAACGCAAATATCCCGAAGGAGCATTGGTAGTGCATGCATAACTTCAAGCCGAGAAGGAAAACTGTGGCCACCAGCTGTCTCGCAATTGCGTCGTGCATATTGGCTGTGTACATTGGGATAACAATTATGGGACAAGATGAGATATTTGCACAGGATAAAAGCACAACAATTACTTGTACCGACGCTGGACCCTGCGAAAAGACCGAATGTGTTAATGGTAATTGTGAGAGTACTGCAACAAATTCCTCGAACATATCCTCCACGATAGGATCGGATGAAAAGGATTCAGACGGGCAAAAACCTACCGGTGATCCGCGGGAAGACAGGCTCAGTATGAGGGACGATTAGGCTCGACCTTTCTCTTTTGATATCAGCAAGACTTTCTTAATTTCAATACATACGAGAAACCGTGTCGCTTGACTTGGAAGTAGATGCGGCGTGTTTCTATACTACATACTAGTGTCTCAATATTAGAATGAGCTGACTGTCAGGAGTTTTGTCTCCGACTCCATAGCTTGAAATGGATAAATAGTCAGGTTTGTGATACTGTCTTTGCCTGTATGAATCAAAAGCATATTTTAATTTGGATAGAGAATAGGGATCGTTGTCTGAAACGTTTAAGACGGATCTTATCGATTCTTCGTCATATTCAAAGATTGCTCATTAATGTTGTTTTTTTGTTGATTGGCTCAGTTGACCATGGATTTACCCAATACGTTACATTCCTCCTATCAGAAAAGAGATAGAAATTGAAAAAAATGATATATCGTTGATCAGAGGGATTGGATCAGTTATCGCCTCACCTCATCGCATGATGCTTTAATGAAGTCGCATATTCAGGAATGCGCGTTACAGGACACTCCATATTCCCTTTCATAGCCGCTTCTCTGTCGTGAGGACTAGGTCGTTTTCCCTCATGTCCTATCCAGAAAAAACCTTTAGTACTCTAACTACACTTCCGCTAAGTGCAAAATTTAGGATTCCGAATCCGTAAATGAGCAATCTGAGCTTTCCATATGAATCGATTATATTGATTTGACCAGATGAGGAATTAGTAGTTAAATAGTAATACAATAAGTATATGCAAGTAGTTAATTGATTGAATAAAAAAAGAAAAATTTAAGGGATGGGCATCATCGGGGTCATAAAGCCTATCATCCCACTTAATATACCTAAACCTGAAGCAGCTCCTGGACTCATGGTCTGCATTATGGTCTGTCTTGAGCGGAAGCTGTCGTCGATAATGCAAGTCGTATCTCCATCGCCACCTTATCCGCCTCGGCCACCGTCGCCTCCTGAGGGTTCGTCTCCAGCACCGGCTTCTCCACTTTCTCCGCCAGTACCACCGGCACCACCAGTAATACCAGTTTGGCCATTGCCACCAGTACCATCCTCCCCAATGGGAGCCTCCTTCAGATGAACCAGAACTTGCTCCTTCTGCACCGCTCGCCACCTTCTCCACCAATTGTATAACATTCTTGTTTGATAGTCATCGCATAAGCGCCGTTTATTTCTGGAACTGTCCAAGCCGTAAGACGCGCACACACTAAGCAAAGTAACCAGTCCGAATAATGTACCTTTAGAGATGATTATCCATGTCTTTAGTACACTGTTTTGTTTGGGATTCTCCATGAGGCTTTGAATTTGATTAGGTATGGCTTGGGGGTACATCGATTGTGATATATGCCCATCCAAACCGAATATGCAGTAAAGAAGGACTGCATTATGGTGAGAAGCCCACTCAAGGCGTAAAAGTAGTTTTAGACTAAATAGTTGGTGTGAAGCTAGCGGATTTCTTTGAATTTTCTTGATGGTAGATGTGATTGTTTAGTAAGGTGATACCTAAAGCGAGGAAGCCTTGAGTTTATGTGTTTGATGATTGCGAAAAAGAAGAGAAATGCATCAGCTCCCGCATAGGGGACTAGCTATTCGCGAAAGGGAAAACCAGTAGTCTTTCACCCCCAAATAATTCCTTCTTGTAATCGCAATATGGATAGAAGTATGTAGAGCTAGCAGTACGCTAGAACGTAATTTAATAAAATCGTAGTCAGAATTTCAATTCTCCCAACAAACTGCATTTGAAAGCAGCCTAGATTGATGCAGCAGAATTTGACGAATGGCAGAGTCAAAAAAACGAAATAAGAAATGTAAAAGACTTTCAGAAATGATAAAGATAATCAGATATTCTTTACAGATCTTGCAATAACTTTAAAATCCCTAACTCATTATGAAAATTTACAAAATAGAGAACAATATTTGTTGACTAAGCTTAATAGGTAAAATTTTGTGACCTAGTTAAGAACCAATGGACAAAGGTCCACTCGTGTCATAAGCTGGTCCATATGAAAATAGTGTCCAGACGAATATGCGAGTAGGGTTTTGCTAGAATTTCCCCTTTGTTCAGGCCTTTGTCCGCTGGTAATCCAATAGGAACCTACTTCCATCCAACATATATTTGAGATACTTCTTCTCTGCAGGCTACAAATAAAACAAAGAAATTCTGAGAAAAAGCCACGAGACCATCTACTAAACTATTAAGTTCCATTACAACCTTCATTGGACTATCCCCTTAACTTTGAGCAGTCTGTCCCACTAGCTAAAGCCCATTTATTCCCGCAGGAAATTCGAATTGAATCTTTTTCCATCTGCGACTCATCATTATTGGTAAATACATAAGTTAATTGAGTGATTTTGCAGCCTGGTCGTTTTAATAGGTTGGAATGTAATGCAGTCAGGTAACACCTCTAGCATTTCTGGTGAGTTCGGAGATTTGGAGGATTATACCTTTTCGGGGAATGAAACGATTGGGTTTGCTAAGTTAGATTCGGGGACTTCGGGGTCAGTGCCATTTAATGCTAACGCAATAGAGCTTGTTAGCGCAGGTGGCGACGATGGGGAAGAGCCGTTTATGGTTTCATACTCTCTTAGGGCGACTCCTAATCAAGTAAAAATAGTAAACAACCTCACGAGTAGCAGCGTTTAATGCATCAGATACAGATAGTGAGAACGAAGGAGAGTCTGATTAAAACAACCAAATACTCATTCCTTTTCTTTTGAGATTAAAAAAAGCTTCGTAATCTAGATGGCACTTGGGCTAGATAGTAAAACATGACATGTCAAGTTTAAATTGTTATTAGCCACTAGGCGACAACCTAATCTTCAAAATCAAAATATGCGTCTATCAACTTCATTCCACCACACAAAGTAACAACCATTTAAAAGCAACGACAATTTAATACGCTACAAAATGAAAAAAGTAAGGATGGACGTCTCCATATACCACTAAACGTCCCAAAAAAAGAGGTTTCTTTGCTGGCTATTGTCTGCCTATGGTAAACTGTTGGGGCTGAAATGATGGGTAAGATGATACCCATGATCTTGCTAGATTGGAGTTGTATTCAGCAGCTGCTTCTACTGTTCTGCTAAAGTTCTTCACGTTCTCTCTTGCTACGTTCAATGCATTGATAGTTAGTTGGTTGTTGATGTCTGCTACACTTATGAAGTTGTTAGTGATATCATCTGATTGTTTTACCAAGCCTTGAACATACGGTATTGCTGCCTCTGGAACAATGAAATTGTTGAAATTGTTGTTGCTGGCAACTAATTGCTTCTGGACTGCAAATGTTCTCTGGATAGCATTTCTCAGTGCGTCGATATACTCCTGTTGCAAGTTGGAGATTGCCTGAGCATATTGTGGCTGGACCTTTGAGGATTCATTCACTAATTTTGTTACATTTTCATTTGCTGCGTCAAACATCTGAGATACATTGACAGATGCGGTTGCGCTTGTGCCTGCTGTTGTGTTATCTTTTGATTTTTTATTTTCTGATGACATTTTGATACCATTCATTAGGGTTACCCTCTATATATACATTGGTATTAAATGGTATGTAAAACCAACCGTAGGCAGTAAAATACTCAACAAACCTAACAATTTTGCTAGTATCAAGGATTACCGCATAGAGTCATTGGACTATCCTTTTAATTTGGAGACCTAGCCGTAGAATGCGGGATGTACAAACTGAAGATGGTCTTAGGGGGGAGTAAAGTTGGTGACGACATACAGTCCATACCTATGAAGGCTCTAGCATATAACCTAATTGAACGCTAATTGAATGTCTCGAACGAATCCCACTAGGGAACTGTTCAAAAAGTGTTCTGAACGATGCCGTTCAAATTGGGTCGTTCAATATACTGAGCGTGATTTTCTATTGAACGGCTGTATACAAACGGAACTGTATACAATGGTTGTATACACATTTGCAAAAACTTAGAAATCTGTATACATTCTTGTATACATGTCACTAGCCAGAGAGTGACCCCATTCAGCTAACCTTTCAAAACTGGAAGACCCCAGGAGCACGTCAACGAGCATATTTTTTTAATAGTGACGAATTGGGATGGAACATGCAAGGTTCTATCGTAAGAAATCGATGCGAAGATAGTACAGAGCAACTATTGAACTAATTACCCAAGCCACAAGTAGCAAAATGATCAGTAGCTTACTCGTGTCTTGTAATTTTGTACTCAACCTAAATACTATATGATGACCATGATTCAAAACCTTACCGAAAAAGATAACACAATCATAGCCATTCAACATTATTCTATTAGAACAACATAGAGAAATCTGGCAGTAAATAGTTCATGAAAAGACAGACATGCATTTTTTAAACAGGAAGTATACATGTATAAAGTGAAGACAGGAAGGCGATACATATCAACGTCTTAGAATATTTGAAAATATCAAAGGAGATAAGCGGAAGGGCGTTTTTCGTTCGATGTCTTCTCATCGCGGCTGTATCGGTAGTACTTGTTCTCAAGGTATACCTTTTGCTATTCGTGATGGACTTTGTTCTGGGACTTTATACTTTCTTTTCGAGCTTTATTTTATTGAATATCCTGGTCTTCTCGTACTTTAGGTATCGCGACCCAAATTTTGAACTGCCCCCTGCACTGAAAGATGACCGTGCAATTATGGAAAACTCTCCCTTCTTCTCGATCGTGGTTCCTGTGAAGAACGAGGAAGAAAATATTAGAAATTGCGTGGAATCGTGTATAAATCAGACCTACAAGAATAGGGAGGTAATAATTGTAAATGACGGAAGTACTGATGAGACGCCAAAAATCCTTGAATCCATCAAGCGAGAAAATCCACTCTTAAGAAATTTTTACATTCTTCATATTAACAAGAGTGTAGGCAAAAAAAGAGCAGTCGAAGCTGCAAGTCAGATTGCTAGGGGGGATATTTATGCATTTATGGATAGTGATTGTGACATGGATCTTGACGCTGTACAAATCGCAGCCAAAATCTTTATGGCTGATAAGAATCTGGGCGCGCTAACGGGACATGTAACTGTTCGAAATGCAACCAAGGGTAATGTTTATGAAAAGATGCAGTCAGTGTATGCTGATGCAGCCTGCAGAGGTTTTAAGGGTGCGGAAAGTCTGTTTTGACTCCGTCACCTGTTGCTCCGGCGCACTTAGCTTCTATAAACGAGAATGCGTTCAAGATTTCATTCATGAATGGGCACATGACAAATTTCTTGGCATGGATTTCAAATTCTGTACCGATCGTAGAATGACTGCATATGTTCTCACTACTCCAAGGAGGATACTCGCGCCTTCAATAAGCATAATTGGACAAAGCGGTGTTGGTTCAGCCAAGAGTGCAGAACTAGTACAAAATGGCTACAGAGGTGGACAGCCATTAGTATACCCTAATGGATCATATGATGACCATTCTAACTCATCTTATTCACCTGCATCATCAACATACTCCACTGCGGGCGATGGGGACGGAAAGTCTTCATCTGAACTAAATTATTGGAACGTCAAATACAGCTACAGTATCAAGGTGCATGTGGGTGTTCCGAACACTATGGAATCATTGGTAAAGCAGCAGATAAGATGGAAAAAGAGCTTTATCCGAAGTCTCTCCACCACCGGAGGAAAGCTACTGGAAGAGACCGGCTTACATTGCCATGATTTATTATGTTATGACGGTGATGAAGTTCGTACGTCCTTATGTGGTATTTCATGCGGTCTTTATGTTACCATTCGTAGGTGAATTAACTTCTACTCTTTTATGGTTTGCAGGAATATTGTTTACTGCAATGATATATGGTGTAGATTATAAGATAAGAAACCCAGATAACAAACTTTGGCTATATCGACCTGCTTTTACCCTTCTCACAACCTTTGTCTATACTTGGTTATTGCCTGTAGCTATGATAAATATTCGAAGCAAATCATGGAGATAAGAAATGAATATCGTCAGTGTAGATAGTCCAAGACCTGGTTGATTTGCTGTTTTTATTTTAGTCCTAGTCTAAGTTTTGTTTTAATTTCTTTACCGTCTCATAGACTATTGAATACACCATTAACTCCTTTGAGCCTACCCAAGTCACAAATTGTCAGTGCAATGAAACTAGCTAGAAAACAAATGTACTATTCTATCTCGTTTTCTAATATTGTAACGTCACGCATCAAAATACAACCATTTTTTAAATTCAGGGTACATTAGGATATCCGAACCCAGCAGTTCATCATCACTCTGATCCGAACTGATCAATTTACATCATCGAGATGGGAGAGTACTTAAAATCATAAAATCGGAAAGGCTGCAATCATTGTTATAGAAGATTAAGCTATAATTTACATGAGTTTAAAATAAGTATATATGTTCACTATACCAAACTAGACTAACATGCCTAAACAGCTTAGACATAGATCAAGATCAGAAATTATGTCATCCATCCTTCAAGTCACCAATGGCAATAGAGCTAGGGTGACAGAGATACAATACAAAACATACCTTTCATATAACATCCTGAAGGAGTATCTTGTTCACCTGCTTGAAAATGATTTGGTTGAGTATGTTGAAGGGGAAAGAACGTTCAAAACTACACCTAAAGGCATGCAGTTTCTACAGGTCTATAACAGAATGGATGAACTGTTTGTATCTACCCCTATACCAAATGGAGAGTAATAGTACAATCCTTTCATATCCAGTACTGTTAAACCGTGGCGGATATGGTGGCTCATCGTCTTCGTCTTCAAAGTAAGTTCATTTTTTCTGGGGCATACGGGCATTAAAAATATTATGCGACGTCAAGCATATTTACCATAATTATAATTACAATACTCGCTAACAAATTATCTCATCATCGGTTACGCTAAGCCTGGATACTGATGATATGATAACCAGTTGAACCGTCTGGAAAAGGCTCTCTTATCTCGGAGGTCTGGACTGTTCCAGCCTTATCCGTAGCCCTCACGGTTAATTTGTATTCCTTCAATTGTCCACTGGGTAGATTCAATTCTGCTGCCCACATAACCCACGAATAAGACGATAATGGTTCCTTGATAGATGCGTCTTTCCACGTAGACCCATTATCAATACTAACTTGTACTTTGGATATTCCTTTCGTTCCTGCGAAGGCTATGCCTCCTATAGTCATGGTTCTTCCCGAAGCGATAGGTGATAAAGAAGAAGATGAAGAGGATGAGGAAGAAGGCGAGGCAGATGATGAGCTATTACTTGAATTGGCAAAATTGGAACTAGCAGGCAAGAAGCCTCTGAATCTAGTCCTTATCGGTGCACTGCCAGGTATTACTATGGATGATAATGAGTTTATTGTTGCAGTATTACTCCAGCCTTTGCGCTGCCAGAATCCCTCGTAGACGTAATCAACTATTTCGATCTCAGTTATCCATTTAGCGTTCATCATGCCATATATGTTAGGAACAATTGCTCTGACCGGAAAACCATGTGCAGGATTGAGTGTCGCTCTGTTCATGTCGTATGCCAAAATTGTGCCATCCTCAAGCCCTTTTTCTAAAGGAATCCCGACGTCATATCCATCAAAGCATCTGAAGACAATATATTTTGCTCCAGGTTGTACTTGTGCCTGCTCGAGGATGTTCTTGAGCGGCACCCCTTTCCATATCGCATTGCTTATCAAGTCTCCTCCTACTTTGTTGCTTACACATCCCAAAGTAGAGAATTGCTCCACCGAGGGCATCGCTCTTAATTGTTCATATGTGATTTCGTATGGTTTATCAACTAACCCCTTTACATTCAACTTCCATGTTTCGGCATTAATAGCTGGAACTATGGGGCTTATGTCTATCCTGTAGAATAATTCAGTCGGTGTGACTTCATATCGAAGTAGAGGTGATAGTGCAGGGTTTTCAAACCCTACAGGAACAGAATCTATCTGAGATGCTGGTAAAACTGGCACAACAGACTGGGAAGCCTGTTGTTGAGTTGAAAACAGTAGACGATTAGTTCCATAGTAGAGAATCGGTAAGGCAACTACCGATGCTGGCAGCTGATTCGGAGAAACATTCTTCGATTTATCTTCCGATCCGCTGTCAATGTCTTTGGCTTTGCCTCCATCTCGCCTTCGGAGTCAGCAGGTACTTGTTTTTCGCCGGCAAGCTTTCTTGTTGAAGCCCTACGGAATGATATCTTTTGGTAGAGTGCCGGCAACACAAATCCAAATGCGACATTGGGTGGAACAAGATATAGGATTACGTCGGACACAACAACGGGACCAGCAGATGCTTCAGTTAAGGACAGGAGAACAGACGTAATAGCCATTAATATCACATAGGCTATGATCGAAGATTGTACCGCCTTCCCCAAATAATTTTTCCAGAAGAGTCTATCATACAATCTTCCAACCAGTATACCGATTAGACCGTATAGAATTATGTTAACGAGAGTTGCGCCAATAAAAGAGGTGTGCTTGGCTAGCGGCCCTAGGGTCTGCACGGCTTGCGATTCGACTTCTCCAGGTGTAAGGGAAAATAATGTCAATGATGCAATTTCTGGAACGAAAAATCCCCCACCAAATAATCGTAGAACAAGGGATATAGCAACAGCAATTGTTCCAGCTACGATACCTCCGACAAAATATGATTTGGAGGAAATTCGAACAGTAGCCAATGCGAATCTGCTATGATTTTCCTTGTTAGGTACGATTTAAGCATTTTTCCAAATTCCAATCAAAATGAATGGGAATTTGGGAAAGAACCAGCCCAGAAATTAATCCAAAGCAGCCGTACTTGCGAATGCACGTGAAATTTTTCATGCGGCCAACTATTGATAAATAAAATCTTATATCTTGACGATACCTAATCGTTCTGAATGTAGATGTTTGAACTTGTTGCGAAACTTCGCAAGATGTCTGGTTTTCTCCTCTTCTACGCAATTGTGTTTATATCGATTAACCACAACGCAATCTACGCCTCGACAGAAGAGCAAAAATTCTGGACTGGCCTTGAGGGGGAGTTTGAGAAACCGCAGGTGGATACGACTGCATCAGGTATGGCAGTTTTCAGGGTAACGCAAGACAGTATTTGGTACTTGATCAACATTACCGGAATTGACAAGGTTACTGCCGCCGACATTCATGGTGGAGCATTAGAGGAGAATGGGCCTATATTGGCTTCATTGTTTGGATCAAATGATAACGTCACAGGCGATATTAATGGAACACTGACCCAAGGGAATATGACAGGCCAAACGTTGGAAGGTCAGGCCGCGGATAGCGATCAGTTAACTGAGATCGTATCAGGAATGAAAAATGGTACAACGTATGTCGATGTTCATACTATCGACTATCCAGCCGGAGAACTCCGCGGGCAGATAATGTCTGCCAATTCAACCCACGCCGAGCTAATGATGGGTTGATGATGATCGGTAATAGCGAAGCGTTATCTCAAAAAATATTATGCAGTATATAGAAAAAAGTCTCGGCGGCCATTCTATTTCAAGAATGGTTTGTTTTCCAAAATTATGACTATTGGGCAACCAGAACTGTTTCGTATACTAAGGTGAGAGGCTTTGATGATAGCAAAGATGTTGGACCAGTACCATTATAGGACAGCTCTAACAGAAGAAGATAGTCACCAGGAGTAGGAACATTTACATTCAATCTATTCTTATCCGATGTCGGCTCCTCTAGTGTCGCATCATACGCAATGGGAACTTCCGCTATCTTGGGCCCCAAAGTCGTTATCTCGGCTAATGTCCCATTCTTGTCGACCGATGCTTGAATGATTTCTGCCTTCATTTGATCAGGTAAACTACCACCGCTTACTTCTATTCCAAGTGACTCGTTCAGTTTAGTATCTAACATGTTAAGTGCAACCGTTCTTCCAGTTCCCCTTGAAAAATTACCAAGGAAGTAGTTGTCAGAAAGTACCCCGAGTAACTCCGTTCCCTTATCTGTTATCCACGACAAACTACCTTCCGTGGCACTCACTACTGTCTCATTCTTTAATAGGTCTACACTCGGTATAGTTAGTCCGGTCACATTACTAGAAGGTACACTGGCATAGCTAGTAGAATCCAGTATACAGTTGCATTTACCTACGGGTACGGATTGTGCATCAACTGATGGAATTTGATATGACGCAATGAGCGGCATTAACAGGGATGCCAACAAAGACATCAGAACACAGATCAGAAGGTTCATCACTTATTGAGAACTTCTGGTCATATATATAAAAAATTCGAATCCGAGTCAACCTATGGCCTAGATCATCGAACAGGGAGTTCTCAGGGGCACGTGCTCGCATTAAATAATAGGAGATTATCATTGGAGTGGTGCGCTCTGTCATCACAAATGTTCAATAGCGCAATTGTTCTAGGGCCATCTTTTTTTGGAACCTGCATTACAGGTATGCAACTTGTTTCCCGTCAATGACCACGCTACTTGTTTCTCATCAATGTTCACTCCAGCGCCGGGGATGGGAATATCGCGCTACAATTTGGCTTATTCTAATATAGGATGAACTCTATAAATTGCGCCTTGCCCGAAGGAAAGGACATATAAATAGCCATCTGGGCCAACCTGAAGATCAGTTATTGCGCCGAACTCTGAGCCAAATATTAGTCCATTCACTTCTTCATTTATCTCAGCCACTTTATCAGCAATGGGACCATCCAGTACTAGGCTCGTTCTATTCTCGTACAAATCAAAATCGTAAATCCTTCCAAAATGAACATCTGCTACAAGCATATCGTTTTCATATTGCTTTCCAAGGTTGTCTGAATCAAAAAACAAGACCTTTGTAGGCCCTACTGTGTCAACCCAAGTGAATTCTGGATCCCGGTAAACCCCTTTTCCGCCAAAATTGACTAACTGTTGAGAGTCAAAGCCAGCTGGCGCCTTGCCTTGAATCTCCAACCAGCCACTGTTAAAACCTGGCTCAACAAGATTAATTTCATCATTGGAACCAGGACCATTCTCGGTATCCCAAAGGTTTCCATTCAAAGGATCGAAGTCGAATCCAAAACTGTTTCTTATCCCGTACGCGAAATACTTGTTGCTCGGACTTTGATCTCCAATGATGCCTTGTACTGGTTTGCCATCTTGGGTAATCCTAAGAATACCTCCGGTACCATCCGGCCTCCCGCCATCGTGAACATTTTCCGCTTCAGTAGTGTGACCGTCGACGTCCCCAATTGCAACATATAGGTTGTTATCTGGGCCAATTGCGATAGAACCTCCGTTGTGACGAGGTCCAGGTATGGCTGGGAGATCCAAGAGAAGTTTCGGGTTCATTAGTTTATTGTCAACCAATTCGTACCTGTAGACCCGATTACCAATAGGTGTATCATCTTGCGGTGACACGGCCTCAGTATAAAATAAGAATACATATGGTCCATCTGAAGTGGTAACGTTATTATAATTAATACCTGTCTGATTTGAAGCATTTGAAATTGCAATACCTAGCATTCCTCTCTCTACCTCAGATGCAACATTAACTTGAAGCAAAGGCTCGGCTGACAGTGCGCCGTTTACGATTCTGTTTACAGTTCCTTTTGATTTCTCCAAGACCAGAAAATCATCTGGTCCCAACAATGCCATATTGGTAGGGAATTCTAACCCTTTATAGACTAGGTCTGCTTTGAGAGTAGAATCAGTCATGTTAGGGGCACCTTCTCCCTCTGAAAAGTTTGAACCTGGGATCTCTGCCGCATCTCCAGCATTTGCGATCTGAGCATATACAGAATGCGTAACAGTTGGGATGTTTAAAATGAGAACCCCGATTAATATCAATACACTGGCTGGTCTAAGTTCTAGTTGACCTATCACAGCAAATCGATCACGATTATTTCTTATAAATACGTTTAATGAGAGGATATATTGCACTTAAATATTTCAAGACGTTAGACTAATCTTAGTTAGACTTGGCTTTCCTTACTGCTGAAAAAGACAACCGACAGGAAAAGAAACAACAAGGAGAACATGAAGAGGAATCACGCATATTTCAAGTCACTGACGGTCTTAAATCTCCTCAGACAAAAGTTACATATCGTGTGGCATTTGAACTCTTCCTCAAAGTTACTGTAAAGAATGATAATCTACGTGCATTGCTTGACTACAAATCAAGTCCAAGATAATTGACCATATCATTCATCTCAGAGATGTGCAGAAGTTGTCGTATTGGAGTATCCAGGTGTATTGTTCTGGAATACCGCATTTCTTTAAAATGAATGACATAAACCTGAATATTGACAAGATTAAGAGATTCTTCCCACAAGATGAATCAAAGAGGTATGCCACAGACGGGCCTTATTCGGTAAGAGATTGAACAAATCCTAGAGAAGTGTGATGTTAGGTCGAGTCATGATATTGCTTATGACCTCCACAAGAATGAGGATTGGCGCATTATCTGGCCTCAAAGTGGGAGACATCAAAAGGATTGATGAGTTTGGTCTGTATATGATATGGTGTTACAATCGTTCAAATGCAGACCGCTATTTCACCTTCTGCACGCCAGAATGTTCTACTGCTATCGATGTATACCTGGATTATCGCAGGTCATTTCATGAAGAGATTAAAGATAAATCGCACTCATCAGGGAACAGTTCAATATAGATGATAACTTGCCCATTCAATATCCTAGATTTCTATCTTTGCGAATGCTCTGTTTCGTAGTTGAAGATGTGTTAAAGCGGGCAGGAGTTAATTAGATTGCAATTGGGAATAAACGCAGGCAGGTCATGCGAACACACGGCTTCCGCAAGTCGCCCGACACGGGAAGTTAATCACTGCCCTTCGTACAGCCTGTGGAAAATGGCGAAGGTAATCTGGATAAGTCATAGTGATCTGTTTGATAGTTTTAGACTGTGTCTGTTGTTCTGGCACTAATAACAGAATGTTATGGTAGAACATTTTGTAATCATATTCCCTAAGGCTAATAAGTATCCTGCAGCGATAAAATTAACAACTAATGCAGGGGGCCTGATTAAGGAACCTGCTGAAGATGAACACAACAAGCAAGCAGGCCCCTGCAAATACAATATGCAATTTGGGTATGTATGGTTTATGGGATAAAAAATATGATATTTTATCACCAAAGGGAACTACTGTAGAAAATGGGGAAGGTTCACTAGACAAGGAAGCAACTAGTCACGATGATTTGTTTGATGCTTTCAGACTTAGCCTAATGTAATGGGATTAATCTGCATATTGCTTGCACTAAATAAGTCTGGGCTGCAGAACACTTAGTTCTTGCTTTTGTATTAAATAATGGTAGGGGTTGTTATAACTATTCGTCGTCTTCCTCATCATCGTCGGATTCGTCGGATTCGTCGGCTTGTATTTCTGTTTTAACACTGCTCTTATCTGATTTATCCTCTATAGTATGTGAAAGGTGCTATTTCGATAGCACTTTACAATTGGCTACGTTCGGTTGGTTTGTGTTTACATCAACTACGATCGGTGGGGTCAGTAATACGGTGGCTGGATGGTTGCCAAGTCCTTCAGTCAGACATATTACAGTACCAACTGGAACACCGCCTTCTTCCGCTGCTCCAAATAATGCAGTTTCATCAGTGTGGCCGGATGCTTTCTTTGTTTATCTAGTTCCAGGACCCAAAAATAAGTGGTCGTCAGCCAGCATAACAGATTCTCTATACGGATACGGCAGGTCCGCGATCGCACAGAGAAGCTATCTATCTATAAATGCTTGTCGTATAAATTTTTTATTTAAGATCAGTGAACAAAGTATTAATTCTCAAATCTACTATAGTTTTACTGTAATACGATATATAACGACAACTAACACAATATAGCAAGCACAAGTGAAATTCTTAACCGGGACAAATGTTCTTTATAGCAATATTAACAAAAAAAAGAAAGGGGGGACTTTCGGAACCCAAACTACGCCATGCCGGGTGTGTCTATACAGAGTTCGCCGTTTTGCTCAAAAGCATTTGGAGCTGTTCCTGATGTATGCACAGCCAATGTTTTTGGTGGAGGACATTCTCCTGTGCCTGGCAGTGGCGTTGGATTTACATCCACTACCTCATAGTCGGGCCCGGTATTAGCAATGGTAGCCTCTTGGTTACCAGGTCGGTTCTCGGTAAGGCATAACACAGTCCCGTCTTCCAATCCTAGCTCATCATTATCTTCCACGAGTGTTATATCCCATAGAGTACCTGCTGGACATCCAAGCTCAACCGGGGGTACAGGTACGACGTCATCTTCGAGGTCGACGGCGACGTTGATCTCTTGGTTACCACTTTGTGCTACAGAGTTCTCTTTGCCTTGATTTTGTGCTCCTATTTCCTGACAGAAATCAGCGACTGATATGAAGCCATTGCCACAATCGCTTGCTTGTGCAAGGGATTGACTCTTTCCGTATCCCATCCTTCTTGTCATCATGTCTCTTTTTGTCTGCAAATGCGTTGTCGGTGGTTGCTAATGCTGTTGCTGCAACTAGCATTACTGCCATTACTGCTACTACGACCAAATTTTTGGTGTTCATATATTTCTGCTAAATCCCACGTACGATTTGTTTATCTGCATTAAGTTAATCTGGTACTGCTAATGCTGCAACTACTGCTAAGTATTTGGAGTTCATACTTCTGCTGAATCTCACGAACGATTTGTTTATCTACATTCAGTTAGCCAAATATACTACTCTTATCTGATTTATCATCTATGATTTGTATTTTAAAGGAAGTATGAGTTCAGACTATCACTGCAATTCTGGCACTGATCTAAAAAAAAGAGGTAATCAGCAAATGAAGGGTGTTAGGGCCAGGAGTAATACTAAAAATAAAAAAGTGTGGAAGAGCTATTCTGGTTGTTGTGGTATCAAACTGTTTGCTGTTTCACCTAATAGTGAAGAGGTGAGATCGTCGGCTTCGGTGCCTACCTCAAGATTGATCTCTTGGTTACCACTTTGTGCTACAGAGTTCTCTTTGCCTTGATTTTGTGACCCTATCTCCTGACAGAAATCAGCGACTGATATGAAGCCATTGCCACATTCGCTTGCTTGTGCAAGGGATTGACTCTTTGCATATCCACCTTTCTTCTTGTCATCATGTCTCTGCTTGTCTGCAAATGCATCTTCGGTTGCAAGTACTGTTGCACCAATCATAATTACTGCTAAGGCTGCTATCGTTAGGTATTTGGCGTTCATAGTTCTGCTGAATCTCACGAACGATTTGTTTATCTACATTCAGTTAGCCAAATATACTACTCTTATCTGATTTATCATCTATAGTATTTGTGAAAGATGTTGCTTTGATAGTTTCAGATTGAGTCAAATGTTCTGGCATTAGCAATGATATTAGTGACCTCAGTATATCAATTTCGTATGAAAATGATCACGTGCGAGTCATAATCTTCTTCAGTTAGTTTCTCGATCTCACCAATTTTATCTTCCGGTGTATTTTGTCTCATCTGCTGACACTATCGGCTTGCCGTTGGATTAGCGGATCTTCATACTAACCAACAATAATCACTGAAAGTGAAGCTAGCCAGCAAGAAGAGGATAACAAAACAAACTTAAGGGCTGATATCTATGCCTACAGGTTGTAGTTGATGTGTCCGCCAGTTCACACATGGCTTATCGGGATAAGATCTATATTATTAAAGACGTAATTTTAAAACTCGTAGAGTATGGTGAACTAAATCAGACCGCCTTAGCAAGTTTTTGTGGACTAAATATGACCAAACATAAACCTCTAATAGAAGATTTGGAGGCAAAACAGCTAATTAATAAGAGTCAGGTTATAGTAGGCAAACGTGCCATCACTCTTTACAAACCATCACCAAGGGGATTGGAGTTTTGCAAAAGCATACTAGAGCCATATGAAATTATGTTCCCGCGTATACCTGGCATAACGAAATAAAATAAATAAACCATTGTATTCTCACTTGTCAGGAAACCCAAAGATCAATTTTTGACAACCACCTCTAATTTTTCTTGCTTTTTTCTATTTGGGTCAATTAAAGATTAGTTATGTCGAGTGCCTCGAAGAATATCACCAGGATTAGCCTACCAATATCTCTTGAAACGTCGGAATGGAAACCCCGGAACCGTCAAGATTAGGGTGGTATTCGCGTAATAGTGGACGGGAAAAGAAAAATAAGACTATTGTGAGAATCCATAATAGGAGCTAATTCGGTACAATGAGTTCTTGTCGACTAGAAACATTTTAGGGCTTTATCCTGATCTGGTCTGAATTCACCTTTTTCTTCTTCATTTCTAATCCCTATCGAAAAAATTCCAGGATATTTCTTTTCTCGAATCTCCATTGATCATGGCATCCAACTACAGATAGAGGCCAAAGAAATGCAGTAGATCATTTGTTCTGAAGAGTGAAATCATAACCGTAGGGGCAACACTCAATTCAATTGAACGCAGAAATCATACCTTGAAATTTTTGCTAATTAACATAGTTCATTGACGTTGTTAATTAATCTAGATAAACATCCCTAGTGCTACGACTGATGGGATAGAATAAGAATGCAAAGAAAAAAACCTATGCGCTTCAAACAGTTTCGATCAACAGGAAGACGGCTAATTATTAAAGTAGTGGAGCAAATTGGGAGATGATTAGTGTAATTAACATCCTTAGTGCTTTATCTGACGACAAGGCGTTTGTTCTGTATAATACAATCGCACTCGGGAAGGGACGCGATTTTGACACTCTTATCAAAAATATGGGAATAACCCCACACCAATACTACTCAAGAATTCTCAAGATCACTCAAGCAGGACTGGTCAAAAGAGAAAATGGTGAGTACGTGACTACCGCTTTGGGAGATATAGTATATGAAGCAGTCTCGATTATAGGTAAAGCTCTTAATCATTTTTGGCTCTTAAAGGCGATCGAAGCATTTAAATCATCAGCCTCGATCGAATCAAATGAAAATATATCAAAGCTAATAGATTCTCTAATTGATGATCCTAGGATAAAGAAGATTTTGAATGAGCCTCCAATACTGTCTACATCATAACTTTTCAAATTATTTAATATGAATCCACTCCTATGCGCTACACATCAAGTAAATCTATCTAAAAGGAACGATTTATTGAAACATCATTTTAAAATGCTAAAGTATCTAGATGTCTGCACGGTCAATTCTGTGATATTCAGATAATGTTGCAAGTTCGATTTCCTATAATAAGAACAAATTAATGGGGAGAGAGATTCTCTATTTCAGTTGAACCATGATCTCCACTATATAGGGTTGTGGCTTTTTTATTGACGTGAACTCATCAGGTGCATGACAAAGCTCAGATAGCCAAATTCTCACGTCTGTATACAATGGAGGTTGATTTGTCGGCTCCCGATCCAATTTCATTACCATCATCATCATCATAATCATCGTACTCCTTAAGTTGGATCATCTCTTAAAATTGTAAGTGCCTCTTTCATATCGTATCTCTATAAATATTTGAAGTCTCCATTTTATGATCTATACAGATGGTATCTTAGGCTCAATTGCATTGAGGCTGCATTTTATTGTTATTGGCAATATTTTATTCAGATGAAAATGATGAGTTGAGTACTCTACTCCCTATTTCTCCCTGCGCAATAACAAATCGTTAAAAATATACTTACATTGGGAATAGAACGCCAGGCCTATTCCCAATTATTGCCAATCATCATATTCATCATTTCGTATCTAACCATCTAGTTGAAATTTGACCTAACTCAAAAAACATTGTTTAGCCGATTTGATGAAACCGATAGTACCTCTTGATACGTCGGTTTTTCTCATCGTTTTTTCATTTAGTGAAACCTTAATAATTTCCCGTATTCTTCATCTTATGGTAATGATCTCATTTGACAGAATTAATTCGCATTAAGCAACATACTTCCGACTTGACGGCATTTGTTCTACACATTCGTTTGATTGCAAAGTAGATATCCGCCTATGGCCTCGAATCCATTATTGAATTCCTGTGTACTTAAATCTATGTTAACTAATATGATTTGGGTTGTGAGGAGCCATTAGACTAGCCCGAAGATTCGACAAGTATTAGGACAGGACAGCCTATGAATTCTCTCGTTTGTCAATTGTGGTTGGTCATCAATTAAAAAATCGGTAGGTATCTTAGTTTATTGCATTTAATAGTAATTCCTGTTTGCGATCTTTTTCTTGTGGTTTACTCCTCTCGGAGAATGTATCATCGTGAAGGTAAATGTCCTTTATTTCGACATCATCCAACAATATATCAATGATTTTCATAAGGTCTACTTCTGCCAAATGTGAATTATCTGACATTCTTATACTATCTATTGCCTCCAATCTCCAGTAGCTACTTGCTGCTCTTTCAGTAATCTTTTGAAGGCTATGTATCACCTTTCCAAACGATGAAAGCCTGTATCTTCCCCTTTGTCTTCTTATCAAACCTGTTGTAACGAGGTCTGTTATTCTGTTGTAATACTGTCGTCTTGATAATCCTGACTCAGCAATTAGAAGATGCGACTGAGCCGCATCGGCCTCAATAATAGCTGTCAAGAGATTTTGGGTCTTATTGTCAGACAAAGCCCTAAGGACTTTTGTCACTGAAACGTTCTTGTACACATTCTCCTTTCTATCGACAAGATCTTTAAAGACTTGCGTGGAACAATCGGTCAATTCTTAGGGAGTACACCGAGAGGCTCGTAATAATGGCAATTCGTTGAGATCTTTTAAAGAAGTATTAAATAACCTTTGGGATTTCCCTACTTCTGCCATTGGGCAATAAAACTTCCGTTCTAAAATACTGTTTTGTCACTTTTTGCGAATCTAAGACAATATAGATTGTAATTCTATGCTTATGCAACTAGGCTCTTGTAGTGTGCAAGTGAATAAAACTAGATATCTGGAATGGTTCGATTATTGAAAATTACCTAGACAAATCTTACCAGTAAAATTCGAGCCCTTAAATTCTTATGCTGCAGTCCTCTCGACATCGCCAACGGGGTCCCATATACCATCAGCAGCCTCAAATTTACTCGGAATCAGTATTATTTTTAGTTACGTGCAATAATTGCTGTCTAATTGGTGGTTAAGTCAAACGGGGGGATAAATCCCCTACCTCCTTAGGCAAAATAGTCAAAGGGTTTCTTGACTTTCTGTCAGAATCACTTGGCGAAGAACACTGGAAGTTTACTGCTATTGACGACCTTACAGGGGCTTCTTCTAGTCTGCCAATGGCAGAATACTTCAACATAGTATCTACTCTTATGACGGATAACAGTAGAAGAAGGCTTTATTGGAGAGATAAAAGCTAATTTGTTCCATTATGTCTTGTAATTGTCAAGAGCGGACATATGATGGGTGTGCTCGCTCTTGTTTGGGGTGTATTAGGATAAATGGAATTAGTCTGCCCTCACTTAATTGTGACTTTTATCAGATCCATGTTTACTAAATCAATATCTACTGTCTCGGCGCTCAAGTTGAGTCTATAGTCGTCCTTGTCCTAATGCATCTTTGTGTTACCAGTGGTGTAGAGCTCTCAACAAAGTTCTTGATTTGGTACTGTTAAACTATTCCTCAATGTTAGTTCCGATTTAACACTTGGTTCCTGATAGAATATCTCCTTTTATCAGTGGTATACTTTATAATAATGCCTATATTTGGAGCCAGTATCCTATTAAGCTAAAAGATATCATTTAATGCCATGTAATTTATTATAACTAGTAATAATAAATAGGGATTGTGTCCAAGGATGTTTCAATGAGGAACGTCTTCAGAGTCTTATCCGATCAACAGACCGAGAGGCTCTTCAAAATCATTATTGATTCTAAGGACGCGGAGTCCCAAATCCTTATCATAGAGTCGGGGCTGTCCAAAAAGCAGTATTACGATAGAATTAAGAATCTCTTAAAAGCAGGCTTAATAACGAGACAGAAGGGAATATATGAACTGTCCTCATTTGGTAAAGTAATATTCAGTCTCTATAAAATTGCTGAGAAAGCGTCTAAAATATATTGGAAACTTGATGCAATAGATAATATTAAAATGTCAGAGAAATCGCACTTAGCGGAGTTCGACTACATGAAAATCGTTGATGTGCTGTTAAATGATATTGAAATAAAGGAAATTTTTTTGCACGGGGAAAATATAATCAAGACTAGTATACACGATAACAAAACATTTGGACGAAACTCATGCGTCAGTAATAAAATGACAGGATGATTTGTCGTAGACAAGCTCTTATTACAATTAGCATTAGAGAACAGAATCAATTCAATTATTTACAATGACAATGAGAGAATTTGTGATGAGTAACTTTCCACCTAGTATATTATTGCGATAGTAAAGACATCACCTCAGGTACACACTGTATCCATCATCCAGACTACCTTCAAAGCCAACAGGTTAACAAGATAATGAGATGATTCTGAATGGGATGAGGGTTAGTAATTGTGGCAAAGTTCATAGACAATGCTATCTATATCTACAACGTCCTGGATGCTATATTGACATATGATAAGTGCAGATATTATTGGTGGTCTAAACCGTCGATTATTGTTCGAGAGTTATTAGCAACAGAGACTGAGACATCTAACTGCTTTGGAATGATAGCGGGTCTTAGAATAGACGATTCAAATGTCATGGTTGCATTGGTAATTGTATAAGAAGGATTTATGACTAAAGGTGACTCAAGGTCCTTGCCTTCAGAGAACCCTTTAGAAACAGACGGTTGGATTTCATACGTAGATGTATTGTGGCTAGAGGAAGTCGGCGAAGTATACTTTTCGGGGATTACTTGAATCGTAGTCGGCTTACGCAAGCTACTATCTATTATACCATCTGTCTGTGCTTTGACATTTACATCAAGAAAATTAGTACCAATATTTATGGAAGCGACCACAACAATTACTAGTGAATTTACAACTAGCCGACTTTGGGCAAGAGAATGAGAGCCGAATTTGCTAGTATAAGTTGATTTCATTTTCATAATAAATAGAGTACATCTACTTCTTGTGGCGTGCATCATCCCAACCTACTATACGTCCAAGATCATCAATGTAAAAGACACTGCCTGCAGGAGTAACACCTAACGTTTGAGGTTTGCTTCCTACTTCCCACTTAGTGATCATTCCTCTTCCTGGTTCTAGCCTTCCAATGTTATCTGTGCCCGTTTCAGTGAAATATATGCTTGCAGTCGTCGAATCGAATGCGATTCCAATTGGAGCAGGACTTGAGCTGTTGTTGCTTGATATCTCCCATTCAGTAACTATGTTCGTAGCTGGTTCTAGTCTTCCAATCTTATCT
Organism: uncultured Nitrososphaerales archaeon; assembly: GCA_963788755.1. GTDB lineage: Archaea > Thermoproteota > Nitrososphaeria > Nitrososphaerales > Nitrososphaeraceae > TH5896. Next base: position 107,309 of record CAWBHQ010000025.1, read on the forward strand.
GTGCCCGTTTCAGTGAAATATATGCTTCCAGTCGTCGAATCGAACGCGATTCCAGTTGGAGCAGGGTTTGAGCTGCTGTTGCTTGATATCTCCCATTCAGTAACTATGTTCGTAGACTGGTTCTAGTCTTGCTATTTTGTTCTGGGTCGTCTGGGGGAAAAAGGCATTTCCCGCAAAGTTAGAAATCACGTTCCCAACATTATTGGTAGAACTAGAAAGAGACCATATAGACTGGACAACTGCTTGTTGAGCGGTAGGAAACGCAAAGACAGAAGATATTGAATCGCACGGAGCAAGAGAGCCATCTGTGGATATAAGAACGCAAATTGCTAGAATATACATTAGAGAGGAAGATAAAGTAAGTTTTTTTATATCACACAACATTGGTTCCATCACCTTGTTGATGACTTATGTAATTAAGATTGCGTTGCGCAAAATAATAACTTTTACCTGATCTCGTTAAATTCTTTAATAATTTATCATTATGCTTTAATTGCCAGATGCATCTGTAGCCATACGATATTACATAGTTGAAATATGACAAATTCTAGGTATTCGGAGTATTTTTTTGGTTATATCGCTATGGGCTTTAATTCTAACCTCTATTTTGTATACATCGTCTTTATCCAGAATGTCCTACTGGAAACAAACATAGACCTTTATATTCCAACTCTCCAGGTCATGTAATTTAATTTAATCTATCTTTTCCTAGGTGTATTTATTTTTGTAACTTACATTTTGAAAAGTGGTTATTGAAAAAGAATCGTCTAAGAATCAAAAGAAACGGCCGATCTTCTTACAAACTTTGTAGTATAGAAGTCCCAGCGCGTAAAGACGAAGCTGTCATAAGAAATGCTGTCCTTAAATGTTTACAGCAGACATATCAAAATATTTAGGTATTGATTATAGCCCAAAACTCAAGCGATGGCATGCACAAGAATGTAAAGGCTATTGATGTAAGGGTAACTTCCTTTGACTTAAGGACAAAAGAGTCATGAAATGCAATATCTCTCAATTACGGTATTGAACAGTCGAGCAAGGGCGGTTTTTGGTGATATTTGCTATGTTCCAACTCTTCCAGGGGTCAAATTATTTGAAAGCGGAAATTAAGAAGATTATGCAATCGCATAATAGTCTAATTGTAGTGAAGTCTGTTGGCTAGAATATTGAGTAGTATCCCTACAATGGCCGACCTATATTTGACCATAATAAGCTTGGCAATTTGAATAATATCACGCGGCTCCCTTTATGAAATCACATGGAGTAATACAACTATTACAAAAACCTCGAGGTACAGACTTATATGCTATAGGAAAACAAAATCATGATAAGAATTATTCCCACAGAAACTCCTATACCGATGTTCTTACTCTTGCTTTGTGTCTGACATTTAATTAGGCCTCTACTTTTTTTGGCGTGACATATCGGACATAGGGCTTGACAATTGGACAATTTGTTATTTCCCCTGTTTCCATCCTTGTGATCATAATCCCAGACCCCCACATTTGTCCTACAAATTAAACATTTGAAATTTTGACTCTTCAGGACTAGTTTCTTTGTTTGAGCAGTGAACAATCTTCTTTTCTTCCTTCCATGCTTCAGAGCTTTTGACAGCAACATAAGCAAACCAATAACAATCATAAGAAATAGCAAAGAAGTAATTACAAGTTCTTCTGTATCGTACCCCTTCGGGTTTTCAATAACTTCAATGCTTGAACCTAAGGCACTTGCGGTGCTGGAACAAAACCACAATATGAATACGAAATTTGATAGAATGGTAGCCATGATGATGTATGGTGAAGGCAAAATTCGGCTTGGCTGATTCATTTGGTAAAGCGATAAGTACCATTAGGAGAACTATGATTTATCTAAGTTCTGAAAAAGAAAAATAAATGGTTGAATAAGTCTTTTTGTAGAGAAAATAACTTGATTTCTAAATTTGATCCTCCAAACTTCAAATCAAGGTTAGTACCCAGATAGTGTACTTCGAAATTTAAATCGAGGGAAGGAGAACTGTCGAAATCTTAAATTGTTAACTTCAGCCTAACAAATAGGCTTAGCCCTAATTTGCAGGTTACATTTCAGAAGATAGGTTCAATTCCTTTTTTGGCCAAGTGCAGCCCGAAATAAAATAACCGTGAATTGTCACGCCGAATTTGAAAAAAAGGAAGGGTTTGGGGAGGTTGTCTGTTGTAGGTAGTTAATCATCGAATTCTTGTACTGATGCTCCAGATACTGCGTTTTCATCACCTTGTATCTGGGAAGCTGTGTTCTGGCATCCCACATTTAATGGTAGTTCGCCATTGCCACAGTAATTTGTTTGTGCTGTTGATTGACTCTTTTCATATCCACCTGCAAATACTGAATTTGTCCCTGCTAGAGATGTAACTATCATTGCTGCTACGGCCACTATTGCCACAACTGCTAGACTCTTGTTCTTCATCGTTATCGAATTATTTCTCCTAGAAGCGCTTATTTGGATTAGGTTGAATTAGACAATCAAAAAAATCTGAGATATCCAAAGTCAGACGAGTAGCTTTAACTCTGCGGGGATTTATTTCAACTAGAGGACCTTATTTTTTCTTAACATTAGGTCTAAATCAGGGAAATACATTCGAATAAGTTCCCAACATCCGGGTCGTAGTCTTATTATTAACAGAAATAGGGCAGGTAAATCTTCTATAGGAAGCAGTTAGACAATACTTATATACAATAAGTTTTCTATAGTTTCGAACATGTCATCAAGAACAAACCTAGCTATCTTGGTCGTATTCACAGCATTGGCAATCGTTGGTGCAACAATGGCGTTGTCGACAACAGGATTCTTTGACACAACAGGAATCTCAACCGCATACGCACAGAACGATACCATGGGCAACATGACCGGCAACATGACCGCGCCCCCACCCCCGCCAGCTCCATAAGTGATATGACTGAATAAGTGTTAAAAGGCACTTCCTTATTTTTTTGACAAGACAGAGTTGACTGGATCACATAAAAATTATCTAGACTCCTGTGTGAATATTCCATTATTATTTAGGTATTAGCTATTTGAAATTGGAACGCGCCCGTTGACATTTGCCGCCTTTTTTTGCAAATTTCGATCTGTGTTGATATCACATCGGATGTATCTCTTTCTGAACTAGATTATCGAATGCGATATTGCTAACAATGTTTTTTAGCTCATTCATTGTCTGTTTACTAAACTTGCCATAGTCGACATATGCAAATCAGGCGGCCTTCTATCTAGAGATCAAATATTTTCATTAGCAACGAATAGCAACCAAACTTTGCAAAGCATCACTATAAAGGCCGCAATTTCCACACCTCTTAAAATCATGATCAGTAAGATCTGAATTCACATCCAGATTTTCCTTTTATTACCGAGTGTATCAAGGGACAAAATCTGGTCAAAATTGTTTTTTCAATACATTCGTATTAACACAGATGTAACTCAGTCCAATTCATTGCAGAATCGAGGACGACTTGTCCAATGTCATGCAATAAAGGACTGTACTACGCTTGTCCAGGCATTACCAATATTATCCAAGTTGTAGCCTCCTCCACCCAACGCTATTATTCTACCATTGCAATATTTATGTGCTAATCTATGTAGAGATTTTGAAGCGTATTTATGGGATTCAACAGAATACCTTAGGTGCGTTAATGGGTCAGACTCGATGCAGTCAGCCCCACATTGCAAAATGATCAAGTCAGGCTTTGCGACTTCATCTATGAATCTCTCGACCTCGCCGAACGATTTCAGGAATTCATTATCTGTTGAACCAGGAGAAACTGGCAAATTGAGTTTTGTTCCTTCTGCCTCCCCTTTACCTCTTTCCTCCCTCGATCCTGTTCCTGGAAACAAATATTTGCCATCTTCGTGCACATCCGCGATGAAAGTTAACGGATCCCTTTCAAATTCATAATATACTCCGTCGCCATGGTGTGCATCAATATCCACATATGCTACTCTTTCTAGACCGTATTTATGCCTGGCACGTAATATCACAATCCCAATATCATTAAAAACGCAGAACCCGGATGCAATTCCTCTATAGGCATGATGCAACCCGCCAATGGGATTAAAGGAATGTCTAATCCCATTAGGACCCTCCACCGCTGCTTCTAAAGCCTTCAAACTCGCACCAACAACCGTCGCGGCAGCCTCAAATACGCCCTTAAAAGCAGGAGTATCACCTGCATCTAAATAACCTGAACCAATTTCCGAGTACCTGTTTTACTAGATTAACATATGCTTTGTCATGAAATGACAATATATCTCCTTCATTTGCCAAGATTGGCTCCACCACCTCAACTAAAGATCTGTCTGAAACAAGTTCCTTAAATCTATTCCAAAATGCCTCCATTCTATTATTATTAAAAGGATGGGAATTCCCGAAACCATATTTTGCAAGTTTGTCTCCCAACAAAATAGAAGTTTTACACATGGAAGCATTTTGATACAGGAGCGTTTAAGGTTTTGTCTGTCAGAATTGTAATATCACTTTTATTTCCACACATTTGCCCAACCCAGGGAATATATGAATCCCAAATTGACTGCCAGACAAATGGCGTGACTTCATCTATCATATATTTCTAATTTGTTATAAGAATGGGCTCGATGGTTAAGCTTCTAGTGAACTCTTAGGTTATTCTTGCCATTACTGTTCTTTAAAAGTATGATAATTAATACAGGGAATGCCACGCCTATCAGAAGCATCACTTCTCTGGTGAGAACCAAGAAAAACCCTATCATTATCAACCAGACTATGCATGTAGTTAGTATGTAATCAACGGTCTCACTCCTTAGAATTATTTCCACAATTATCACACACTTTCTCCCTAATGGAATAGGAAATATAGGCTCAGAATACCCTTTTATATGCTATGTTTAGTATTTCCCATCTGTTCGGATAGACGGAGGAGTAATACTGGCTTTAAGTCAATTTGTAGTCAAGTTATGCTGATTCCTTCTTCAATAATTTCAAACGATCGCAATTATATATAATATCATTAAGCCTATGCCCAATGAAACCAAGTATTAAGTTTCTGAATCGAACAACAATGATGCTTTTGATCTTGATATTGCCAGCTTGCATGTATGCTATCACACCACTTTCCGCATCGACTGAAGGAGGAGATACTAGTGACGGAGGAGATACTAGTGACGGAGGAAGTGCTGGTGACGGAGGAGATACTAGTGACGGAAGTAGTAGTAGTTCCGCCAGTCAGGATTACCAAGAATTTCAGGCTTGCCTGAGTGACGCAGAGGTAGGTGGATCAGTCTCTGAACAGCAAATAAGGGGTTGTTTTTCGCCAATCTATAATACAGGTCCAGCTACAACAGGTTCAGGTCCAAGTGATACTCCCTCTGGTGGTGAAGATACTTCCAGCCCTTCAAACAGCGATGAGAATGATGCCGATAATAGTGATGGCAAGCAGCAGCAGCGGAGAGCCAAGCGGTAATTAATAGGAATAAATTAGAATTTAAGAACCACAGTAGATCCAATGGTAAACCGAGAAACCTACACGGGCAGCTGAGGGTAGAATATCCTATCCTTTTTGCGGCCCAATAGATGAGTATTATTTTTCCGTTTTGATATTTAATAACAGGCTGTGTGGATGCTCTCGTTGAATAGCTAGGTATATTCTCGCACGAATATACGCAAGTATTTAATGGCCTCAATTCAAAGATGGCATTTATGTCTGAGATATGAGGGATGACCATTATTTCAAGGTATAAAGCAGAGACTTGAGAGCAAATTCACTCTGCATTATAAGAGGATGAATCTGATTAGAATGTCATGAACAGAATTTTACCGATAGATATATCTTTAGCGTTCCTGCTCCAATAATAGATCTACAAATTCGATGAAGTATAGAAGTAAAATCGATCTTATAGCACAAATGTTACAGGTTGCTAGCGAAGGGCCTGTTCTGAAGACCAAGATGATGTATGGTGCTTTATTATCTCAGTCCCAGCTTAAGGGACTACTATCTCTTACTCTAAATGCCGCTCTACTGGCTCATAACAAGGAGGAGCAGACCTATCAGACTACCCAAAAGGGTCTGCGCTTCTTGGAAAGATACAACGAACTCTCAAATTTGTTAGGCAGTCTTCCTAGTTAGTTGAGATGGAGTTTATACTTGCCTGAGCACGCCTCCACCACGGAACGTTATCTGTAATCTGTCTCATCACAAAATTCATTCGCCTAGCATTTTTCCAAATCAACTTTTAAATCACGTCCAATGGCAACGAGTTAACAATGAATAAGTATGAAATTATTGCTAATTGGGATAAGGGCTGTCAAGAGGATAGGCAATCAGAGAAAAGATATTAAATTTAAGTAATAGTTGTTTGATAGTAGGATAGATATAATTATGAAAAGAGTTGAAGCCTATGTATCGTCCGAAAAGGCAGAAGCAGTGCCTGTCAGCTCTGGAGTCATCGAATTTTCAAGCAACGTTTTTCGAATCAAAAGGGATGGGCAAAGGTGAAAAAAGGGAATTGAGCTTCAAAGGGAGGACGATGAAAATGAGATATTCAACTCGAAACACGATAGTAACTATCGTTGATGATGATAAGCTGGATCAAGTAATTTCAGTGATAAAGGAGTCTGGAAGTACAGGCACAACGAGTTCTGGTGTAATAGTGATATCGCCTGTAGATAATTTGATGACGCTCTAATCCCTTACTGCTCGCTATAGCCTCGAAAACATAAAAGCTTAACTTCTGTATACATTCTAGAACAAATATCATTTCCATTAGGATAAAAGATGGCGACAATCATTAGAGAATGTTTCTTTATCATGTGAGCCCAATTGACAATGCCCCACTAGGTGTCGTGAGATACTCTACAGAGATTATCGCTACGTCGAACGCGGTTGCGATGGCTCCATGATGTCTATCAATAATTTATCTAAATCGACCCTGTAATAATCTAATTTGTCAGGATCATACTTTTGTACTATTTGTATTGCTTCTCCTCTTTTAATTCTGTAATCTATCACACTACGGTGCACATAGCCGGTAACAAATTCAAATCCGTTAATTTTTGCTTCTCGTAAAAAGTTAGTTCTAACTCGTGACCACCCGCTTCACCCCAATACCCAGGCTTGATGCAGATCCACTCCATATACACAGTATTGTGGCGTCCCAAATTTTCGTCATGTGTGCCCCTTCTAAGAGTGTATTTTTCTAACGGTCCACCCTTCACATAGCCAACTATTTTGTCACTTACGGAAACATCATCTTTATCCGCGCTAATATTAGTATAGTAACCCCCGGTGCTGATGTTTCTGCTGGTGCTGCTCCTGAAACCAGATTCCTCTCGGATCTTGAGGGTTATCAAGATAGTATTGCGATCATGCAGTGATCTTACGAATTGAGCCTTATCAAGTTGTAATGGCACACGTAATTCTTGATATATACTTAAAATAGATTCTCTCGTAACAGAGGAGAGGCCGCCGTCAGAAGGCTTTTCTACATTGCAAACTAGTGACAATTCTTTCCTTCTAATGGAACTCCTTGTCTTGTTTTCGTCTTCCCATGCCTCTCTAAAGGCCTCTACGTTGTTATAGAAATTCTTCTTATATTCTTCAGGTAGGTGACGTAATACACCTTGCGTCATTTCCTTCTCCTCCTTTAGAGTGCTGAAATACTTGACAGATTCCTCGTTAATGAATGAAGGATGCCACCCTAGAGCATGAGCATTGCGTCTGGCAAGCGTCTTTGCATGTTCATAATCTCCAAGGGCATATCCGGCCATTCGTTCGCAAACTGATAAAAGCCACCCCAAGTATTCAAAATGTTCTCTTGATCTGATATCCCTCTCTGGTATGCCAGCTTCCAGGAATAATTCCTGCATTCTCTTCTTTGCATGCTCGGCGTTCTCCCCTTTGAATGGGTATGCAGTACGATATATTATCGCAACTACCAGATCTAGGCTTATATCAATATCATCTATGAATTTCTTTATCTTCTTGTCATGTCTTAAGAAATATTCAACTGAATCTTCATGCGGCTTATCAGACAATTTCAGGGGATCATAGTCATGAAAGAGCGCAGCCACGAACAGATACTTAATATCATTATCGTTAAATTTTCTGTATTCCACGCCTGAAGCTCTAAGTTGTCCATCAAGTGCTAGCAATGCAAAGTATGTAGCTTCAAGTTCATGATCTATATTGTGATAGCCGTAGTAGTCTGGCCCCAATCCCTTCTTAGAAAATTCGGATACAGCGTGTCTTACTATCCTATCAGTCCAGCGATCTTGCAGGCCCATGGAACTGGCAAGTTCGATGATTTGGTCTTTAAGTGCTGCTTGGTGGGCAATACCAATATTATATTTGAGCCACCAGGAGAATAATTTTACCCTGTTGTAGAGCTCAAACCACCAGGGAAAAGAATCAGCAAGAGGATTATCTACCCTACGTGAGTGCTTCCCATCAAGGTAATTTCTCTGATCGTCCTCATTTGCTGGAGGCAAGATAATGAGACCAAATTAATGATCACGAACTTGCACAAAAGTGTTCTGTTTTGATGTCATCACAGTATTAAGCCTCCGCATGCTGTTATCTCGAGGCCGACATAGTGCGAAATATTTAAACAAACAAATATTCGATGTCTCGAAGAGCGAGTGGCCTTTTGCTTTGACCCTCAAAGAAACTTGTCATAAATGGAGACAATCTTTTGATGCTTTGACCATCCCAAATGGTGTAAGAGATCGATTGTTGGGCCCAATCTGATCTAACCACCAGTTAGACCAGTTTCTACCACATTACTAATGGATTATGTTTTGTGTTCTACTATATCCCCCCTTATAGCGTCAAGTTGACAGATGCAAAAAATGGACACCTGATCTATGGTGGTCGCCGACACCTATCCCTCTTAGGAGCAGGTAGTATTATTCCCAGTTCCAGACGAATTGAAAGTACTATTGGAGCGATACGTGTTTGGCTATGGGTATTGCGATACGTACTTCGGAAACAAAAGCACAGCCAAATTGGTATATTCGTGGACGCTTGTATAATGCCTTTATTGAATAATAAAAAAAGGATGTAGGGCTTTATTGATCTAGACTCAAACTACTAGGGTAATAACTGCATACCGTTTTCTTCACCTGCTGTAGGTTGTACTGCAATTATGTTTATTGCATTACCGTCTCCCTCTAGTTGAGCAGCAAGGTTTTGACAGAATATGTTCTCCGGTAGTTCTCCGTTACCACAGTAGTTTTTTCCCGAACTTGCCTGGCTGCTCTCGTATTTTGTAGCTGATGCATCGTTGATACTAGCGAGCGAACCTACTATAGCTAGCATTACCCCAGCTATCACCACCAATGATTTCGTGTTTGTCAATATTGATTTGGTCATATTACTAGTAAGAAAGATATCTCAATTGTTTATTTGGATTAATAATGATAATGTTATCAGATAAATCTGATTTTTCATATGAAATGGAAAATAAGAAGATTAATCATAGAATAACGAAGGCGAATGGACAATAAATCTACTTGATAACTTTTCCAATCTCTACTTTTTTATTGGAAACAGATTATTCAGGCGGCAATTTTGGTCGAACAAATTAGCTTTTCATTATGCCGGCTAATGACGTCTTGAGGATCCTTAGAGTATGGTGGGCCCACTTTTCCATGGTAGCAAATTTGGGCATTTAATTGAGTCATTTCAATTCGATTTTTGAATATGTCAAAGATGCTTAATCCTTCCGCTTAGGACTGGAAATGATTTTCATTCAAGCTGGTAGTGAAAGATGGTACTGATTCAATCACAGCAGATTGGATCCTTGTAATATATTATACAAATCCAATTATTCTAGGTTCCAGTCTAGCCAATTTGTTTTGACTGTAATTTGGAAATCAACTACCCGAAATAATGGAGATTCCTAGATTAGTTAGAAAGCGATGCGCTAATCTGATAAATCTAGAATAATCATATTCGTCACCAAGTTATCCTTAGTGACTAGCGCCCAAAGAGCCATTGTACATGTGTTGATGAAACCCCACGGTGGGCACTATTAGCAGCGGGCCTTACATTTTAAAGAGGATTCTGAATTGGACAAAAAAGAGATCTAGTTCCGTGACCTGGAGTTAATATAAACTATATAGCCTAGATAGACATCATAAATAGTTAAGAATGCAGAATCCGATGGGATCGCACCTTGACATGGTCACTTGATTCGCCCGTTACACTTAGAAAAATAGCAATTTCAGTGGCCGGTGTTTTGATTGTGCTCGCGGTTTTTGCTTTGTTGACTACCCGTCAAATTATCTTTTTTGACGATAATCTTCAGACTCTGCTTTTTCTTCTGGTTGTAACTCTGGGATTTGGAATTGGATCTTGGATCTTGTTCGAATACACAAAGAGGACAAGTTCGGCACTAAGAGCTAAATCTCGTTCCATAAACAGAATCCACTGGGCGGCGACGATAATACAATTTGTCTTACTTGCAATCATGGTTATCATTATTTTTTATAATAGTGCCTACTGTTACAGCTATTTCAGCTTCTGTAATACACCTCTCTCGACGGTTTCACTTACTGCAATTGCTTCGGCATCAGCCTCAGTAATACTGGGATATTTTAGCTATCGATTCCTTGCATGGTATAAAACAAGCAACCGAAACTTGATCTTATTATTTTACGGTTTGGCAGCTGCTGCCCTTTCCATGTCGATTGCTGGAGATGCAATTGACAAATTCTTGGTAGCGGGATTAATTGTGGAGGAACAATCTCAACCTGGCACGGTTGCTGATTCATCATTTATGTACGAGAACGTCGACAAGTACGATGGCGAAGTTCAATATAGGGTTACAAATCCACAGGGGTCTATTCTGTATGTTGTGTCACCTGAAGATGACGAACTGTACTCGTTCATCAATCGCTTGACCTCCTATCCAAGATATGTCTTCCTCTGGATAAGCACTTGTCTTCTGTTGCACTTGTACTATCAGAGAACTGGACAAACGATCACTAAATTTCCGATCGCATATTGGATACTACTTATCATTCCCTTTGTGCTATATTTGGTCGGGAGTGGACTTGTTTTAACTCTGCCAGACGATTCTGATTATAGGTACTACCAACGAATTATCTATCGAGCTGGCAATATCGGGAGTAGTGTACTATTTGGCTTGGCGTTTTATATTATAGCTAGGAGAGTGCCTTCCGAAAGAGTAAAGGACTATTTGACTATAGCCGCCATTGGGATTACCTTGGGTGGAATTGCATTTAGCGTGTCAGCATTTCAGCAGACTTATGGTGTCGCGGTTCATTCTCTTGTATTTTTGTCATCTTATTTGTTTGCCATAGGTTTCTATGCTTCAGCTGTATTTCTGACCCAGGATGCAAGATTGCGAATCTCCATCAAGAAATCCGCCCTTGAGGAGTCAAAACTCTTAGTAGCCTTAGGGACTCCACGTCTTGAAGAGGAGATAGAGCGGCGAGTACTTTACAAGGCTCAGAAACAGGAAGAGGATCTCGTCCAAAGAACTGGAATCGTGCCCTCTCTCACAAAGAGTGAAATGAAACTTTACTTGTCGAATGTACTAAGTCAGATTTCGCTACTTAAGGGCTACGAAGACATAATTCATAAAGAGAGAGAAATCCTAGAGTCGTCAAATGAGCTTGTAGCATGCCTAAACTTTAGTGGAATTCGACTGGCATATAACAGTAATTTTGAGGTTTACCAAAAGATAATGCAGGAAAAATTCGTGAATAAGGAACACAACGGAATTAGATTTGTGACTAAGGTCGACAAACGTAGTGCAGACATGATCAAACGGTTTATGGAGGCAGGGGTACAGGTGAGACATGTCGATAATCTCCCTCCAATCGACTTTGCTGTCTCTGATAAGGAAATTGTGGCCAAGGTGCACAAAGTTGAGGGTGAATTAAAGGAAGAAAAGCATGATTCTAGTAATCATGAAATAAGCCTAGACGTGAAGAATGTGCTCGTCAGCACCGAACAAGCCTATATCGATTATTTTCTCTATACATTCAGCGAATTATGGAACAACGGGATAGATGCGAGAGAAAGGATCGCATATTTAGAACAAGGATTGGAACCAGAATTTATTGACGTCCTTAACGATGGTAAAAAGACGACCCTCATACTTATGGAACTTGTAAAATCTATTAATCAAGAAGCCCAAATTCTGATTCCGGATGAAAGAACATTACTAAATTTGGAAAAGATAGGTGTAATCGATCACGTTATCAATAAAACCTCTTCTGTTCACGCCAAGATAAGGATCGTATGCCCAAATACTGGAGGTGAATCTGATATCCTAAAAAGGATACAAGAGAAGGCACCAGAAATAGAAATTGTAAATGGGAATAATTCAACATCGCTGATGTTCATAGTGGACAATTCAAAGTTTTTGCGCGCAGAATTAGTGAAAATGAATTCCGAGAATTTCGTTGATTCCGTTGGATTTACGGTTTATTCAAATACTCGGCAGAGTGTAGACTCGTTTAAAACCTTCTTTGATTTGCTCTGGAAGGAACACATTCTTAATGAGGAACTCAAGAATGCTGATAAAGTTCAAAAGGAATTCATTAATATAGCTGCACATGAGTTGCGGACTCCCATCCAACCTATCCTTGGTTTGAGCCACGTCATGTACTCAGAGGTGCAAGATCCTAAACAAAGGCAATTGCTGGAAGTAGTAGTTAGAAACGCCAACAGGTTGAAAAGATTGACAGATAATATTCTAGATGTTACCAGAATTGAAAGCAAAAAACTTCGCTTAAATACGGAGGAATTTAGCATTAGTCAGGTAGCCCTATCGGTGATTGACGAATATAATAAGCTAAATCAGAACAAAGATGCGCCTGAAACGAAGATCACATACGTCGGAGATTTTGAGAATTCTGAACCCGGGCGAATGAATGTTAAGGGGGATTTGAATAGAATTACCGAGGTGATATCCAACTTGATAGATAATTCGACAAAATATACGAGGGATGGGACAATAAAAGTGAAGGCAAGAAGGTTGAATGGAGAAATGATCGTAAGCATATCAGATACAGGAACGGGCATCGATCCGCTAGTCTTTCCAAAACTATTTACTAAGTTTACATCAACATCTGCTCTAGCCGATGGAGATGGTGGCACCGGACTTGGATTGTACATTTCAAAAAGCATTATAGAAGCACACAACGGTAGAATCTGGGCAGAGAATAATGGTAATGGGAATGGCGCAACCTTTTCTTTTAGTTTGCCAATAGATAACTGAATGGATTGCTTGGTAATACTAGGTTATTGTGTGTAGTATGCCTTTTGTTAAGTGTTAATTGACCAGTTAAATCTAATATTCTAAAATAAATGCCTAGAGGGATTCCGTCACGGGGCCGATACTAAAATTCAAAGGAAAAACCACGTAAGTGTTACAATCTCTAGTTCTATCTGAACGTGTATTATCCATGAATTTCTTTTTCTAAGGCTTCCTTTAACATATGAACATGTTTTTGTCTATCTTTCTTGATTGTTTGCCACATTTCCACCAACTCAGATTTACCAGAGCTATTTGCATCCTTGATATAGCTGTCAATGGTATCATATAGGAAATCAGCATCCTTTCCCAAGACCTTAAGTATATCGTACGCTGTATTACTCAATTCTGCGGAAGCGGTATCGCCCATATGTTCATTATTGATAACATCATATTTAACAACTCTCGTGTTTGGTCATAGCCGTTTTACTCAAAATGGTATTCAAGGCACCATGTTAATCGTTTGGCAGATGACGTAATTCCTTCATCACCGTAACTTCATCATAAAAAAAGAAATGCATACCATTTTACTCTTCTTAATTGGCTTGTCACTATTGTGATAAGGTGCTTCTTTATAGAATAAAATTCCGCCGTATTCAGATAAGGTCTATCATAGCGCTGCGGCAGTTTTGATAATATTTCACTATAGTCTGTTAAGTGACATGAGATACACCTTTTACCTGTACTTGGTGTTCATTGGGTGGGATAAATATTTCCATTTTTATAGTTTTTCCATCATGAGTCATCTTCACATCATCACGCGGAGAGCCGTCCATGATTACAGCTAATCTTTGGTCATCATAAATTTGCGGCAATTTAAGAGTTATAAAACCACCTTCTGGGTTGTAATGATCAACCCCAAAAACTATACTTTTCGACTGATCGTCATACTTGAGGTCGACTATTTTCGCAATTGCTTGGAGATCGAATGGTATAAAGCCACCATCTGAAGTAGCCAAAGTGCTAATCGGCGCATCAAGATCAACTCCTGCACAGCTGTAGTATACAGCATCATATCTTACCGATTCAGCAGGCAGAAGCTGAATTGTACTGTTTGACCGGACCCCAATATAGGTATTACCTCCGTGGTAGCAGAGTCAATCTGTGCTTGGGTAGAATCGTGTACGGACGCAAATACTGTTGCGTTGTAAACTGGAAAAGGTGCCGTGTTCTTCACTGTTCCGATCAATGCCCTTTCACTGCCGATGGCCATATTACTATAATTTAATTCCAATACATCATAGTTTACGTTTTCTTTCGTACTCGCTGAATAGATAAAAGGTTGACTTACTGATTCGATCGATTCAGGCGATAACACTATTTTAAAGGGAACTCCAGTTCCAGGATAAATCACCCTAGAATATGTAAGGTTGGTAACTGTAGAAAATAATGAATTGCTAGAGCTACTTGACCCGCCTGCTAGAGTAATAGAATCACTAAGAGGTGTCCTGGTTACGTTAACTCCTACAGTCACGTCGACAGGAAACTCTCCGTTGTTATCCACCACACCTACAATATTTAATTTGCCACTACTATCATAAAACGAGGCAGGATCTTTCAAGACGATGCCATCATTAAATCCATAAACTGAATTAAGCCAGTTCATAGAAAAGAGAAAAGTACTCGCTACCATAAAAAGCAACAATCCTAAGAGCAAAAATATGGCATAGGGTTTATCCATAACTCATTCTTACAAACCTTAATTCATTATGCATATAAAAAGTATTTTAGGAAGCAGATCCTGCATATAATAAATCAATATTGTAATATAGGCTTTAACGACTGAGGCTGATTCACCTATTCCCCACTAATAGAGGGATCACTTAGAAGAGTCAAGGATCTACGACGTGACTGAATATCGTCCACACGTTAAAGAACACTTTGGCATATTCAGGCCCTCAACAACTATCCAAAGATAAGGGAATAGGTCAATGACTCACAGTTGAACCCGTGCCACCCAGCAAATCGATGATAAAGACTATGTTAAGATACACTTCTGCTTATGGACGCGACTCATTCGATGACTGTTTAGATGCATTCAGGTTATCGCTTATGTTCTGGCCTTAATAAGAAGAATAATTGATTGTTGTTGAAATAAAAAAGGGGGTTTATATGGGAATAATCCGTATTATTGTCCCATCATCCCCATCATTCCATCCGTCATTTTTTCACCCATCATTGGAAAACATATATTCATGCTCATTATATGTTCCATCTCAGCTTCAGTCATGTTACCCATGCCCATCATTTCATTCATTCCATTCATGCCGCCACCTGACATCATCTGTTGCCCCATCATACCCATCATCGTACTCTGAGTTGCATTATCTCCTCCACTGCCACTATTGGCTGAATCTCCATCTGCTGTACCAAACATGCCGAACATTGATCCAAGTAGTTCACCTGGAGAAGTACACGTCATCGGCATGACGAACACTCCCATGTTAAACGGCATACCCGACATGTTAGCACCTTCACTGCCGAACATGTTATCGCCCATCATCATCATGTTTTCATCATCTGTTTCATTACTACCGCCAAATCCAGTAATCAAATCCATAAGATTATTTTCTGTCGTCTGCCCACTCGCTACTGATACGAAGGGTGAGAAAAAAAACCCAGCGAGTATGGTAACAATTAATGCTGAATACAACAAATTCTGTCGAATCATTATCTATATTTTGGTGATATCTTACTTAAAGAATATCTAAAGTTTATTACAGAATGACTTGATGTATTCTGGCTATCTCTGCGGTTCTGGCATCGGTCTGCATTATCGTGTAACCATGTCGCTTGTTAACCTGATTAACTGACGCGTTAGGTATTCGTCGATTAGGATTTAAGGGCTTGTTAAAAACCGGGGTTACTTATGATGCAGGATTTGCTACACGTATAAAGTAATATTTGCAAGAGCTTTTATACATAAATAATTCAGCACCAACATTCATGTTAGATTATGTACCTATGAGGACTTCTTTGTTTAATAACAGTAAGCAGAACAACGGCGTATCTATCTAGGAATATACGGATTCGAGTCCTCTCATACCAACACTGCCTATTACATTGCGTACAATCACCTTAACGTAACAGTACAGAGCTACGATCTTTGGGCATTAATCCAAAAAAGCATGAGCTAACGAGTCCCAGATAATAGACCATACCCTCTATCCTCTAGATGTTGAGATTAACCTATCGAGTCATGTTTATGCATCTGTCTGAGGTACATCACTTCGAAATGAACGATGCCAACATAACATGTTTGTGATTCTGTAGCGTTCAGGTCGGAATCTAAAAGTATGCTATCACATTGCAAATAAAGCAATAATACAGATAGGGACATGTAGCCATTCATCCTGTTCAAAGTTAGTTAGTAACCATGTTGGGGATTTCTATAGAGGATGGTTCGGGTAATCTAGGTACAGTGCCATTTCATATGATGACTTGGTGAATCCGTTCGGGTTTCGTTAAAGTTTTGGCAATAGCGAGACCTGTCGAAAGTTACGGAATAACATATAGAAAGAGGTATTAAGAATGAATTTAGTTTGACGGAAGGAATGGCAACTCCAAGGGCATTGCCGAAGCTGATGGTTCGATCATATCTGATGAGATGCTAGTGACGATGATTGTATCTGTACGAGGAACAAAATCCGTAATAGTGATTTCTCAGTCGGGGCTACAAATGAAAGCATCTCTTCCCGGACGTATGTAAGAATGTTTGCGTCAGGGTCACCGATGAGCCGACCATTTCCAGCATCTCCCTGCATTACATTGTCTCCTCCACTTCCATTCAGTTCATCATTTTGCAGGCTAGATGATAGACCGTCGCTATCGGCCTTTCCACTGATCCTATCATTCCCAGTACAGCCATTAATTCTGCCATCTCATTCAAATCCGTTTATGATAGTATTACCCAATGTACCGCTGGGAGGACTGAATCGGATATAACCGTTATTGTCCGGCTTCCACTTAAGTGAATGGCAATGATGCAGGAGCAGATGGATTTTTTTGTGTCTCCAATGCTCCGATCAAGTTCTCAATCTGAGGCACAACTTCTTGATTTGCTGTTTCTTCTCCAAAGACCGTTATTACCTGACCTTTTAGCTCAAGGAGTTCTGCAATAGCAGCGTCCAACTGATCGGTTCGGAGTAATTCCGCTATAAGATTTGTATCGAACTCTTCTACTAGTTCAGTTCCAATTTCCGACTCATTAAGCCTCAGAATGGCATTGTCGATACCACCAAGTAGTACTAGTCTAGATTCTTTTAAGTTATCAATTGTTTGCTCTTCCTGTACGTCCAATGCTTGAACCTGTACCACTGCGAGCGCGCCCTCCTCTATGGGTATGCCATTTTTTTCCCCTGTATTCGAGAGGCTATCCCGATCAGCACCACCATTTGAGGGAGGCTGACCTACTACAGGATTAGTTGGGTACAATGATGATGCGGCTGTTTGTATCGTTGCAGATATCAAAAGCATCGTAATTAAACCAGTCGTTAGAGTTTTTGACCCGACTCTAATAGGATCAATATCCATTACCATGAACTACGTCAATATCTATTATCTGTGTTTGCTATAATGCTGAGCTATGCGAATCTTAAATGTATTCAACATAAAAAAATCCCCCGAATTAGCCCTTGAAAAAATGTACCAGTCTGGGTATGACTAGGATTGTATTTTCTGATAACCTTTTGTGCCCAAGTAGATGGCAATTATACTTGTCTTGACGGATAAAAACTATTTCCACATTACTAGAACATGCAGAAAGGTCGCCTATATCCGCAGTGGTTGGCCAATAGAAGAGGTTCCGCGGTACGTCTTTAACGGTTGATAGATCGAGTTTTATATGCGGCAGCGTTTCCTACAGATGAGAAATAATAGATTCCATCATTGCATCGAATAATTGAAGAGATCAGAGTATCCATGAGATAGTCAGACTGCATTTCTTTAATGTGCCCTAAACCAATTAAGGAGTAAGTTTGCATCAAATGACCGTTTCGTTCAACTCTTCGTGGACTGGCTTAAAACAATCGTGAATAAAGCACATTAGGAAGAGTCCTTCATATTGGTAACTTATACCAACTTTAAAAGGAAATATCAAGCGAATGAAACTAGTAATAGCTGAAAAAATAATGTCCTAATTTCTTTAAATTAAATGGCTAGCGTCTGGTCACCCTATTCAATAGCAGTTTCATTCTGCCTATAACTGGAATACTGTAACTCTTTGCAACTATTGTCGGACATTCTAGATACTCCAATAGATGCAACAGATGGGGGTCGTTCAGAAAGCTATATTTTGCAATGCTTGCTCCAACAATTAAGAGATCAGGCTGTGCTGCGTTAATAGATGACTGGATTAGCATTGTCAAGTTCTCTATACTACTCTCAGTTTCTTTTGACAAGTGGATTTCATTGTATTCAACTCCTTCCATTTTTAGATGTTGTGCTTGATGAGAATGGTTCTTGTGATTGGGATTCTTTTTCTCTTCAGTTTGTTCTTCATGACCTTTGCTGATAGAAAGAATAGTGACTGTAAACAAACCAGAGTGCTCAATCCACCTCGTAGCCCTTAGGACAATATCTGAATGTTCTCCACGATCGAACAGAATAACGAGTCTTTTTTTCTTGTTACTAGATTCGTTTCTTGATCCTAGGTCAGCGAGTGGTAGCTGCTGCTGTTGTTGTCCGTAAATTGGATTCCGTGCTTGGATATACTCACTGCTACTAGCTACCCTGGGGTTTGCTTCAAGTTGCAGATCATCATCAGCTCTCTTTATGCATAGAGCATCACAAGTGGCGAGAGTCTGTAGTTTCTTATTTGTTCGAAGTGTTTCGAAATCGGTCAGTAGTAGATCTATGTGTTGCTCTTCAATTGTCGCAAGAATTGCTTCAGTTGAATCATGTGAAATTCTGGCCAAATAGTGATTCGTAATACCCTCTTTGTCGAGGGCCTCTTCTAAAGGCTTGTAGGCTCTCTTTGCTGAATCTGCAAACGCAATCCCTGCAGAGAGAGGAGTCTGCTCAGGGACCGTTATTACTCTCAATACATCTACTTCTCCATTATTTTCTTTAGCTACTCTGATTGCAAATTTTATCAACCTGTCAGGGTTCTCCGGTGTATACAAGATTAAAATTCGAAAGTCTTTCCTTTCTAATGCTCCTTCGCTGGTAACCGTAGGAGCATAATGCTCAAGCTCCTTTCGAAAGATATACACTCGATATACCGCAAAACCAATCGCAACCCAAACTATTGTAATGACCCAGCTTAAGGGTTCAGTCAAAAGGAGGTAAATTGCCAGCCCAATCTTCAGGAAGATCCCAATGATTGGAATAACAGGGAAAAAGGGTGTTTTAAACCCGTAATCTAGTTTATCTCCATAAATCCTCCGTATATTTATCGCAGCGAGATTGACTTGTGTAAAGAGTAGAAGAAAGATTACTCCAGCAGCGATAGCAATTTGATCTAAAGGTAAGCCAGTGGCCATCACTGCCATTATGAGACCTGAGAGTAGAATTGCAATGTACGGTGTTTTATTTTTAGGATGGATTGCGCTAAACTTATGAGGAAGATTGTAGTGTCTTCCCATGGCAAAAGCGACCCTTGCTGATGAGAAGGTTGTCGCATTTAGAGCGGCGAGGGTGGAAATCAATCCTCCCCCAAGTACTATGAACGCTCCATATGGGATGATCAATTCAGCAGCAGCACTTATTCCCAATTCACCCTGATCGCCTATGAATTTCCATGACGGTACTCCACCTTCAGGAAAGATAGCCCCAATAGACACAAACGCTATAAGACAGTACAAGACAATGACTGCAGACAAAGAGATGAAAATCGCTCTTGGAATATTGCGCTTAGGATTCTTGACCTCCTCGCCCGTTTGAACTATGACTTCATACCCCTCAAAGGCAATAAACGTCAATCCCATTGCGGCAACAATACCTGCAATTCCCATAGGCATAAAGTCAGAAAAATTCATCGTCCATCCTGGATTTGCATGCATGGTCCACAAACCCGCGCCTATCAATGCGAATATCAAGCCTAGCTGGATTACCGTAACAATGTCTCCGGTCTTTCCAGTTTCAGAAGTTCCCTTAAAATTGACATATGTAAATGCAGCAACTGATGCAACGGCTATAATTTTGTCCAAGGGGATTATACCTAGAATTAACAGAGTTCCCTCTGAACCAACGTCCTTAAAGATGTTGAGCTGCATCAACAAGCCATTAAGAAACGAAGCGAAACTTACTGCGTACAAACTTCCGGCAACAATGTGTGCAAACCATGCCATCCATCCGCTAATAAACGCGTTTGGACGAGGAAGACCTTCACGTACCCAAAGGTAACCCCCACCAGCCTCCGGCATTGCTGATCCGAGTTCCGCGTAAGCCATTGCTGTAAACAATGTAATCGTTGCATTGATTATAAATGCAATAATTACCGCACTCCCAGCCAGTCCGATCGCCGGACCGGTCAGTACAAAAATTGAACCACCTATCATTGCGGCAATTCCGACCATCACTACATCGAGAAGAGTCAGGGAGCGGACCAAGTGGTGTTCCTGAGGACGGTATGAAGGCGTTGATGACTCTCCAGGAGAAGAGCTGGCCAAGTGTTACAAATAGGTCAGCGATTCATCTGAAATTAAAACCTTCGCATATTAAAAACAATCAACTTAAATAACTATAATTTGGCAAGCTCAGCTAAGGTTCAGTAGACAACAAGAAGATCGGCACAATAAGGATCGTGAGTGCCCAGACCGAAACATTGACATGTTGTTGAAATTTGATAATTTATCTTGTTCTAAGACATTTATTGTCGTTTATTATCAAGCATGATGATAAAGGCCAACATTTAGGCTCATTGGAATTATTTTCTTATACCAATGAACAATCTATATTGTTGATATTGGCACTGAACACTTGAGATTTAAAACAACGAAAATTACAATTAAAAGTGCCGATTTTATTATGAAGGAACGATAGGGGGTCTCCTATCCATAGTACGGCGGGCCATGACTAAACTAACCCTGAAGATTGATCCTTGATAGAATTTGTGGCCATAGAATTTGATATCTCCACTCGGTTTGACCTTGTTGCCGTCTCTTAGGCTATACCCCTCCTTGTGTGTTCTTAAATAAGGACCAGTTTAGAAGTAGTAGTAAATAGTTTGATTACGTTAACTAGTTTTTTCCAAACTTTGCCCTACTTGATTCTGGTCAAAAAAGCGAACAATAAATGGAACTACCCGTATGATTAATATAATATAATGAATTACTATCAGAGGTATCCAACCACAGTGTCCAAGTAGTAATTAAACTCAGACAGCCTTATCTGCTTATTCCCAAACTGAACTCAATAGGTATAAATTCTGAATTTATCATATTAGAAAAGCTCGCAATTTCATTTAAGCATCTGGGCAATTTTTTGGAATGGGTATCATCAGGGAATTCTGTTGTTAGAATTGATTGTCCCTATGTAAACTAATACAGAAGATTATCACGGACAATTGACAGCGAAATCCAACCTGATTGGTTTCACAATTCTGTTCGGTTCTCTGTGAATCTGACATGAATTTTCGCAAATAAAAATTTAAGAGCGTTTCAGGACATAGGAAGAGGAAATTGCAAAAGTATGTTATTACAAGTGAGGAATACAAAAAGCAATATGGAGCGTATCACAAAATTCTACTAATTTGACACTCGAGAATGACGCTATTGCATTGCATCGTATTTTAAAGGGGAAGATAGCGATCCAAAGCAGAATAACGGCAAATTTCGAAACAGGGCCTTCCATGACTGGCACTTTAAGTAAAGGAACTCAAGGAAATAATGAAACAGACAAAGAGGCAAAGAAAGTCAACAGTTTTGGGGTTTTGGAATTGATTTACACTCCGGGCGTAGCCGCTGTCAGCTGAAGCAATAAGCAGCAACAAAGAACTCGTATATGAATACACTTCCAAGTGGAATAATGTGGCAATTGTCTGTGATGGCACTCGAGTTTTAGGACTAGGCAACATCGGACCTCGAGGAGCCCTTCCTGTAATGGAGGGAAAGTCAGTGCTGTTTAAATTATTAGGTGACATAAACGCTTATCCACTGTGCCTGAATACCACAAACAAGGACGAAATTATTGATTTTGTTAAGGCTGCAGAGCCAACATTTGGTGCTATAAATATAGAAGATATTGAATCGCCTAAGGTCCTTGAGATTGTAGAAAGGTTACAGCAAGAACTCCCCATTCCAGTTTTTCACGATGATCAGCACGGAACATCAATAGTCGCCTTAGCGGCTCTGCTTAATGCATTAAAGGTAGTTAATAAACCAAACATTGGCGAAGTGAGAGTAGTAATAGCTGGTGCAGGTTCAGCCGGCTACGGTATTTCAAGGATATTAAGGCAGGTTGGATGTAACCAAATATTAGTAGTTGATAGTAAGGGAATAATATATCAAAATCGGCCAGAAGGGATGTACAACAAGTATAAGCAGGAAATTGGTTCGATTACAAATCCAACGGATATGAAGGGGTCCCTGAAAGACGCAATTGTCGGAGCTAATGTATTCATTGGTGTTTCTGGAAGCCCGAATATTCTTGAAGGCAAAATTGTCAGGACCATGAGCAGTGACCCTATAATATTTGCATTAAGCAATCCTGAGCCAGAAATTCAGCCCTCACAGGCACTCGCTAATGGAGCACGAGTCGTTGCAACCGGGAGATCTGATTTCCCAAATCAAATTAACAACGTCTCTGTATTTCCTTCGATGCTTCGCGCCCTATTGGATCTTCGAGTTAGAACTCTGAGTGAGGAACTATTAGTGGCTGTTGCCAAGGGCATAGCAGATTTAGTGAAGCAAGAACATTTGCGCCCCGACTATATTTTACCGCCTATTGACGATCCGCGTGTTCTACCGACTGTTTCGGACAAATTGAAAGATGTTATTAAGCTTCATGTTGACGAGAAAAATTGATACCAAGTTTTTATTATGTAGATTCACTCAAATTAGTCTGATCATTGGAGGCAAACCATCGATAGTGAGATCTAAAAGGTTCAACTCATCATAATAATGGTAAATTGTCAAATAAATGCTCTTTATTATGCGAAATACAAATCCTTTTTCAAGATAGGCAAGTTCCCAATTGGGAATTATCATCAGGTACATGTCCTGAGGCTTACCCCCGTGTAGATCAGGTAACATATAGTGTACATTATCAAAGGTCTTGGCCCCATGTCTTCTATAAAACAAAACTCGTCTGTCTCTGGTTCCATCTTTATTGTGTTCCATGGTTCTTTCACGTTCAACTTCGAAAATCAACCCAATAGAATTCATCATGATCTGCTTTGATGTATTTATCATGCATGTAAACAGCTTACCACCTACGCCTTGGTTTCTATACGCTTTATCTATTGCCATGAAATCGAGGAACGGAACACCCAAGTCATTGAAAGCATAGACCAACGTAAACCCCACTAAAGTTTCATTTTGCCTTGCCACGAAGAGGTAATAGTTTGGGTCAACTTCGAGCATGCGTGTAATCATCCTGGTAGGCCTTAGCTGTGAGGCTGGAAATGAATCCCGGTAAATCCTCTCTATTTGCTTAAAGTATGCAGGCGACTTCGCCTTTTCTATTAGCTCAAACTCCATTGACATTGACAAATCAGACCACCCTCAATTTTCTGCTATTAGTTAAGCAAAGTCATCATACTTGTCATTTCTTTTGAGATTTATTGACCGGTAGTGACAAAACCAATCACGCCATAAGTGAAAACAGTGTTAGTCCCATGTCAGTCGAATCTGTCGAAGGCAATTTCCTGCCATTATTCATGATCGTAATTTAAGTCGTCAAGACTACAGGACCGCGAGCTTTGCATCTTAGGGATTGTTCCTAGCTTCCATATATAACTCATTTTCAATTTAAGTTTGTGAAAGTTTATCACCCCTGAGTTCTGTAAACCTCTTTGCCATGGTAAGTGAAACGACGTAAGGATACTGACGTGTGGAGCTTTGTGCCAGAAAGGGTTCAAAGTGGTTAGCTCTGGCTCAACTTTTTATATGTCGTATGGGATATTAAGAATACACAAATGCGTTCCGGATGGGCAGAGAAGGCTGTTACATTGCTAAATAGAGGCTTCCCACGCATGTATCTTCTAAACATGCTCAAAGATAGACCTATGAATGCGAAAGAGATAATTGAAACTTTACTAATTAATAGTGGAGGAACATGGAGACCTTCACCTAAAATCGTATATCCATTGCTGGCCAAACTAGTGGAAGAAGACTTGTTGTATCAAGCTGATGATGATGGACAATACGCTTTGACAATAAAAGGAATTAGAGTGGCAAGTGACGCAGGGACAGTAACTAGGACTCTCAAGAAACAGGTAAATTATTTTAGTAAATTTCGTACATTAGCTGGTAATGCATTTGTTACGAAAGTGAAGGAACGACTGTCATAGAAAATTCCGGAGCCAGGAAGAATCGTTAATACTGATTTCTTTATGACAATTTCATGAAATGGTGAGAAATTCAGTGCAGGTGTCACCTAGGAAGTAGGCTTGGCCTTGTTGGGAAAGTGATAGATATGGAAATTCGATGTAATATAATTTCTCCGACCCTTGAACGCATGCTTCTCATCGAAAACGGTTAGGTTTAGCTGCCACATGAACAAGGCACGTCAACCAAAAGAACATCTGGTTTGAATATTCAATGGACCTTTGCAGGAACTAAAACGTTCCTCTGAATATCTTTTATATGTTACTAATGAAACTGAGGCAAGTCGCTATTGTTATGTAATAATAGAATTTGGGAATAACAGAGACGTATATAAGAAAAAAATGAATGTTACCAATGGGAGAGCATCCATTACAATAAAAATTGGTTTCGTGTTCGCCTATTTATTATTCGATCTTGATTTGCTTTCCCTTTGGCTTTGTTTCCTTTTTCTTATCAAAAGTTATTTCTAAGATGCCATTGTTGTACTTCGATTCGGGCAGTTGATACATCTGCTTCGGTAGGCAAGTTTATCCGCTTGTGATATTTTCTTGCCGGGTCAAGGCTTCTTACTTCTACGGTGTTGTCATATGCATCTATTTTGATTTTGTCCTTTTCAACTCCAGGCATCTCTACTGTCACTTTGATATGCCCTTCTGTTGCCAACACGTCGATCATGGGTTCCCTTTCTTCCCCAATTTCTGGTCTAGCTGGCTTAGTGTCAGTGTTGAGACCGTGGATTTGACCTCTCTTCACGTTACCAAACTCACGGATCACTCGTTTACCGTCTGGGCCAACGGTCATAGAATACCCATAAACTATGGGACCTATCTTTCGAACTTTGGATCCATCTGAATCTTTGTATTCTGACACAAGTTCTTTGGGTGCTTGTCTCTCCAAAAGTTCAAGATCTTCCTTCATTTTTGAAAAATCTGTAAATACTTCATCGAACAATGTTGATCTAATTTCTCCACTTAACAAGGGCAGTAATCTCCTTGCTTCTGAGAACCAACCGTCAGGTTCTATATTCCAAAAACTCATTCTTTTCATTTTCACCTTATAGATACAATATGATATCCAGATATATAAACGTGACTAACTAATAGTGACTAACCTGGCAGGAGCAACAGAATTTTACCAAAACGCCAAATTTCGTAATATTATCTGCAGACCCAAGTAAAGAACAAGAGAATTAGAATTTTCCGCATATTTATAAGATTTAGAAATGGTTGCGAATGCAAAAAAGTATTAGGAACTGTAGCTATTAGAATGGTCAGAAACTGGAGAATCAATCAATTTGTATAGGAGAATTGTATCTTTATTGCCCAGCTCCACGGAAATCCTCTACGAGTTGGGACTCGAAACCCAGATCACCGGTGTAACGCACGAGTGTAGATACCCCGAATCGGCTAGGAAAAAACCAAGGGTGGTTACTGCTCGCTATGGATTTCACCGCTATGAACAGCCGAGAAATTGATGGCCGAATAAGAGAATTATCTAATGTTGGAGGAGAAATCTATGTTCTAGACAGCAACGTACGTAAAAGATGCAAAGCCTGACATTATAATTGCCCAAGGGGTTTGCAAGGTATGTGCTCCTCACACCAAGGAGATAGAGAAAGCGTTCGAAATTCTGGGATACAAACCAGAATTAATCGTACTTGACCCTCATGATCTTGACGATATTTTGAATAGCATCCAAGATGTTGCAAAGCAAGTCGATAAATTGGAAGAGGGTTATTCGCTGGTATCCAAATTACGACAGAGGGTTAAAAAAGTAGAGAATGAGGCACGACAGAATCAGGATGAGAAAATCAAAAGGCCCAGGGTAATATGCATAGAGTGGATCGATCCGTTTTATGTGGCTGGTCATTGGTTACCACGAATGGTCGAGATTGCAGGTGGGATAAACGGCATAAGCTCATCCGGTGAACCGTCGCGCCGAATAAGTCTTGACGAAATTTCACAATATCAACCAGACAAGATAGTTCTTATGCCATGCGGGTTCGAGATTGAGAGGACCTACAAGGAGATGAACGCTTTAAATGATAATGATGGATGGGAGGAATTAGACGCAGTTAAGCAAGGAGAGGTGTACATTGTAAACGCAAATGCCTATTTTAGCAAACCCGGACCTAGGATCGTTGTGGGATTGGAGATATTGGCAAAAATAATTAATCCTGTAACTTTTGCAGATTTAGAATTACCTACAAATTCCTTTAAGAGAATCACCTTGTAGTCCCAACCAATCTACTACCTCGCCTTTGGGCTTTTTAGGCCCCACCGTTATTTTGCTTCCGCTCTTATTTTGTAAGGCGATTAATTTGGACGAGCCTGCGAAGATCCTTGACTACAAGAGTCTTAATTTCAAGCTATGATAGAATGTTCCATGAAAGTCAATATAGCACGTAAAGGATATCGCAACCGGACTCGTTTTTTTGTAGAAAGGGCCAGTGCCAAAAACAAAGGACTAACTGTCGTCTCAGTTGGAAAAAAGAAATACTGTTTAATCCTCTAAAAATCATATGTCAAAGTAACATTAATCGTGGGCTTGAATAAACTTAGAGTAGGCTAAGATTTATTAAAGCCCTTAACAATTTGGTGATCATGCGTCTTTCTCTTGTACTTGTTACTGTTGCTGTAATTACTACGACTGCTGCCGTAATTATTACAATTAGTCCTGGAGGATACGAGAGTATTAATTCGATAATGAGCTCGGCACAGACTCCTAACATTGAATCCAGCCCACAGGTTGTTGGTAGTCATACTCCGGGCTACCCAATTACTACCACGTCTGGTAACATTCTGGACCCGCTTCAAACATCAGCTGATGGAAACCCTGCTGATGCTGTCGTGGATCCTATGAAGTATCTTCGAGAATTTAGCTATGGGACAGTATCGAAACTCCCAGACGGAAAAACACTCAGAGAGTTTACCTTGATAGCTTCAGATAATCTAGTGAAAGAGATTTCACCGGGAGTATCTTATAACGTTTGGACATTCAACGGCACAGTCCCAGGTCCGACCATTCGAGCAACTGAAGGAGATTTAGTACGAATAAACTTCATTAATAATGGCTCAATGTCGCATTCGTTGCATTTGCATGGTATTCATCCTGCAAACATGGATGGGGTTTTTGAGATGATCTCACCTGGTGGTGAATTCACATACGAATTCACTGCAGAGCCCTTTGGTCTTTTCCCCTACCATTGTCACATGACACCGCTGGAAGAGCACATTGCCCATGGGCTGTACGGAGTTTTCATAGTCGACCCTAAGGCCCCACGTCCCCCAGCTGATGAGATGGTCATGGTTATGAACGGTTATGATACTGATTTTGACGTCGAGAATAACTTTTACACCGTCAATGGAGTGCCTTATTATTATATGCATCATCCTGTGCAGATTCAGAAAGATAAATTGGTAAGGATATATTTAGTAAATATGTTAGAATTCGATCCTCTCAACAATTTCCATCTACATGCGAATATGTTTGATTACTATCCAAGCGGCACGCGCCTACAACCAGATGAGCTTACCGATATTGTTACCACAAATCAGGGAGAGAGAGGCATTTTAGAATTCAAATACAAATATCCTGGAAAATTTATGTTTCATGCACACAAAACAGAGTTTGCAGAGAAAGGGTGGATGGGTACATTCCTTGTAACTGATGGGAATAAATCTAGTACTTCAAACCCGACAAATAACACTAGCCTATTTTACGATTCCATGAATAACTCCTTTGTAAATGAATCGCCGAAGACTACCGGAGGCCAATTATAGATGTATACTCGCACGCTTAGTATTGCTAGGAGTGGTTGGATATAGTGTTAAGTGAAGACAGGAATACAAGGGCTGGCAAACGCCTATCCAATAAAACCTCTATGGTTCTTGCATTCGTTCCGATTGTAGTCTTAGCAGGTATGCTTATATTCTTACTTAGTCCGTATGGACAATCTCTCATAAATGTAGGAACCCCACTGCCGCAAGTTACTATTGAAAAGATCGAATTTCATGACAACCAAATATTGGCATTCATTCGCAACACCGGTCCTTTAGACATAGTTGTCTCGCAAGCTGATGTCAATGACCGAATTCAATCCGCTGCAATAGAACCTAGTAATATGATCCAGAGACTAGGGGAAGCATTGGTGACGATTCCTTATCCCTGGATCTCCGGGACACCATACGAAGTAGGTATAACCACCTCTGACGGGACCAGGTTTAGCAAGAGTGTGGAAGCAGCTACTCTGGCACCGACCCCAGATGCAAATCAAGCTTTACTCTTCACATCCTTGGGCATATACGTCGGAGTGATCCCCATCTTGATAGGTCTTTTGTGGTATCCGTACATACGTAAGATAAGCATTGGTAAGTACAGTTTTTTCCTCAGTCTTACTGCAGGACTACTTGTATTTCTGGGCATCGACGCTCTCCTGGAAGCGAACGAAATTGTCATCGAAAATTTGGCCGCGGTATTTAATGGTCAGGCGTTAAGTGTCTTGGTAACGATTTCCTCGTTTGTTATCTTATTTTATACATCTGAACGGTTAACTCAGAGAGCCATAGAAAAATCAATAGTTAGCAAAGGCCGCACATCGACCTCATCATTGTCTGCCGCAGAATCATTGAATCAAGATAAATCCTCCACCGACGACCGGAAGGGAGAATTTTACAGTGATTCTACAAAGGTATCTTCTTCCACACAGGAAATACAAATACAGCTGCAGAAATACCAGCAACTTTTAAAACCGCTAACAATCTCGATGATGATTGCAATTGGGATAGGTCTACACAATTTTGGAGAAGGATTAGCAATAGGTGCTGCCATGCTACTTGGCGAAGTGGCGCTCAGTACATTTCTAATTGTTGGATTCACTCTTCACAACACGACGGAAGGACTTGCTATAGTAGCCCCAATTGCAAAAACAGAAGCGAAAAGAAGCACTATGATTCGAAAATTGGTTGTGATGGGTTTAATCGCGGGACTTCCCACAATAGCTGGGACTTGGATAGGCGGTTTTCTTTATTCGCCTCTTGCAGCAGTCATATTTTTATCCGTAGGGGCAGGCGCAATTTTCCAAGTAGTATATTCACTAATTTCATGGATTTTACATCATCAAAAGCCAACATCTTCACCTTATCTCTCGGGACCAGTTGTTGCGGGATTTATTGCGGGACTACTAATAATGTACTTTACGGGATTACTTATATGAAGGATGATTGGGTATGAATAGTAGAGAAGATGGGAGGAGGTCATT
This sequence comes from uncultured Nitrososphaerales archaeon, assembly GCA_963788755.1. Lineage (GTDB taxonomy): Archaea > Thermoproteota > Nitrososphaeria > Nitrososphaerales > Nitrososphaeraceae > TH5896. The sequence continues at coordinate 137,352 of CAWBHQ010000025.1, forward strand.
ATATGATGCATAGTGACAGTGGTAGTAGTAGTGGTAGTGTAGACGACACATCATCTGATGCCTCACCTACTACGACATCACGATCTAATCGGGGAGCCGCTTTACCAAGGGAAAGGCGGACTAGATGCTAGACTTTCCTCAATTCGTGAGGCCAATCGAACGATTAGAGAAGAGCGAACTGATCGTATGGAAGACTACCTCGAAGTGATCTATGAACTCGTCCTTCAGAAAGGCTACGCGACAACAGTTGATATTTCCGATTACCTCAATGTTTCCTCCCCAAGTGTCACAAGGATGATGAAAAAGTCTCCATGAAACTGGGTTCCTCAGATATGAAAAATACAGAGGAATGAGTTTAACAGATAAGGGGATAGAGGTGGCGAAAGCCATACGTAAGAGGCATGGAATACTCGCTGAGTTTTTTAAGATGATCGGTGTTCAGGACGACATCGCTAACGAAGATGCAGAAGGAATAGAGCATCATCTACATACGGAGACTTTGAAGAAACTAGAAGATTTTGTCAGGAGCCAAAAAGCAACCCAAAAAATTCATTAGCTGATCCCTGGCGTTCATATCTGCGCACTTAATTTTAATCAGGATATTTTTACTGCCAATTAGAATAAAAGAAAACAGGAACACGATTTTTTTATACTTACTATATATAATGTCGCTTATCTATTGTCAACAAACGCATTGCCATCTGACTAATTTAATGATTGCCAGTTCCTGAAGTAGGATGTAAATTATCTATCACTATATGCATTAAGCATCAGAGGAAGGATGGGGTATGGGAATTCAATTAATCGATCTTCAATCTATTCTTCTTTATGATAGTGTATCTCATTTCGAGTCTTTAGAGTGGCCCGCTTGCCAAATGATTAGCAAAAAGCTACAATAATGGTCTAGGTATGTCGTGTGTCCTTAACAAATAATGGACCGAATAATTATCAAGTTTCGCAATCTTAATTCTCGGGATCCGCTAAAGAATAAAAAAGAAAGACATAATTAGTGTTTATCTATTAAGTCCTGCCTGACGAGAGGCTCGTTGAACGAGGTCCTTGCCATGTGGGAATATCTCTCGTCTTAGAATATCGAATTCAATAGAAATTCTACCAGGACCAGTAAGCAGGAGACTTATTGAAATGGACATCAACAATAGATCTAGTTCAAAACCGCCTACAAACCCTTCTGAGATCTTTGCCAACGAGATCGCACCTATCATTTCAATTACGAATAGTATCGATATTATTCTTGTGAGTAGCCCGACAAGAATGGCAAAACCGCCAACAACCTCAAGTATCCCAATTGGAATTGCTAATTCAGGAGGCAATCCTATATTAGGAAAGAAACCCTGAGTCATTGAGGGATCGAGTAATTTAGGCATACCATGTGCAATAAATACGATCCCGGCAAGTATCCTTATAGGTAACGGCCCATACAATGCGATTTTTTGGCTATCCATCTATACCAGCTATGCATATCATTGGGTTAATAAGTTGTATAGCTATTCGAAGCGAACAAGGCTTCTTATCATACATCTATTCAAGCAGCGTGGTCTTGCTAGTTGCAGGTAGAGTATTTTTTATCGGGAGGATCGTTATACCAATGAGACATAAGATCTAAATTCTGAAACTGAGTTTAAATTTGAAGTTGAAGATAGTCGTAGAATGAATTTTAATTACCTACACCAACGACTTTACTAGATGTTCCTATGAATAAGATATGACAAATATGAAGAGTTACCATCCTTTCCATCTGCTATAACGTTCTTAAATTGCCTAAACTTCTGGACATGGATGTGCCTTGCATATCAATCAGTGTGATACTTAGAACAAGATTATTGTCACAGTCTTCAATCGAGGTTAATATTGATCCCCACCAGTTCTCCCTTAGATCTTAGATAAGATCGCTGCCAATCTTACTCTGAATCCGTATTTTGTGTTCCTCAAGCGCAATGCATTCTCTAGCCCTCCTCCTGGTTTGCGATGGATGCTTTTCCATGGTACCATTGCCCTTTGAGCTGACCTCTCATCCCACAGGGTGCTAGACGCACGTTTGAGTTATTTTTCAGGCGCTTTACTTTGCCTGTCTGCTTTCTTGTTACTACGCTAATCTTTCTTCCATCTATGGTAAACCACACGGGTGTAGCCACGCCTTCTCCGTTTCGTTTCAAAGTTTCGAGTTTAATATAACGATACTGAGATAGTATTGAAACTGGATCAGAGGAAGACATATCTTTAAAGTTGAATGCGTTTTTATTATTGTTTTCCTTCTCGGTGCACAGATCAACTGTATCTTTCTCACCTACATGCGGGAATTCAATAGAACAAGGTAGGTGTGCGTATTTCAGACGCAAGAGAAGCGAATTGCAAGTGGCGTCAGCTATACAGTTGACGACTCATCACATCTTCCTGAGACATCTGCATAGAAACCGCACAAGTGGTAGAATCTGATTAAGCGTTATACTTAAAGTTGCAGCCAACTTACCAATAACCCCTCCCTGCAATTGGGACATTTGGAATTACCTCCAAAATTGAAGCGAATGACTTCTGAAAATTGAATATTTTTTGCGAATGAAGAGAGATTTGACTTTTCATTGTGAGACGTTAGGGAGTCTCTAGGAAATTTGTCTTTAATTAAAGAATTTCAAGCGAAGAGGAGTCTCCGAGACTTAAGACGGAAAAGATCAATGATGACAATATGAAGAGTACTCCTTTTATAAGAGTAACTGGTTAAATGATTAGTAGACTAATGTCAACATCAACTTCGTCGTCTAGGTATACTTGTGAAATATGCGGAATCACATTCAATACAATCAATGAAAAGGAGGAACATATCAAACTAGAACATGAGGAGCATCACCCTCCCACCGGAGTTGGATAATGGCTCTAACAACTATGGTCTTGCTATGAAGCACATAAAAACTCAGTCACTAGGATCGGAGTAGTTATCTTAGCATTTATTAGATGTGGTAAAGGATGACTCAATTAGGCTCAAAGGTGTCCAAAACTTTACACCTTGGCAAAGATAACTACTACACATGAAGATTTTTTTGTCGATTTGATTTGGTTCTAAGTGAAGTAACCTTCTATTGTTGATAACAACAATCTTCTAAAATGGCCTATGATCCTTAAATTGAGATTTCTGAATAATAGTGTCACATATTTTGCGTTTTTGGTTACAATTTAGCTGGAGCCTCTTAATAACTAATGTTGATTATGTTCTCTCTTTAGGAACAAGAGTATTGCTGATTTAGATCTATAAATCATGAATTACACCATGCATTGAGACACGATCGGCAGTAACACAAATTATGAGAAGTTATAATACCTAAAGGTCGATTCAATTTGTAATCTAATTTTGTTGAGGCCATGGCACTAAATCTTTAAGTAGGCTCTATCTTAAGGGCCAATTTCCTGATTTTATTGTAAACTTTTCCCAATTTCTTCGACAAATGCAATCTCTGACAGCTTTCTCCTCTCCCGAGGAGAATACGCTTTTTGTCTGAATCTTTCGGGGAGTACGGAGTGTTTATCTTGATATCCGATCGCAATCATGATTCCAATTTCAAAGTTTTCAGGAATCTTGAAGATTTCTATGGCCTTTTGCACATCAAAGCCCCCCATTTCGTGCATTATAAGACCTTGATTAAAAGCTTCTAAAAACATATTTTCATTAGCGGCCCCAAGGTCATGAAAATGAAGTCTGTTGTATTTCTCTTCTTTAGAGTAGTTTTTTTTTGCTATTGCACAGATAAGTATCGGAGCCCTTTTAGCGTAAGAATTAGATTCAAGCAAGACTGATTGCGCTTCCATCAATTTAACTGGATTGTCTTTTGAGAAGATTATGTACCTCCACGGTTGTTCATTTTTAGAGGATGGGGCCCATCTTGCGGCTTCTAATATAGAAAGCAATTTGGATCTTTCAACTGGTTTCGTTGAAAATGCTCTCGCACTCCACCTCTTTGCGATAAGCTCATTAACCGGATGCCCAGTCTTCGCGATTTTAGTAATTATGTCCTCCGTTACAAGATCACTGATATCTAGTGTAAATGCGATACTAATTGTTTGTTACTCTATCTGCGCCGGTAGTGAAGTGATTTGATACATCCAGAACTAACAAAAATGAATTACTATTTGAGCAATGCGAACGTTTCTCCATAGAAGGTATGCTGGGCCCCCACCAATCAGGTAGACCTAGCTGCACTTCTCCATTAATGCTATGACTCCCCTCAGCCTGGATTCAATGGCTAGTCAATTGATTGACATTTTATGACCAATGACCATCAAAACGTGTATTTTTCTCGCTTTGAATAAAAGGAGAAGAATCTCTAAATGAATGCTAGACGGTTAGACTCGATATGCTAAAAGTTAAAGTCACCGCCAAAGTCCATTCCCGAATTTCCAAAACTATCAAATCCTCCTCCTTCGTAGCCTCCGCCACTACTGTCGCTCCCAGAATCTGCAGCACCGACGTCTTCCTGGCCAGCAGTATCCGAGCCAGAATCCGTTGAGTCAGAAGCGCTTCCAGCATCTCCGGCCATCGAGCTCTCCTGTGGGCTCATTCCCATGCCCATGAATGACATCAGCGAAGTGAAAAACAACACATTCATTAGGCCAGAGAATAGCATCATTGGAATCCAGGCTCTCTCGGCTTCCATGAATGATTGCAACTGTGCGGTGTTTCCATTGCCATAGGCTTGCTCGATCTCCTTGGCCTTCTGTTGCAATTCTCGTTTTTTGGAGTCAAGTAAGCTCTGACCAGTCTCATTGATGACGAATTCTGTCTTGTTCCGAAAGAACCCTTTCTTATCCGTTCGGACTACCAATCGCTGAACTGCAAGATCGTTAAGTATCAGTTCTACCTCAGATTTATCAAGTCGAGTCACTTTGCTTATCTTATCTACTGTTTTCATTCCTCTGCCGATCGCATCCAGTACAATGAAATGATTGGGGCTATCGTTAACCTTAACATCACTTGACATATGCTATGTTAAGTACCACAAATTATAATAAATTATTGGTTTGCGTTGTGTTGCAACGTAGTGCCCATCCAGGGGCATATATATACCTTTAACAAGCACCCTATTTTCTAGTCGTGAAAGGAGCCGGCAGGAGCGGCTTCACCATCAAAGTGAGAAGATTGCAAACTATGCAAAATAATAGGAATTAGAAAATATGCCATAGAGAACCCCTCCTGATTAATTTGGTAAGTTAATCAATTGCAGCGACCAACAATTAGCCAATGTCTGATTAAGTTGCAGGCATAAATTCGATTCCCCAATAGTGTACTGACCTAACTCTTGGTTACTAAAGAGAAACTTGTGAAGATATACAAAAAAGAAATTCTTTCAGTTGTCATACTAAGGACAATCAAACAGCACCCCGAAATACACGCATGAAGAAGCAGTTTAGGAAAAATTACATGCAAGCCATACGATAATAATTAGTAGTTCATTAATTACTTAAATTAATAGAGTAATAGTCGTTCTAAAGTTTCTGAGGCTATTATTATAAAGATTGTATTGGGTAATAAAATATGAAACCCTCATTTCGACGACGGATTTCGAAGGTATCGAAACTTGGCTTTTCAGCAGGATTCCTTTTCCTATCTGTTTGCCTCTCTCTGGCAATTTCTCCGCATTCTCTGCAAGGTCCAGCATTGGCGCAAGATCAATCCGCTGGCTCGACTGCAACGTCACTCAGAGAGGAGATATCAAGTGAAATTAAGGATGAGTTAACGCTATCTCCAAGGTATTCTCCAAATAGTGTATCTCAAACGCTAAATTATTCACATTTTGTACCACTGAGTCCGATAAGCAATAGCCCTGGAAATCAAGTCAAGTTACTTCTTAATTACAATGTAACTGAATCGTCACTAATAGATAATCCTATCAACGCAATTATGGAAGTTTACGCCGCCAACCAATCATTGATACGAACTTCATCACTTCCTCATCCATTGAACGTGACAAATCCAGAAGGAACCATCCAACTTGCCACTACCTTAAATGATAGCAGTTTGAAAAACATAACTGCAGTAGCATTGCTCACAGATGATGAGAAGGCAATTCCTATCTCAAATGTCTTGGAGGCCAGGCTCAATTTGGGCGAGATGAGCCAGTAAGTAGCATTCTCACTCTTACCATCAATGCTGATCGGTGCCCCCCATCTTGTGCATCGTCCTTTATTTTGATGATCACTCTTTATTACTATACTTCTTAATGCGATTCCGGTCTGAGTCAGGGAACATTGGAGTGTGACCTTGTGCCTTTAAAAATCTCTTAGTGAAGATTTCTATGATACGATTTCAAGATTATCGATTGGGGCAATTCATACTGTACAGGATTATGTAACAGTTTGGGTAGGAAATTCCAGTTATTCAATATTAGGAAGTGCTTGGTAAGAATATATGATGCATTTAGGTAATTGTGGGTTTTCCTTAATCATTGTATCATTTGGGATATTCTTGATAGCTGGTTTCATTATTGGATCAGAATTCACGAACGACTCACTCGCCAAGAATAGCAACGGTGATAATAATAATAATAATAATAATAATAATAATAATAATAATAATAATAATAATAATGATCGTAACTGTAATGAAACAAACATAATAATTGGCACAAGAACCTATACCAAGGGAACTGAATGCAATGATATTATCATTGGTTGCCCGATTACTACGGAAGGTACCGGATGCAGCTCAGGTAATACACTAAGAGGATTAGAACGACATGATGTCTTGCAGGGATCGATCGGAGATGATACTCTTTATGGTGATGAAGGAAATGACGAACTCAGCAGCTCAGATGGTAACGATCGTTTGTATGGTGGTCCAAATGACGATATTCTTATGGCTAGTTTCGGTGGTGATTTCCTGGTCGGAGATAAAGGAAAGGACGAACTTTATGCTGGACCTGGGGACGACATCTTAATTGGTGGACCTGGGCCAGACTATTTCGATTGTGGAGACGGTTACGACATTATTATTGACTTTAACCCGATGAATGGTGACACACACGCGGATAATTGTGAAGTGGTACTTTCCGACTTAGGCAGCAAAGAAATTTTGACCCAAGGTGGGGCAGTGAAATCGAAACTCGAAGCACTAGGAATTGGATCGCAGAAACATCCTATTGACTTGGAAGAAATTGGGGAAACAATAAACTAATAATAGATCAAACGTAAGGATCATAAAAAAATAAAAAATATTCAAGATCTATCCTATGCGTTATTTGTAAAGAAAGGAAAGTCAATATCACAAAGCGCAAATGCACAGTCAATTAGGCACTTAAGGATCCTTCCCATTTGAAAAAGAGTACCTTATGCGACGGTAGAATTTTCGTCTTAAATTATTATTCTTCCTCAACAGCACTTTGTGTCAATGGATTTGTCAACGGATAGTTGTATTAGCCAGATTCCTCGTACGTAGAGGAGCGCTATCACGAAAGGAGGGGTACTTTCTTATCCTGTACCTAGAAGTTGTCCTTTTATTAATTATAGCGACCCTCCCTTTCCTACGAAAATAACAAGGGCTAATTCTTCTGTTCTTACTGCTCCCGGAGGAAAGGCCCCTAAATTATAGAAGTCTCAAGTGAATCGTTCGCTTCGTAATTGAGAAGCCTAATCGAATCTTCTTGACAGCGTGTTGACAATCTTGACAGATGCCCCTAGGGAAACATTCTGACATTTTATAATTCAACGGTTTTGTTCAGAATCAGTCAAATTGCTGAGCGTGATTTCCTAAAAGTGTTCAATACAAATCGTTGACAGTCACAAACGATGTAAACATTTTGACTTTTGTTAACAAATTCTGTTAACAGTTGTAAACGGACTTATTTTGGCAAAAAGGGCTCAAATCAATATCTATTGGGACAACTAAGCTAGTCCCATGAGAGACATTGGCGATACTCGCGTTTTCATTCCATCTGCTAGCTCGGTACCTAAAGTTTTATTACTTCCAAGTGGACAAAGTGAACTGTAGATCTAATGTATTCCTCTTCCATGCCTCTAGGACCAGGGGGAGTAGACGTATTGGGAAATCTGGCAAGCAAAATGGAACAGCAACTTAAAGATACAGAACATGTCAGAGCTTCATTTGATGCAGATATTCGGATGTATAAAAATAAACAGATCAGCAAAAAGGAATTTGTACATAAGGTAGTTACATATACTATATCCCTATCGGCGTTAAATTTTCTGGTTATGCATGTGATCCTTGAGATGAGAACGGCCATTGAAAAGGGAACTTCGATGAAAGATACTACGGGAGGTACTATTATGGAAGATTCATCTACTGCTGGTTCGCAATTTAGTTTTGGTATTGAGGGATTTCTCGGAAGCCCCTCCCATGGTGGTTCGGGCGACGGCGGCGTCATCTTGACCTACGGTGAGAAGGAGCTTTCAATCATCGGTACCAACAATTCCTGCAAGGACGCTGAAGCTAACGGATCATTTGACAGGATCACTTATCAAAAAGGCCAAAAGAACTATAAGGAGTATCCCATGGTGAAGTCTGTACCAAAGCAATGTGTTGGCTGTGGAACAATTCTACTTCGACGCACAAATTTTTGTAGTGCATGTGGATATGAACGATAAAATGAAAATAAGGTAGACAAAATAGTACAGTAGTCTAGTTCTTACATCAATTGCCTATAGGACTTTAGGAGGATGCAAATTCATATTACTATTATTACGATTCATTAACATATTCAGAGCGATTCAATTCTAAGGAGTTATTATGGGGATGGCCAATTCGATGTTGAACCTGCCAGTCTACTAAAAGTAATTTCTAACGCCTATGGACAAGCTAGAAACGGTCCCTAGATTCATTGCTTGTATTCTAACAACAGCCTACCAGCCTAGAGCACTTGCCGATTTAATGGCCGCTTCATTTAGAATAGTACCTATACTTGTGTTAGAAGCATTGGAAGAATAAATTCGATGGATTGCTTCATTAAGGTGTCCTGCAATAATTGGGTACTCTGGTATACTTGGTCTTATATTGCCAAATGGAATCATAGATATCAAGGTATCGTAGTACGGTAGCTCAGAAGCTGATTGGTTGAGAATTAGTCCTTGACCAAGAGGAATCTGAGTGGGCAAGTAGCCGTACTGTTGAATCCAAGGTCCAAGGGTATCCGGTTCTAAGATTGCCTCGATCAATTCCCATGTAAGCATCTTGTGGTTGGATGTGTTTGGAATGGCCAGTTCCCATCCTCCCATTAATGTACTTGACTGCGTATCAAGACTTGGCACCGGAAATATAGGGACAAATCCTATCATATTTTCAATGTCGGCTCTCTTCTGACCTGCAAAGAATCCGGGCATCCATGAACCTCCGAGGATCATTGCAATTTTTTTCTGAGCAAATTCAAATCTATCGCTGGCTGGCAGACTATCTGGTTTCACCCCAGCATCAATTTGATCTTTAATAAAGCCTAGGGCCTGAATTCCTTCTGTGCCGTTATAAGCGGGAAACCAATACGTTCCCTTAGTCGGATGCCTATCCTTGAGTTGCACAATGTCTCCTCCTAGCATCCACAAGTAGGGAAACCACAGATCTTGAGAATAATAAGTATCAAATAGAATGGTTCCATTCATTCCATTAGGCTTGAACTTCTGGTTTAACTTCTGTGCAGATTCAACGTAGCCATTCCAGGTTTTTAGATCATCTTCACTAACCTGTGCTTGTTGAAGCAAATCCTTCCAATACCATAAGCCTCTTACGTCCGTCCATGTCCAAATACCGTATACCGTTCCATTATAAGTTCCGCCGTCCCAATGTTGCTGGTACCAATTTGGTGCCCTTCCCCAACTATCTACGTAGTCAGTCAAGTTAGAAAGGAAGCCCTTGCTGGCAAATTCACCTAACCAAATCTGATCGACGGATACAAAATCTAGTGTTGATTTATTGGCCATTAGTCGGAGAAATTCTTCCCTAGTATCATTCGTTGGCAGCTCCTGGTACTCAAGAGAAATATTTTTGTCAGGATATTCTTCCTGCAGTTTTTCCAGACCCTCATCTAACAATGATTTCCACCTCCCTTTGTCGCCCAAATCCGTGAGAAGGCCTCTCAATATAATTTCTGTTCCATTGTCGTCCTCTGATCCCCCGCTACCGTTAACCAAATCAGATGAATTCATTCCGCCAGTAGATGCGAATGCTAATGAATGCGAGTATGGCATGAAGAAGGGTGATTCTGCTTTTGCATCAAAGGGCCATTCAAAATTACCTATAAATAATTGATTATAAAAAGACAAATAATCATTTATTTGTAAACAAAAGATGAAAACTGAAAGGGCAAAGAATACTAAGAATAATGAATGCCGATTCAGATGCGGGAATGAGAGAACCTCATAGGGCATTGCCAAATAGGGGTATGGTAAATATATTTATGTTTAACTTAGCATCATCAATGTGCTTCCTACACTGGTTGATTCAGTAAGACAGGGTAGAAACCTTCCATGTTTTCTGACACACATTTGTAATGCTACTATAACGAAGTGGAAATGTTAAAGTAATCCGCGACATTACCTACTGGATGTAGATTCAAGAGGGAGGCTCTAAACGGAAAGACTAATTCTGATAGGCATCATAGTGGTATTTGCCATTGCAAGTTCCTCATTGATTTTATTGGTTTTTCTTCAAAACTTTACAGAGTCAACCGTTAGGAAAAATATATACGACCAGCAGATTGACAGACAGGCAGAAGTTACTAATAGCATCTCCCAAAGCATCAGCTCTGATCTTGGGATTCTAGTATCTGTATTAGACGGTCTTGCAAATTCTGATCTACTTCAAAGCGGAGACTTTGCTTCAGATGAAACAACCAGGCTCGTTGACGACAAATTGCAAAGATATGGAGCTGAGATTAATGACGTTTTTCTACTTGATAGCAACAATATAGTGACTTTGGCTATGCCAGGCCCAAATTCGACAACAGATGATACAGACTTGAAGGCTGGTGACGACTTGTCTCAGAGGCAATGGGTTAAGGACACAAGAACCAAAACTGAGGCGCCATATTTTTCTGGTGGCTTTGAGAGACAAGGCATATACAAAATGTTTATCACCTTTCCAATACTTGATAGAGAGACAAGTGAGAGATTAGGGATCGTGGGAGCTTCTATATCAACCGTCCCATTCTTCTCGGCGTATGGTAATCTAGAAGACCTCGATGAACAATTTTTAGTAGTGTTCGATAAAGCGGGTAACATCATAACTAATCCTGGCAATGCAGGTCTCCTCGGACAAAATTTCTTTGGAGAATTTGTTCAGGATTTTGTAGCCAGGAATAAGGTATTGAATAACCTCACTCAAAACCTTTTACAGGGTAACTCAGGTTTTGGGGTGTATGACTACGGAAGAGGGCAGAGGATTACAACCCAAGAACCAATAACGGTAAACGGGCGCCCTGAATTCTTCGTACAGGCAGTGACTCCAACAAATAGTCTATATTCTGATTTGGAGAATTCTCTTTTCATTGAAAGAGTAAAATTGTTCTCACTCTTTGCTGCTACCTTAGCCGGAGTGATTGTGCTCATGATCTTTCTAATTAAATGGAATAATTCCCTTAAGAATGAGGTGAGTAAGCGAACTAAGGAGCTGCATGACTCGAATAAACAATTGACAGAAGTAAACACCCAACTGGAACGCAACAATAAATTACAAAAGGAATTCATTAACATAGCGGCACACGAATTAAGAACTCCTATACAACCAATTTTAGGGCTTTCTGAAATTGTAGTGAAGGAAAATAAAGACAAAGATCTTGATAAATACTTAGAAGTAATCTTTAGAAATGCAAAGAGACTCCGGAAGTTAACTGAGAATATACTTGATGTAACTCGAATTGAAAGTAATATGCTCAAGCTAAACAAGGAACCTGTGAGAATCCATAATTTGTTACTATCAATGGTAAAAGAATATCGAACAGAAGTCATTAAGGAGGATCGCACAAGGCAGGTAAGGCTATTGTATCGTCCCAACGTAGATGGTGACCCTGCAAATATAGTAGTGGAAGCAGACATGAGTAGGCTTATGCAAATAATTTCAAACCTGTTAAATAATGCAGTAAGATTTTCAAGAAAAGAAGGAGGAGAAATCGAGGTAACTTTGAGTGAACATAGCGAGGGGGATAATAAGTTCGCAGTAGTTAATGTAACTGATTACGGAGAAGGAATCGATCCTAGAATAGAAGCTAATCTCTTCACTATGTTTTCTACTAATTCTTATGATGGAACAGGTCTTGGACTTTACCTGTGTAAGAACTTGGTCGAAGCTCAGGGTGGGAGAATATGGGCTAGGAACAATCCGCGTGCGAGAGGAGCTGTCTTCGGTTTTGACCTTAAGATTGTTAATGGAGGTGCAGATTTTGATCATTGATTTTGAGGTAAAGCAGGTTTATTGCGCCAAAAAGATGAAAGTCTGGAATTAGAGCAACCTCAGATAGTAGGGAATTTCACAATGAGTCATACCTCTAAACATTTGATAGATCCAATTGATGTTCAACATCTAGTCTTCTGATGAGAAAGAATCCAGATCCTAAAATATGGTCCGGAGCAGAATACGTAAATTTTGAGATCCAGAATTCGAAGTAGGAAGAAAGAGGTCATTATAGATAAATTCTAGCACTGGACTTGCACGATTTATGAAGATTAAAATGAGGATATGAAAAAGTCGAGATTTGCTATCTAACTTTGATGAAGGGCTCAGACATCTTCAAGCCTCATCCGTCCTACTCTGCTAGACTTTGTGAAGAATTCCATTTTTCTTTCTTTAGGTCGTACTCAGACCGGGAATATTTGATCCTAGCAGGATGGCCCATTACAACGGTATCAGAAGGGACATCTCTAGTAACTACTGCTGCCATTGCAACAACACTGTTCTTTCCCACCCGAATCCCAGGTTTCATGACCGCCCTCCCGCCTATGATGGCTCCATCCTCCACGATAACACCTGCCATTTTGGGACTTGTAGGATATGGATCATTAGTGAATGCCGCAGCAGGGCCCACAAATACATTTTTTCCAATAACTGTTAATGGCGGAATGTAAACACAACCTTCTATTCTAGTGTTCTCTCCGATTTTGACGTTATAATCTATATGAGTCAGAGACCCAATACTTACGTTGTCGCCAATCTCCGTATTACTTCCCACGTATGAGAAGTGCCAGATCTTGACATTCTTACCTAGCTTGGCGTCAGGTGAAATATAATTGATTACCTTGTTCTGATCCATTACTTGTCGATATTCCCTAATGCCATATAATTCTCTTTTTAATACTCTAGCCATAGAATATAACTATCAGCAACAGAAGGTCCGATTTAGTTCTGTATTGCTTTTCAGAAATGAAGCATTTGAGGATACCCTAGCTTCGAAAGGTAAAAAGACCGATTATCTCGATCGAGAATATGATTTAGTAACAAGAATACTGTTCTCTAAAGATCTTGGGTCCCTTCTATAGAATATCTACGAATAGTCTTCGGTCTTAGCAATTGGCCCAAGATAGTCTATTTACTGTGTAGATTTTGCAAAAAACATAAGTATGGCAACGTGTGATGAAGCTAGAAGTAGAATACATTTGCTATCATATTTTGTAAAACAGTGGGATGTTTTTCTTGTCGGAGCTGCAATGATAGGTGGGTTTAGTGTTGTTGTTCTCAAATTGCTAGGATTCTTTTAGCTCTGACAAATGCTGGGGATAGACATTTCCTCTACGATACAGATACTATTAGATTGACAAGAGGATCAATGTTAGATTCTCTCGAATTAGCGAGACATCAAGTATTCAGAAAAGTGGGTCTACTAACCGCGAAAATTTCGATAGATTGAATTGAACGCACAATTTCTATTTTACGAGGATCATGGTAGTACGAGGCCAAATCCTTTTTATAAGCTTGCAATTTAGATCGAAACATGAGCTCTATAGATTCAGGGGAAGCCGAATTGGATAAGCGGAAGCCTAATTTGGGGAAGCTTCGAGTGACTAACGAGGAAAAATCATTCGTCATCACCAATCGCAAAGGTGTACCGCGTAGAAGGAGAGGTAGAGGCTATTCTAAAAAGGAGGTTGCGGAGGCATGTGCAAAAATTGGTATGAGAAATCAAAATATATCGAAAGTTAGGGCCTATCACATCCCGGTTGACAAATTAAGAAGGTCTACTCATTCAGAGAATGTGAAAGAACTTACAATGGTTTTGAATAAGTACTTGCAAAGCAAAAAGCCAAAGAATAGGGGCAAGAAGCAAAGTCAGACAAAAGAGAATGATGCCACTTCGAAAAAACAACAAGTGACTTGATTCCTTATGTTAGTATCAAATGGGGTAAAGTAGGTATCTTTTTGATGATGAAAGGGACATAACTTCAATACTATCATTAAAGACATTAAATTTCATTACTTACATTATCTTTGAATTCCGCGCAAGGTAGGTCCTCGACTTAATGTCAATCACAATAACTATTGATAGAGCCCGGAGTGGTAGCAGTTTGCTATTCCCATCAGAATACAATTCTTATCATCATTGGATCCCAAGGCGTACTAGATAGGTATCAGTCTGCCTCCTCACCAAAGGGTTAGGGGCTATTATCGCATGTTGATCAAAAGCGACATGGACGGGAAGCAATAATTCATTATGATCGCTTATGGAATTGAATCCGAAATTTTTTTTCACAAAGGTAGGTCACCAAATACTGAAATATTATTGCCAGTAGAACAAGTTATGGTAAAAATTACCGAAATGGATGACACTATAACACTCGGTAAACAATTCGAAACTGAGGTTGTGCCAGTCATTTTAATGAACAAGTTCAACGTGAGTCCTGATGAGGTCGAGGAGTTTCTAAAAGTCTTTGCCGAGACTACCAAGGTCTTTAAGCAGCAACCTGGATCCATTTCCGCTCAGTTGCACCAAGGAATTGCTGGGAGTTCTACATTCATTAATTATGTGGTATGGGAATCTGTAGCGCATTTTAAGCAGGCATTTGATAAACCTGAGTTCCGGACAAACATGGCCAAGGTACTCCCTAATAATACTGTGATGTCTCCTCATTTATTCAAAAAAATTGCTATCTCCGGGGTTTGTGTGGATCAACTGCCGTGCCATTTCCAGCCCATTTAACCGAGCTTTCCAATATGAGGTCTCCGGCTCCGCTATTGTATTGTTCAATGTTTAGGAGGCTAAACACGTAAAGATAACATGAAATTAAGGTTCTTAATATAGCCAATGCACTACGTAGTACGTGTGATACTATGATAATGAATATACCATATCCATAGCTATTATTACAATACTTAAGATTAAAGGATCAATCTGTTTTTCTCTAGTTTAAATTAATTCGTTTAAGAATAAAGAATAAATTCGAATTAATAAGGAGCTCCATAAATTATTACCAATGTACAGGTTTTGCACAATAAATTAGAACATGACTTTACGAAACCGCGATCCTGAATCTTGGAGGGGGTACTTTACATGTTTTAGTGAGGAGTCGATAGACTACAATTGTTATTATTTTCCATTAGTTAACGCTTTAATTATCTTGACGACGGCATTAATACAGCAACGTTGTCAAAGGAATTATTTGCTGTCGTTCGTAACAGTGATACTCATATTCAATCACAGAAAGTGATTGTATATCTCAGTTTGTAATGGACGCCGTTACTGATTCTAGTACTACACTTTATGAAAAGGGTTACCTATTCATGAAGGTATATGGGTCAAAGCAATCCTGCAAGGAATGCAATAAAGATAATTTTTGATTTACGACCCTCAGAAAGTCATATGCCTTCTCACTTAGAGCCTCGACCTCTAATCTATGTATTATTTTGTGATTTCGGTGATAATTAATACAGCCAAAAAATTTCATCCACGCTCTTAATGACTTATAACAGGGAAATACCCCCATACCTTTGGACGAGGGTGTTAATTCTGAACAAGAAATGCTGTTGTATCTATGTCTTGTTGACCATGGCTGTATTTTCAAGTATCTTTTACACCCAGGATTTCTCGTTTGCTTCTCCACAAGAAAGCAATATGTCAATTTCTCCACAGATGCTATTTGATGAACTTAAGCATTCAACAGTGAGCGTCATGAATACGATACCTACAAATCTGTTTAATCCCCAGATACAAAATCTAACTGAACTGGGCACCGGTTATGTTTTTGGTGATAATAGACACATTATTACCGCTTATCACTTATTATCAGGGGCCCAAAATGTAGATGTAATATCTAGTGAAGGGGAAAGGTATCCGGCGACGTTATTGGGAGCAGATCCATTCAGTGACGTAGCAATTTTAGAACTGAATTCAACTGCTCCAATTGAAAATACGGTAACTACGACTTCTACAATACAAAGCCAATTATCGACTGCTAACAATACCCTTAGACCAGTGAATATGGGTAATTCAAGCGCATTGCGTGTTGGGGATCCAGTCGTAACTATCGGTTACAATTTTGGCTCAACAGGACCGTCTATGACCGGTGGATTGGTAAGTAAAACTGATTATGTATTAGCATTTCCCGCAGGCGGATTCTCTATACCTAACATCATACAATCTGACGTAACGGTGAATCCTGGCAACTCGGGAGGACCACTGTTAGACACATCTGGAAAAGTCATAGGAATGATTTATGGTAGGTTAAACCCTGAGGGGGTGCCTTTAGGACAATTCCCTGGGATGACGGCAGTCATTCCCTCAAATATAGTCAATCGAGTCGCTACATCAATTGTTGAGGATGGTTATTATCTTCACCCCGGTATCGGGATCATTGGGGAAACACTCACCCCGGACTTGATTCAACGTATGATCAACTCTACAAA
The DNA here is from genome assembly GCA_963788755.1 of uncultured Nitrososphaerales archaeon. GTDB lineage: Archaea > Thermoproteota > Nitrososphaeria > Nitrososphaerales > Nitrososphaeraceae > TH5896. The sequence continues at coordinate 154,186 of CAWBHQ010000025.1, forward strand.
TATACCAACGGGTATGCATGGCGTATTCGTAAGTAAAATACAGAGGGATGGCACTGCGGATTTAGCAGGCTTACATGGAAGTGACACAAATGAATATGGGGAAATACTTGGAGGAGATATCATAACTGCGGTAGATGGGATTTCTGTAGATCGGTTTGAGCAACTATTGGCATATATCCAGGAGCACAAATCAGTAGGAGACAATATTTCATTCAGTTTGTTTCGGAATGGCCAAAGCTTGGAAAGATATCGGAGTAGTTCAGACATTTCTTCCTTCTCAGCTAGATAAATTCTCATCATTCATATTTTTTTGACCTCTTTGAATAGCTATAATTACAAATGCAGCAAGCGGCCAATTCGAGATCCAAAGCGAATTTCTACCCCTTGCCTATACCGACACGTCTAGTACTGAGAATGTTTGGTTAATTCTAAATCAAAGGGTTGAGCCATGATTGAGACCCTACGAGTTGGAAAACTGCTTTTTAAAACAAAAACTTATTGGCCGGCGTACATTACTTTTAACGTGATTGGATAGTATCCTGAGATCTAAAAAAAAACCGAGGAACTTCATCTCGGTGGAGAATGCTCTGTTTAGGTTATTTTCGTCCTTTAAAGTTCCAAAAATGAATGCAGATAGGGTAGAATACGTATATTTATTAGAATCTAATGGGCGAGTACTTGCGAAAAACCTGTATTCTCCTATGAGTGTTCCTCCATTCGATCGAGCTGATAGGGACGGTTTTGCGATATCTTCATCTGATACAATTAACGCATCGCGTCGCTCTTCGATTCATCTTAAAATAATGGGTAAGGGCCTTGCGGGACAAGGGGCCATGTTACACCGCATAAGGAAGTGGCAAGCGCTTGAAATAGCCACTGGAGCAAAAATTCCTAAAGGTGCAGATTCTGTGATCATGTTTGAGGATACCATCTCTGTAGGCAATGGACTAGTCAAGATTTCCAAACCTGTCAATCGAGGTGATCATGTTTCTTACAAAGGTAGCGATGTTGCAGAAAAACAACTAGTCCTGAGAAAGGGAACATGGATTACTCCCCAAGATGTGGCCTTAATTGCATCCATGGGTTTTGATAGGATCCATGTGGTTAAAAAGCCTAGGGTTGGTATACTTGCAACCGGAGACGAACTTACAGAACCTGGAACCCGTCTACTAAATGATGCAAGCATTTTTGAAAGCAATAGATACATGGTTTCTTGTTTAGTAAGAGATGCTGGCGGAGAATCCGTGGATTTAGGATTGTGCAAAGATGATCCAGATGCGATATTTAAGATATTAAAATTAGCACTAAACCTGGATATGATCGTTGTATCTGGTGGAGCTTCAGTAGGAGAAAAGGACTTTACACCTTTGCTTGTAGACAGGCTGGGAAAACCTGGGCTTGTGGTTCATGGAGTAGCTATGAAACCAGGCTCTCCTACTGGGCTTGGAATTGTGAGAAATACCCCGGTTATCATCTGTCCAGGTTTTCCAGTTTCTGCCTTTGCCGCTTTTTCTGTGTTCGGATTACCAATATTGTCCAAGCTATTGGGAACGAAGGGACCAGTAAAAGCGATATTAAAGGTGAAGATTACTGAAGACATTAGGATTCACAAGGATTTTCTGACATTCTTACGGGTTATAGTTTATCGCGATAATGACGTGTTCCTCGCCAGACCAGTTAGCGCCAGCGGTCCTAGCCTGATTACTACATTGACAAATTCAAACGGGATAGTAATTGTGGATGGTCGGATCATTCGCGGTAGTAAGCTAAGAAGAGGTGAAGTTGTGGAGGTTACTCTATTCAAGAACATCCAGGAAACTACATGACCATTCTTGGAAAAATAAAGGAAGATGAAAGAACCTGACATATAATGATCAGTTATTCGGAACATAGTTGTCAATTTTCAATATTAATAGTTCAATTTCATCGACGTGCGTAGTAGACTCCATGCACAAGTAATTCAGTCCCGCTTTAGACGTTGTTGAAAGGCAGCCCCGATAATTCGAATTCAGATCTGAGGGTGTCTTTCTATATACTTTGCAAGCAATTGACTACCGGTTGGATATTTCAGAACTATCCATCAGTATTTACCACTTATTATCAATTGGGCAACCAAGACCAATTGGAATATATATATTATGATTGTCAATTGGATACGATCCAATTTGGAACATGTGATGATGATGGGAGTCGAATTTTAGACTTGATAGCACAAACTGGAATTAAAATAGACCTAAGATTATACGGTTCAGTCAAGGACCTCTTGGGCTCCAATAGAATTGAGATAGATTGGAATGACAACATGTGTGTCGGAGATCTTCGGCAAAAACTTTACAAATTCTATCCAATCTTATCTATCGTCAACGCCCAGTTCGCAATATCGATCAATCGAAGGGCAGTAGATGATACAAAAATGATTCGTAAGACCGATGAATTAGCAGTATTACCTCCGATTAGTGGTGGGTGAGTCTTTATCTGGGCTATTTAACGTCTGAAGTCATTGATATAACTAGGTTACTAGTCGATCGCCAAAATACCTCTATTGGTGGAACAGTCATATTCTTTGGAACTGTTAGAGAATGTAATAGTGAAGATATCAAATTGTCACAATTAAATTATGAAGCATATGATACAATGGCAGAAGAAATTTTTTCTGATATTGAAGCTGAGGCTAGACAAAAATGGGAGATAGAAGAGATTACAATTCTACATCGGATAGGAACTTTGAACGTAGGCGAAGTAAGTGTGATCATTGTCGTTTCAGCAAAACATAGAAAGGAAGCATTTGCATGCTGCGGATACATAATAGATAATGTAAAGTCTAGGGTTCCTATTTGGAAGATGGAAATAACTAATAAAGGTAATAAATGGTTAGGAGGTACACTTATACTCCCGACAGAGAAATAACTTTTAGGAAAGCTATGAAATGGCCAAGAGTGGGATGTATGATATAAGTGATAAGCCAGATACTTATAGAACGGCTGTAGACTCAAGCCATTGTTAAAGTATCCCCAATCACAGTAACGCTTGTAAATGATGAAAAAATACCGAAAGGCAATATATTTGATGCTGCAAAAATTTCAGCAAACATGGCAGCCAAACGGACTTGGGATCTATTACCTTATTGCCATCCTATATCCATTGATCATATTGCAGTAAACTTTGACGTGATGGCGGAAGGGAGGATCTATATTAGTGTCACTGTGAAAAACGTCGATAAGACAGGCGTTGAAATGGAAGCGCTTACAGGAGCCTGTGTAGCAGCTCTAACTATTTATGATATGTTAAAACCTGTAGACGATAATTTGGAAATTGAATCTATCAAACTCCTTGAAAAATCTGGCGGGTTGAATTCCTTCTTCCAAACCTTCGACAGGACACTTCGAGTTGCCGTATTAGTATTGAGCGACTCAAGGAGTCGAATTGAAGATAAATCAGGTAAGGTCATCCTCGAAAGGCTCGCTGAATACGGTATGGAGGTACAGGAGTATAAAATAGTGGCAGATGAGCAAAAGGTTATCGAGTTTGAGCTCGTCAGGCTATGCGATGATTTGGGAGTCGATATAGTGCTCACAAGTGGGGGGACTGGAGTTGGTCCACGAGATGTAACTCCCGAAGCTACTGCTAATGTGATTGAAAAGCCAGTAAATGGGATAAGTGAGACATTGAGGGCATACGGCCAAAGAAGGACTCCGCTATCGATGCTCTCTAGAGGTATCGGAGGAGTAAGAGGGAGTACCGTGATTGTGAACCTCCCTGGGAGTGTGAGAGGCGTGCGAGAATCTTTAGATTCATTGTTCCCTGGTATCCTGCACATATTTCAGATGTTGAAAGGCCATGGCCACTGATTTGATTTTGTTTATAGGTTAAAGACCAAGTAGTTTTACCTTACTTTTCGCGCAAATAATGAACGAAATTGAGTAACTCCATATTCTGATCTCGATAGCGTATGTTTAGAAGCACGTCATAAATTAACTCACCTGCTCCGAACAAAATTAGGGTTAGATACTCTAATTTCATGAATCTGTTCCGTTCAATATGGGAGTCACTTGTCAATACACCTCACAGGTTATAGCTAGATAAAATTAGCCTAGTAGAGTCCCAGCTCTCCATTTCCCAGAGATGCTCATAAATTGTAATTGTATTGTACTACGAACGGTGAAAGGCAGACAAATGGAGAAGATAGCATCAAACAACTAACGTGTTTAGAATTTGAATTCACAATATTTCTGTTGATTCTCTTCTAAGATATTGTTTGGTAGTAATGTTGTTATTCTCTAAATAAAATGTTAGATAATCACCTTAGATAGTTACTATGGGAGAGTCACTATTGGATGTAACTGACAGAGGTAAGATATTGAAAGTACGTTACTGCTATAGGTTACTAATTTCTGGCATATAACCAAATAGAGGAATTATTAAGGGAATCCATACACTAAAAAGTCACTCTCAAGCGAAAATCTAACCTTTCTAACCGAAATCTTTCTACGAGAGAAATGCACATTTATACTTCGCATTTATCTATTTTACTGTTCCTGGAATATTATTCCATAATATATCTTGGACTTGCAAGGGTTTGCGTCGTGTGAACAAACAGACTCTCAATCTCAGCCAATCTATCCATACTATCCACATCATTCCTTAGATCGAGATATGATGAATCGGTTTTTATAACTTCTAGCAGTTCAAGCACCTGTTCATTAGTTACACCATGCTTAATATCATAATTTATTTGCCTGCAGACTCTTGTTATTCCCCCATATCGCCTATGTTGCCTTTTTTCCCAGGCAGTGGCATTCTCAGGAAGTCCCTTTATGTATTTGATAACAGTCTTTTCCATATGTTGAATATGCCATTCCTTCATAGGAAAGCTATTTTGGACCAAAATTACCACTCATATCTCTCTATTACTTATAGAGGTATATAAAATGACACTGGGATTTTAAGATTTGAAGCTCTGTGAATTGCTTTATTTGAATTCGATAAGTTGTTATGCTTCAATAGGTATCTCTATCTCTATTTTCAATCCCAAGCACTGAGTATCGCGCTCTTCTTCAATTGCTCTAACTCATTCCAAACATGACTATGACGAAATTTTCTCTCTCTATCCCTCTCAATTCTCGCGGCTCAAGTTATAGATGATAACTATCTGAACATTCTGAACACCACTGAGAATATGTTCCTCAAGACAAGATGCATTAGCTAATAGCAGTTACCATACTATAGGACATGTATTGTAGACGATCAGTACTATCACAAGCCTAAGGCTGCGGTCGTGCTCAGTCCGCTTTAAGATCTAAATTCCTCTCGAATAACCGATATAAACATAAGCGTTGCATATGTCAAGATTATTTCAATGCTCTAATAGCCTAGGAGGGTATCCAATAATTAGCAGGAAGAGAAATGGGATGGGAATAGGTATATTGTAGTCATCACAAGAACATTTTGGACAATATGCAGGTTAAAATTTGATTTTCAACCGATTAGCAAAGTTTTTTACTCCATAGGTACATATAACCCAGAGCTAAAATAGTGTGAGTCGTATCTAGTTTGTTTGGGAAGAAAAAAAGCGGTTCCAGTAGCGGGAGTTCAAAGGTGAAAGATAAAAAAAAGAGAAGCGGCAGCTATTTGGATGCTTCGAAGAAGAAGCGGCAAAAATATTTAATGATAATAATACCCATTATAGCCCAGTAGTTGCGGTCTTGGTTATCTCTGGTACGAGATATTCGTCGGAGATAAATAAATTCGGCACAGTTGGCTCCGCGCATGAGCACGCAGCTTTTGTTGTTAATGTAAATGGTAGTCCTATTGACTTTAGTCAACCCCAATATCAGGTCCAGTCGCGACTCATTCATGTTGAAGGAGGAGACGGATTCACTTTACATAGACATACTGATAGAGTACCATTTGGTGAATTCCTAAGGAGTGAAAATATGAATCTTGAGGGTAATTGCTTGTCCATTTCAGAAGGTACTGCTAGTCAACAGGGTGAACAGCAGGGTCAAGAGCAAGAATACTGTACAAATGGGACTGAAGAACTCCGCGCATACGTTAATGGAAGAGAACTAGAGTCTCCCTCATTGCTAGGTGACTATATATTAAAAGATGATGACAGAATCTTGTTGATATACGGTAATCAAACTGCTGAACAGCTAACTCAAGCGCTAAGTGAAGTCGAACAACTTCCAATCCTGAAAACCTAGCTAAAAAATATGTAGGAAAGGTACCTGATTCATTTGGGCTGGTGAGTTCATTGAACAGCGCACAACTCTTTCAGATAACCGACAGTGTCAAGACTAGAAAAGATTGATATATCCAATTTCGCACCTGGGTTCATTATTTTTCTAACTCCTCTCCAGCCTTCTTTCTCCTTCCACCATTTCTCACCGAATTTAGCAATGACATATTTCTCAAGTTCAAATGCTCTCACAGCAGCAACAAGATAACTTGGGACATACATTATTGCTTCAGGTAAGATATGATGCAAAAGCCAATATTGTCCGGGCATGTCAAACCCCAAATATTCCCGGATCAGCCTAGAATAAAGATCAGACGCTCCGTCTTTATTCAGGTTCTTCTCCCAATACTCGATCTTCATTAGGGTATTGGCAGTGTAGAAGGTGACGAAGAAGAGGTCCATGAAATTGTTCTTGGCAATTATTCGGTCGATGAGGATGTCACATTTAACCTTAGAGCGTAGAGAATTGAGGTAAGAAGGATTCCTAGACAACCTCTCAAAAAACATAGAAAATATCTCGGCTATGCCCATAGAAATTCGATACTTCTCAGAGTAACTGCAGTCGTTGTCAATTGAAGTTGCATGGATCGCATGCCCCGTTTCGTGCAAACAGCCTTGAAAATCGAAATAGGGACTTTCCTTCTTGTAAAGTACACGTACGTCAGAAGGAATCTCTACAAAAAAACAGATTGGAGACGGGTATTTGTCTTTTCTGTTTTCAGTATCAAATTGAATATTAGTTAGGTTAAAATTCATTGATTTGAGTGTCCTCTTTACCTCATCTACAGGATCCAAGTACTCGAAAGGCTTCTTCGATATCAGAATAAATTCGATTTCTAAAAAAATAAAAATCATCGTAATATTCAGGATCCCTATTCAACAGTTCCTTGCTTGTATTTCGTAAGGCTTTGCGAAAAGGAATCTTTGCCTTCTCTCCCAATGATTTCACAAACTCAAGAAGTGAATCATGTCTGAAATTCTCATTGGTCATATAAGCTGAGAGGGGAGTTAATCTGTACCCAAGGTTCGATTCAGCGACCTCTGAATATTCAGCATATGATTGATTTATCATTGAAAATCTAGATTCAACTATTGGCGATATCTTTTCTGTTTTCCTAATGAATTCGTCGAAAACCTCTTGTCTCTTTGAATCTTCCTTTTCGTGGCTGTTAAACTGTCTCCAATTACTCCAATTTACGGGAACTCCCTGGAACATGTGTTTTCTCGAAACAATATCTGTATTTCTCAAGCGATGAATTTCAAGTTCTTGGGTTTTTGTTTTAGAATAGGCGATATCTTCGACGGCGCCGAGAAATAATGACTCAACTTTGTTTGGAAATAACTCAATATACTTCTTTGAATTCAGTAGCCTCATCTCTGCTAGCTGTACTATGAGTCCTTCATCATGATCTAATCCCGCATATTGCTTGCACTCTTCATCTGTTTGGCAGGCATAGAGCATCTCATCTAACCTACACCACTGCTCGAAGTTCATCCTATCTCACAAGAGGATGATCTATTATAAGATTCTGATAGCAACTTGAAAGAGTTAATTTCAGCTGCCCCGTAATGATGATCGTCTTGTATGCTATATCTTGTTGATTTTTCAATTGTCGCATAAAGAAGATTCTGTACTGAAATAAACAAGAAGGAACAAGTAAAACCGGTAGAAAAGAGTGACTAACGATATCAGAGATCAGGATAAAGTGCCATACGTAGCCTACTTGTTATCATGCTTCCCTTATTGCCTCAAGCGAAGATACAACATCCCAGATCTTCGTCCGGATATGCGATTGTACATGCCTACTATACGTGAGCTCTTCCATTATGCTTATAGCATTAGGAGCACGAACTGACATACTACCATTATTTTCATCCTTTAGCATTAAGTTTGCTTCAGTTATCAACCTTTTAATTCTTTTAGGGATCTGAATATCCTTTTTGATTGTCTCTAATGTTTCAGTAGAATGGGCCAATCTTTCCTGATTTTCAATATTCTTCTGTTCTTTCAATTCCTGTCTCGATGGTCTTTTACGCCGACCATCATTTAGGCTTAGAGGGTTTCTCTGCGTTTGGATTGTCAGGGTAGGACATGCCGATATGATGCATTATCGATGAATTAAAATCTTTCACTTATCTTTCTCTAGATATTTGAACTCAAATCATATCCAGCTTCTACCTGGCTTTCTATTATGTTTATCCATTCAAGCTTTCAACAGAAAATATTTTCTTACGGTAGGATTAGTGGTTCTCGATCACCATTCTCTCATAATGGGGGAGATTAACAGGATCCTTGAAATTTTAGCCTCAGAACTCTGGCAATGCTCCCCTCTTAAGCCAACTAATGCTTTTTCCACTGAACCTTATGAGCGTCGTCGTGGCATTTTTCAGAGCAGAAATAGTCATCGCACATATAACAGAACACTGGAAAATCTTGAACTTTCCTACGACATGATGAACAGGAAACTGACATATCCATGTCCTTAGTGACATGCATATAGTTACTAAATCATATAAGGTTAGTCATCGCCTCATGAGTAAAGACGAACGTGCCACTATTTACGACGTAACAGATGGCATTCCATCACCTCACACAAAAAAGAAGTATGCTTATTATTTTTCTTGTCTCAATAAGCAATGGTCGTCTTACCTTTGCCACTGGTTAAAGCATCTAGTTATTAGGGTACCTCCGCACATACCAGACATGTATGAGTGCAGCAGAAGGACATGTAAGCATTCCAGAGAACTCTAATCTAACAAGGCTTCTAAATCAACTACTTTCAGAGTTGTGGAAGGCTGGAAGAATAGACAGAAGAGCAATCGACAGAATATTAGATGCTGGAAAAAAGTAGTAGGCTAGTCTAAACCCATTATTTTTTCTAGTTGTCTATGTTACTAGTTAAGATGTCTCTGCATATTGGGTTAGCAACTAACTAACTAACTAGCAACTAGAGGTCTCATATGCATATGCTTACTGTCTACATCTGTAAGCGTCTTTGCAGTTCTGTCACTGACGATAATGATTGACCAATCTACCTGGTACCAACCCTAAACCTAGTATGACAGCAACGACATACTTTATCACGAGTCTCTACTCTAATCTGGCATGTTTTACACATTAGCCCATACTTATAATTTGAATGAGGCGATCTTATCCTGTTGTACAGTCTGCCACACATGCCTTTACAAAAAGTCATTATTGGTTAATTGCACCTCATAGTGATTTAATCATATCGAACATCCTACGAAGTGTCTTTGCAGTTCTGGCATTAACTGACATCCAGAACAAAAAAAGTGAATGAATGATGTGAACTACTTTAGTTTGTTGCGTTGCTGTTTTGCGATGGGTTTGAGATTACTGCTGCTCCATCACTGTCTTGAATCTGGTCGGGGTCGTTCAAACAGTTCGTTGAGAATGTGTTGACACTCTGTCCACCTTTTGGACCACACTCGTTAGCAGAAGCAGAGGATTGAGAGTCGCCCTGACTATATCTCTTTTTTGCGTATACATCATCCATGCTGACAGTTGATGCTGCAATCATGATTGCTGCAACTACTGCTATTGCGCCTACTCCTAATATTTTCTTGTTATTATTCATTGGATGTCCTAGTAGATTAATCATCAGTTGATTTATCTGCATTGAGTTAGTCGGAACCACTACTCTTATCAGATTTAATTTCCAGTTGTGAACAGCAGTTGAAGAATAGAGAAGGTGCATCTTTGAAGTTCCGGCATTTACTTATTTACACTTGTTAATATCGCACTTTCCACTGGCAAGAGCATACTTGTCCTATACATTTCCATGCTCAACATATCCCTATTTATATCCCCTATCATTGATTCGAGTCGAAAATGGAGGTATTCGTAACTGCAGGATAGCCTAGTTAGTAATGGGGGGGAGTTCTTGAAGTATAATAGAGATGACAGTTGCATTGACAAGTAACATCATCGACGGTACCGGTGCATTGACGATGCTGTTTTGTTAGGCATGCCAATGTTAAGAATATCCCTTCAGTTCTCTTCATAACTACATTCAATCTTCTGTCGTGTTTATTGGTCATGCGAAGACTATAGACCCGTATGAATATATTCACTTCCGGATATAAAATAAAGAATTTCATGTAAAGAGAAAATGATATGTAAACTTTCAAATAAAGGTAAAATAGCATAATATTTTACTTAACCGCACCTGTCACCCTAGGAATCGCTGATAGAAAAGATTTCATTCAACCAAATCTTGGTTACTAGTTAGCAAGTACCAAAGCCCTGAGTGTGAAATTGGTATGAGATTGACTGTTCAAAATTGCAAAAGAATGTATCCATATCCATATGGCTCAGGAAACTGACATATCCATGTCGATATTGAACTGTATATAGTAGTTAAGTCATATAAGGATAGTCTATCAGTTGGCGGACAAACCTGTATGCTTGCCCGCACAAAAGAACTGATGGAATACCATGATGGACAGGTAGCAATTTATGCCACCAGACACGGGAAGTTAATCACTGCCCTTCGTACAGTCTGGGAAAATGGCGAAGGTTATTTGGATAAAGATGCAATTAGTCACGATGATTTATTTGATTCATTCAGACTATCACTGATGTTTTGGTATTAATCCCATCCCTAGCGCTTTGCATCAGATAACTCAGATTTTACTTATTCTATCAAATAAAGAATGATATCTTCTGTTGTTATTGATATTCGTCGTCTTCCTCTTCCTCATCGTCTGATTCGTCTGATTCGTCTGATTCGTCGACATTTTCGGCTTGCAGGTCTGGTTTAACGCATCTATCTAGGCTTGCGTTTACTGCTACTGAGTTGCTGAGGCAGCCTTTTGCATCTGCGTCTTGCTGTATTTGACTCAATGCTTTTAACTCCATTGCTGCTACGGCTACGGTTGCAATAGCGACAAGTCCCACTGCAAACATTAGATACTTTGGAATCATTTTGTCCTGTATTAAGAGCAGACAAGACGGATTTAAAGAAAGATTACAGGATAAATAGTCACCAAAGTTACTACAATGTCTGCAGTTAAGGACTGTAGTGGAGAATGGTATAAGATATCTAGACAAAGACGCAACATCAAATGATGATTTGTTTGATGCGTTCCGGCTATCACTAATGTTCTGGCATTGAAATACAAAAAAATGTGTGTATGTATGTGATTTTCTATTTTACTCTACTTAAGATCCCTGGAATGAAGATAGCGCTGCTGAGTTATCGTCGCCCTGTATTTGTGATGCAGTGTTTGAACAGAATACGTTCAGTGGTAATTCACCATTGCCACAGTCATTTACCTGTGATACTGCCTGGCTCTTTTCATATCCACCTTTCTTTTTGTCATCATGTCTCTTCTTATCTGCGAATGCATCATCTGTTGCAAGTGCTGTCGCTCCAATTAGCATGACTGCTAAGGCTGCAACTACTGCAAGATGTTTTGTGTTCATAGTTCTACCGAATTCACGAACGATTTGTTTATCTGCATTAAGTTAGCCGATTATACTACTCTTATCTGATTTATCTTCTATAGTTTTATGTGAAAGGCGCTGCGATGACGCACAAAAATGTCTCTGCAGTTCTAGTATTAGACATTTCTTGAAGAAGATAAATATGATTTAACTGAGATACTCATTTCATTCAACCTGTATTAAGCAATTGTGAAAGATGTATAACAGAAAGTAGTATGTATATCAAAAAAGGAGTAACGGTTGCAGCAGTAGCAGCAATGTTACTTGCAACGACCGTAATATCGACAATGTCGACGACAGAGAATGCCTTTGCATATAGTAAAAACCAAGCAAAATCAGATATCAATGAGTGTGGCAATGGAGAACTACCATTGAATATCGGATGTCAGAATACCGATTCCCAGATTCAAGGTGATCGCAACGAGGTTGCTCTTGCCTCTTCTCAGGTATTCGGACAAGATGGAAACGGCCCCACACCCCCGGATGAGGTTGGATGTCCAACTAACACCGTATGGGACATAACAATACGTCAACAGGAAGCAGGAGAACCTCTTGCAGTCGGTACTGTAATATGTCTAATTGAAGGACTTGGCAACCATGAAGCCCTCGTATTACTGACCCACCGATCACAACTGATGTAAATACAAACCAGCCAAATCAAGCCAATTGCAATGCCCCAGAGCAACATGTTGCTCAAGTAACATCAGGAACTCCTCCTAACCCCCTAAGTATGGGTAGTTTCCTCTGTGCGACGGTTGAAGTGCCGTAGCCTACCCCCTTTTTTATTTTCGTCATACCTTACTGCCAATGAGATAGCATAATTAAGGAAGCTTTGGTTGTGTATTTACTGGCATCCCTCCCGAGGAATGTGCAGAGTGTTTTGAACCATTGAATCTTGCACAGTTACAAGCACTTGCCGCTGAGTTAGCAGACCAATTTTACATAGAATTTCCAGACACATCATCTAGAACGGCAATAATAAACACCATTTGTGAAGCACTTATCGAATGCCCAATTGATGGATTAACTGTCGGAAACGTCAACGCAGCGATGGCACAACTTAGCGACATAATCACCATTGATGAACGACAAGAAGTAAGAGACCGTCTTCTCGACATATTTTGGCCGACGATTGGACAGATAAACAAGGAACAGCCGGCCTGCACTAGAAGTATGGGCTTCCCAAGTTTTTTGTTTAGTAAAGGGGTTAAGACCGTTACTAGTTAGGACCTATCGCTTTTCCACGAATAATATCGCTAGCAATCCTGTATATTGGTGTAAATAGATCACTGTTTCCAGTTCATTATTGATCAGGAAACTGACATATCCAATGCGATAATGCAACTTATTTAGTATCCAATGCATATTAGTTTTCTGTTGGCGGAGGCAGGAAAGGCGAATGAAGAAGGTAGCAAGGTTCTTTATGCAGTAACAGATGGGATTGCATCATCCCAGACAAGGAAAAAATATGCCTATCACTTCAGACGCTTCGTCGAACATTTCGATGGGATAGCAGAAGTTATATTCATCGATCGTCCTACCTATGTTTGTTATTTAGGTGGTACTGAATCTACGAAATAAGTTCATTCAAATAGTTCTTGGTTAACCTCGTCAAGTGACAAAGATAATCAATCAAGATAAGCAACTGTCGAACTAGGTTTACCACAATAAGGTAAAGAGCGAGAAAATGCCTACTTCTTCATACATCGATATTTTTTCCCCTGTGTGCGATTCGATTGATTGCATAGAGGACGCCCAGTACGAGAGGAAAATCACAGTCAGAGATATGCTAAATCAACCTTATACATTCACCGCATTCTTTTGTGAAAAACACAAGGATGAAGCACGCACTCTATGGGACGATAGACTAATCAGAAAGTAGCCAATAACCATTGTCTAGTTAACTCTGCTTTTCAATTTCGGTTTTTTGGTATTCATCGAAATCCAATTTACCAGTGGAATTCGCCTCGAGAATCATATTCATTGCTTTGCTTAAACCATGCGTTTGGGATACCCAGCATACCCAATAACTGAATATTATGTCCAAAGCCAATAGGCGAATAGGTGGAGTCTTTTCGTAGCCCAGATAATACCCAGACTTGCCATCTCTGGATGGCTTTTCATATTTGCTTCCTTGTCGCGAATACATACACTCAGAAGTCTGTAGGTCTAGACCCTGGCTCTTGCACTAGATATTTTTTAATAAGATAGATATGATTTAACTGAGGTTCTTATTCCCCCAATCCAAGATTAAGCATGATGATGCAACTCACTACGGTATGTGTGCAGAAAATGCTAAGAAGAAGCACCGCAAATTGCAAATTTGCGTTCATAAGAATGCCAGCAGTATTATTTGCTACTACTATGGTCGCAATATCTTTCATCATAGCGGAAGAAATATTTGCAAGGAATGAAGGGTATGCCAGTGATTCTACTAGTCAAGCGGCTGCAGTTAACAATGAATGTCTAAATCCCATATTTGATTCCAATACCATCGATAACGCCATAGTGTAGGGAACTGTGGCGGCACGGTAACACAACAGGATGAATCAGGACAGGCTTCTGCACCAATAACCCACCAGACAGCCAACCCGAGACTCGAAGTGCAACGAGCAATAACAACACAACCACCAGTAACAAATCCACTACCAACAGTAGGAGCATGAGTGGAATGCTTTGATATTCTTACTGCCACTCAGCAATCATCTTTTTAGAGATTGATAAGCGATAGGATTCCAGGGATAACTACAATCGAATTACTGTGTATGCTCTTACAAAATAACTCAGGGGAAGACCAAACCGGGACGCTCGAAACAGTTGATGAAGCATTAAATATAATGCTAACTCCTTATGTATCCAGATGTATCTGTACTACCGCCACCGGTTTCCTAACAGTTCCTCATGACTCTGAACCTGCCCATCTGAGCAAGGAATACTGCTGGATAACATGTACCCTTCTCATCATCCTTCCCTGATTAATATCATGGTATATTGTAAAACACCGACGCTTGAAAACTTAAATCAAGGCTCTTCGCGATACCAATTGAAATACATTCATGTGAACAACGAAGATCGAATAACTGACTCTTGTCAATCCTCCGGGAATGCCTCATCCGTCAATTTACTTACAGGTTCTCCTGTAGGTAATGGTGCATTTCTGTCAAGTTCTGTACTTGAATATGTCTGGAAAATTAATGTCCAAAATTACATTTCTACCAACAGCAATAATGTGAGACTTTGGTATATCAAATCTTTGGTTTGAATAACCAAATACGACTATCTTGTCATTTGTTTCTTTCATAACATGCCCCACATCATCTTCATTATTTGCCCTCACTCCTTTATTGAACAATGACATCGGATACTTGCCTTCGTAAGTTGCTAGATCTACGACTTTATCGTCATCTGGCCACGGGTCTTTTCTTCTAGTGGGCAAAGGTTCCTTTCGGCTGACGGTATATCTCTTGATTATGTCGGTGAATGGTAGACCGATAAGAACGTTTGCGCCAACCTGTTGTATTTCTTTGATTGGGATATCATATCTTTCTTGTTTTCCACCGAATACGACAATTGAATCTGGGGTCTCTCTAACTACATGCCCTATGTGAGGGGCGTCTAATGCCTTTACACCTTTATTGAAATATTTGCCCGATGTCACCTTAGTAATATTCATCGTCCTCGGTTTTAAATAGTTGCCTAGGCATTCGATTGCTTCAGGAGATGAATCATGCTGGATTTAAAAATATTCGATGCTAGATGTGAATTCATTGTAATAATTTTCATCTCTCAATAATTGGAATATCGTCTAACAATAATCATTTTAAGTATGAGAATCCTAATAACACGGTGTAGTTGAGCCTAGATCAAGGAATAGATAGGTCCACACAAGTTGAAGAAGATCGCTTGTCTGTTGATGATATTCGAAGTGGCGGAGTGACCAAAACCAAAACGGGCCATTCAAATAAGATCCTGGTAGTAGATGATGAGCAAGATATTGTATTCACATTGAAGACTATCTTGACTGAGGCTGGGTTCTTAGTAGACGCCTTCACAAGTCCTACAGCTGCCTTCGAAATGTTTAGACCTGAAATGTATAATTTAATTATTTTGGACATTAGAATGCCAGGTCTTAATGGATTTGAATTGTATATGAAATTGTTGGAACTGGATAGTTCTATCAAGGTATTATTTCTGACAGCAGTTAACGAATTCTCAATGTATGCTAAATTCAAGAGTAGTGTATCTCCAATGTCAGGTAAAAGATATTATTTGCAAAAACCTGTAGACTTTACGAAATTGTTGCAACGCGTTGATGACATGTTAAGTCTTTGAGAATTTACATTTTGCATTGATTTGAGTATAGTTAGTTGTAAATAATTCGTTTCAGAGGTATGTAATGTCGCAAAGACCAGCCAATAAGTTGGCGGCGGAGGCGGAGGTGGAGGAAAGATTCATCTACGACTGTGCAGATATCTATGCCATGAAACTAAATACTGTGGTTCAACGAGAAGTTGAAGATGCAGACAACCACTCGGTAACTGACAAATCCCTCACGCTAAAAGATATCTCACCAAAATGGTTCGAGAGGCTATTCGGTAAAGAAAAATCCCTTCCATTCCCGCTATCTCCAGTTTGGTTTAAATGGTATTTTGAATTAGATTCACCTGCTAAATGCGTAATAGGGGAAGCACACGGTTACTCCTCTTCATACGAACAGACATGTAGAGAATGCGATAGACTGGGATGGAGTTTTGGTAAATCTTTTTTTCTGCGATCCCGCACTAGATTAGAGATCGACGTCAACGAATTCGTTCATCATTGGAACACAAAGCATTCAAGATGATTGTTCACGCAAAGGACTAGAGGACTTTCGAACTTATAATTTCGCTTCAATTTCTGTTAAACCGCTTTTATTTCTAGAATTCGACCTGACAAGATATCCTGGGAGAGTTCTTTGTAAACCGGTAGGTAAGTCAATTTAATTGATTGAATGATGTTTCATCTAGGAACGTGGTCCCTCATACGAATGAATTGATACAATAATTGGGAGATTGTACCTATCCACGTCCTCCGAATTCTTTGCTTGTTCCCTTTATTGAATCTCCCTGTGAAATTAATGTCTCGAGAAACCTTTCTTGTTGCTATTTTTTCTCCGGGGATAAGGAAATCATCGAGCTACCTTTTCCATTCGTAGTATTTACTTTAGGACTAATTAGCGTTTTTAACTCAACCAAATCATAAAACATAGAACTCATTGTCATATTTTTCCATTCTGCAATTGATACATAGTAAGTGTAATTCTTTGACTGACTTTTCGCATGGATTGGTACTTGAATTTCAATCCTGCTCAGCGTTTGCTAATGGAAACAATTCCGCAATAGTCGAAACTGGCCAATAACAGACCAAGAATATAATGGGTAGCTATTATGGTAACTATGCAGACAATAATATTTTTATATAAAATATACCATTGAGTTTAAGCATATAGTTGACTTGCACTATTACTAAGCGGAATCTTGAACAGAATTTCACATAAGCGCGAATTTGAAAGTATGAAATTTACCCCAAATCAATAATTTTTTCGATCTATGTATTTTCTAAATGATCATTTATACCCATTGATGATGTTGATTAATCGTCGTCTGTAGAGAGTATCTGGTTCGGCTTACGCAGAATTAATCCATTACAAACTCTTAATCGCTGAAAGAACATTATATCCACAATGGAAGGTAAAAGCAGGCGATTGTAGCATAGAACCCCTCTTAAAACGAGATCTCAGATCAGCACATTACGATACAATTGTCCTCCGCCCCAAGATAATTGAAGGTGACTATCTTGTTAACCTTCAAGGTTCACTTTAGGTGTACGCTGGGAACTCAGGTAAAATTTATCAGTATGCATTTGATACTTATACTGTCATGTTTGCGAAGGCTCAATGCAGACTATGCAACGATCAGGTAAGGTTTGCACTGCGGCATCTGCGAACCAAACATCCGGAAGTTTTGAGCGACAAGGACGTAGCTGGGCTTAATATGCATCAGATCATGAAGAGATTCTTCCTTTAGCATAGCTATTGGCGAATGCCTAAGGACCAAAAGTCGAGAAAATATAGGACATATGCAAGTGCAGCTCAGAAGTTCCATCAGCTTTGATGGGGTTCGTAGCTACCATTGGAGAACTGTCACGTGTCATCTACTATCTATGGATTCATTTCCACAATTCTAGTGATTCCCGTGAAAATATCGCTGAAATAACTTGAATCTATCCAAGACTTTATCTTACCAGTCAAGTTTCCAGTCTATTTGCGTTTCTTGCAAAATGAGAACCTTGCGGATGTTAAAGAAATTACTGCCTTCCAGAATTAAGATTACATTCATACTTATTCTAGTTCTTTCATTGTGGAGTAGTCATTTTCTCCTGGCAAATTATCAGATAAAGAGACGGTTACTTCAATTTCAACTCTCACCGTCATAGGGTGTTTTTCGATAATGTTTTCTTTACTCCTATTTCTATAGTATAGCTCATGCCATGCAAATGGTCAATCTTACAGGATATCATACTAAATTACTGAACAAGTTATGTGAAGCAATGTCTACTAACAAGATTTTTGACATCTGTGGTGGCGCGTCGTGTTTAAGGAATCTGACGTCTTACTACGGTGACAGGGGCATTACGTTAGAAATAAAATGTCCTGTGCTAAGTTCGTAATAGACAGAACCCTGGCCTATACGCTGCTTTATAAGAAATGACCACCAATGCGATTGATTACTTTGACTTTGGTTGTAAGATATTGCATAGGTTGGAGAAATAGATTTCAGGAATGCAAGATGCCCCAAGTTCATCTATTATCTGGATTGTCTAACATGTACATGTCATCACTACCTACTAAAGTTGCAATCCTTTGTGCGCGTCATACCGACGGATCAGTTTGAGGGAAGAGGTTCTAGTTAGTATACATGACATTAAAACAGGAATACGGATGTTTCACTTGTAGAGATTGAGGCTTCCAAATGTTATGGTGTATCTAACAGGCAGGGCACGGACGACCATGAAATAACCATTCAGGTCAAGGATGATAAAAGCCTAAATCAGCATAATCAAACGCACCATTAACATTCACAACATCAGAAGGGTAATGTTCCGAGTATCACAAATATGAATTATTTGTATTTGTAATAATCTGCTACAATAAATGCATTTATACTAGATACCTTAACCCTTAACATTATACCAGGTATCATTTTCGTATCCGTTAAAGCAAAATACAGCCCCTTGCCTGATATTTAGAACTCCCACTTATTCCTCTCCACTTACCTTTATGCATGGGGTAGTTTTCATCATAAGTATACCATCATCATCATACTATACATTATAATTAAGATTTCTTAACAATACTGCCGTTTTCTATTGGTTTGATACATAATATCGCAAGCGATATCATTCGTGAAAAAATGATACCTGATGACTACTAACAACACGATAAACCCAGAAAAAATAATGGGTTTAGACTAGCCTACTACTTTTTTCCAGCATCTAATATTCTGTCGATTGCTGCTCTGTCTATTCTTCCAGCCTTCCACAACTCTGAAAGTAGTTGATTTAGAAGCCTTGTTAGATTAGAGTTCAATCATTACTTTGTTATCGTTACCTTAAGCATGTTTTGCAAAATATTTTTAAGGTGCGGTTTAATCAATCAGTTGCTAACCCAGTACTGCAAAGACAATCTGAATGCAATCGGCTCCCACTACCATGGTCTCCTTGGTACTTCGACCTTCAATAAGTAATTGTTACATTTCTTGACATATGAAATCCAAATGTAAAGAATCCAAAATCACATGTTCCACGTAGCAAACTTTGTCAAGAAATATCCTACGGCAAGAGAAAGAGTGCCGCAGACAATCATCTTAGTCGACCTAAATGATTGGTCTGTTGCATTAGAAGATTCTAGCAAGAATATAACTGAATGTTGCCAGGTCTGCTGTTTTGCCGAGGATATAGCACTTGCCAAAAAGGGAATAGGAACTACTGGGTTAGGGGTGTGCACTTGTCAGTGGGATATTCGATATTGAGTTTGTTACCCCCAAACTAGTAACGAACAGGGAATCATTCAAGGTATAAATCAGATTTCCTCTATCGAAACTCATGGATGGATTAAGAAAATATGCAAAAGCATTACAATACATACTCGTCAAAAGACATTCTCTCAACAAGAACTTCATAGGAAGGTAGCCTGGCCCCCTACCTCTTCTAGAGGTTTTAATGGCCTGGCCTACACTCCTTCTACTAGTCTTATTAACTGTAATGTCATTGTATTGGTAACTAATGCTATCGGCATTATTTTTTAGGTTCCTCTACGATTGACTCTTATTATAATAAGACCATAGGTCTTCTATGACTATCTTAAACCTATTCTGTAGACTATCTAGTCTCGGACCCATTCTTTTATCGTCTTTGTGAGTTTCGATAAGATATCTGTATGCACTGTCAACCGCTTTTAGGTAAGCGTATACATATGACTCTACTGGTATACCCCTTGCTGTACTTTCACGTCCTTCACGCTCCACTAACTCTTTGTACACCATTTCACCTTTGGTAATTATGGTCTCTTCCAATCTTTTTTATTCGGCATTTTAAGTCTTGGATAAATTGGACACTTATAAAATATGGTGCTTTTTAGGTTGATGCAAAAAGAGTTACTGGATAGATAACATCATCATCATTATTGTCGTGGCTAATGACGTCTCTTTTTGCGGTTGTAGTTGTCTTCTACTGCGACTCTTCTTGCTTCAGGCGTTCATCCACACCTAATTACACATGGACAAATATTTATTGTTAGGAAATCCTAACAATACCATACATTATTATTGAGCCAAAAATAGATCCCGACCACTGAGCACTGATCAATTCCGTCCTAACAAGAAGGGGAAGAAGCCACTTGCGATTCTATTCCTCATAATTTTTGCTGCCATTACCTCTGCGACAATTCTAGACTGGATTATTTTACTCTACAGCCTGCCATCATATGTCGCCTTAGCAATCTGGTGGGTAGTTTTTGTCATTATCACGGTTACCTTGGTATTTCATTTTCGTCATACGTTGCTTCCATTGCGGAATAGGATGAAAAACAGCTTTTCTTGGCCCATGACCGCAAAAGTCGTAAACGGCATATGTTGGGCCGGCCCATTTGCAATGATACCTATATTCCAATCTATGTATCCGTACTTGGTCCTATTGGGAATTGGCGCAGGGAATATTTGCACCTACAGTCTGTTACGGAAATATAGCCATATGTCAAACAGGGAACAATATCTAGTGGGAGTTCTATCAATCTCATTTATACCTCTGGCATTAATTCTAAATTACACAATCCTTCATAATTCAAG
The DNA here is from genome assembly GCA_963788755.1 of uncultured Nitrososphaerales archaeon. Classification (GTDB taxonomy): domain Archaea; phylum Thermoproteota; class Nitrososphaeria; order Nitrososphaerales; family Nitrososphaeraceae; genus TH5896. Next base: position 175,277 of record CAWBHQ010000025.1, read on the forward strand.
TGAGTTTTCTCTGTTGGCTTCTCGGTTATTGATAGGAATAGCTTATGGAATTGGCGGACTTTATGCACTAATAGTGGATCAATAGGATCATTCTTTATAGAGCACCTCTCAAATCATTAGAATATATAATTGAATTAGCAGGCAAGTTACCATTTTTCTATATCTTTGGCTCCTGTGTTGTGCGCGTAGCTTTAATCCTATTATGGCAACTCGTTGCATAGAGGAATATCTAATAGGTAGGATGTGGGTGGCGTTGGAAATGACTTGTAATATGAGCAGAACTGTGTCAATTGCAAGGGAGTAGAACGTATATTCGAGAATTTGACCAAAGGGATTTCTGATGCGTCACTACGTAATTATCTACTGGAAGTTCTTCATAAAAAAGATATAATTCAAAGTATTATCTAAGTTGTTATTAGCAGTGACTAAAAGCCGAACCCGAATATGTTACAGTTGCGGGGAAGAGAGATTCATGGACTATGAACTCGAGAAGAAGTTAGGAACAAGTATACCAGTGTGCCCTCGCTGCTACATTACAGCTATACTAGAATTGGATAAAGAACTCCATAATGAAACGCCAGTTGAGCCCTAGTTAAGCCCAAAGCTATGGCAAGAAGACGCTGAAATTCAATTCTACTGTCTTTTGTTCGATAATGGATGATTGTAAACCTATAATCGTTTGATTAAAGCAATCCCCATTCACTTAAACTATCAAGAATTGGCTTTAACTTTAGACCAATTTCCTTTTGGTGCAAAACAAATCTGCTATTCAGGTGGAGTGCAATAGATAGCATGTTTCTATCTTCCCTAGAAGTGTATATTCCGTTTCCTATTATACCATATCTATCCGAATTAGATTTCATCCAAGACTTCCATTGGTCCATCCTTTTCAAATCTCCCTCCATCTTCCTATAAGCGAAATCTAAATCTACGTGTTGGTCCTCGATGTCCAGAAGATCGAGTTTCACTAGTGGAACGAGAACTTCCCCCCCAGAGACCTCCTTATGGTCTTGATTCATCTCCTCAATGAAGTTCTCCTCATCCTCCACATTCATTTCATTATTAGATTTCTGGTCGAATAGAGACTCCATAGTTAGGGAAAAAGTAGCCCGCTAAATCATTGTTCCTATCGTATATCTTGTAGATCGTTTCGTCATAGTCGATTTTCCATTTCTTGTCGTCCTTATCTCTCCTTAGGAACACGATGGTGGAGTTGTTTGCGAAGAGGCGATTTTAACGTTATCCAGAGTGTTGCAATACCCGCTTGCCGAATGCCATCAAGAATCGACCTTTACGCTCAGAACCCAAATCTACTAAATACCATTGGTCTATCAGGATCTCATCTACAATATAGAGATCATGAAGTCACCTTTTTGTTTCCAGAACAGAGTAGTTTTTTTACATCGGAACAATTCCAATATGAGCAGAATGAGTATGTCTTGTAATTGATTTAGATCTAGAGGCTTTGCGCTTCATTCCATCTCCCCCATGATGTTAGGAGGTTTTAAGTTAAGCTTTAAACAACGATAATGTCATGTGTGTCTGTCTAAAAATATTTGCTTTCAGTATCAGAGAAGTGATCGGAGCCGAAGTTTAAATAGATCTGAAATCCTGAATCATGTACTATCACCCTAATATATCAGTGGCAATAAAGTGAATCTGAAAAAGGGACCATTCAACTATTGTTGCTCGTGATTTCAACCTAAAATATTCATATGATTTTTGCTTGTTTGCCTTGTACTTTAAGAGGCATTTGTCAATTCTGATTTGCACTCTAATCAGAGAGGCAATTAGTGATTTAACCGTAGCATCAGTCACCGGTTTGGATTGTTTGAGTATCCAACTCAATTTTTTCAAAACCCAATTAAGGGCTTCAACCTGATTTGCAATATTCCACAACCGATTTGGATCTATGTCGCTATGCTGAAATTCCCATCTTTTCTGAGCAATTTGATCGCTAACTGCGGCATAAATTCGTTGAATTAACAATTCATTTGCTCCTAAGTAGTACTGCTGTTGTTGTTGTTGTTGCTGCTGCTGCTCGCTGTACAGTTGGTTTAGGCACAGGATGGAGATCATGGAATCAAGCATTTAAGGTATGAAATACCAATTCAGAAGGGGGGAGGGGGATATGTGAGCTCTCATCTACTGCAAATGGCCAATGTTCCCTTGACTCGAATCTATTCCTGTTGGAAACATAGTAGAGTTAAAGTGGTAGCATCAAGTAGGTGCAAATCTAGTTGTAGCTGGAGTTAATAGTTCAGAAGTTACTTCCAGCGATCTAATTAGGGTGTAAACCATCATAATTCAGGGCAAACTAATTAATTCCTGCAATTTCACTACGACCATCCCATGAAGGAGTGAATTACCATCACTGACTAGGTCACAAACGTTCTTGAGCGAATATCAACTCCTTGAAGTTAACATGCTGGAGATGATAACTCACTTATGAATAGCTTTTATGAAGATAACACCATCTCCACTGTTTGTTTGGCAACGCTACCATTGTGGGATGGCCGGTTTGCTCAAAATGTTTAGTAGCATGAAGCCCCTCCGATGAATCACAACAGCCCACGTGACCGCAAGCCAAACACATTCGTAGTGCTACCCAGTCAGTGCCTTCTATTTCACACTCCTGACATGACTTAGTACTTGGTACTACCTTGCTTTCATCTATCCCCGCAAAATGTTCGCACTGAGCGTCTTTGTCATTCTTACTATGGCCATACATCAGACATATAATTGATCGAGTGAATTTATAAACTGTGAGCACAAAGCCATCTTGAGGTAGCATACCTTGCGCTTAGGCATTGATGATATGCATTATTAATTTACAATATAGTCCAATTTATTACCGTTCCTCTATATTTTCCGTGTGAGACGACAGTGTCTGCATAGGGCCACCATCCCTATCATAGAGCCTCTACGAGTTTTTCTATTTGGTACGTAAAAGGATGACCTCGATATTTTAGGACAGTAAGAAATTCATTTCTCACGAATTGAATATCGCAGTAGCAGGCAATGAAAGAAATGATTTCAAGCCCCGCACTAAGTACAAGTACAAGTACAAGTACATTTCTTCATCAAGTAAATTGGAAGACCTTATGCACTAATTTCTTCGATAGACCTGAAGGAACTATCTCATGCATTTTCTCGAATATTTCTAAAAGCCTGATTCCTTTAATTGTAGTCTTATATAGTCTCTTCCTAGCATCATAGCTTACGAGTCCATGGCCTTGACAGTAAGCAATGTACTCTTTAAGCTGATTACTGGAAAGATATGCACCATACATTATTCTTGTCTTGGTGATTCCATCAGTATTTTTGGCCGTCTGCAACACCTTTGCCAGTATGTCATGATGTGTCCTATTTTTCATGTCTGCATCTATTAGGAAACATGACTTGGTCATATTTTTACAAATTGGAACCTATTACAGGATAAATCCGATGTCAATTTATTATTTGATTATGTGAGCTATTCCATTTTAGAGAATATAAGTCAAGAACAGAGGTAAAATTGAGAAATCTGACATTAATTGGAAAGCGAAGAAACAGGATGTGGTATACGTCTGATTCATTCGACTAGGTAAGTCTTGGTATCTTTCTGAGACTATCCTTATAGCAACGGTAGGGAAATAAGTAAAAGCATCAGTCGACGCTCATTTATTTCTCTTAGGAAGCTACTTTAAATGACCTCTTATTATATACTACCTTATGACGTGCTGCATGTGAGTGCAAATTTGCTGAACTCTTCAATGCTCATGACTAGTCCATAATATCCCTTAACATTTTCCAGAGTCGACTGATAGTGTTTTTCTATGTTCGACGCGGTAGCATCAGACATCAATATGACATCATAACCTAGATTGAAGGCGTCTCTTAATGAGGATTCTACTGAGATTGAAGTATCTATTCCACTGAATATTAGAGTGTCAATTCTTGCGCTCTTGAGCCATACTCCTATTTCGGTGTCATAGAAGGCAGAATCACGTCTTTTTCTAATTACATGGTCAGAATCAGCAGGTCTTATTTCATCTACGATCTCCGCGTCCCAAGTACCCCTCACACAAATGGGTTTCATTCTTATTCTTTCCTCCCGAGATTTAGGGAGAATCCGATGAACGTTTGTTAGGAGATCAATTCCTGAGGGTTCGCGTATGGCTTGGGTGTAAAAAATGGGAATCTTTGAGTTTCTACATACGTCAATAAGTTTTGCAATTTTAGGAATGACGTTGATATACTTTGAAATATCGATACCCAATTGGTCGTAAGAACCACCTTTTGTCGCAAATCCATTCTGAACATCGATGACTAGTAATGCGGGCCGAATAGTGTAGTCATTAACCTTCATAAATCTCAAGGCGTTCTTAGCAATTCAACATATCAAACCAAATATAATTCATCAAATTAGAAATTCTTGTAGTCTCTTAAAAATTTAGATCTCGGTTATCAATTTACGCATAGCTTATCTAAATATCTGACCTAGGAATGAAATTTGTATCTCATTTAGAGATATCTTAATAGCAATTCGTCAGACATATTTGCTGTACGATGGCGTGCTCAAAGAACCACCTCGGAGATGTTTCTCTATTTTTACAGCTCGTATTGAGACTGCTCGTCAGTTAGCACTATTTAATATAGGCTAATAATCAAGCTCTCGACCTTTGAATGTTCTACTATTACGTTAACAGAAGATCAAATAACACTTGTTAATGTTGACAGGTCACTTACTTACTGGTCAAACAATGAAACATCAATTTCTACGTCGTTGTTGCGTTGAACCATTCTCTTGATAAAGAATCAGTTACCATCCTTAATCACTTTGGGGCGGGGAACAAAGTTTGCCAGGTGCATACTAAGTCTATTGCATATCCTTCTAGGGAGAACGACGGGACCTTAAGGGCGGTTAATTTCGACCCTTATTGGCATGGCGTTGGAACCATCACTTTCAGTAATCACTTTTTTGCCTCCCATACTAACATTCTGGGCAGACTGCTTCGCCATGCATCCACTTATTAACCGGTACTCCAAGTCGCAATTGTTACACTTGTAAACCGTAAGATCATCGGAAATAAGACTTACAGCTGTTAATCTACTACAATTGACACATGTAAATTCCATACCTATTACCTTTTAGATGTAGAATGGGACTTATTATGTTTATATGTTTAGATCTTAAATAAACAAACTATTGATGAGTTTTCTAGTACCTTACACCTTGGGCGTGGACCATTTCTTTAAACCGGTAGTTTGCCGACAATGGCTGGGCTGCAAAAAACGACCAAATTGTTAGTACCCTCTTTATTGAGATGGTCATCCCAAATTCGATCCGCCTATCGCAATTTAGATCTAACCATATCCAAATTCACGACAAGAGGAGTTCTAGTATAATATTCTGTAGCTCTTATTTAGTAGACTTATTAAGTACTAAATGAAGCTCTCATGTAATACAAAAAGTGACCACGTTGAAGGCAGCAATTATTCAGAATCAAATAGCCCTAAAGTTCTCAGTGTTAAGTCTTGTTACAGCCACAGCCATTCTATTGGCTTTGTTGTCAGCACCATCTCAGGCACCAAGTCACGTGTCAGCTCAGATAACTCCATCGCTTTATTCAGAATCTTCAGATTTTACCGGAGGATTCATGACACAGGAACCAGTAAATCCAGTTCAAAATAGTACGAACGCGAACATTACCCAACTTGCTACCATTCTTCCTGTCGCCAATCAGCCAATCACACCTGCTTCATTTACTCCAGTAAGTGAAGTGACTGAAGAATCTGATACTGCTAGCACTCAAAATGATGACGACGATAGCGTTGGTAGTAGTAGCGATAATGACAACGGCAGTGACAATAGTGACAATAGTGATGACACTAGTAATGACAATAGTGATGACACTAATAATGACAATAGTGATGACACTAATAATGACAATAGTGACGATAGTGATGACAGTAATAATGATAATGGCGATGATGAAGACGATGATGAAGACGGAGATGATGACGAGGATGGAGGAGGTAGCGTTCGCATTTGCCGGCGGAGGAGGAGCGTTCGCATTTGCCGGTTAGTTGAGTCACTGATGAAGATCTGACTACGCATTTGCTTTCCATCTTTCACTTTTTTAGATAATAGTCGAAGGAACCTAGAGATCAAGCAGATATCGTTAGTTCAGTAACTTCCAATTCCTAAAGTCGTTAACGTATTCTAGAATCCAAAAACTACTGGTTCAGAAGATTCACTATGGAAGTTGACACTACTTGGGTGAAATATTGGCAAGACCTGGGGGAAAGAACTCTTTGCCTGTAGCCATTGTGACTTTAGTTATCCATTCGCAATTGATTCCTACTTTGTTATGATGCTTTATGACCGCCTCCTCATCAGGGGCATCAAGCAAGCAGAAGCAAACGTTTGCATCATGATTGTAGAAGAGGTTTACGTGGCTAACGCCAAATTCATCTTTGGGAGAGTGCACTAATTCTTTCAGTTGGTCTTCTTTGAATGGTACGTTATGAACGTCCAAATAAACAGGCAAATCAGGTTATTAACTCTACATTGAGTTATAAGTGCTTTTTTGTTGGTTTTTATAGTATAGACAAAGGTCAGTATTCCCTCAAGCTGAGTTGCTAAATGTCTGTCATTGTTCCATCTACTTTCAACATGTCTTGTGATAAGCATTTATATCTTTAAGACGAGGTATTGAACTCAGGTTCATTATCTAAAATGCCTTCCACTGATTCAAATACCAATCGTGAAGATTTGGTCAGTGACAATAATTTAACGGAAGCAACTGGGTCGATTTCAAGAATTGTTTCCTCGGCAGTAAGGAATTATAATTGCATTTTTGATAGTGGATGGTTGGAAGTACTACTCGACAATTCACTACTCTGGAACGAGCAAGTTCAACTCAAGTTCAGACATGTTACTTCGCGCTTTATAACTAGAATTAGTCAGGAAAATTTAGAGCCTTGCACGAGATTGATGAAATATGTAGAGTTAAGGCACATCGATAATGTTACTGGTTACCTTGGAATAAAAGACCTTGAAGAGGAATTTATCTATGTGTCAACGGGGCTGGAAAACATCCCCGGTGAATCAACTAAACTAATCAATCCTGATTCTGATTTGATTCTCTCAACTAGCCAATCATTCATCCAAATGCAAAGCTACTTTTTTGAAAGAGTTTGGAGTGTAGCAACTCCAGCAATGCAAAGAATCGCAGAAATTAAACGAGGAGTTTCTCAACCTAAAATGCTAAAGGAACTAATACGAGATCCGTTAGAGATCCGAGATGCCGTCCTAGAAATTATCGAATCATCAAGAAGTGAAATCCTTGTTGTATTCCCCTCTGCAAATACGTTTTGGTCCGCAGAAAGTGCAGGAGTAATAGCATCGTTGGGAGACAAGGTTAAACATAATGTCGTAGTCAGGGCGATAGTGCATATCGACAAAAATGAGGGCGAGGCCGAAATGATAAAAGAAGGGATTAGAGATGCACTAAGAAGTAAAAGTAATGACCTCTATGCCAATATATCTTTCTTGACTAGGGACCTGAGGGTTAGAAACATGTTCTTTATTGCAGACCAAGTGACCCTACTCTCCATAGAGATAGTAGATAATGCAAGAACGTTGTTTGCGGAGATTCTTGGAGAGGCTACGTTCTCCAATAACGAAACAAAGGTCTCAGCTACTATCTCTATATTTGATACTTTGTGGATTCAATCAGAACTTGAAAAGCAGGGTCACGCTAAGCAAGCGTATTTTAATATCTTTAAGGGATTTAGATTGCGACAGGAAGAATATAGGCGAAAATGGCTTTTTGAGCAAAAAGGAGCAAGGAAACCTAACGAATTATGATGTGATGTTTTGGCATTATCATGAAATGCGTGATGGACTGATAAGACGGTGCCCGCCACGGTCACTTGACCTAAAATAATCATTCGGTCTGTCAACAAGTATTGTTGTGACCTACAGTTGGAATTTGGCATATCTGTATCAAGGGTTGAAAACTAATACTTGGGAAATTATCTTATGGTAAAAAATCCAGTATCTTATAGTCTGATCTTATATAAATAAAGATCGAACATATATGAAATTCAATGCGCTCTATAACATCAGGAATTAAGAACCGAAATACCTACGTTTGTCCCCGCTGCAATTCTAAAGTATTAAGTATCTTGAATCATCCAATCGAGGCTGAATATGGTGCTTGAAACTGCGAAATGCCCTGAATGTAATTTGGTGTGGCAAGATCAATGGATCTTGACTGAGCTTCCAGTTTATAAAAGGTAGATTTGTAACAAGGTTTACTATGGTGGCAACATGGGGCAGAATTTCATTACCAATCATGATTGTTATTGTTGGCAGGATCATGTGGCCGCAGTAAAGTACAACTTCAACGCTTAGTCTTACTGTTGTCTTAGTCTCTGAATAGCTCATCTTAGTAGACACATCTAACCCATACATTTTAAGATCATGATTTCAAAATGAGATCAGTTTCCGGTGAGATCGAATATGAAACTTCTATGCCATCGCTGCCAGCGATTGTAAGCGTTCAAGGGATATTACAATCTGAACCTACTGCATCTGCTTGGATTTGTTATAGGTGACCAAAAACAGTACAAGACACCAAATTCTTGAATAGTGACGTTTAGCGAATTTCGGATACAAGATCCATTGTTAGGAACAGCTGGGAATTCATTGAGGCAGTTAGATTGCTATTGCAACTATGGCAAGTCCCTTGCCGGAATGGGAGCTCTATTTCTTTGCTACTGTTCAAAACTCAGGAGAGTAATACTGTGACCATTTCCATCGTGCTAAAAAGCAGCATCACGATTTTTAAATCGTAAATTGTTGAAGTCAATCTCGTAAGAGCCCAGGTTGGCAAAAAAATGGGAGAATCGTAAGAAAGTAAGCTGAAATATAAGTATCAGTTCGGATTAATCAACATGAGCGACTATAAACAATTATTTATATCAACTGGTCATCGTTTTAGAGTGGCAAATAACATGGATTTAAATTCCAAGGCATTTTCGGGCATTATAGATTTGTCCCAAAGCCGAAATAACGTGAAGCGATCTAAGAATGCAGCTAATTTAGTTAATTCCAAATCCTATGATAATCTGACTATGACGGATCCAAATTCTACAATCCAGTCCGTATCATCGCATTCTAAGAAAGTAGTGACAAGAAATAATGAGCCGTCCAAGACAGAGAACAAATTAGGCAATGTTATCAAACAAGTTCTCATAATAGATGACGACCTTGACAGTGCCATTGCAATCAGGACATGCCTTGAGAGCTGACTTCAGGAAGGATAATCAAGGAACAGAATTCCAGGTTATGGAGGTAAATATGTACTCAAACCCAGTAACGGCCTTGGTAGAATTCAAACCATATTACTATGATCTCCTACTTGTCGATATAAATATGCCAACTGTAAATGGCTATGAACTTGTTGAAAAAATAACAAAGTCTTGATCTCAACATTAAGGTCTGTTTTATGACATCGGGGGAGGTAAATTATGAAGCCATACGAGAAATACACCATCCAACTAAGAGTTTTGGTTGCTTTATAAAAAAACCAGCAACAAGAGACTATCTAATTAATCGGGTTGTTCGGGAATTGTTCTAGGTGGACATGCCGATAATGGCATAGAACACAGCCAGTGGGGAGATGTGCTATTATCAATGATTGAGCAAATGCCTTGCATATCTTGGGAGATTCAGCTGAGCAAATATGGATACAATAACGTGATATTTAGATGAACCGTTGATTAATAACATAAAAATATTTGTGAAAAGCAGGTGCTATTGGAATATTCTATTCTTAGTTAATAAGTATACAGACAATCTTATGCCGTAATGCGTTTAGATGAGGGGAGTACCAAGATTATACATAATATTTTTTATAGAGGTGCAATGCATTAACAACAGTATGAGGTACATTAGAACCTTAGCAACCATATCAGCTGTAGCAATAACTTTAACAATCCTTTTGTTTGAATACAACACCTCCGAATCATACGGTCAAAACAATACTCTCACTGAAAGCAACCAGAGCAGCAGTACAGCTAACGATACGGCTTCCTCTTCAAATCAAAGCGATTCGGGTAATATATCCGGCTTCGCGCGTATGTGAGCAAATCTTAATCTGCTCGCAAAAGGGCAATGTTGAGAATAAGCTCATATGAAAAGAGCATTATTTCTTGTCACATTTGCTATTGCTGTATCCTTTTTGACTGTTGATTCGATAATAGGTTACGTTAGCGACTTTCTAGTAGAACAGAACACTTCTAAGGCTGGTATTTCTCTGTTCGCATGTATCTCCGTTGTCTTTGTAATTACTTCATTTGTTATTTTCCAGATCATTAAGAGCACTACGTCCGAGGTTAGGAGTAATTCGATAGAATTTCGAATTCTTCAAATACGACATTTATAGCACAACTAGTACTGATGGCCTGTACTTGTTGCTTTGCTAATCCAGATTCTGTTATTCTCAGAATATTATACAGCATATCTTATCGCAACTGCAGCCATAAGCCCGCTAGTAGCTGCGTTTGTAATGATCATAGCCTGCTTAACTTTAATTACTTGGTTCCGATTCAACAAAGGATCATATGTAGTATTCATTTTCGCATTAGCATTTTCGATCAACGCTTATGTCTTCATCTACACCTCAATCGCTAGCATTTACCATCTTGTAGAGAAGAGCACGGTCATCACGTCGGAGTCAGAAGTAATCTATCCCACAGACGTATTCCAACCTGGAAGCATTCAAAGAATATTATCTGACACGTACAAATTCGCTGCCACTGCAAATTTTGTTATGCTCCTCGCAGGCTCTGCTATCTTGTTGCGTCACTATTCTGCTAGAATCGGTCGAATCAAGTTCTGGATAATGGTCCTAGTCCCTTCAATTTACTATATTAGCATCCTACTGGATGCACTTGGGATTTATGTTCCAGAATCAGAGGCTGAGCTCTTTAATTACTACATCTATGCTTCGCTGAACGGTATTATTGGGGGTATATTGCTTGGATTGTTGTTCTGGAGTATTTCTAGAACTATGAGGCCTAACAAAGCTGTTATGAATTATCTGCTGCTTTGTTCGTATGGTTTAATTTTACTCTCTATAGCAACAGTGGGGCAAGTCTCAGTTGGCAGCGTTTCCTCCGTTTGGTATCGCTGCGTTCTCTATGTTGTCATTATCGTCATATATGATAATTCTTGGATTTTACTCCGCAGCTACTTCCATATCTCAAGATGTCCGATTGAGACAATATATCAAAGAACTGTGTAGAGCGGATTCGGGCTTTCTTAGTACCATAGGGGAGGCTCAAATGGAGAAAAAGGTTCAAGCCAAGGCTTCTGACCTTGAGAACGTAGTGAAGGAGGAAAGATTAGAGTTGGAGAAGAAATCTGGTGTAAAGTCCTCTATCCAGGAACAGGACATTAAGCAATATCTTCTGGAGGTCTTGCAAGAGGTTGACAAACACAAGTCATCAGGGTAGATTAGAAAATGCACTCCTATATCCCTCAAAATTCCTGAAGGCCGAACTTAATACTAGACGGCTTTTGAGCTGTTTTATGTATACGGAATGTTTACGATGGTACGTTCCGGATTTGTAGCTACCCAAATAGTGAAGTAATTCCATCATCTTACAAATCTATTTTTGAAAGTCTATGAATTCCAAGCGAAAAAGAAGAACAAAACAGACTCAGTTTTAGTTTACAAATTATCTGGCCTGGGGCTACCAATAGAAGAATTCGTTTCATTCTAATGATGAAGCATTAAACCAAACCCATTACTGCAGTTGGTAATGCGAACTCATATCATCATTGATAAGTGAGAAGACAACCTGGGCGAACTACTTATATACTTGTAGCAAAGTGTTAGACCCATGGAGAAGATAACAATGATGATGGCACTAGTTGTCATGGTAGCGTTCATCGGGATCGGGGTTGCAGTAGTAGCAGTGCCACTGATCACAGAGGTTTCGGCACAAGGGAATATGACAGGAAACGCGACAGGAAATTATACTGATACAGGTGCAGACGCAGGTAATATATCAGTCTCTAGCTAACACTCCGTGACATTTGGCAGTAGAGGACTAAATGTAGAATCTTGGCGGGGAACATCTTTTAAAATTTTTTTCTCTTCGGTTTCATGAATCTGGAGAATCTGATATAAAGGGAATTAGCAATATTATTTATCTGCTGATTGCAGTTCTCTCTTTAGATACTGTAATAAATATACTCAGTTCTGCTTTTGGAATACGCGTGTCTACGTCGACTGGCATAGCTCTTTTTATCATTTTAGGTAGCATAACTGTAGTCTGCCAAATCTTTATTCTGCGATTTGTTAGTAGAATAAGTCTTGCAGTTAGGCAGAGAGTTAAACACATCAGACTGATGCATGACGCAGTAACGATATCTCAGTATTTCATAATACTCTTGTTCATTTACGTTACGTTCGAAATAGTCGTAACGGAAAGTTATTCTTCACTCGTCTCTCTGCTGGTAACAGTGGTAAGTTACATGCTGAGCATCTCATTGATGGGAATTTTCACAATGATCTTTCTCTCATGGTATAAATCTAATCGCACCTCTATCTTGGTCTTGCTGTACGGTTTATCATTTGCAACCGTCGTAATTTCATCCGCGGCGCTTTTGGCAGTCTGGATGCATGTTTTCATAGAACAGATGCCACCTAAAATCCTTCCAGTCTCAGAAGCCCTCTTATCTCCAAGTTGAAGAGGGTTCAAATTGGAAAATTTCTAGCAAGATCTACCAATATGTCGATACCGCCTCATTTTTCCTAAAGTGGGGAGGAACTGCTCTAATTTTGTATCATTATTCTCATAAGATTGGAAGAACGAAGTATTGGTTTTTGCTAAGTCTCCCTGTAGCATATTTTTCGACAGTAATAATCCATCATGCTCATATCTACGAGCCCCACGACGAACTGGAATCTTTGATTTTCTTGGGTATAACCTCGCTGAACTCAACCTTTGGAGGAATCCTCTTTTATCTCGCGTTTAAGCTTACTGCAGAGAATTTCAAAAGCAATAAAGTATTTAGATATTATTTACTTACCGCCGGTTACGGCTTTATGTTATTTTTCAGCTCAACTCAGGGCACATTGATAACCACAGTTTATCCTCCTTTTGGGTTTGCTACAGTATCAAGTTATGGTCTAGGTTCCTATCTAATACTTTTGGGACTCTACTTGTCAGCTTTGTCGGTTTCGCAGGATGAACAGTTGCGAAACATGATCAAGAAGTCTACTCTGTCGGAGTCAAAGTTTCTGCATAGTATAGGGACATCTGCAGGGGAACGGGAAAAGGTAATAATCAATACGGTTCTAGACAAGGCCAAACGGCGACAAGAGACAATCATTAAAGACATAGGGATAGGAACATCTCTTACTGAAGAGGATATCAAGAATTATGTAAAGGAAGTGGAAGAGAAGGAGGATACAGAAAGTGAGCCTTAGTTATGTGTTTGGGGGATTCACCGAGTTAGCATACGGCTAGTCATGACTTGCATTGGGTGCAATATTTCTCATACCTAACTGCACTCATAATTCCGCCTATGTGCCTTTTGGATTCTCCATAGTAACATGATAGGGATTCGGGTCATACCTAATACTGTTTGGTTTCCACTTATCAGCTCTTTCAGTTTCAAATAATAATGATCTAAGAAGCATGATGAGAAAATCTACTTTGGCGGAGTCTCAGTTTTTGAATATGATCGGAACTAAAGCAGAAGTACGCCAGAAGGTTTTGTCCAATTTAGTTGAGAATAAGGCAAAGCGGCAACAAGAGACAATAATTGAGGACATAACCATAGAAACGTTTCAGTGAAGAGTATGAAAATTAATGTCAAAAAGACAGAGGCCAGTGATTAGGAACAAGGTAGGAAATAGCCAGCTATCGTTAACAATACTAATGAGTCGGGAGACATCAGGAGGCAAATAATGTTGGAATCAAATGGTAAGCAACGAGACCGCAATTCACTAAGATTACGTCGCGAGAATTATTCATTTTATCTTGACTTCTGATAGGAGTGACATAACTCATTCTTGTCCTTTAGATTAGGTTTAATTGGCTATCTAGCGCATTACGCGCTACAAGTTCCCAAAATAAGGTAAACATGCTCACGTAAATTTAAATTATTCCTTAGATTTAAACCTAGATTCGCAACTAGATTTAAATAAGAGTTGAGGACTCGTTTATGAGTGTACAAAAAGGTTAAGTCGCTGCTTTTAGACTTATTATTATGTCTTGTCCTAACTTCTTTTATTTCAGGTATATCTCTTTACCGAAATTCTATGATTTCAGTGGTTCCAGGTTCTCCCGTCAATCCCGTTGGAGCGCAAGAAGAAGATGATGAAGACGACGATGATTCAACAGGTGACGATGATGAAAGCAACGGGAACGAGGAGACCAATGATGATAATGATGACAGCAGTAGTACCTCCGAGAACGATAATGATGACAGCAGTAGTACCCCTGATGACAGCAGTAGTACCATGACACTGGTAGTGACAGCAGTCAGTACCCCTGATGACAGCAGTGATACCCCTGATGACAGCAGTAGTACCCCTGATGACAGCAGTAGTACCCCTGATGACAGCAGTAGTACCCCTGATGACAGCAGTAGTACCCCTGATGACAGCAGTAGTACCCCTGATGACAGCAGTAGTACCCCTGATGACAGCAGCAGTACCCCTGATGAAAGTAACGTCGGTAACACCGACGAGCCAGTACCGCCAGCAGGTGAACAATCATCTCCGCCAGGAGTCGAAGGACCAGCCGTTACCGACCCAACTAAACCTGAAAGCCTGCCTACAGAAGGCTCCAGCAGAACCAACTAATCCAGACGCCCAGTTAAAATCTGAAGAGCCTCCATCTACGCCTTCGTTAACAGAACAACCAGTTTGTGCAGAGGGCGCTTCTGCTGAGGAATGTGCGACTTTACCTAAGCAACAAGCCCTTGATCCTAGTGCATGTCCAGAGGGCGCTTCTGCTGAGGAATGTGCGACTTTACCTAAGCAACAAGCCCTTGATCCTAGTGCATGTCCAGAGGGCGCTTCTACTGAGGAGTGTGCTGCTCTACTTGAGCAACAATCCCTTACGCCTGGTACATGTCCAGAGGGCGCTTCTGCTGAGGAGTGTACTGCTCTACTTGAGCAACAATCCCTTACGCCTGGTACATGTCCAGAGGGCGCTTCTGCTGAGGAGTGTACTGCTCTACTTGAGCAACAATCCCTTACGCCTGGTACATGTCCAGAGGGCGCTTCTGCTGAGGAGTGTACCTGCTCTACTTGAGCAACAATCCCTTACGCCTGGTACATGTCCAGAGGGCGCTTCTGCTGAGGAGTGTACACTTCTACCACAGGCTAATCTAGTTCTTGATCCTGATGGTTGTCCAGAAGGTACTTCACTAACTAACGGCGACTGTGTGGGAAGTCCCGATCCCATTACTGGCGAATGTCCTCCTGGCACTGACCCAGATGGGACTCAATGTAGTGGAGAACCACTTGAGATCGTGGGTGATCCAATTTGTGAAGAAGGAGTGTTAAATCCGGATAGCGGCCAGTGTGATGATACAACTACGTCATCTACGCCTATAGATTGTGAAGGTACCATTAACACAGGTACAGGTTCATGTGATCCTACACCTATCCCGATAGATTGTGAAGGTCCCGTTTAACACAGGTACAGGTTCATGTGATCCTACACCTATCCCGATAGATTGTGAAGGTACCATTAACACAGGTACAGGTTCATGTGATCCTACACCTATCCCGATAGATTGTGAAGGTACCATTAACACAGGTACAGGTTCATGTGATCCTACACCTATCCCGATAGATTGTGAAGGTACCATTAACACAGGTACAGGTTCATGTGATCCTACACCTATCCCAATAGATTGTAGCGGTACCATTAACACAGACACCACTTCATGTGATCCAACCCCTATTCCTATAGATTGTAGCGGTACCATTAACACAGACACCACTTCATGTGATCCTACACCTATCCCAATAGATTGTAGCGGTACCATTAACACAGACACCACTTCATGTGATCCAACCCCTATTCCTATAGATTGTAGCGGTACCATTAACACAGACACCACTTCATGTGATCCAACCCCTATTCCTATAGATTGTAGCGGTACCATTAACACAGACACCACTTCATGTGATCCTACACCTATCCCAATAGATTGTAGCGGTACCATTAACACAGACACCACTTCATGTGATCCTACACCTATCCCAATAGATTGTAGCGGTACCATTAACACAGACACCACTTCATGTGATCCAACCCCTATTCCTATAGACTGTGAAGGTACTATTGTAGTAAATGGAGATGGTAGTGGCTCATGCCAGAGTATAACTGAAGAGCCGTCAGTTTGTCCGCCTGGGACTTTTAATTCTGGTAATCCATGCCAATATCCTAGAGATAAAACACCGGGTGCCCCAAACGACGGATGTGTGTACGGCGGAGCGCGGGATGGGGAATCGAATAATTGTAAGGTCGACAATGTGACGGGTGGGCAATGTTGGGGACCCCCTGTCGGAGAGTGTACAGTTTTTCCAGCCTCGCCTATAGACTGTGAAGGTACCATTAACACAGGTACAGGTTCATGTGATCCTACACCTATTCCTATAGACTGTGAAGGTACCCATTAACACAGGTACAGGTTCATGTGATCCTACACCTATTCCTATAGATTGTAGCGGTACCATTAACACAGGTACAGGTTCATGTGATCCTACACCTATTCCTATAGACTGTGAAGGTACCATTAACACAGGTACAGGTTCATGTGATCCTACACCTATTCCTATAGATTGTAGCGGTACCATTAACACAGACACCACTTCATGTGATCCAACCCCTATCCCAATAGATTGTAGCGGTACCATTAACACAGACACCACTTCATGTGATCCAACCCCTATCCCAATAGATTGTAGCGGTACCATTAACACAGACACCACTTCATGTGATCCTACACCTATTCCTATAGATTGTAGCGGTACCATTAACACAGACACCACTTCATGTGATCCTACACCTATCCCAATAGATTGTAGCGGTACCATTAACACAGACACCACTTCATGTGATCCTACCCCTATCCCAATAGATTGTAGCGGTACCATTAACACAGACACCACTTCATGTGATCCAACCCCTATTCCTATAGATTGTAGCGGTACCATTAACACAGACACCACTTCATGTGATCCTACACCTATCCCAATAGATTGTAGCGGTACCATTAACACAGACACCACTTCATGTGATCCTACCCCTATCCCAATAGATTGTAGCGGTACCATTAACACGGACCAAAGTTCATGTGACCAAACTGTTACTGAAACTTCTCTACCGGTATGTGTAGAGGGACAGCCTCCTCGGTGGCCAGTGCGTGGTCCAAGCGCCAGCGCCAACGCCACCGCCGACACCGAACCAACACCAGAACCAACACCAGAACCAACACCAGAACCAACACCAGAACCAACACCAGAACCAACACCAGAACCAACACCAGAACCAACACCAGCACCAACACCAGCACCAACACCAGCATCAGAACCAGCACCAACACCAGCATCAGAACCAGCACCAACACCAGCATCAGAACCAGCACCAACACCAGCATCAGAACCAGCGCCACTCCAACTTCCACTCCTGTTTCAACTCCCACTCCTACGGAACCTGCACCTGCGGCGATACCAGCGATGTGGCTGCCTGTCTAGCGTCTGGTGTATGCCAACTCGTAAATAGAGTTATTTACCAAAAACCGTTCTCTCCCATAATACCAGAATATATCTTGCAGCTGAGGCCAGAGCTGTGTCTAGATGTGAATATCAACGAAATAGCGACTGAATTACAAACAATTCCAGGTGTCACATTGATACATGTATATGATCTACCAGGGTACCAGGCAATTTCATTTAGAGGCGATCCAGGTCCGGAAGTTCTAAGTGATAACAGATTTGTGGATAATAACGCCACTTTGCCCAATAGCAACGCTGAAGTAGATAAGGTATCGGGTCATACTGCTCAGATAGGAGAAAATGACACAGATATACTCACAGCAAGTCAAATGCTCCCAACTGGACTGCAAAGGACCATACCAGACCTAGCAAGTCCTGATAACACCTTGATCAATACCGCAGAAAATGTAACTACTACAAATGCGACGCTCACAAACGCCAGTTCTATAGCGACAGGTTGCGAAATGCATAGAGTATCTCCAGCCACTGTAATCACTAACTTGTCTGCGTTAGCCTTTAATGTGGATGTAGCCGTTTTGGATACAGGTGTAAGCTTAGCCCATCCAGATCTTAATGTATACAAAGATGTAACATTTATCAATGAAACTACAAGTGGAAACGATGATAATGGACACGGATCACATGTTGCAGGAATAGCCGCAGCCAAAGATAATGATGTTGGAATTGTAGGTATTGCTCCCGGAGCAAGAATTTGGGCTATTAAGGTCTGCGATGCATCAGGTGAATGTAAGATTACTAACCAAATAAAAGGGATAGAATACGCTATTAAGCACGCTGACGAAATCGATGTTCTTAACATCAGTGTCGAGAATCCAAATTCTCCAGCGCTTAACAGCATAATAGACGAAGCGATTAAAGCGGGCATCACAGTCGTAGTTTCTGCTGGAAATTATGGTAAAGATGCTTCACTGACAAGTCCAGCTAATAATCCCAATGTGCTAACTGTCTCTGCCATTGCGGACAGTGACGGAGTATGCGGTGCAGTTGGTCCCGATCTCCTTCTTTCAGGAGATAATGTAACATTAACTGATGATTCATTCGCATTCTTTAGCAACTTTGGTCCTATGGTTAAAGTTGCCGCACCAGGTGTGAACGTACTTTCAACGTACACTGGCAATGGTTATGCTGTAGATAGCGGAACGAGCATGGCGGCTCCTTATGTTACTGGAGCGGCCGCATTATACAAAGCACAACATCCTAACGCGATGCCAGCTGAAGTCGTGAATGCAGTCATAGGCGCTGGTTCAACACAAGACACCGTCTGCGATGGTAGTGCCCACGGCTACTTTACAGGAGATCTAGACACCTTACCAGAACCCTTACTCTATAGGGATCCTATTTCAACACCCTCCGGACTACTTTCAGCATCTGCTATTACACCATCCCCTTCTCCTATAAGCCCTGTAGTTTCTAGGCAACCAAACTAACCCAACAGGTATCATTCAGAGCGAGCCCGAAATAAAGGTGAGTAGTACAAAAACATATGAAGTTCGTCATTACTTTTTAAAAGACGAGGTTCCAATGGTGACTTTAAGATATCCATCTGTCTTGATATCTCTATATCTCTCCATCTGTCTTGATATCTCTATATCTCTCCATCTGTCTTGATATCTCTATCTACCATCTATCCATATCTTTTTATTTTTTGGATGAAAGAGGACCTATATAGGTATACAAGCGGTGTTTTTCGATTCCAATGATGTCCTTCCTTTCTGCAGGTCATTTTATTTTAATACACGAATACTAATATAAATGTAACAAAAAATTTAAGTAACAACAAATTCCATGAGGTACCAAATAGGAGTTTATTCGGCGCCGTATATGGAGTGTTGGTATGAATGAAATGTTATAGGTTTAATAGAGATAGATCATTTGCCGCCAAGTTCAGTAGACTTACGCATTCACGCAAAAAGTTGTCCTATATGATAGAAACAGGTAGGTCACGTTTATTGGATTCGTGTTATTTCGAAAGCCAGACGTGGGGAGCGTTGCACAAGGCTTGGAGAGGTTACATCATAGCTAAAAACAAAGACGAAATTGATAGGTTGTATTATTATGCAGAAGTAATTCAAAAACTTCAACGAGAGCTAGGTTTGCCGGTGTCCTCATTCCCCTCTTTAGGATTATCACCTCTGGAACAAGCTCATGATGCTTCTGAAGACTACGATCCCGCAGATGATTTCGATAGAGCCATGCGTAGTGAACAAAATTATAATCCTTCTGAAGAATTTGATAGAGCAATGCGGAGTGACTAACAGATCTCTGCGATAAGGAAGGGTTTTGGGAAGATTAATATGGTTGGCAAATGGGTTGCCGAATCGTCATAGTATCGATATTAATATTTATACTGTACTTTGCTTACGACAGGAATCAATGCCAGGCGGCACGAGACCGTTACGAAAATTCAGTGGGCGAAAACGAAGCTGAAAATACACGCCTTTTGGCTGAATATCAACAGGCTTGTAATACAGAATAGCAAATAAAGGTCTCCCGATGACCCGTAGACTTGCATCACGTCGTCTGTTTGATTCATTCAGGATGTCTTTGATGCATTGGCAGTAGCGGCTGATTGCTTGAGTCTTCTATACGCAGCAGGAGCCACCATTGTAAATACACCGGCAAGGTGAGCAAGAGGAACAGATAAGAGGAGAGAATATTGATAAAATATCAAATCTACTGTCTCGGCTGTTAGTATACATACACTTTCAGCAGTTAAAATGGGAACTAGTATGACATAAAATAAGGCAAAAGTTTAGAGTATTTTCCCTACCTCTTCTATAATTTGGTATCTCTCAGGTATACATATTCTTATCAACCTCCTCCTCGTAATAGGATTGATATTGCTTTAGGATTCTTACAGGCTTCAATGAAAACCCACTTATCTGTTTCTACGCGCCGTTCTTCCACTAACTGTGCATTGCGTAGGTCATTGCTGGTGATTTCATCTATATTAGTGATCAAAGTAGCTCCTGCCAATTTGGACATATCGCTTTCCTTAACTCCTTACGCCAATCATTCGCTTGGATTTTGCTCAGGAACACATTTATTAATTATACTGATCAAGTAGCATAAATTCATTGTCATCTTTTAGACCTGAGTTACAAATTTACGGCATACAGGCGAACTAAAGTGTCAACGACTAAAAAAATAGAAGCTTATCTAATGACTGGAGTTTCTAGACTTATGTAATGTACTGTTTAACACAAAGTATGGTATGATTACTGTATTACCTTTCTCGGCTCGATTTCATCTAATCACATACATTTTTAGTAGGTGACTCTTAAGCTCAAGAATATCTCGAGCTCTGTCACAATGTCTTAATGAGGCATTTCTCATCATCCATTGTCATTCGATAATACTCAAAGAATCTTTTCTATCAAAGCCCTTCTTTCAGAATGGTTCGTATTGAACGTTTTGAACAACTCTATTGAACGTATTGAACGTTCTATTGAACGCCCCATAAGGTAAATCTTTTTGAACCATTCAGAACGATGCAATCGTTCAAAGCGTTCAAAATGATTCACTCGTGAAAGTTCGTTGAACGCACTGAACGATTTGTTAACAACCGATAAAGTTAACACATCTGTGAACACGTCTAAGAATTTGTTAACAAAAATGTAAACGGCTGTAAACGGGCTCCGTTTGGCTAAATCAGCACAAAATGGACCCTATATCAAAATGGTAATACTTCTGAGCTCGAGTTCAGCTATGTCAGCAGAGAACTGGAATTACGAGACCACTCCAGGTGTGGCTCGCTGTTACCGGTTGAGCTGTATGATGAATAATGGTCATGAGTAGAGTCTTGCCTGGGGAGTGAGTTATAACCTCAGAAGCCTAGCACATATTCCGATGCGGCACCTAGGAGGAAATCAAACATAACCTATGGTCTTTAGTAGAATTATACAGGTCGATGAAATCTGCAAGTTTGGATATACAACATGTAATTAGACTTCTCATAATTGCATGAATGAGTAGACGAGATACAATATTACATTCACAATGATAACCAATGATAAAAAAATAAATTTACTCGTTTTATAATTCTCAATAGTCTTGAGTTTCTAAATCTTTCGACCATCTTTAACTGCTGTGTTGAATGACTAGAGGGTATCTTGATAATCGATGCGCAGAACCGATTTAAACACTTATTTTCATGAACACGTTATACATAAGTGATCATGAGCAGCTCATTTACGATATTCTTCCATCTAACAGTATGCACTATTTACCGGGGCATCGTACTGTCAATTAATCCATGTTAAACAAATACGATGGTCTAAAAATAGTATTATGTGGCAGCTTTCATTTCCGACGCGTTTTTGTTAGGTGTGCCGTATTCATTACAAGAGATAATAAATGCGAGTGCTTTTCAGGAAAGAAATTATCCTGAAAGCGCCATCCCTTCGCCTCAAGGACCTCTCGTAAGAGATCATACATTAAAGGTGGAGTTGGTTCTTAAAGGACTAACATACGCTACTGATATGGCATTTCTGAATCCTGATAACATTTTGGTTACAGAAAAGGACACAGGTATTGTTCGAAGGATACTAAATGGGGTAATGTTACAAAAACCTTTGCTTGATGTTAATATTGCAACCTACGGATACCGAGGAATGTTGGGTATTGCCATTAGTAACAATAATAGTAATACTTTCGGTAACGATAAATTTGGCACCAATAATAATTGCAGTAGTGGAATTTCATCTCCAGATAACTCAAATATAATATCCAAGTATGTTTTCGTATACTATACTGCGGCTCAAAGAGAAGATGGCGAAGATATTACACAAGGTAAACAACCAACTTTAACGACCAACTTTAAAGGAGTATATACCACCCTTGGGGATTACATCGGTATCACAACCATGGGTTGAGCAGACAAGAATCAGTTTTTCCCTGTTGCTGGGATCACAGGACATGCATTTTTGTTTTCTTAAGAACACAAGATACTGCCCAATGCAGCCGCAGCTTGATGCGTTAAAGGAATGGATGGAATTTAGATCTTCATACGGCGAACAGGTCACAGGAACCTCTTGGGTAATAAGAGACATATGGCAGGCTACAAACATAAACTACGGAGCAAAGTTAGGGCTTGCAACTGCTCCAAAAAAATTAAAGAGTAGCGGATTAAAACGCCTTTTGGAGAGCACTATGGGAGCAAGGGATTCGTCGAATCTCAGCTAATGGAAGCAGAAGACACGAATGGAAAGCTGCACACGGTTTTAGGAAATTTTTCAAGACACATGCAGGGCTCCTTATGTTGGTTTCTTAGTTTTGCTAACTTCCTGCAATACTTCTTCTAGATAACTCTTAATATCTCCTTCTTCCATATTTGCTTCTATTCCTGTTTTCTGCTCTAATTCCTTCTCTTGTACCTGTACAACGTCCTTGCAACGATCGATTTTTCTTAGTATTTCCTGCTGCATATGCGCGGTTCCGATGCTACTCAACAAGTTTGAGTCCTGAGTGACAACCATCTTTATTGATTGACGTAGCCGAAAATCCTGGGAAATAGATATTGCGTACAGTACACACCTAGAAAGATCATATACGCGGATAGCGGTAGAGGTATCAATGTTGCAACGCCAAATGGGGGATAGGATGGAGCTGTAAGGGTAAGGTTGTTAGATAGAAAATGCAATACAAAGCCAAAAGCTGCAATTATAAGATACCTTTTCACAACGCTATCCTGACGTATGGTTTTTGCCACAGTCCAAAAGGCAATTCCAAATAAGATGCCGCCAGCTGAGGTACTCAATGAAGTAATCAACCAATAATAAAATAACTCTGTATCTGTTTCGAGAGTAATTAGCCCAAAATTTTCAAGTGAAGTGCTGATTTTATATAGTATAGGCAGAGATATAAGAAGCCAGAATTTTATTCGTCCTATTTTTTTAGAATAATGATGTAAGAGAAGCGCCGTTCCGGCCATCAATATAACAAATGCTATTGTATAAGTATACTGATAAGTATCAAACGTATTTGCTAAAAATGAGCCTGGCTCGAAGTAATCAGATGGAAAAGTAACTTCTGATTGAGGAGTTCTTATTGGTTCCTTTTCTGACATAAGAAGGAATTCGTTTACTGAAATGAAAGCCAGACCGAACGCGAATAATGCAAAGGATGAAGCGTATAGCAAAACAACAAAAGAATTCTTATTTGTTCTAAACCATGAAAAGAACCTTTGTGCGCAAAGACAGAGTATACCCACAGTCAGGAAGCCGGTAACAGTCTGTAATTGCTGTAAGCAAAATAGTGTGATATTTGGAGGTTATAAGAATCTCTAATACAATAAATATCACTATAGCTATTAGGAGGTATTGCGCAACAGTTACGATCAGGTGAATCATATTGAGATATCGATCTTTTGCTCTTATCTCTCGGCTATTTTCACTCACAAATCTCAAGATAAAATACTGACCGACACTGTATACTGCGCATATGATAACGAAGAAGAATATGCTCCAACTGGAAATCAATATCGGAACGATAAAATCGCTCACGTAGTTGATCATTATGTCAGGTATCAAAACGGCTACCATGATACAGAAAATTACTAGGATTGCCCTACTATTGTTCTCATTTAATTTGACTGAGATATTCCTCAGCAAGGATTTGGGGTTCCTATTTATGTTCATGTTCTTTTACGATTTCAAATTTAATCACAGACATTTAATTGTAAAAAATGTGAGGAGTAATATGAAATACTGCTATTAACGTCGGGTTTGGCTTTTTTCTCATCGAACAAAAGATGGGCTTGGATACCCTGTTAACGGTTATTGAACTTCTGCTTTAGACTAATCCAATGCTTGTGCCATCTACTTTGAATAGTCACTGTCTGTCAGCACGTGCCACCGCACCTTCCCCCTCCTGAAATTTGGCCAACAGCCTCCGTCATATTGCCCATGGTCATATTTCCTCCTGTCATATTTCCGGCCATGGTTGCATTATCAGTCTGAGCCATCGCAAGGTTTGTTACAATGAATCCGCTTGTTACAGTGAATCCCGTCGTTGCTAGAATTCCAGCTCCAATGAAAATTGCAATCAACACAGAGAACTTCATTTTAGTCATTAATAGATGAGATTCCTATATACTATATATATCTATATAAGGAGATGGAAATTTACAAAGGAATCCATTAGGAATTCATTATGGATTGATTGTAATCTGCAAAAGTAAGGAAAACTGCAACAATCGCCTTCTAATATCATAAATATTGATTGGGTTGAAAGTGCTGCTCCGATTCCTTCCAAAGTTTTAGAAAACTCCTATTTATTGAGATTGAAAGATCCGAGCGCATTATTTCAAAAATGAACCTCAGGTTCAAATGATGGTACAAACCGATTATTATTGTGCTACTTTAGATTGGTCAACATTTTGTTAATTTTCCCACTTTCTGCAGAATTTATTGAAGCAGGCATTACTTTTGTCAATGAGCTGGATATGACCTTGCGTTACAGTTGCAGTGTGGCTTTTCCAGTTGTGCCTAATCCCATCATTGGATCTAATACTATTTGATTTACCTCGATATGACAAGTTGGGCTTCTATAGGACTCAGTAGGTACGTCATGAACCAATGAGCTGTATCGGCACTTTACAACAAGATAAGAAGGTCCAGCGTTTACTTCGGCAGCTGAAGGATATAAAAGAAAAGTTCAGAACAGCACATGATGATGCAATCCAAAGCCAACAACTTAAGCGACCAAAAATAGTAGATCAGATGATAAAAAGCATGATAAATATTATACTCGGCGCTTCTGATAATATGGATGCTTGAGATCCGTCCTTTCTAACGGGTATTTCTTCAAATCACACAGTCATTGCGTTTGATCAACGCGAAATTGGAAATACAATAGCTGATTCCAAACCTTACACCTATCAGCAACTAGCAAACGATATAGCTAGTTTGCTTGATGCTCTGAAAATACCAAAAGCAGATGTTATGGGATATTCTTTAGGAGGACATATAGCTCAGGCATTTACAGTTAGCTATCCAGATAAGGTTAACAGGCTCATACTTGTTGCCACAATGTGTGGTGGAAAAGATAGTATACCTAAACCACCTGAATTTAAGATAAGAGTTCGTAAAACAACAACGGCCGCACTCATACACATAATTCAAATATTTGTTAACCTCAATCGTTATGTAATCAAATATAAGACAATAAACAGTTATTAAGAATGCCAGATTCTAATCGTCTACGGCAAGAAAACCTTTCGAAAATAAGCCAGACGAATCAGACGTCACAAAGATATTTCTCGTCGATGACGATCCCGACGTATTATATTCGATAGGTACTTCTCTGGAATCAAGTGGTTTTGTTGTTGATTCATACAGTTCCCCTGACATAGCACTTGAAAAGTTCAAGCCCCATTACTATGATTTATTATTACTGGACGTTAGAATGCCTGGGATGACTGGATTTGAGCTTTATGATGAAATCAACAAGATGGATGCTAGGGTACGCGTGATATTCATTACTGCCTTTGAGGTTTATTATGAGGCACTTAAGGAGATTTATCCCGATCTTGTCCCTTCATCATTTATTCAAAAACCGATCTCAAATGACGATCTTGTTGGACGTATTAAACGAGAGCTGAGTAAGTGACTCCTAACACAAGAACGGGCATCTGTTACGTGGACAGAGGAATGCGAATGGGTGGAAACTTATATACGACTAATTACGCTCGTATCTTCAGAAAAAATGAGTTCTTGTACAGCTGACTATCTTCTTCCTCTAGAACTTTGTAAGATTTGATTTACACCATTAGCCTATCAAACTACATGGCTTCGTGTACAAAAAACACAGTTGATGACCTGACCCACTTAAGCAAACAGAGATATGCGACATCATCGCCTCTGCAATTAAGCCACGTTGACGAATTAATTCAATGAACCTATCAAAGTCCCGCATCCATTACTCGCAATCCGCTGAGTCAACTAGATGAAGTAATATCGACAGCAGAAGAACACTGGATACTGTATAAGCTGCTGATGGAACACCGACGCGTTCTATACAGACCAAATTGATAACCAGAGAAAAGTGAAATGAAAAGTCTGAGAACCGGTTAGGAGATTCAACTGTACAAATCATTTGAATGATTAAACGGGCAAGCACCTATGTACAACAAGAAACTAAAGATCAATGACAACTTCGATCAATATGATTAATTCCTTTCCAATCTTGAGGTGTCGGAAAATTTGTAGCTAACTTTATTTCCGACAAATCAGCTATTTCAAACCTAGCTGGATCTTTATTGTTAGCACTCCATCAAATAGAAGGTTATTTTTTTCTACGATGTTGGCACCAAATAACTCTGGAATGCCCTTTTCTTTGGGACAAGTTCAATATCTTTCCCAAAGCTTTAATTTCATAGGCCACCTCTTAGATTTGGTAAGAGCTCCTCATGAACCCAATCTCAATAGCTTTTCATTCATACAAAGGCGGTACTGGAAAGACCACTATCGCGTGCAATTTCGCTGCCCAGTTGGCAAAGAAGGGAAACCGGGTTGGCTTACTTGATTTAGATATTTATGCACCAAGTATCCAGACCTACTTTGAAATTGAGCCAAAAAGGTGGCTTAACAATTATCTGAATTCATCAGCTGATTTGTCGGACGTTATTGTTGATGGCAGCAAATTTGTCAATTCAGGTAAGGTTAACCCAGCCAGTTACGATTCAAAGGAAAAATCAACAAATATTGATGGGGGAAATTTGTGGCTAGGCTTCAGTAACCCACGCAGTGAGGAAATACTGCAGCTCGAAACCACAGGCACTAGTACCGCCAGAGAGATTTTGAAGAAGCTCATCCTTTTGAAAGAAAAAATGCTTACAGATTTAAGGCTTGACTATCTTATAATTGACACAAGTCCAGGTATACGCACTTGGTCAATTAACGCTCTGGCAATTTCTGATATCTTGCTCCTTACTTTAAAATCAGGAGATATTGACAGCAAAGGCACCAAACGTCTTGTTGAGGATATTTACGATACATTCACCAAGCATGGAAGCAAATCCTATCTGCTCTACAATAGGGTGCATGGCTATTGCATGCCTCCAAAGGATTATCTTGGAGCAGGCCCCAAGGGATCTAATCAGTCACAATATGAGAGAGACTATTTGGTCTGAGACGGAGAATTCACCCAAATTTGGCACCTCGATGGGGGGAGAACCTAAGTTGTCGCAGGAATTGGGTATCAAGACAATTACTTCCATCCCATGCTTTTGCGATATTCAGTTTTCAGAGAAGGAATTCTTGACGGTATTGAACTATCCTGATCACCCTTTTTCGTATTACGTCAATCAGTCTTATCACAGGAATTAGGACGGTCTGAGCAGTTCGAGGGCTAATTGTATATCTAGTCATAGGATACCCGGATCCTTATTTGAAGAAGACAAGTTCACCTTTCTGATATGACCTCTTTTATTTTACGGAAGTTTAGAAAAACCCATGTCCTGACTATCTCAAGGCCTCCTTAACTACTGCGAGGCTTTAAAAAGTAGTTTTGATTCTGTTGTGAGACATGTCGAAACAATAAACTGATTAGACCATCTGCATTTATCGTGCAACCTGCTTTGAAAGTCCATGATCATTAAGCCAAAGCAATATGCCTCTATGCCTTTAAGAAAAGTTTCATATACGCGTGCATTAGTCCATAATCTTGAATTCCCTGGTAAAATAAGATGCATATTCCTGGACTGCTTGAACTCACTGAACGCGAGGAGATTCCTAAATGTATAATATTACTGACAGGAAATTCAAACGTTGGAAAAAGTTGCTACAGTCAGAGAATATTTGTTGGAGCAAATAAATGACGATTCAGATTGTGTTTACATCTCATGCACAGAGACAGAGGAAAAATTTCAGAATTGGATGGAAAGTGCAGGAGTATCTCGAAATCAGATAAATTCTAGTCTGCACTTTATTAACCCGTACATACGAAGAAACGCTGGAGACAATAGTTCACAGTTACCGTGGATCGTTTCGGAGATAAAAGGGATCACAGATAATCCTCATGCCCCCAACGGTAGAATTCCTAGTATCGACACGGATAAGCAGTGGAATCAAACTAAAAACCGAACTGGCAGAAAAAAAGAAACGTCACCCTAATTACTGATTCTTTGAACCATCTAATCGCCTTATTCGGGCTGAAGGAAGTTGAAGCATTCGTGACCGACGTCTATTTTACCTCCAAAATTCATGGACTATCTGGTATCTGTAATCTTACCGTTCCATCACTTGACCAGGCAGAATTTGAGCGGTTGAGTCTTTCATTTGATGCTGTCTTGGAGATGGCATTCAAGGAGGAGATGGAGTCGCGCCTGCGAGCAATGAAGATGTCGTTGATCAGAGGGGTAGTCTTAACTCCTAAATGGGTCGATTTTGAGATCACACAAGAGGGATCGGTTAGATTTCTTCAAAAAAGTTCGGATTTTATTTGCTATGTTTGCAAATCAAAGATTAGCGAAAATCCTATAACATATTCTGGGCTATATTTTCATCTAAACCATTTGGAAGTTTACAAGAAACTCGTTGGTATATACGGACTAAGTCTATCTGAATTAGGCTTCTCGTCTGAGGTCATGGACGCAAGTTTTTTCTTCATAGATATTGTTGGGCTATCTGATCCGAGCTATTCTGTTAGTTCGCAAAGGCAAAAGATTGAAGTTCTTAACAATTTGATTATGTCATGCAGCGCATACAACTTGGAAGAAAAAAAGATTATTTTGCCAACAGGGGATGGAATGGTCATTGGGTTTCTGTTAAATCCCGAACTTTCATTAAAACTTGGGATCCAGCTACATCAGAAATTGAGGACATACAATAGAGGTAAGGGTGAAAGGGATAGAATAAAAGTAAGAATTGGATTAAGTGCAGGACCAGTTTTTTCTGTAAGTGATATAAAAAATAATCAAAATTTCTGGGGGCCTGGAATTATATTGGCCCGAAGGGTCATGGACATTGGTGGAGAGGGTCACATCCTTCTATCTGAATCTTTGGCAAAGGCATTGCTCGCCTTAAAGGACGAATATAGGCCTATCATAAACTATATTGGCGATTATCCCATAAAACATGGACAGATATTAACTCTATACTCAGCATATGCAGACTGATTTTGGAAATCCTGATGCTCCAGAAAAGAGGTAAGAATGTAGAAATCCCCGATATAAGGGACTAGTAAATAAGTTTTCTGCAATTAGAAATGATTAATTAGGATCCTGTTTTTTTATCCCATCATCCTTTATTATGTAATCGCGCCCCAGATTAGTAAAAAATCAATCACAGAAGTTGAGCAGTTTGATATTGATGGAATATTCACACGGTGAAAGTGAGACTCATATTTCCACCCCAGGATGACGTATCATGCGATATGAATTTAAGCTGATTAGAACTAAAGCTTAACACAGGCATCGAAGGCATCAAGCACTCACCTACGCCAATAACTTATACAGCATTAAATCAATAAAAGGTCACAATATTCATACGGCAAACTAGTGTGGTATGATAATTAGTAGTTGGTGGTAAGGCAATTTGATTCCAAGGTATTTCCAATATTATGTCTATAGAATAAATATATACTCTGACATACGTAAGGAAGATTTATTAGATTTAAGTGGTAGTTTGAAGGTTCTTAATTCAATTATATCAAATGAGTATGTTTTCATTGAAATGAATAATTCTAAGAGTTTCGGGATAGTAGTCATTGCGGCAGTTGCAGTTATGCTCATTGCATCAGCGGCAGCGGTGCAAGAAGATGCCTTTGCTGGAAAGAAGCAGAAATACGAGTCATCTGTGTCCCAAGCAAATGATTGTGGAAACGGCGATCTACCACTGAATGTCTATTGCCAGAATTTGGCTCGCCCTAATTCAAGGCGATGGAAATGCGATGAATATTATCGGTGCACAGGGTTAAACCGATTTAAAACCGCAAGTCGCTGAATGATTGAACCCTTATTTTTTTTACAATCACCCTTCAAAGTGACATTCCCCCATATAGGGCAACACTAATGGCTGAGGAGATTCTGTTATTCTTGAAACGATCGTCTCATAATGATATTAGAATTCAGATTTTTTGTCCGGCCAATGAGAGGATGAACGGCATGTCCCCACCTCTGCTCGGTCAATCTTATGGTAAACATATACAATAGTTTAAATGATTTAACGTCTATATTATGAATACGTATTCATGTATGTTTACCTTTAATAGGATCGCAATGGGTGGAATCTTACGTCGGAATAAATGGAGAATTAGAAAATGAGTAAGTGTCCAAAAAGTCGTGATATTGCAGATTATCTAACGAGTAAACCCATAATAATTGTATCATTATTCATTGCCCTCCTAGCCGTCTTTATTGTCCTATTGGACGAGGTGAGCACTGGCAATATAGGACATTCTCAGATTATGCCGGCGAACAGTAGTAGTAGTGGTAGGGTAATTGAAAATAGTACCTTGTCCGACCTTGGTGAGGAAAAAAACATTACATCATCTCAACCTAGCGTTAATGACAAACAAAATTCTGGTACAAGTGGAATTCTCTCTAATTCATCACTAATTACTACCTCGACGAATAGTACGGATAACTTAGAAAATGCCACCAAAACACAAAATCCACTCCCTCAAGTCAAGATTATTTCACATACCAAAGATCAGAAGGTTTCTGAAGGGACTTTGTCAATAAATGGCGTGTCGTCTGACGATTCGGCTAGTACATGTGATGTGTATGTAATACTCAATGGTATTAAACCTTATCAGAGGGTGACTCCTACAGGACAAAGTGGTTCCATTAATGGTACCAAAGATTATTCACTGTGGAAATTCACCCTTTTACCAACTTATGGACTGATTAGTGAAGGGGATAACAAGATGACCGCAAAAATTACTTGTATGAATGGTAGTTTAAATGCAACAAAGTTTAATAGCCTGAACGTGACTGGTGTATCTTCCACTCCCACTAGTACAAGTACTTCATTAACACAGACTCCAGTACCTTTGCAAAGCACTGAGAACGCCACCACCACAGATAACCTTGATCCGGTTCAGGATAACTCAACCTCTCTTATGACTACGTCTTCGGGACCAACGAATGGTCAACAACAAGCTCCTGCGACCCAGAGCATAACTCCACAAACACCGCAAACACCGCAAACACCACGAACCAACTACTATGGGATATCTCCTTCCTCTCCCCTATCTGATGAAACTCCTACACAGAATTCCCCCTTTATCCAGCAGGAAGAGCAAGTCCCTGCAAACAACATCTCAGTCCTTGAAGCAGATATTGAGAGTGATAGTGATCAGACTGATTCAATAGAACGGGAAATAAATTTAAGGACAAAGGAGGCAGTAGACAGATTTGTAGCAAGGGTACAAGGAACAGTTGAAGAGAGACTCGAAGAAGCTATTAACATGAGAACTCCGTTTGAACTTGTAACACCAACACCATTTGATTCTGAAGATTTTAATGATAGTAGTAATGATGATGATGATGATAGTAAGCAAGAAGATAATTGATTGAAGTCTAAATCCTTAGTGTATGCCTCCGGATACTATGAGCATCATTTTATATGACGCAAAACTTACCAAAGCTGACTGCCAGTACTCTACCTCTTCAAGTTTACGTTAGTAAAAATATCAAATATTTCACTGATTATGTCGTAGTACATTCAAAATGCAATTAAAGGAATTCCCCTGAGAGCTCCTTTCTTTTGTGAGGTAATTATACCCGAGTTAATAGAGTTTTGATGACCCTCTACGATACTGTCAGCATCAACGCACAATATGATTTATCATCATATTACCTCCTGATGCGATAACACTTCCACTAGTATAAGGATCAGCGTCAATACTATTAATTGAGACCCTGAAACAACTTATTGAGTTGCATAATGAATGAAAGAAGGTGAGGTGATAAGATAATACGTCGCTAAGAAAATAAGACCTGTACTGACTTGAATTCAAGCCTTAATTCATACACTTCCAATCTTCGATATTTGCATCAAATTCACATTTAATATCGATTATGGGGACATCAAGTCCCTCCACCGATTCGATTGCCTTTGAAATTGTTTGGCTAATGGTCTGATTAATCAGAGGCTGAATCTGCGAAAGGATTGGGCAGTGTTAGGTTACTGGATGCGGGGGATTCGTCGGCCGATGAAGCTGAAGAATTTCCTGCTTTAATATATCCAATCGTAGGAGATCTAGTAAAATCATTTTGTACCATAGAAATGATGGCATCATGAGAATTCATCAATGATTCGCTGTTCCCCGAGATAGAATAAGTCGTATCAAAAGTACCGACGAATTCGGTCTCATTATTAACCAGACTATAGCTTGCCATGGAATCCCTAACTATGTGAACTACATCTTCTTCCGGCTGTTCTGCAGATAGATTGGATCCTGATGCCATAATGGTATGCGTAAACCCATCTGTTGAGAAGACTGATGTAACCAACATAGCCGACAATAACCCTACAAAAAAGGTTGCTACTGTAAACTGCAAGTTTAACATCTTATTCGGCGGCCAGTCAACTTTCATATGATTCTCGTATTCTGATATTCGAAGACTATAAAAGCATATTTGTTTCCAATTAGAATTTTCCCCATATTGGGTTAAGAAATTAAGAATAGTTGCCATACGATCCAAATAAGAGACCTTAACCATTAGGGATCGAGAATTGAATATCGCCTAGAAAATTACCCGGCAGTAACGAGTTGAAACAAGTAATAGGCACACATCATAGTTGTGAATAAATGGAACGAGAGAACTTGTTTGATACTAACTTAAAGGTGTAACAATCTCAAGGATGCTTAGATGCAGCCAGCATATTCGATTGTTTGTGTAAATAATTCACATTTCAAACAATTAGATAATTATTCTTATAAGATTATTATCGGTTACCGTCTACATTGACTAGAATTGAATACAGCTCCTTTTCATTCGGAATCAGAACAGATTATATTGCCTAACTTAGGGAAAGAGTATTGTTCTAGTTGAGAAATCAATGTGTAAATAGCAAGGTTCTTGAATTCAAAACCATTACAGTTTTCCTATTTATGGTACCCTTGGCTGTGGCTTGCATCATGCCTTTATCAAGTGACGTTCTGGGACAGGGTCAACCGTTAGACTCTGATGAGGTAGGAACCAAATCACTTCCCAATAAAGTTAACATTACCGTCAATGGTGTTAATCTACAAGCAGATATAGCACTGACTACTGATGAACAGACAAAAGGTCTTTCCATAAAGGATATCCTACAACCTGATGAAGGTATGTTATTCCCATACGAGGCACCACGTATTCTAAGCTTCTGGATGAAAGACATGAAATTCCCCATAGACATCTTATGGCTTGATTCTGACAAGAAAGTGGTCCACATTGAAGAGGGCCTTCAACCATGTAGCCCACTGTTACCATGTCCATCGTATTCGCCAGACGTCCAGGCTCAGTATGTTTTAGAAACGGTAGCAGGTTTTTCATCTGCCAACGGAATTTCCAAGGGGACTCCTGTTGAATTTAATCTGCCAACATAAGAACTCTGTTGTAGACCTTATCCTTTAATCATATAGGATTGTGCATTCCAGACATTAGGTTTTGCACCTTCAAAAGATAAATCAGAGTATGTGCCCTAATTTGTCGAATTAGTATGAGGCTGGACAAAATTCTATGCCTCAATCAAGGTTTTATGCAGACTCGCTTATGGTGATTAAAAAATTGTTAGGAAGAGCAATAGTGGTCGGCGCGTCGGGTTCCTTATTTAACTCAGCCGCTGCTGCTGAGGATGCTTACCCACCTGAGGCTGCGCTTGCTGCTGATGCAGAACCAGCAGCCGCAGCTGCTCGCAGCTGAACCATCATCACCATCATTATCGCCGTCGTCGCAACCTGAAGCTGCCGCCGCGCAGCTGCGCTATCGCCTGCTGCAGCAGCTGCTGCCGCCGCCGATCCGCAGTCATCTTCATCATCATCGTCACCGTCTGCGGACACAAGTTGCGGAGGCAAGATCATGCCAGGCACCACAAAGCCCAACGCTAGGAAAGCTACTAATGTTATAGATAACTTTGACGTCATTTTAGTACAGACAAATTATGCATAGCATATAAAGTTATAGAAAGTTTTTCACGTACCTATGTAGCCTCAATAGAAACAAGTAAACGCCACTTCTTTTTGTGCACAGTTGATAGTTCAGCCTAACTCAAGGCGTTAATTTACAATGGGCCTGAAATGTGTGCCGGGTCAATCTGATGGAACCAATTCGTATTCTAGATACTTAATTCATTTCTGTAAAATAGTATCTTAATATTAATATTCCATAGAGAAAATCTATCTTTTAGGTTGGAATAGTGCTGCGGAACAAATTCATAGCAGTTATAATGGTAATTTCTACGATAAGTTTTGCGGTGCTTACAGCAACTAGCACTCCTGCATTTGCTCAAAGGAATTGCTCGGGTCAGGATACTGCGGCTTGTGCGCAATCGGATTCTGTCTCTTCCAGTTCCATCAGAAAATGATATCGCAGCTCCAGGATTACAACAGCAGCCAGAGGACCAATCTGGAGATACTGACGAAGACTCGGGTGCTGCTGACGAAGAATCTGAAGATAGTGGTATGGGCAACGGTGCAAATACGTTCCTTCTGCCATTCCCGTGAGATTTAGACCTTAAGGTAACCGATTCGAGTTTATTCCGTTCAACTAGCAGAATTGAATTAGGAGAGTGCATCGATTGCAATAATCTCGAAGAATTGTGGTGAACCTATGAAAAATAAGTTGCACTCATACATTATCCTTGAATTAAGGCTATTGGCATGCCAAGTCGATTTTATAGACTAAAACTTGAGAATTCCGAAAGTCAGTGTTACTAGTCAGAAACCTTACTATGAGAGGGAACTTTCACGTTTTATCAAATAACATACTCAATACTTTAATGGAACAATGCATGCCATGACGGTTCGAGAATAAATCCAGGTGGGTCCCCAAAGATGTAGACATCTATACAACACACATAATCTCTCTTTTGAAATTGGCTTTGAAATTTATAAAGCATTGTTCATTAATAAGCTATTTCATGAATTTCAACCAAATATCACACACAATTACTAACAGTCTGAATTCATGTATTGAGGAACGTCAAAGATTTAGTAGTCATCAATACCCCAACTCCATTTTCTTCTTGGAGTTATTTTTATCGAATACACGGTTTCAAATTCTCCATTTTTTTTCAAGGAAGCCCCTTGCCGTTTGGTGATTTCTGCAACACCATATATCTTAATTCCACGAGGATGCCAAGGTTTGATACTTTTAAAATCATCAATTACCAATGCCATTAATCTATTTCTAAGAACGTTCCTGTACTTGGTAGACCGGAGCATATCGAATCCTCCAATGTAAAAATATTCACCATCAAAGAAAAATCCAACTGGAACAACATCGGGTTGGACAATTTTCGAGGAATTATGTTCTGATTTATTTGCCAACCCTGCTTTGACTTCAGCTGCTCCTGTTGCAATCCGTGCAATATTTTGAGCTTTGATATAATCAATCTCTTTCTCTGTAAATATCGATTTAATCATTAGATCCCTCTGGTGCCTTAGATCTTTTCAGCTCGCAAGTTAATTAATTGTTTTTCATGCGAAATCAAACCATCCATATTTAGTCGACGGGAAAAAAATTCATCATTCAATGTAATGTTCCAGGGATCCATTGTTAAAATCCAAATTCGTCAACACAATAAAAGATAAGGTGTTGGCCGTGGTGGTGGTGGTGGTTACAGTTACATAATAAAGATGGCCCTGATGCTAGTAGCGAGTTAAGCAATTCAAGACTAAGTTGAAATCCAGCCTCTTCGGGCTTGAGCTAAATTAGATTAGTCGCAGTAGTCCCCGATCCCTACTGCTTTAGGCAGAGTATACTGAAGACTTACAACTTACTACTAAATCATTTCAATATAGATGAATTATCATATATCTAGTAATCATTACAATTATGCTAACAGACTAACGGCTTCCCACATAATGCCAAAGTCAAAGACGCTTATTTGGAACCAGCAAATGTCTTTTTTGAGACTTTCGAACTAGATGTAGAAATCTGAATTGGATTACCGACAAAGTTGGATTGGATCTTTGTTTTGAACTTCATTAGACGGGGTTTAAGTCTCAGCCTTTGTCTACAGCATGGACACCATAGTCCTGACCAATTCACAAAAACCTCACAAATTTGGCACCGCTTCTGACCACTCACATATCTTCCCACACCATAACGCTTCTGAGCTCTGTACCTTGTGCACAGCCCCTTACATGCCATATCTATCTTAATTGTACCAATCATTCATGGCAAGGTATATGAAGGTTAAGATATAAGATCCAATCCCGAAGCCAAATTTGTTCTTTAGGCTAAGATATTTCAAATCCAGTGTTCTTATTTCATTAGTTTACACAATTCTAACTCCATCGAAATTCAGATATCATTTATTCTGGCATTAGTTTAATAGCCCAGTGAAGTGTGTTCCAACTCTAATACACGGGAATGTTCTGGTAAAGAATACTCTATTAGGGAACTATTCCAGATTTCAATTGCCGAATTGCCTAGAATTTCTTGACGGATGAACCAGTAGGAGGCAAATACATTCTTCACAATAAACGGCCTTTAGAGGTTATATTATGCACTATTTTATAATGAATATGTACGATCCAGATATCCATAATTAGGGTGGATGCTTAAGTTGATGTGAATGAATGAAGCCAGAAGGTAAACTGGGACACTTTTGGGAAGACTTTCTACAAGCAGAGGCGAAAAGACACTTTGAAGAGTTATCTTCTGTTTCATACGAGTTAATTGCTGGTCGGACAAATTATTGTCCTAAACACGAAGAGATGTTTTTGAAGCTTCTCAGGAGAGACATGATATGGCTAATGGGTGATATGATATGGTTCAAAGATAAACAGTGAAATTCTAAAATAACCAAATTTCTCCATTATTGAGTGGTTCATCAAATTAGCGGGGTGTATCTCCAATGTTTCTCTAATTCCTGTAGATGGCCTAATTATCACTACGTTCTTTGATGTAGGCAGATATTGGAAAACGCTACTTACGCTCATATTAAAGATTGTTAATTCAGATGACCTGTCTTGACAGCTATTGGGATCTTATTGGTTAGGAGCGGATCGAGGTGTGCTAATACACCCCCCCTTCGTCCATTCTATTTACTTCTCTTCTTCGAAATAATTCTCCTCTCGCCATAAGTTTAGTTAGTATTACGCCGGCCAAAAACCCTCCAACATGAGCAGTAAATGCAATGGGAATCAAAGTTACTGAACCTACGAAAGCAAAAACTATCTGGATTATAAGCCAGTAGTATGCTCTTCGGTTCCCAATTGCAGCTGCAATACCCAAAACTCCGGAAATGGCACCTGATGCCCCTATCAATAATGTCTGGCCGCTACCCAAAAAAAAGGAGGCTATTACGCCATGGAACAAGGCTGCACATATGCCTGATAGAAAATAGATCACAACATATCTGCCAGTTCCGATTGATCTCTCTGAGTAGCCTCCAATATATGCTAGGGCAGCCAGGTTGAAGACAATATGTGTAACGTTGGCGTGGATAAAAATAGAAGATATTAACCGTATTAGAGTAGAAGTTGCATCATTGTCAAGTGATGTCGGATTTTCTCGAGCAGTGAAGGATTGGCGAGGTGGATCTACGCTGTCTCTATCAAATACAGAATCCGGTATAAATCCGAAGTTTTCAATTATCCAGAGGTGAGTGTCAGTGAAAAAACCGTACGCAAAAACTAAGAGATTTAAAGCTATTAATGAAATGGTAGCCACCGGGAGAGTTTTAAAGTTGACCATTGGCACGAAGTGGAGTAAGGATTTTTAAAATGTTTTATCACACACATATATAGTTACCATGATCGCCTTTATCAATCACATATTCTTAGGCTTAAAGACAGAATGCACTAACCACTGCCCGGTAGCCTACAGCTTCATTATTGGTTCATCCTTGTTTAACGCTAGTCACCAGAAGCTGGTATTTAGTATTCTGATTTAGGCGATTGGATAAAATACTACCACCTTTACATCACCTTTCAACCTCTTCCGAGATGTATCTATTTGCAGAAAGAAACCTATCAAGGCCAGTAAGGGAGACTTCATTCTTTCTGATTTTCCATGATAGTCCAGATGATAGTCCACATGATAGTCCACATCAAAGAGCGCATTCGCAAACTAAATTGTCATCTAATGGTTGGGTGTAACATTGTTTGAAATAATTTTTGGTGAGTGATTCAAAGTGATTTTTCTTTTTGATACAATGGTTTACTAGTTACTAACAGAAAATTATCCTATGATAACGCCGAGGAGGCCAAAAACAAAGTTCACAACCATAGATAATTTGAGAATTCGTTATCAAGATAGCGCTATGGTCGGTGCTAAGGTATTGGTATTTATTCACGGCTTAGGCGGGTCACTCGAAAGTTGGG
Organism: uncultured Nitrososphaerales archaeon; assembly: GCA_963788755.1. Classification (GTDB taxonomy): domain Archaea; phylum Thermoproteota; class Nitrososphaeria; order Nitrososphaerales; family Nitrososphaeraceae; genus TH5896. The sequence continues at coordinate 214,597 of CAWBHQ010000025.1, forward strand.
AGAATAATACAGCTTACCTGTCCCAAAAGTATAGGACGATCGCCTTTGATCTCCCAGGATTTGGGTTGAGTGACAAACCACAGAGGCATTACACATTAGGATTTTATTCATCCTTCGTCTTACGCGCAATTAGGCAGCTAAAAGTCGGACTTCCAATCAATTTCATAGGGTCATCACTTGGAGGCCAAATAGCCGCATATATTGCTATTACAAACCCTCAAGTAGTGGGCAATCTGATTCTCATAAGTCCCGCAGGCTTTACTCCCAAATCCTTTTCGACTTCTCCCGGTCTCCGAAAATTTGTAGGCATATTTGATGCTGACTCTAGGACAGAATTAAAAAAAGCACTGTCTGCGACCACCACAGCTCGAGTACGAAGCACAGATGCCTTCATGGTCCAAGAAAGAATTTCAATGCCAGGAGCAAAATATGCATTTACCTCTGCCCTTAGGTATAGTACTACCGCCAAGAGAATTAATATCAATAAGATAAAATCACGCACCCTTGTTATCTGGGGAAAAGAGGATTGTCTAATTCCGGTCAAATTCATAATACCATTTATAGAAATGAAAAATTGCCGGGTGTACATATTAGAGAATTGTGGTCACAGGCCGCATGCTGAAAAGCCCGGACTGATCAACGAAACCATCAGGAGATTCATTGAGGACAATTAGGGCGATCATATTTTTGAGATAGAATCAACGCTGCCCGCTTCCACAATAATCCTGCCGTGATGATGATTTGTTCGAATTGTAGTTGAATTACATACCATTAATATTAGGAGCACGAGTTGCTGCTGAAGAAGAAGAATAAGGATATTACAACCTTATTTGGTAGTAAGTAATTTGAAAACAAGCTACGTAAAAAATATCGTCAACCGGAGAAAGATTGGGAAGATTGATGTCCTATGATGATCCTAAAGTCAGGGTACTATGCCTTCGCAATCGCCCGTCAAATTTAGTGTTGACAAATGGCTTACTTCAGAATAAGAAATTAGGTTTAGAAAATTTTGTAGACTTGTCTATCCTGGATTTTTCCCAAGTGCTATAATTCAATGGATGCCTTGTATCGATACTAGAACTAAATGAGCTAATCCACAATTGTATCTTGCGAGACCAAGGGGACGAGAAACAAACACACTACCTCGAGTCTTCTTCCCCTCCGGTTATCCATGTTTTTTGGACATTAGTAGTAAGGAACTTATATCATGCGAATCCGCTTATTTTTTCAGGTATTGTCAAAGCTTAGTAAATTAAAAGTTATCCTGGAGATCTTTTCTCTGTGTGTGCTAGTAGGATGTTCAATGTTGACATTCCCTGATTCTCGTTTATTTGCACAAGTAACTGAGGAGGACGATACGGCTGCAAAATCAGATGCTCATTATGTACATAGTTACAATAAGACTGGAGAAAACGATGAAGAGATACTTCCAATTTCTAGAGGTTACGTGCATGGGGAAGTTGCCTACTTTGTTGCGACAGACGCTTCAAACAATGAAACTGCCAATTCAATTTTTGAAAACACTGGATGGCGCGTAAATTTTGCTCCTATCATAACACAAATACCTAACAGCACATTAAGTCAAGGTTTCGAATTTTTAAATGGCATAAGAGGCCCAGGTACCTTTGGATTTCAGACTTCCTGTCGCAAGCAGCATCCCCGAAGATGAGAATTATAACCCTCTGGTTCATCTTAACCTTGTCAAATGGAATGAAAATGCGACGATCAGTATTCTGAAGTCAGTGCCAGAAATTATTTTGGCAAATCACAAAGGAGACCTTCAGATCATTCCTACTAACATTACAATAAACAGCCCGGCTGTAATGTGGTAGCGTTTTAAGTAGGCGTAACTCGTTGGGTTGAACTATTACCGTTCCCTGTGATTAGGCTAACTGAATGTAGTGCCTGGACCGGAGAACCAGAGAGAGATATATAGAAGCAATTCAAATATTCAGACGTGAAGGTAGAACCTTGAAATATCAAGAACTGAGTGTGCGTTCCAATTATTAGGATCAGTCAAATTGGTGTACAACTGCGCCAATCACCGGTACGCAGACAGACTTGCATTCTATTTAATTCTGATTTTGAATTCAACTGGTGCATTTTTCCCCAAAAGTACTCAAACTATAATTGTTATTCTGAAGATGATGCACTTGATTAAACACCGGACAGTACCTCACATACAAAAAAATATGAAGAGGTTGGTACTTTAATATTAATTGAAAATTGAATATAGTGGGACTTTTGCAAGGTAATACATTTAGACAATCACTGTCGAAGAAGTTGAGGGAATATGATCTCGAGATTAACTATGTTGATGTTAATAGGCCTTTAATACCACAACTTGCGTCTGCTCAAATTGTTGTAAATGGCTTCCATACCATAGACAGATCTGTAATCGAAAGTTGTCCTGACCTTAAGCTTGTACAGCAATCGGGAATTGGAGTAGATAATATCGACATAAAATATTGCTCTTCAAAGGGGATCTATGTAGCTAATATTCCACTAGCTAATGCAATCTCTGTCGCGGAACATACCCTTTTTCTTATCTTCCTATTGTCAAAGAACGTATCCGTCGGGACTAGACAATCATCTCCAGCAGTAAGCCTGTTGCATACAAGATCGAAAGCTACTGCAGGCATCGAGTTACACGGAAAAACTTTGGCAATTATTGGTTTAGGTGTAACGGGCATAGAGGTTGCAAAAATCGCACGGGGATTGGGCATGAGAGTGGAAGCCGTGACCAAACACCCTTCTACAAAAAGTCAGGGGTATGACAAGAAATACTTTGTTGACGATTTGACGGGTGTAGACCGTCTTCCTGAAGTCTTGGCTAGGGCAGATATAGTTTCAATTCATACCCCACTAACAGAAGAGACCAAAGATATGTTTGGGGAAAAGGAATTTAATGTAATGAAAAAATCGGCCTACTTGGTAAATGTTGCACGGGCAAAGATAGTAAACAAGGATGCCCTCTTCAATGCATTAAGTGCTCAAAAAATTGCAGGAGCCGCATTTGATGTGTTCTGGAGGGAGCCCCCTGATCCTGAGGACCAGCTCCTCTCGCTTGAAAATTTTATGCTCACACCGCATATTGCAGGTTGGACTACTGAAGCAATTGAGGCCATTACTAAGATTATTTCGATAAATATCGAGAGGGTGTCGCGTGGAGAGGCCCCTCTCACAGTAGTCAACAAGGAATTACGAATATGAGCAGCGACCGGCAATATCCTTAGCGCTATTGGTATATGCACTTTCTAAAACACTCAAGTATCTGCACAATCTCTGGGGGTGTGAACTGTCAAGGAGCAGGCTAGTCGTTACCATCGACTGGTTATGATGTCCTGATGCCCTATTCTTGGCCACCATCCCACAATGTCCGTGATGAGAAAAGAGACGGATATCATTATCATCTCTCCACATTGTTATGCCAGTCACATAAATCATGCTGGCTAGTTTCTCCCGGATCCCTATGTGTAGATCGTGTGTCATAATCTCATGCGTCCAAGATGTACTATCAGCTTTGATTATATCCATAGCAAAAAATGCTCGACAAATACTTTTCTAGCATCGGTTCAAAAGACAGGTACTGATCTTCATATGCCATCAATTTCATCACAAATTATCAGCCGGAAGGTTTCTCTCATTGAGGACTTCCTTTAACAATCCCAGGTCGTAGATATTCGTCAAATCTGGTTTACCCCCTCTTCCTATCAAATTTAGATCATAGGCATCGTCTGCCATCTTAAAGAGTGATTGTTCAACTGGATCATAAGTAAATTCGAGCCTTTCCAGAGCATCCCTCAATTCGTCTTCAGGTACTGTATTACCAGTCACACGCTGGAGGCCATTGTTAAATGCGTGAATGAACGCCTCGACACCTTTTTGACCAATTTCATCATTTGATTCGTTCTCAACCTTCGCTGAGCTTCCATTGGTATTACTATTCCTTAAATCCTTTAGAGTATCGTTTATCCAGATGGTCTCGTCGATCTGGGCTTCAATCAGCTTTCTTATTATTTCAGGATTATTTTTCAGATAGTCCGTTCTAACAATGATGTTCGTGGTCACGAATTTGCCATCTGGCGGCCACAGATCCCTCTCATCTACAAATATCTTGCCGTTAGCTTCTTTGACTAGACGCGCTCCCCATGGTTCAGGAACCCATGCACCATCGATCTCCTTCTTGAGCATCAAGGTAAGAATGTCTGATGGTTTTACTGGAACCACTGTTACATTGCCTCCGTTCTCAATTGTTTCATATCCGCTTTGAATCAGATATTTTCTTAACGCTACATCCTGAGTGTTCCCCAGTTGTGGAGAGGCGAATTTTTTTCCACCAAAATCGGTTGTAGATAGGATGCCCGAATCGTTTCTCACGACAAATACGGCTCCCCCGCTTGCAGATCCAGAAATTATTCTAATTCCCTCACCATTAGATGCCAAATACCCGTTTATTGCAGGATTGGGCCCAACATAGGCCACATCAATTTGACCTGCATATAACGCTTCAATACTGAAGGACCGGCGCTAAACACGTATTCCTGTATGCTGGTGCCCTCATCCCCTCCCTTACCGCCATTAGGGTGGTTTTCTGACAATGCTTTTTGGAAATGCCCGTTGGCTAATCCAATAATTACTTGGGCGTGATTTAGGTTGGGAAAATAGCCCAATCGCAATACATTCGAACTGGATTCTGAATCTCCTACTGCCTCATCCTGGGTGGATTCATTATCCCCGCTTTGAGCACCACCAGTTAATGAGCCAGTCATGCTCAAAAGGAGATCCGAATTGAATTGAGAGCTAAAGGCAACTACAAGGACAATTGCGCCTGACAGTAAGAATTTAGTCCTTACTTTCATGTAATTCCTCTCAATTCCTCCTCGAGATATTCCGTCTCTCTCTCCAATATTAGTGGTGCATTTAGATTGGTTCTTTCAAGCAATATTATTTTTTTGAAGCATCCAAATTAATCAAATTATGTGAATTAAATCCTTTTTTCAAATGTTGTAACATGTCCAGTGCACTGCGAATTATCGTTTTACGGAATTAGTATTGACCTCAAATACAGTTAATTTTAGTGGCTTGGCTATACGGTTATTATCCTAGGATTCGCATGGAATATTTTTATCTATTCAAAGGCAATTTTAAGGCGGAGTCGGCATACCTGTCTAATTGAGCAATGTATGTGCCACTAGTTCATCAAACAATTCAATTTGTCATATTTGAAGTCAATTATATATACCGGATTTAGACTTGTTTTAGGAGATGTCATATCCAATTAAGACCGAATTTTTTCATACTGCTGATATGGACCTTCTACTCATATTCAATCTAACAAAGTGCCCTCTGAAGACGTCTGATTTTACAAGTTTATTCCTTTATGCTTTGATTACAAGAGGATTATTGGAATGCATGATTCTTGAAATAAGAGAACGGAGTTTGAAAGAAAAGGTCCAATAAATAGAATTCAACTTACCGAACTAAAAGATGCAGAGGCGTGATTATAGTGGAAAAGGCGAATCAATCCTGACTGTTACCTCAAGTACCTTATCAAATAAGAAAAAAAGAAAGGTTAGATTAGATATTGAGGATCTTGCTAATGTAACCTTATTCATTGCAGTTTTCTTAGGAATATGGCAACTGGTATTTATTTTGGGTATTTGGCCTGAAGTGTCATTGCCATCTCCAGCTACGGTTGCAGGATCCTTTGTTGACTTGGTGGAGAATTTGACCTTGATCGTAAGTATTGCAGTAACCATGTACCGCCTCGTTATAGGCTTTGCCTTGTCGATCATTATAGGGGTTTCAGTCGGGTTGGCTATGGTAAAATTCCCTGGCTTCGGCAAAACTATGAGCTCTTTTGCTGTTGGCTTACAATCATTTCCTAGCGTAGCGTGGGTACCATTCGCTATACTACTTATAGGACTCAACGATGCAGGTATACTTTTCGTCGTGATTATGAGTTCTGTCTTCTCTGTCATGATGTCCACATATGGAGGAATAAGAAACATATCACCGATCTATATCCGTGCCGCGAAAAACATGGGCGCCAAGGGATTCTCTTTATTCAGGTATGTCATGATCCCTGCAGCTACACCGTCGCTGATTGTTGGAATAAAACAAGCATGGTCCTTTGCGTGGCATGCACTCATCGGTGCAGAAATATTAATCGCTGCTGCTGTGGGATTAGGTCATGTTCTATTGGTAGGTAGAGAGTTCCAACTCATGGATCAAATAATCGCGTCCATGATCACCATATTCGCTATCGGACTCATTTTTGACCGCGTCCTTTTTTCGAAATTGGAGGATAGCGTAAGGGAAAGATGGGGGTTAAATCAGGAGGGAGGAAACTAATGTGAATGAATTTTCCACAACTAATTGCTGATCGCCTTATCCTGGTGATCCCTTAGAGATCTAATGCCATAGCCACTCAGGAAGATGACAGGTGACAAGGTTCTAGCTTTCATACTTCCTAACAAATTTGTACTCACATGAGGATCATTTTTCTGCTGACCGGCGTTTCCAATTGCAGTTATTCTGTTACCTTAGAGAAACTGGTAATTAGCCAAGAATTAGTCCTTCCTCCTTTTGTTTTGATATCTGAGATCAAACTTTAATTTGAAATATTATTCAGTAGTAATGATAATAATACCTTTAGTCAAGAATAGCAGGAGGAGGTAATATTAGGTAATAAATCTAGCAATGCCGTAACCTTACGAAGTGATGTAAATACATCATTCTATGAATTTTCAGACTTGCCCTGAAGAAGTATCTACCATTAGAAAATATTAGGCAAATTGAACGGTTTACTTGTATACATTAGTTATATTGCTATACTTACCTTTAAATAAATATGTGTATATTGACTTGATTGTTTGTGCTTATTCTTTATTACAATCGATCGACAATAGCACAAGTAAGAAACAAAAATGCATACATCATTGTGCACCAAAAGATCTAAGATCTCCGGTGTTTGGATAGCGATAACTGTTCTTGCAATATTTCTAGTTGTGGGCTCAGTATCATTTGGCAATTCTAAAAATGTTTACGCAGTAAATGACCTAAATGTTAAAGTTGATGTAGATGATGATGAAATAGAAAGAGGAAACACACAAAAGATCACCGTTACTGTAACTAAAGATGGTAATTCAGACGATCCCGTTGCTGGAGCTGATGTTAAACTTACGGTATATCCCCCAGAAACCGATTCGACCACAGCCAAAGATGAGACAGATGAAGATGGAAAGGCTAATTTCGACGTAAAGATATCTGATGACGCCGAGTATGGAACATACGAAGTAAAGGTGAAGGTTTCCAAAGATGGTTTCAACACGAATACTGAAGATTCATCATTTGAAGTGACTGGTAAAGGAAATAATGAAAATGAAGAAACACATGATGAAGAGAGCCATGACGATGAAAATAGTGGGAATGATAATAATGATGATGATGATAATAATAATGGAGGCCATGATAGTGATAACGGGGAGAGCTACGATGGAGAAAGTAACAATCAAGCGCTCTCACAAGGAAATGCTTGTGGGAATGGAGTTCTTTCAAACAATATACTTTGTCAGAATATAGCGAATCAATTGCAGGGTGATGGAAATGCGATTAACATTATCGCTGTGCAAGATGGGGGAGGTGATGATGATGGTGGCGAAGTCGAGAATAGTGTAAATAGTCCATCATTGGAATCCTCGTCAGCATCGTCTGTCCCACCGCCTCTGCATGACATCCAACAATCTCAGGCGCCCGTCAGTGGTTCGACAAATGATAATCCAACTAAATCCATTGTAGATCAATATGTGCAGGCCAGACTTAATCACGCATTAGAAACTAGGTTAAACTATCTGAAATAAGATAACAAATCTTGAGCAGGTGACAAGTTTACCATTCAAATGTTATCCTGAAATACAGAATCTACAGATAATCTACAGATACTTACGAAGAAAAATTCTATAAAATGATGTCACAGGAAGTCATGTGACCCCGACTATTTTTTTGTACATCCACGGAGGTGCTTATAGTTAATGTCTACTAAAAACACAATCAATAGAACTTCATCGATAAAATAAGTTAGCCTAATTACCAAGAGTTGTTAACGCGGCTCCTTGTCTATTAGGCGTCCTTCTAAGTATCTAGATCACCAATTGGGCCACCTTAGAAAATGGTTGCCATTCTTTACGAGTTTTCAGCGAGTCTTTGGCGATTACGACTGATCTGAGGAAATTACTTAGGATAAAAATAGAAATATCAATTGGGCGATCAACGATCCTATTATTTTTTACGAGAGACCCAAAAACTACTTCACTTGGTCGTCTCTTTGTATACTATCAATGACTATACAATCGTCAATAGACTTCCAGAGTCGTAAATCTAGTCTTTCTGATTGCACACGAAAACACTCATCAGAATCCTGATAACGTTTCAGTTTCTGTTCGAATCTGTTTTCTATTGCTTTTCAGCTCCTTTACGATCCACATGAGAGTTGATAGAGTATACACTGGAATGTAATCTCCAACGAAAGGAATGAATTCAATCATATTCACGGCTGTAGAAATCTTGCTTCTAGTAATATTATACAGCAGACTTACAATCACTGCATCAAATATATCTCCCAATACTGGAAATCCAAAGAGAGGAGCTGCAAAATAATCTAGAGCATCTGCAACAATGGAAATGAGAAGCGCCGAGGTTGCCCTTAATTTGAATAAGGAGCTGATTGTAGGATTTTTTTGCCTAACTAATTCTAGAGTTCTCATGTACAAGATATGCTATCATCGTATATATAGATATCACTAGCGATACGACAGACTGCCAGGGATTAACAGCTCACAATATAAGCCGAGTTCCTATTCTACTACGCCTTTCAAATTTGTGAGCCTGATAGCTTTGGCTTAATCGTATAAAATTGAACCACTAAATAGTCAACGTCTATTTACATACTTGCTAATGGCTAATTTTGCCTTTTATTATTGTCTGATGGCTATCAGTACGGCAAGACTTACAATCGCGATCGCCTTGATCTTAGGATTGATTTCAGCAGTACTATACGTAACTACTCAAAACATGCACGTCTTGGGCCAGCCCACCGAAACATTACAAAGCAAACAAAAGTGTGAAAATTCACGCGTCTGTACTCCTTCATCTATGACATTTACATTTACTGCATCTCCGAATGTAATATCATTCACATTATACGGTTAGCAGAAAGGAGGAGACACGTCTGCTTGAAGCGAGAGAATATCCTATGACCTCTTACCAAGCATTTAATTCCCTAAAGAGCCAGGAGACGCACGCAGAAAGGGCCTAGATAGTCAGAATTTCTTATGGGACAATATATTGCCTAACATAATTGGTCGATAATATGTTTGAACGCAAATCTTTAATTGAAAGAAATTGCACTCTTCCTGTCAAATGGAAATTGGAATAATACTTTCAACGGGGACTATGCAGTACAAATTGCAAAGCAGCAAAGATCTTTTCGTTAGGAATATGACTGAAAAAGAGGCGTACAGTAAGGAGAAGTACAGTAAGATATTGATTTGGAATGGCTTACCAGGAGCGAGCAATAAAGTATTGATCTATCAATTGATTGTCTCTGATGTTGCGGCCGCAACCTGCTATCACTTAGTAAACTTGGATTTGGATACCACATGTATTGCTAGTGGTTTTCCACTTGGCACTGTCTTTACTATCAGATAATTCTGACATGTCTTCAGCCTCATATAACCCGAAAGATTACTGGTTGGAACAAGGAAAGGTTTACAAGAATAATTTTAAGTACAATAACAAATTTGAACTACAAGAACGTATGCTGTTAGAATACCTGACCAGTAACATATTTACGTCAAACTCTGAAGGCAGGCCAGTAGAATTGTCCGTTCTAGAGGTGGGCTGTGGATTCGGTCGAATCACCCGATTGCTTCTTGAGAGCTTCGGCAAAGCAATTGTCAAGTACGTGGCAGTTGATATGTCACCTGACCAGATTAAAAATGCTAGAGGGTACGTCGAACAGTCCTATTTGGAGAGGAGAGTAGGAACAGTAATTGACGACAGTGACGGCAGGAAAGGTGAACGTTTGGAATTTGTAGTATCGGATATTCAATCACTGAATTCCACAGAGGCCGCTAATCATATCTACGACTTGGTGCTTGCCTGCGAGGTACTCCTCCACGTACTTCCATCTGAAATCCAAAAAGTCGTTCACCAGCTAACAGAAATGTCTAATAAAGATATCATAACCGTAGATTGGTATGAAGACGAGGTGCCCAAAAAAGTTGCCCCACACAATTTCATCCATCGCTATGAGGAGATCTACGCAAGCATTCCAACTGTCAAGCGAGTTCGGAGAATACCTATTGTAAAGAAGGGGGTACTTTCTAAATTGGATACAAAGCAATCGATATTTCATGCTTCAAAACAGGCTGACTGAACGAGATCGCTAGTTCACAAATTTGCTGACGCGAGATAGATAGACGAAATTAGGTATTTCTAGCCTGTCTTTGGCTGCAGAAAATGATACATGCGACGGATGAAAAGCTCGCCATCTATAGGTTTGAGAATGGAAGCCAACCCGTTATACTCCGTGAGGTGGTTCCTGCCCTTAATCGTGCCTAAGAAGTCAGTATCACGCAAAGAATGTATCGCTAGATGGGAATGAAGTTATCTCTGAAATTTAGTATTACTTTCCTATTATTAAAAAAGGGAGTGTTTCATGAGAATTCATGGATGTCAGCCTTCTCCCATTGTCATTATCTCCTTTCTTAACTCACTGCACCTGTTCCTGATCGTAACATCGGTAACTCCGGCAATATCTGCGAAATATCTCTGAGTCTTCGATTCGTCTCCGAATTGATGACTGATCAGATAAAGTACAGCTGCTGCCTAGCCCCATAGGGTCCTTACCTGCACACATTTCTTTTTTCATGATCTCATTCATTACTTTTATGGAATGCCTCTTCACTTTTTCACCGACGGCCGTAGAGTTGGCAAGTCTAACCAAGTAGTGCATTTGATCTATAGACGGCATCTTCAAATCAAACTTCAATACAATTAGCCTATACGCGCTAGAGATTTCCTTAGTCGTGACGTTGTTGGCTTTTGCTACGTCATTTAAAGTCCTTGGGATACCAACCTGTCTGCAAGCAATGTATACACATGCTGCAAGTACGGCTTGAGTTGTCCTTCCCTTTATCATCCTATTACGCTGAACTTTTCTGTAAATACACCCGGTTTTCTCAATGACTGAGTATTGCAATCGTAATTTTTCTTTGCATTTTCGAAGTGAAGAAATCACTTGATTTAAGTTCCTCGTCTCCGAGTCAAATTGCAGAATGTGATCCCACCTTCTCAAATTATACAACTTTTCATGCAACTTTGGGTCCAAACGTCTACCTGATGCATCGCGGTTTTCCTTACCTATCACTGTAGATTGACTTGTGAACGGCAAATTCAATGAGAAAGAAACATTCCCCCGATCCCACATATCATTCTGTACATCATTGTGACTCATGTTCCAACTTGTGGAAGTTTGGATCATTCGGTTTGCAATAACGGCTCCACAGCCGACACAGATAGTCTCTCCTGATTCGGGATCGACGACCAATGAACAATGCTTTTCTCCTTCACAGTACTTGATTGCCTCGTTTCGCGGCGACACAGGCCTCTACACATAATCATGTACGCAAATCGAAGATTTAATACCTTTGAAGCCACAGTTGAAAATCATCTCTCAGATTTTAATTCAGGGACGACTATTAAATGAAGTATACGTAGCAAGATGTGGTTGATCCATTGCAATAATACTTGATTCAAAGTCATTCATTATGCCCTACCGCAACCCGATGAGACAAGGTACCTGAGTGTATCTCATCCCTCTTTCAATACTTAACCGTCCAAAGGTAACAAATTCAGCAGTCAAGAGTTCAATCTGGAATCGAACAAGGAACTACTAGGCTACAGAATTTATATGCATGAGATCAAAACTGAGCGGGATCCTGTGCTATGCTTGCCTTCATCCACATAGAAAATACCTCATACATCATAGTACATATAAAACTGCTGCAGTTTCGATTCTCTTTTTCCCTCAAATCCTCGCACCCGAGAAATCTCATCCTCCTTCAGGCCGATGTACGTTTCAAGGCATTCGTCATTAAAACACGTATTAGTTAAGTAGAGGTGGTCACTTTTCAGTGAGGCAATGGATTCTTCAAGACTCCCTGGAACCGATTTGATCCTTAAATCGTTTCTTCGCGAATCAGACATCTTGTAAATGTTCTCATCAACAGGATCTCCAGGATCAATTTTCTTCCTCATGCCATCCAAACCTGCTGCAACGATAGCAGAGAATGCCAAATACGGATTACAAGAGGGATCGGGTGCCCTAAACTCTATACGTTTTGAATCTCTGCTAAGTTTGTCGTTAATTGGTATCCTCACAATCGCCGACCTATTCCCTCTAGACCAGGCTATGTAAACTGGAGACTTCAAACCCAGGAACCATTCGATAATACGAATTGACGGTGGGGGACGTGATAGCGACTAGCGAGCTGGAGTGATCCAGGACGCCTCCAATAAAATATCTACCCGACTGACTAATATTGGCATATGGATCCTCTCCGTCAAAGAAAATATTTTGGCTAGAGAAGGTCTTACTAGAAGCAGCGTGTTTGGGAGTTGTGGAGGATGAGGACGAGGATTTATCCCATAGACTTACGCTTACGTGCATTCCTGAACCATTATCTGCCTTAGCACCTGCAGGGTCAGTCTCATCAAACAAAGGTTTCGGCATGAAGTTTGCGATTTTATTGTGTCTTTTGGCTACGTTCCTTACAACGTCCTTGTAAATTTGAACATTATCAGCAGCATCAGTAATCTTGCTATGCATAAAATTAATCTCTATTTGCCCTGTGCTAGCCACTTCGTGATTCAGGTTTGTAACCTTTATCCCGTAATACTTCCTTAGTAGATTGGCAACTTCGAACCTAAATTCTACCAGAGAATCCTGGAACGGAGGTGCATCATAGCCCCCCTTTCTGGTTATTGGATACTTTCCTACCCCGTACTGCTCTTCAGATACGATCATATTTGACGTTGAAGATTGTGAATTAGAGACAGATTCACTATCGTTTTCAAAGGAATGTCTAGGCGCACTAATAACGTTCTCTACATTGTCTTGAAAGGAAATATTATCAAAGACGAAGCATTCGACTTCGGGCCCAATTTGGCATGTCAAATTTGACTCTGCTAGATATTCTTCCATGTTTTCAGAGACGAATCGTGGGTCTTTGGAGAGCCTTCCAAAACCAAAACCCTTGTGAACGTTAGCAATTACCGAACCAAGGGTGAAGTTAGTAAAAAATGGATTTAATCTTAATGTATGCCTGTCGGGGACTAGAAGAAGATCTGACTCATTAATTTCCGTGAACCCTTTTACTGATGAGCCGTCAAGTCCTATACCCTTCTTTAAGAATCCATAGAGTTCATCATAATCACTCATCACATATTTAGCCAGAAACTTTCCAAGTAGATCTGTGTACCTAAATTGAAGAAACTCAATCCGTTGTAATTCTTCTGAAAAACCTATGCTTCGATTAGCATCAACGTCTGTTACATAAGTATCATAATCACTTTCTTTAGGGTGGTACGACAATTTATTATTTGATTTATAGACAAGCGTAAAATATATAATCTTTAGCTTACTAATTTCTTACATTTTCAAGCGGTTAAGTATAATATTCTTTCATTTGTAAAGCATATTCATAATATTCAACTGCAATAATATAATATGTAACGCCCGCTCCTAATTCAATTGGATTCACCAAATATTGCTCAATTTATGCTTTGGAAATAGATTACTTTAGGTTACAAGAGCACCTTTAAACCACTAATTTTAAAACCTAGACAGGCGTCACCCTACTTGACCTTTGAAATTGAGCTAAGGATAGATTCACGGGTAAGGTTGAGTAATTGAATACCGCAAAATCTATTGTTTACGAGAGATACCATATTTCCATCTATTACTATCCATTTCATTTAGAAATGATATCAGAATATTTTCAAGTGTTTCCACAATTTTGTATCCTTTCTTGACAGTTGCTTTCCTCGGGGCTCCAGTGGCGCCGGTATCTGACAATTCGTTAAATTTCCAATATATCCTTACCTTTGGTGGTAACTTCGGTATCATGTCTTTAGGGGCATTACTCATTTTCACTAGCTCAGGTCTCACGGCGAGCATAGCCGAAGTCTCTGCTTCGCCGCCGTGTCCCAATCCGTCCCATACATCGAAAAGATTGTGCTTGGATTGACCAACCAGCGTCCACCAAGCCTCTAGGCATGCAATTACTACTGTTGGGTGTCGGTCCTTTACATACCTTGAAGCGACCTCTATCGGTGCAATATTTCCATCGTGACCATTTATGATCAATATCCTCTGAATTCCGTTCTTTATTAGACTTTGACAAATGTCCTGAATTATCCTCACTACGGTTCCAGATCGAAGACTTATAGTCATTTGATAATCACTGTGATGTGAGCTTAGACCGTACGGAATGTAGGGTAGAATTATCACGTTCTCTAGTTTAGCTGCGATTCTCTTAAGCAGTTCAATTGGAAAGATAAAATCCGCTCCAAAGGGCATATGATCACCGTGATTTTCGCATGCCCCAATGACTATAATTGCAGTTGTGCTCCTATTGATACTATTCTTTACTTGTAAGGCATTCATAGTCGCAAGTTCCCCATTCTTGCCAATCTTCGTTTCACCTTTCATGTGACATATTACGTAGAAGGTACCATAAGTGTATTGGATCTGAATCTCATGTAGATAATGAGATGTCAATTTTGGAGAAAAAACAGGAGTTTAGTTTTGGCTCCACAGAGCTTTCCGATATTTAACAATACAAGTCATTTGTTCAATACATGATCTAAGAATTCATGATTTTCACCCTGTGTAATTCATTACAGAAATATTTTCTAACTATTCGTTACCGCAGTTTAATTACAACTTGAAGATATTTCGGTGAAACTCTGGTGACAATCAGATCTTTTGGCTCTATAAGATATTTTAAAAATACGGCTCGATGGCCTTTAATCTAAAAGTGCTGGTCTGTTTAATTAAGAAGGTTCGAGGACAGGAATATCTGCCTGGTAAATTATTATCGAAGACTATTATTTGTAACTGATGCAAATCTCAACTGCATTCCCATCATAGGAATCATTACTAGGCGACAACATCAATACATATCAAAACATTAATGTATCATTCCAACCGGAACAGTCGGATTAGAATTAACGTCCAACTTTCCTCGTTAAATTAGTCATATCTCTTAAATAATTTGTACAATTAGAATTCTAAGCAGTGATTTGCATCAAGGCTCAATAGCGGAACAGGACATTCCTAAGATCTCACGTTATTCGCGAGCTAACGCTAATTCAATTCAGCGTCATGGTCATCCTTATCTGGGTCGAATCAGCAGTATTCAAAAGGTGCTTAAGAGAGGTGAGAAGGTGCTTGTTGTTGCATTGCAACCGCGGATGCTGCCTGGTGGCTCCTACTTAATCCCTAATATCATCTACGCTACCAACGAGAGAATCATTGTATCTGAACCACATTCAACAGGACTCGGTGGGGGCAAAGTAAGCATTCCATATTGTGCGATGGTCAGCATAAAATTAGAAGAGAGACTATACTCTTCATTGGCAATCAAAATTGAATTGTCGGCTTCAAGTAATGCAGCTGGAATGGGGATGATTCACGGAGTAATAGGGGGGAAAAACCGTAATGAAAGGATTATTGATGCAATTCCTAGAATGAAAGCTGAAGAATTGATGGAGGCAATACTCTTTGCAATTCGTAGAACCAGGGTTAAATTTAGACCCCCACATTTGACCGACATAAACGTTTTACACATAAAGTAGAATGTGAGAGGACAGAGATTTTGATTGTTGGATGCTCAAGAGTTTCCTTTTTCGAGTTCGCAAGGTTGAGCCATTTGACAGTAGTAATTGGTGGGTCACTACTTTTCTCATAGGACAATAACTTCTTAAGTCTCGATGACTTTATTTCAGCATACAAATGATACCCATATTTTTTGAGGAGGTCATGGGCATGTTCCAAGAAACAACAGATTGAATAGAGATACACAAGTTGAATCATTGCGAAATCACTTTGAAAATTGGAAACAGTCTAAAGACAAGTTATTGATAGCGCATAAAAGATCTGAAATGTAATGACAAGAAGCTCTAGGCGATCAATGAGGACCTAGACTAATGCAACAATCTAATTTTAGACTAACTAACAGTTTCTTTTTCTACACTTGAACTCTTCAAAACGGCAGAAAGATCCTTAGATATAGTATCAATTACTCGACTTACCTCCTCCTTGCTCTCTGCTTGATAAATAGCTAGAGCCAATACCTCTATCTCTTTCTGCAATGCATTTATCATTTTTGATTCAAGTTCAAAAAAGCGATAAAAGTTGCCAAGCTCTCCAGCAAGTGTAATGCAAAGAGGGATTATTACTTCACTTGAGGCATTCTTTCCTATTAGGTCCTTGAATTGTCCAACCAAATCATTGACAGCCTGACGCCTCTGCGTGAAAATTTGCGATAATGTCTCATTAGTAGATTCTACTTGATTCATAAATCAATTCCCTTCAAGTTCTTATAGAGAAGAGTTAGCTTACTTAAGGTTTCTTATGATTGCGAATGCTATACCAATCCATCAGGCTTCTTTTCTATTAGTTCTTTACTCATTTCCTTACCGCCTCCCTTGTTATTGTTTAAAATTCTACTTGTAAACTCTCCTATACTGAGTTTACCGTAGAGAAGGAATTCTCTCATAATCATAAACCTAGTCCAGTTATAGAACACGCTAGTCCTCTCCTCTCACCTTCGACTCCAGTGGCTGCAAAAATCCCAAGGACTTAAAGTGTAATGGCTTGTCCCAGCTGTTGGCTCATCGGCCAGAACTAGACTGCCCACTAAGATTTGGTTTTTGTGCATCGGTTAGTATTTTGAAATTTTATCCCAACCAAATATCGGAATTTGTTCATAATTTATAACATTTTTTAATTGGCTAGAATGATCATGTGACTCCTCTTGTACCTGTGAATGGTGAACAGTCTTCTTAGAATCAGTATGGCAAGGGCGTGACAAGTCAACCATAATCACGTAGGGGCTATGATTACTAGTAACAAACTTTCATCTTTGGTCTCAAAATTATCCTTTAAGGTACGCTCGCTTCCCTAATGGATGCGCACAATGTGTATTTGAGAGCTCTAATAATAACTTAGGAGAAACAGAAATGTTGAAAGAAGTGTGGATAGGCAATAGTACTGACCTCGACAAATTTTAATAGTACTCGCGTTTCCTCTTCTCTAGCAAATGGTGAACAATAAATTTATCCTGCCTGGAGTACTGGCAACAGTATTCCTTTTCTCGACAACTGCCATCCCGCAAGGCATCTGGATTTCTTCAGGTCCTGTAATCGCCCAAATGGATAGTGGTAACCAGACAGCGACTTTAGACCAGTTAGTTTCAAACCTAAGTCAAGCAAAGGAAGCAGTAGGAAGTGGAAATTCTACTGCTGTAACCATGCAATTGACAGCTATAATAGGGGAGCTCTCTGACATACTCGGCAAAGTGACAACAGATGAAAACGGCGAGAACTTGGATGAACATACACACGTGTTCGAACACAAAGGACATACTCATACCGTGACACACAAGCATCCTCATCATTCTGACCATCATCACCATGAGGACTGGACTGATCGACATCACATCTTTAATCCAAAGAATTGCAAACCAGGGTTAATGTGCTAAACACCCCCTATTTTTTGTAGGGCATGCTTGATTTCGTTGGGATTGTAGATTTTGTGTACTACCAGGACCAAATAGCACTAATAGATATCATCCCTGAAAATTGATCTGATGACTTCCTACCACTGCCATATGTTGGTTGTTGCTAGCTCAGCTCCCACTGCGATAACATAGCTCCACTTGAAAATTCTATGGCGACCTCAATTCAAATCAAGGTTACCGTAGTAGTATAGTCCCGTACTCTAGGAATTTTGACAAATGTTGGCTAGCCATACTAAGGTTGGCACACATGCCTATTTACCCGCAATGGCTCACACAAATATCAATTCTCGAAGCCATCCACACAAAGTAAGCCAACCTGAGCATGGTGATTCAAAGAATAGAGACCGTATTTTACTCAAAGAAGAGGAATCTGGCTATTCCTTATTCTTCAGGTAGCTTTGCTCTCACGATAGGCAATATTTTATTTTGTATGATGTTATCATGATCCGACCTAGTGTCGAAGGATGCCATTAGAACTGGGTAATCATTATTTCCAATGTATATAGTGGCACGCTTAAGTTTTTCATATAGTGTAAATGAATAAATCACCTTACCGAGCTTCGACTCCATTTCCTTCCTGCTATTCATTCTCATAACAGTATCGATGGAGTATATCTCTGACTCGGTCTGGTTTAAGTAAGGGACAAGACCGCTTCGGTATTTAACAGCTACTTGCTTGCCGTACTTGTCGGCAATGCCCACAAATCTTAGCGAGTCATCTGATTGCATAATCTGATTGCAAAGATCATCTAATTCGGTACCTGTCATTCAATTATCATTTAGGGGCGCATTTAATAAATGAATATAAACTAATTCCTCGATGTGAGTCATATTGAAAAAGGTAGACGCAATCGTAAGAGCAGAGAGAATGCCTCTTATAAAGGAGCGTCTTAGGAATTTGGGTGTCGCAGGAATGACCATATCAACAGTGATGGGTTGGAGCAAGACTAGAGAGCTTCATCTCCAGTGGAGAGGTCAACCTGTATCGTATGACTTGATCCAGAGAGCCAAATTTGAGTTAGTCATTCCTGATTCCCAAGTTAAAGAAGTCGTAGAGGCTATTATAGAATCCGCAAGATCTGGAAAGAATGGCGAACATGGAGACGGGATGATTTTCGTCTCAAATGTGGATCATATAATGAATGTCAAATATTTGGGATAACGCATTAGCGTTAGGAGGCCTGCAATCACTTGACTGGCAAGTTACAAATCTTTTTGTCGCGTTCAGAATGTTAAAGTACCAACAGTCGAGGAAGCCGTGCAATATCCCTATATTCATTGTGGCCCCATAATCCTAACGAGGAGCCAAGACACGCGGTCTCAGGGACTTAGGGCAGTCATTGCATCCCCTTGAGGAGAACCGAAACGAGTTGTGCTAATCCTCCAACTTACACATCTAATCTAAAATACTCTCAAAGTGAATTCGTTATAGGCTAAATTTGTATATGTTATGGAAAGGGGACACCTGCTGTAGAGGGGATCTTTGATTCAATGTCACCATTCTTCTGCTCTTCTTCCTGTTCTTCGCCATTGTCGCCCTCGTCATTGTCATCGTCATTGCTATCTTTTTCATCACTGTCATCTGTAACAGAAGAAGAGTCCTCGGATGCGGGAGAAGAAGAAGAAGTTGAAGGAGAACATTCGACTAGCGAAATAACATCCCTATCACATGATGAGGGTGTTTGAGCTTGAATTTGAGGTACACCGCTCAAGTTGCTAAACCCAACAAAAACAAGTACAAGTAACATTACGATTACGATTAGGGAAGATTTACGACCTTTTCCTTCATTGTGCATCTTGCGCAACCTGGATATCCAACCTTATTTTCAGGACCATTGTTATTTGATTTTAGTACATGTCTACGTTAACATTATAACATAATATAATTCTGCTCGATTTTAATCCAAGCGCTCCACCCCGGCTGATGTCTGACAAATTTGTGGACCTGGCTACGAATATTTGACCTAACATATGCCCAACCTTCCAAATGAGTCAAATTCTTCTACATCCATCAGGGTGCAAAATGAATTCGCTATTTAAAAAAGCAACTCCATAGTAACTTTTGGCACTCCATTAGATGCTGACACTTAACCCATTTTTCGTACCCGTCACTTGATCTTAGTCCTACCCTACCAGACTGGTTATGAGTATAAATATACCCATTTTGAATTGTTCGATCAAAATAACATCTTCTTTAATGATATCCAGTAATCAAAAAATGTAGGATGCCCCGTCTAATTCGATTGCTTTTGTGTATAACCTTACCAGAATATCGTAAATTACCCAGACTAAATCTATGTTCACAAGTACCTGGATCCCAAATCCATTTACAATTTGGAAATATTAAAGTAAGAGTGTTAGCTTAAGCTTGGAATTAATATACAGCAACCATCCGACAGAATTATGGAAAAATCTTTATTTTCATGAAGCCGCTCTTCCAAGCAGCAGAGATGATTAATTACATTCTTATATGTACTCATATGACAAAGAAAGCATGGAGAACAAATCAAGACTTGCGGTTGAAACTTTCTCGGCCGATACTGATTATTCCGCTCAAATCCTTGCAGAGGAGAATGATTTCAGAAATAGGTACATGCAGGAGTTAAGGAAGAAAAGACAGCATGGTATGAATAACTATTTTGGTATTGACGAACTTGTGGAGGAAAGGAGACAAGTGAACCAACAACAAATGAAGACTCCAGGTCGCCGAGGAGAGATCATAAAACACGAGGAAATTGACAAGGAGATATTAAGACGATTAAAAAACGAAACACCGATTTAGTTAAATAATAACTTTCAGTGTCTTCTTTTACTTCTGCGGTCTATGAAGCCTAAGCCTCTGTTCCATATTTGAAGACAGAGCCTGATAGGACAACTAATAATATTTTGAACTTAATCGTGCTATATCTTCTCCATCCGTCGTGAAATTCCTATATTGCAAATTAAGCCCGGTATGACCTCTTATAAATTGGAGTATTATAACTGCGGTTTATCAATTCAGATCATTCTTAAGCAGCTGGAATTTTAGCACCAATTGAAGATTCAAACTATTCAAAGATAGTATTTTCTACTTCCGTGGGTTCAATCCATATACCAGACGGATTTCTAAACTAGGTAACTGCTCCCTTGAAGGAAAAATCTATTCGTTCGTAGTTGCTAGTGATGAAACGTATCATGCAATCAATACTTCCCCTTTAGCTACCTTCTTGGTTGTTAAAGTTGATTCAGAATACTAATATGGAGTGCCCTTAGCTCTCTGAGTCTTAAGAGCCTCAATATACCACTCAAATTCCTCCACAAATTTCATAAACCTATCCTCAAAAGCCGCATCCAAAAGTTTGCCCCCTTTCAAGAATACGGTGTGAACTTTAGGTATTGATAGAGAGGAAGGTATCGTCGGTGCTCCTAGTTCTGCAAATATGTTTCGAAGATGCTGAATAGCATTTATTCCACCAAATGCTCCTGGTGAATATGAAACTATGGCAGAAGGTTTGAAATAATACTCTTCAAGAAAATAATCCAGAGTATTTTTCATTGCGGCAGAAACACTATGATTATATTCAGGGGTAACAGCCAGATATCCATCTGCATCCACAATCTTCCCTCTTAGTTGTATGAGTTTCTCGGAAGGCGGGTTCATCTCTTTGTACATCCGGTCCAGCAAAGGCAAATCCAACACCAGGGGATCGATTAAATGTACCTTGTGATCTCTCATCTTGAGCTTCTGCTCTAACCACATTCCAACATTAATCCCTTGACGATCTCTTCTAACAGACCCTAAAATCAAAGCTATTGTTGACATAATAAATTAACTCACCTTTCACCCAATATCACTGAATATAATACTTTCATTCATATCCATTGGAATATCAGAAGGAACAAGCAGATACCACTCTAATTTGAAATCGTGTCATGCTTAAGCCAATTTGGTTAAGTTATTTTATGGTTTATCTTAAACATATGTTACAATAAATCTGTGATTCTGATAAAACTGGCATGGTAGTTGTCATAAATCAATTAATGACTTTGAGAGGGCATTTGAAAAGTAGAAAGAGATTATTGTGTGATGCCTTTTTTTATTGAAATCCTAGTCTTATTAATGCACAAAATGAGCGTGACAGCGCATCAGATTCTACCAATTATTTTTTACTAGAGGAACAATTGTGTGGACAGAATCTGCTACTTGAATATTAGGTTCATAGTAGATGCTTTGACCCTCGGTTCCTACAAATTATGGTGGCCGCCGATTACATGATTATGCCCAGCGCTAAAATTTATATCTAAGCTTGCTGTTGTGTATGCGATTTACACGAAATGTCTTTTAGGTGACCAAGGTTTTGAATGGCCAGGCAGAAATCGATAATTTATACAATCACTATCGTTCGACACATTATCATGACATGAATAAACATTTGGCTGGCTGGGTCGTCGAGTTGCAAAATAAACAGAATAAACTTGAGAAGGCTGTTGATGAATTGAGGAGTCGAGCCTTTACTAAACTAAACATGCAATGAGGCATATAGTTTGGAGTGCATCAAATTGAAAGGGTGACCTCGACAAATTCCATTAGATTTCGACTGTCAGAAAAATCAGACTATTTGCTAGGATGGAAAACTTTGTGTCTATACTCTAACAAACTTCAAATGATCACTGGATTGGTCATCTTAAGATCCCCACGATTTGGATGTGAAGGTTAAGTATTGTTTCTAGCAACTCATTGTTTTCGCGAAACATATTATGTATGTTATGCTTTTTCTCCAACTTTGTAAAATTATCCAAGCAAATGTAGAATTTAGGTACGCTTTACGATCACTGCGTCGTCAGAATTCATGCTCTGCCAGACAACGTCAAATCCTAGAACTGAAACAAGTTCGGCATGACAAGCTTCGGGGATAGAATTTTTGGATAGGACGGCACATGCCTCAGTAAATTTTGTAGTACTTGTTAAGAGCTCGGCTAATGTCTTTGCCTTTGACTTTGATAAAAAACACGAATTTATTCTTAGATAGTCCATAGAATTGTCTCTGGATGCAATTGCCGTAGCAATTTCAATTGGCACTCTATATGCTTCCGAAATTTCTTCAATTGAAATAACATCTTTTGTGCCGTCAAATCTTATCCTTAGGTCTGAATTAGAAATATTTGATTCGATTTGAAGGTTGTCAATTGATTTCAAATGCTCTAGTAACTTCTTAACAGGAACTGACGCTTTCTTGAAAAATATGATCTTGCTATTCGATGGGTCATGAATTGTCGGGCTGAAATGCTTAGAACATGAAAGCTCTTCGTCCACCGCAACAAAGAGATCGACGTTACTGTTACGGAGAATATCATTAATTTTTTGAAATTTTTTTTCCAGGTACTCCTTTGTCCAAAATCCTACAATCTCTAAATATACCTTTCGACCATATTTCTCAAATAAAAAATCAGGAATAAATGCAACACCATTGCCTACAATTAGGGGTTCAGGCTCTCTTTTAATTTTCCATCTGTTCGCAAGGTGTTCGAATCTAATTGCAAATTTTTCTTCAAGGGAACTATCATAGTATGAAGACGATGGTCGGCTATTGAAACTGTTATCTTGCTTATTCTGAGATGGTTCCCTCAAATTGATTTGCCGAAAATCTGCTGACGAAGCTCCAAATTCATATATCTTCTTGCCAGATATTGTCTTTCTAACTATAAACGCACTCAGGCGCCACCATGGTGATGAAATAATGAACGGAATGAGTTTCGCTATGGATGTTCCATATCTGTCGGTCATTTTGAATAGACTGACAGGACCATCAATTGAACACACCAACTCGCTATCGCGATCACTGGCATCAGGGCTCTCATCCCTAGTCAACTGATCCTTCAAATTGTACATCAAACCTAGACGTTTCACTTTTCTCAGGATATTTTTCCAGCTTGCCCCTCCTTTTACGCTGAATTGTAACATGGTACACGTGAAAAGCAAAGTCTGCAGTAGCGACAAATCATACCATCCTAATAATTCTTCAGAGTTGACAGAATCGAACATTTCGAGGATCATATTTTCGTCAAGGTCGCTCCACATTGATTGCGTTATGGAAGTCGGTGAATTTGTGGTCTTCGCTGATATAGCATTCACAATCTCGTCACGGCGAGTCGGAGTCAGTGCAAAACCACGTCTTGACGATTCCTCCCACAATTGCTTCCGAATGTCGGCAGGACATGTTATCTCCTCGCAATTTTCATCCGATTGGCTTATACCCGCAATGAACTTACATCTTCTTTCTAGTAGGGTTGAAAGTCCTCTAACAAGTCTATAGTCATCGAAATCCCTTTCCAATAATGAAATCCTTTCATTTAGCATTTTTTTCTTCTCCTTATTTGCAGCTGATTCTTCGAATTCATTAATGATTATTTTGGCAAGCTCCGAATGTCCAGACTTATTTTCTCCACCTATAAAGAGAGGGATTATCTCTCCCTTTCTTGTTTTAACTCTAAGTAATTGACTTGGCAGCATCTCTTAATTGTGTAAACTGATCTCCGTCAGTATCTATTTTGTGCAAAATTAACCTTACAGAAATGACCGTTCCTCACTAATTTAATTTTTTTTATCACATATAAAATATGAAGAAAGAATATTGTGAAGGTCGCGTTGGTTCTCTATGATGTTGGTTCCTCAATATTTTATTCGTTCCTTCCTCCAAGTTCGATGACTCAAGCCTCTCACCATGTACTATGATATCGACTCAAAAGTCTAGTTCTTTTCAAGCAAGAATACTTGGTCACTCTTGTAAAACAAGGAGATCTAAGCATTGCTAATTATATCTTTTTTACTCCTGCACTGGAGATCCAGTTACAATGTGCATTAGTGAAAATGAACATGTTTACTCGTCAGGTCGCTTAATCTTAAAATTTGGAGGATCCGTCTGTCTTGTAACTGGAAAAAAGGTTTGGTGGGTGGGTCTAAGACTTTAGTCCCATTACCTTCCTATACACATACCACTTGGATTACTTGTCTCACAGCTGTTGTCTACAAACTGATTTGCGTTGATGTTTGTTGGTAGTCCGTTTGCATTGTTAAGGTCAATTACATTCTCAGGTACGTTATTTGCTGATATTGTATTCTGTTTGCTCTGTCCATCTAGAAATACTCCATTCTGACTTCCAACTACATTGTTCATTCCTATATTGGATTGTTGTGAGTTGACAAATGTTATTCCTGCTAGCAAGTTTCCATTCATAAGGTTTGAGTCTATAGCAGCACCTGTACTTGAGTGAGATGCTACACCTATACTATTACCTTGTATGATGTTTTGTTGTACTTGCGCATTTTCAGCTCCTGTCATAAATGTACCTATCTGGTTGTTAGATAGTATGACAGAATTAATCGCAAATCCAGTTGCTCCAGTAAGAAGTACTCCTGCTTGGAAGTTGCTTAGTGAACCAGGTCCATTTACTACTACATTATCAACATTTGGTACCATAATTCCAACTTTAGAGTCTGTCCTGTCCAGGTCCTGTGATTGAGAATCCATTCATGTTAATTACTGTGTTTGGACCACCTACTATGATACCATCTCCACTGCAGTTAAGATTTGAAGTTAGATTTACTACTCCGCTTACGACTTGTCCACATGCTGCGTTTGTTGATGATGATGCTCCTCCTGGAGTACCACCACCACCTGGTTGTTGTTGTGCAGCTGCAATTGGAATATTTGCCACAACGATGCTCAAGGTCAGCAGGGCGACCATCCCTGACGCCACAATCATTGATGAAATACTCCTACTCCTTTTATTAGTTCTACCTTGCTCCATTCCTAATCGAAGAATGATTTAGTATTAGTATTATTTATGTGGATGTATGAACTGTGCCCAAATTAAGATTGATTCGTTTTGTTCATAAATATTGCCTTTAGCTGTTATTCATAAAAAATTCCAAGTACAATATACAATTCTATCACTATGTTCGACTAGATCCTCTATCGTATCGTTCTTTCACACTATTCGTGTAGGGAAGAAGGATTTAGACAGTTACCTTAACTATCACAGTGAGATGTGAGTAGATTGCTTAACAGGAGAAGTTATCAATTCACAGATTCCATGGCTATCAGTTTCAGGGGAAAAAGGCACTTTAAACTAATTTGAACCAGAATCCAATTTTTTTAGCCAGACTCTGAAATCAGGGATAATACACAATATTCCGACCAGTGCAAAGCTTGCCAAGTAAAAGAATGAGTTACTTCTTTTATGAATGATACTAGAGATTTGATATAAACCTTTGACAGTGTTCATAGGATGAGCTATTTTGAGTGTTAACGATTTGCGGGCGGATTAACCTATGCTAGCGTGGAATTAGTATGATGTACGAATCTAGCACAAATCTGGCACGAATTACCTTCACCCGAATATCATCTATCAAACTCACCGGTGCGTCTTCGAGTTTTTCTCTTCATGCTGTACACAAACATTTTATTCTACCCTTACTTTCATCTAGCTAGTGCCCATTTCAAAAAACTGAAGCTCATCATAGTTTCGATCGGAGTCATAGTAGCGGTTGGAAGTGCTTTCTTACTACTCTATACGCAGTACGACATCGCGCTCATTTCACAATCCTCAGAAGAGAGCAAACCTATAAGAATAGCGTGTTCTGAGCCTTGGGTAGGTTACGTCCCAATCGTATTGGCCTTGGATAAATTCTTCAAGGAAAATCACGTCATGGTGGAATTGATACAACCTGAGAATCAGACTACTACAGAAGAGGCATTTCTTAATGGATCAGTCGATGGGCTATGCGGCATATTTACAACTACTATCTTTCAGAATTCAGAAGGAATAAATTCTAGATTAGTATGGGTGTTTGACTATTCGGGTACTGGTGATGTCATCCTAGGTCCGAAGAATATGACAGTTGAAGATTTAAAAGGAAAAAAAATTGGGGTTGAAGGTCTTAATACCTATTCTCACATTTTTGTATTACAAACATTGGCCAAGGCTGGTTTGTATGAAAAAGACGTTCAATTTGCAAATATAGCCACTCAGGAAATGGTAACCGCACTTGATGCCAAACAAATTGACGCAGGTCATACATATGGACCAGCAAAAATTACAGGTATCAGGAGTGGGTACGATATTATAGCGACTGCCGAAGATGCGCCAGCAATTATAGCAGACGTTCTCATTTTTAATCCCAAAGTCGTTGAAACAAGACCAGAAGCTGTGGAAGCTGTAGTAAAGTCGATTAATCAAGGAAAGGATTACTTTGATAGTAACAAGGAGTATGCATACGCGCTCCTTTCAGATTTTTACAATATGACTTTAGATGAAGTGGAAGATGGGTTTGAAGGGATACAAGTTCTTGGGTTAGAAGATAACATTGACGCAATGAACAGATCAAGTTCAAATGTTGGGAACTTTACAACATTGTATGAATCAGGTGATATCATAGCCAATTACCTACTAGAGAGAGGTCAAATACGAAAGATACCGAATTTCGATGAAATTATTGATCCTAGATTCATTTATGGTATTTCTAGAAACGAGACACTCCACGATGGTTAACTGAATTATGCAGATCCGGTCAAGACTCTTCATTATCATGATATCTCTTGTTACGGCAGCTATTGTTGTTCCTTCAATTATCGCACTTAATACTTTCACAAAGAGCTTGGAAACGGTAATAACTGATGAGCTTAAGATAAGTGCTCTTAACGCAATGGATAAATTGTCTAGACTCATGTTCGAGCGAATTGCAGATCTGAGATTTCTCACTTACCCAAGTAATACTGTCCTAACTAATTCTGACAGTAATATCTCTTCGATAGAAAAGGTCGAATATTTGAGGCAAATAGAAAAAGC
Source organism: uncultured Nitrososphaerales archaeon (assembly GCA_963788755.1). Lineage (GTDB taxonomy): Archaea > Thermoproteota > Nitrososphaeria > Nitrososphaerales > Nitrososphaeraceae > TH5896. The sequence continues at coordinate 242,298 of CAWBHQ010000025.1, forward strand.
AAATAAGGCATATGCTTCTATCTCAATATACAACGCAAGCGGAATAAAAATTGGCGATACGCGAAGTATCGATATTGGCGCTAACGATTCGAGAGAACCCTTTTACAAGAATGCCATCAATGGTACTTACTATCATGATAGTGTCCCCACTTATTCTAGAAGTTTAGGTCAACACGTAATTCATTTTTCCGGACCTCTCTTCAATGTCAACAACAATGAGACAAAAGGAGTCATGGTTCTTAAGTTTCCGCTCAACAAAATAAATGAGATTATGCTTGAGGCAGGTGGGACGATATCAAGTGATGCAAACATAGAATTAGTTTCTGATGACGGTCTTCTTATCTACTCAAATAATGATCCAAAGGCTGTTTTGCAAAAAAAGGTAGCAGGGCTGAAGATACTGGACAAACTACAGAACTCAACCAATAGGGTAGAGTCTGAAATAGAAGCTGGCGACAATGGAGGTGGCGAGGTTATGGATACGATTTTTATCGGAAGCAATGAACCTGGATTCCTGGATTATAAGGGAAACAACTGGTCACTAATCCTTGGTATAAGTACCGAAGATGCATTTAAGAGCGTTGCGCTGCTGAGGAACCAGTTTATTGTTATCGCAGTCATTATCTTGTCCATCTCTACCTTCCTAGTTTTTCTGTTTGCGAGAAGCATATCTAGGCCAATAATAAAACTAAGAGACGTTACAAATGAGGTTAGTAAAGGCAACCTTGGAATGAACGTGGACACTCAAAAAAGTGGCGGTGACGAACTCACACAGTCTGTCATCAAGCCTCGAAAACATGCGGAAGACAATATTAGCAAGAACCGAAGAAGTTTTACGAGCAAATGAAGAGCTCAAATTAAAAGACAAGTTGAAAGACGAGTTCATTAACGTAGCCGCGCACGAGTTGCGCACACCCATTCAACCAATATTGGGTTTATGTGAAGTTCTTCGTTCCAAATTAAGAAAAGGTGGTACCACGGGTCCAAGAAGCGAGGAAGAAGAGCAACTGTTAGATATTATTGTTAAGAATGCTAAGAGATTGCGTGGAGTTGCTCAGGAGATATTAGATGTAACTCGAATCGAAAGTAAGGGATTTGACTTGAATCTGGAATCCTTTGATCTTGTCGCATTGTTATCCAATATTGCGATGGACACTAGAGAACAAATTTCCAAACTTGAACGAAACATAAGCATAAGATTTGAGTTTGAAGGAAAACCCGAATGGGGAGCTAAGAGAATCTTTGTAAGCGCTGATAAGGATAAAATTGCACAAGTCATTTCTAATTTGATAGGAAATGCTGTTAAATTTACAGAGGAAGGAAGTATTTCAGTTAAAGTCAGCATAAATAGAGGTAGCAGTGAGGCTATAATATGCATTAAAGATACTGGCCAGGGTATCGATCCGAGTATAGTGCCTCATTTATTTACGAAATTTAGCTCTAAATCCTTCGAGGGGATTGGATTGGGATTGTATATTGCAAAGAACATAGTCCAAGCCCACGGAGGACGGATATGGGCCGAAAACAATCCTGATGGGATGGGGGCTGCGTTTTTCTTCACCTTACCGATATCACCGCCTTCCCAATCCTAAACAGGAAACAATAAAAGTCTAACGAATTTGCGGATAAAAAATCCGACACACGTATATATTATTTGTGAGAATCTTTATCATTCTACCAAGTCAACTCAATCTCACGCTAACTTCAGTCTCGATGGGTCAGATAGGCACTTCTCGGTACTTACAGTATACAAGGAATTTAGGATAGAAGTTAGTCTGCGATTGTATCTCCTTTCCAGTGCTCACATGATGTCCAACATAACTCGTAAATACCGTACTAGTTGATTTCTTTTAGTTTTTCAACAATATATCCCTTGAAGTCGGAGTGGGTGAAAATAGAGAAACACTTTACTACATCCTTTACAGAATTGTGCTGAACTTCTCTGTCTATTACAAGCACAACTCCGGCAGTTGAGTAACCTTCACTTTTTACCGCCTCTATGGCTTGTACCACGCTATTGCCCTTAGTCATTACATCGTCCACAACCACGACAGGATCAGCGAGATACCCTTCTACTTTCTTTCCGCTTCCATGAGTTTTAACGTTTCTTCTAACTATGAACTGCCTAATTCCCTCGGAACTACTTCTCCTAAGACTACTTATCATTATTATTGCAGTCGATATGGGGATAGCACCCATTTCCAACCCACCAACTGATTTTGCACTAAATTCTCTTGAGATGATCTCGTAAAGCAATTCACCGATAAGGGTGGCTCCAACTGGATCTGCCAAAACCATTTTTAAATCATAGTAATAGTTACTCTTCTCGCCACTCGATAGAACTATTGGTTCTGCAGAGACAATTATTCCGTTTCTTTTGATAATCTCCATCGAGCTCTTTTCTTTTCAATTGACTTTCTATAAGATTCAACCGATGGGCTCTCAGAATAACGAACACGAACCTTTCTTTATAAGTGTAGTGGATTGAACTACCTTCAGTATAATCATGCATTTTTTTGGCATCAATTTATAGTTCTACTTAGATTTTCTTCTAGAATGGCCATGGCTCAGGAAACTATTCAACCTCTTTAGCATGAAGATACTAAACCTTCTGGTTCAAAGAAAATATGTACTCCAGCTATGTATGAACTTTCCATTGTGCCTACTCGTCGATTAAGAAGTTTAAACAGATGACGTGCAGTTACAAAGGACTTATACCTCTACTTCATGTTAGCTACCGTCAGTTACATTCCTTACATTGTCTGAGACAGATAGCCTAACTGATGTTCTAATACAATGGATCGGTTCGTATGAACAACAAATAAAAATACTTTAAGTAAACATCTATTGTAATTCGGCTTGAATCCTTTTCACCAGTTCCTCAGTTTCTATAGGTTTCTTAATGAAGCAATCTATTTCAATTTGAGGGAACAATTCTCGTAAGGATCGGTAGTACACTTCGAATGCAGTGATAAAACATACCTTTGCATTCCTGTCCAACTTCTCCAATTCTTCGTACAATTGAAAGCCATTCATTTTTGGCATCTTGATATCAAGCAGAAGTAGATCATAGACACCCATTCTAAAATTAGCCAATGCTTCAGTAGGATCATTAAACGCATCAACCTTGTAACCCGTACCTTCTAAGCCCATTTTAAATGTTGTAGTTACGTCTGGTTCATCATCCACTAGGAGGATTCTTTTGCTTCCACTTGAGACATTAGAGGACGATGTGGATGAATAAGGTAAAGAAGAGGTTTCCTCCTGCATATTTACGCCAGTAGTAATACAATTGTTAGTCTAGGTTAAATAAGTTTAGGACATTCAGACAAATAATTGACAGGAACAAGGCGGTCAATAAGCTACTTTATAGGGAAATATATTTCAGTGTGATGAAACCAAAAATTGAATTCGTGTTCATTGGCATTAAATGGATTAAAACTTGGGAAAAGAAATTGTTTTGTTGGAGAATGTATTCCCATCTCCTATTTATTCGACGCCTCATCCACATTTTCCTATCTCTCCAAGGTCGAGGTGGAATGTTTCAAACCCAAATGGTCATTATCCCTTTCCTGACTGAGCTTCTCTACCTAAAACCAGTAACAAATTGATACCGGTCGCAGGATATTTTCTCACTCCAAGCAATAATTCATTCACTAATTCTTCCAATGGCCTGTCTTTAAATCTTGGGCTAAGATCTAGTAGCCATGACTTTGCTTTTTCAAAACCTTCAACTCTTTCGAGAGCCCTGCGAATCCGTGTTTGATTAGTAACTAGTGGAATCAAAGCATACAGATAATCGCTGACATACCGACTACCTTGAACGGTAATGGAATACGATTCGTATTCTGTACCTTGATAAAAAGGGGTACCTCTTTGGAGCAAACCTGCTTGTTCCAACTCATGTAACCTCGCTGACACATCAGCTAGCCTCCTTGAAAGGGGCTTTGCTGAAATCGGAATGACAGAAGGGACATCTCCGGCCAGAATCTTGATAGAATCAGGAAAAACAGTCCCACCGGATTGAGTTGAAGCCTGAGTTTGAAGCTGATTATCTGCATGCTGATGCTCAGTACGAAAATATCGCTCTTCTGATGCAAGGTATATCATGACAGCTGTTTGGAAATCTGAATACTTTGATGCCTGATAAGTTGTCAAATCATACCCACCTATCCTTTCTCTCATATTATACTGAGGGACTTTATCTTATACGTGTCGATCTTCCTCAAGGCAAAAAAATGGACGATTTGCGGTTCTATCCATGTATGAGATAAATGCCTGAGTGGATAGTAAAGTTGCATACACTTTAAAAAATTGAATACCTTAGTAAGGATCCCATGTATAAGGTGTCGCAATAAGTATTTCCTTAAGATATGATATGTTTGCACCTCTATTGTGAATCTCCAAATCACCGTTGGGCTAAAAGTCGGTTTCATCATCTGGCAATGCCCGTCAGATGGGCTGCGGATCCGCAAATATGATATATGACTATATTTCGAGCGGACGACAAAACAGACCAACTCAATGTCCGCGAAAGTCACCGGGAAGATATTGTATTGCCCCATGGAGAAGACGATAGCACGTGGGTCGAGGTGTATCAGGGACTACTGGTAAACCTATGAATGTATCAATACCCAAGTGGTTGCAACGGAAACGCAATTATCTAATCAAATAGCGTAACAATTCGGAGAGCACATGACTGCTCCGCTTAGACGAGAACATGTGTAGCCTTTGAAGGTAGGGAGTTTGTTGTCAATTCTCCGCATATATCACACTCAACGGCGAAATGTACTGTAATTATACCTTAGACTCAGCTGCTTAAATGGGAGAAAACCGAGTGGAAGAGGAAGAGGACGAGGAAAGGAGTGAACTACGTTCAAAGTGACATGTGACACCTGCTACTGGTCCATGATTCTGGCTTTTTTGTAAGAATTTGCCTATGATATTTGTCTTTGAATTACCGTAATCCTCAAGAATAAGTAATGAGGTCATTTAGTTCTGAGATTTGAAGGTGCTATTTCCAGTGAGCGACTATGTCTTTAGCATCATGAATCGCGTTTAAAAAAAACTTTTATTTAGAATTAGATCGTTATAGATTGTCAGATTGAGTGATCGCCGAGATCTTTCCAAAGGACAAAAGGAGTATATTGAGGCGGGAAGCGGTGCTGGAATGGCGACTTCTTCGAGAGTAGTATGCGAATACTGCGATGAAGGAAAACATAACGAATGCAACACAGAATCAGAATGCTATTGTGCAAAGAACGGACATAGGATGCTTTGAGAGAATCGTTCTTATTGCAAATTTGATAACCTATATTCACATCACGCTTCTCACGATCTTATATCTTTATTCATCATTCTGCACTCAACAATTAGCGAGATACATATGACCGACCGAACAAGAAGCACACATGATTTTAATGCTATCGCTCCGGTCTTACCACATTTTGTCCGTCACTATGATCGTGTTAGACTCTATTCTCAGATACTGTCTCTTCTCACTTAACTGGTCACTTTTTGTATTTCATTAAATCCAGGCTAAATGGAGGGTACAAGGAGAAAGAGTCAAAAACATTATTGAAAAATTAAAAGTAGCCAATTTAATAACGCTTTTGATACCAAAGAAAGAACTGTCTTTCAAAGACGGGTTCAATAATTCTTTTATGGAAATTCGGTTAGCTCTGTCCTAGAATAGATTTTGATTCCAACATAGCATAGATAGATATCTGAGTGCGGTTAACTCATCAACACAATCTATATTACTTACCGAACAGGAATTAGCTGAACGCCATTTCATAATTGCGTCGACAGATAAGATTAGAACATGTAATTTCCTTTGGTGACGCAATCTTCGCTTTCTCGATAACCTTCATGGCCATCTCAATACAGATACCTAACTACACAGATAGTGGGATTCTGTTCCTTGTGATTTGCATCTTGAATTATCTGACATAAATGTTCACGCACGATCGGACCGAACAGCAGCGGTTGTTGAGAGGAGCAATTGAAGAGAAGAAGGTACACGGTTAATTTCAGGAACAAAATTAAATATTGCTTTATAAAACCAAAAAAAAGATGTAGAAAGAACACATGTTAATGGATAACAACTTTTCATTTCTGAGCCTTATTATCCAATTCTCGGATATCTTTGACATTACAGGTAAGCAAGGTATTAGTTCAATGGCACTTCAGTATGGTTCCACCATAATCCAAACCAGTCCTTCAAGTATACTCGATTGGATATTGACATTCGCCGATATAGCCGGCGTAGCCGCAATTGGTTTAGTTGTAGCTGTAGTATACTTCCAGAGCAGACAAAGAAAATTCGCCGGGTTAATAGAAATCTTCAAGTTGCTAAATGGTAAAGAGCAACGTGAAGCTGAGAGCAATGCTGTTTGAAGCATATCGAAAGTATAAAGAAACCGGCGATGAGTCCATTTTTGATGATGAATTTTATAAAGAGTATGTAAATAGGACTATCTCAGATTTTAATGAGGTGGGAGCTCTCGTGAAGAAGGGTCTTGTTTCAACGAACCTCTTCCTTGATGTCTATTGGAATATTACACTCAGATCTTGGAACGCTTCAAGGATCATCATACAAAAAAGGAGGGTTTCCAGAAATTATGGTGAATATATGATAAATTTCGAGGTGCTTGCAACTGATGCGGAGAAATTTAAAAAAAGACGTTTCCCTAGCGCATCCGCAGAGCCATTCTGATCCCCAGCTCAGACGTCGTTCTATTCGCCAAGCGTCAAATCCATGAGCTGATTGTTTTACGAAATATGTTGCCACAAATCTCGTTTGTCAGCTTCTGCAAACTTTGAAGTTTGGAGCTTGAACCATTTAGGATCTTACGATATTCTCAATTGCAAAGTTACGCCACGATGGGGAGTAAGGCCTCACATAGGATCGAAGGTTGTCACTTAAAAGTAAATGATACTCCAGGATAAGTGAATGCACAGTTACCTGGATAATGAAGAATGGAATACATCATCCTCTTCTCCATCTGGAAAAGTGGATCACCGAAATTTAACACTTGTATCAATCTTGACAAAATAGTCATTAAAGACGTTCAAAAAGGGGGTGAGAGGTTGACCTTATGTTGGTTGGTGGATCTCATTACCTTCCTATACACATACCACTTGGATTACTTGTCTCACAGCTGTTGTCTACAAACTGATTTGCGTTGATGTTTGTTGGTAGTCCGTTTGCATTGTTAAGGTCAATTACATTCTCAAGTACGTTATTTGCTGATATTGTATTCTGTTTGCTCTGTCCATCTAGAAATACTCCATTCTGACTTCCAACTACATTGTTCATTCCTATATTGGATTGTTGTGAGTTGACAAATGTTATTCCTGCTAGCAAGTTTCCATTCATAAGGTTTGAGTCTATAGCAGCACCTGTACTTGAGTGAGATGCTACACCTATACTATTACCTTGTATGATGTTTTGTTGTACTTGCGCATTTTCAGCTCCTGTCATAAATGTACCTATCTGGTTGTTAGATAGTATGACAGAATTAATCGCAAATCCAGTTGCTCCAGTAAGAAGTACTCCCGCTTGGAAGTTGCTTAGTGAACCAGGTCCATTTACTACTACATTATCAACATTTGGTACCATAATTCCAACTTTAGAGTCTGTCCTGTCCAGGTCCTGTGATTGAGAATCCATTCATGTTAATTACTGTGTTTGGACCACCTACTATGATACCATCTCCACCACTGCAGTTAAGATTTGAAGTTAGATTTACTACTCCGCTTACGACTTGTCCACATACTGCGTTTGTTGATGTTGCTGCTCCTCCTGGAGTACCACCACCTGGTTGTTGTTGTTGTTGTTGTTGTTGTTGTTGTCAGCTGCAGGTATTGCTGTACCTATCGTCAGTGTGCTCAATGTGATTAGCGTGATCAATACTGATGCCGCTATCATGGATGATATACTACTACGTTTGCCTTCTAGTTCCATTTCTTAATCAACCAGAATCAAAGAATCTGTATTATATATATGGATGCATGCACAGTACTAAATCTATTATTGATTGCAATTGATTATAAATATTCATTCAAGTTATTGACGATAAGGCTTTACTAGTAAAATAAGTTCTTATACTGTAACAAGTTGATACTGTTCGTACATTAAAAATATTGTGTGAGAATGGACCATATTACGAATTGGATGACATTTATTTTTGATTCAAGTTGACAGAATAGACTTGGATTATGTAGCAAGTGACTTTGTGTGATTATGGTCAGATTGTCATTTCCAAAAAAAACAACTTGTTATTAACGAACAATTAATTCTAGCTTACACCCTCCCTCCTCTTCATGTAATACATTAATTATATTGGATGCACGCTGACTCTTTCGAATGCACAAGCTGGATCGACTTGAAATAATTATTAGGGAAAGAATCGCCTCACTTAGAGAGGAAATAGAACTTGCCACAAATGCAAGTCTAAATAGGGTGGATATAGAAAATCTTAAAGAGGAAGTCCAGTTTTTGGAATGGTCATCACAACATATCCAATTAAATACATCCCATAATAATATTCAAAGTGCAGTAAACAAAGAAACGAAGAATCAGCAGGAGTTAGAAGATATCATTCGATTCGAACAGCTTCTAAGCGATAGAATTCATGGCTTAATCTTAACTCTAGATTTTAATGATGACCAGAACAAAATTAATACTCTCAGAAACGAGATAAATACATTGGAATGTGTATTAGGTCATTTGTCAACTCTGAATTTTGATGGATTACCATCAAGCCCAAGCGAAATGATTGAAGTGAACAGGGCCTCTACCTTAGAAAAGAAATTGCTAGAAAAGTCCATTCGAGTGAAAGACCAAGGCAGAGATTTTGTCATTTTCCCAAAAACAAAGTCAACCTGAAGGATATACTATCAACATCTCGCTTCCTTCAAAAGAGTTTTTATTGTCCGGCTAGGAGTTGTAGATATGAGCCGTTCTGCTAAAGAATGGTCCAATGCTCAGCATGCATTGGAGTATTTGAATGTAGCCGATAGCCTACCTCACCGCTCAGAAGGTGAGTCTGTCTTGGAGGATCTTCTTGCCGGACATACTAAACGAATTCTAGATTTGGGAACTGGAGATGGACGTTTGATCAGAATGATAAAGGCGAAACGACCCGACATAGAAGCCGTGGCATTAGATGTGTCTCCTACAATGCTAGAATCAGCAAGAGATCATTTTGCCAACGATTCAAGGGTTACTTTTATTTTACATGATCTTAGTCAACCTCTTCCTGATATGGGCTATTTTGATGCAGTAGTCTCTAGTTTTGCAATACATCATCTCAAACATGAACGAAAACGAATGCTCTATGAAGAAATATATGATATCATAAACCCAACTGGAGTTTTTTGCAACCTAGAACATGTCGCTTCGCCCTCCGTTCAATTGCATATTCGATTTTTGGATGCCATTGGATATACCCCAGAGAAGGAAGACAAGGCTAATCGGTTGCTACCGATGGATTTGGCAGCTGCAATGGTTTAGGGAAATTGGATATGTTGAAGTAGATTGCTACTGGAAATGGCTTGAGATGGCTCTCTTGGCAGGTTACAAAGCATAAACGATGGGGTACTAACAGTTAACCTTAAATTTAGTTTGTTGAATTAAATCCAAGTAACAAGTATCCGAATTGGTTGTAGTTGGTGTACAGTCTAAGAGACATTTACCGCCTTTCCATTCAGAGAATATATTAATCCAATCCAAGGTATTTCTGCGATTTAATAAAGTCGTCTATGCTCTGCCATCATACACCTATTAAAAACAACGTCTAAGCCGTTTTCCTTACCTATCTTCTCTGCTTCCTCATTGTAGATCCCTTCCTGCATCCATATTACCTTAATTTGATCCTTTTTGTGAATTGCATCGTCAATTACGGGAGGCACATCTTCTGATTTTCTGAAAATGTCCACGATGTCCACTCTCTCCGGAATTTCGGATATTGTAGAATATGATTTTCGTCCTAATATTTCGGGAACTGTTGGATTCACCGGAATAACATTAAATCCATGCTCAATGAGATATTTTGGTACATAATGTCCTGCTTTCTGTTCGTTTTTTGACATACCCACTACTGCAATATTTTTCAATTCGTATATTTTTTTCAGCTGTGAATCTGTATGAGAATCTTGTTTGGTCATACAATTAGATTAGTGTTCATATAATAAAATAATTGCTGTTACTCCCAAGGTAAATGACAAGTTTAGGCTCTATGTGAAGTTGAGCTACCACCCTTTTTACTTAGTCTTTCGCTACGCGTTGGCCCGAACCTATGCCGTGACATTTTCGAAGAGGGTAGGGCCATTAGCAATCTGCCAAGTCGTTGCTTCCACACTCCCACTTATATATGTCTAAAAAAAATAAAGACTATTGTCTACAATACATGATATCAATCAGATATCAATCAGATATCAATCAGATGGTACTGTCCATTCCATGATAACGCATCGTACATAGAATCAAAACATTACATAAAAAAACATTAAATTCCAATTCTATAAAACCTCTCAAGACCTTAGATAAATTATCTGTGTCCCATTCAGATTGTCACTATTTCCAAATTCTACTTCACGCTAGATGGACGCTTAACAAAAGATAAATCCTCTCACAGGTATCCCAGGGCTATTCTTAGTGTTCATCAATTTCAATTGATTAGCTTGGACTACACCATTAATCTCACATTCAGATATATTCTCCGTTCTGTCTTCAATAACAATATCGGCCATCAGTCGTTCCTCGTCATATGAATGTCCAAGACCAAGAGCATGTCCTATTTCATGTTTTGCTATCTGCTCTATAATGTCATTATCGAAACCATACTCTATTACGTCGTCAGAAATTGTTATTTTGACGCTGTCTATAAGTCCTTGTTTCGTAAATCCAAATTGTGTCCAACCCGCAGTTGGTATTACATGTGTTATTCCCTAAGTGTAGTGACTTTAGAGAGTCAAAATTGATTAATCATGGGCGAAATCATTCCATTTTCACGCTCAGGTCTTTGTTACTCTTGAACTAGTAACATGTAAGCATTTACCCTTTTCTTTTATCGAATACCTGTGTAATATGGCCATTACTGCAGATATACCAAGGAGGTTCAAACTCTACTTTGGGTTCAACAAAGTCACCATTTTCGTCCCAATATCCCCCAGTGAAATTCAACTTTGGTTCCGTTTGACCTGGATATAGGATGACTTTGCTTGTCATTCCTTCCTTCTGACAGACCCAACAGAATACCTTTTCTTTACCTAAAGACATCAGGGGTATCAATAAATATGCCATATTTAACGTTTGAAACTGAGTCGCATGTCAGACTCAGTTCTCTAGTTGCGGACCCAATATTGCAGACATCCTAACTAGTAACATAGACAGAATAGAAAAAAGAGGACGCATCAAGGGAGTGATTGGTTAGCCAAAATGGGGATGACTGTTATGATGCGCCTATGTCAATATTATTAACACTCTGATTTATTTTATTAAACTTCTTGATAACTGAAAGTGCTTGCTCTTCTGTCTCTACTGCCTGGGCTTCTAATGCCAGGTTTCTTATAACGCTAGATTGTTCTTGTTCCATTTGTTGCTGCCTGCTGTCTGCTTCGAGATTCCTACTGTCATGATGGAACCTAAGGGATAAACTACATTCTTAATATCTTATGAGAGTCAATGAGAATAAACCAGTTAGTTCGTAGTCCAATACTGCAAAGCCAATTTGATTGCATTTGGCTCGCCCCTCTCATGGTCTCCTTGTTACTTCGACCTTCAATAAGTAGTTGTTACAGTCTTGGCATATGAAATCCAAATGTAAGAATCCAAATCACACACTCCACGTAGCAAACTTTGTCAAGAGATATCCTACTGCAAAAGGAAGGGTTCCTCAGACAATCATCTTAGTCGACCCGAAGGATTGGGCTGTTGCTTTGGAGAATCTTACTTTGAATACAACGGAATGTTGCCAGGCCTGTAGCATCGCCGAGGGTATAGCGAATGCTAAGAAGGGTATATGAACGACTGATCTAGGACAGATGTGCTCCTGCCAGTGGGAAGTTCGGCATTGAGTCTGATTGATATAGTCATATTATCTTAGCAGGAGCAAAGGAAGCAAAAGAGACTTATCGAAGAGGACATCATGACTAGTTGCATCATAACATGATATGACCTATAGAAAATAAATCAGATTTTAGTGAAAATCTGGAGTTGATTAATGCAGATAAACAAATCATTCGTGAGATTGAGCAGAACTATGAACGCCAAATACTTAACGATAGCAGCCTTAGCATTAATGTTAGTTGCAGCAACCGCAGCATATGCTACTACAAGTAATGCATTCGCTTATGAAAAGAGCCAAGCAGTGGCACAACTCAATTACTGTAGCAGTAACGGCGTTGCCCCCCTGCCAGAGAACGTTTGGTGTCAAAATACAGCATCACAGATTCACGGTGATGGAAACGAAGTAGCAACGGCTTCTGGACAAGGTAACACGGGCAACGGTGGCGTCGATAGGTAGAAGAACCCGAGTAACGACAAGTCATCCCCATCTCATTTTTATTTAGGTCACCATGCCCCTTCTTAGTTAAGTGATATATCTGCTTCAGATATTTGCTAATGCTAGAACATCAACGACATCCTAAATGCATGCTTCCATTCGCATAGAAGATAAATCAGATTTAAGTGGGTGGTATAGGATACCGAATCAAGATAACCCAAAGTGACGCTGAAGACATCTGCCAGGCTTCTGTCAAGATACTATTCAAACCATCTAGGTAGTTTTCATACTCTGCAGGTAAATACTCATCGATGTCAAGTTTGATGTTGTCCCCTGCCTGTCCCCTGAGATATTGCAAATCTTCATTAACCGAAGTTAGGCCAATCTTTAGAGTAGTTGGTATGTATCTCTGACTGTATCCTTTTATAGATAATTCTCTGACCTTATCCCTACGCCATTGTAATCTCTGTTCGACTTTGGTGCTCAAATGTTCGTTTTTAGGTTAGATAAATCAGTATAACAAAGTTTTGGGTTCTTAAGGCATAGTAATAGAGTTAAGACAGAGATTCGTTATTCAACAAATGGCAGATAACAAAAGGGGGTTGAGAAAATTAAGACTGCAGGTGCAAATGTCTGTAGATGGCTGTATTGCTGGGCCAAACGGTGAAATGGATTGGATGGTCGGACTCTTGGATGATGAACTCATAAAATATGCATACAAAATAACTGAGTCTGTTGACACCATTCTCCTGGGACGGAAAATGACTGATGTCTTCATCTCTGTCTGGTTAGATGTGATGAACAAACCTGATGATCCCTGGAATGCGTTCGCTAAAAGGATGATAGAAATCCCAAAAGTTGTGTTCACTAAAACACTGAACAAATCTAAGTGGATAAATACAGATATTGCAACAGGCAATCTTATAGAAGAAGTTAGCAAGATAAAGAGCCAAAGCGGCAGGGACATCGTCGTATATGGTGGTGCCTCATTCGATTCTTCCTTGATTAAAGAAAAACTAATTGACGAATTTTATTTGTTTGTTAATCCTGTGGCAATCGGAAACGGTATGACCATATTTAAGGACTTGAACGAGATTCAAAAATACACTCTGATAGAATCAAAAGTGTTTGAAAGCGGTAAAGTATTGCTCCGCTATGAGGCATGACAACGGTGACGCACTATTGCCTTGGAAAGTGAATGAGGTCTAGTTGTTTTCGTCGTCGTCGTCGTCGTCGTTACTGTTACCTTCTGAACTGTCTTCTTCAGAGGACTGTTGCCCGATTCCTCAACCTCTGAAACATCAGACTGTTCCGGCACACATAGACCACTCTGTTCATCTATTACCTGACCTTCCTGACAGATTGGTGCTGGTTCTCAAATGCTATTTTAAATTAGTCAACTGATAATAAATTTTTGATGTATCGTAATTAGAATACTAAACCATTACTATTGGATGACAAATAGATTCTATCGAAAAGGCATTTCTGAAGAATACTACTTTACCACCAGTACCTGGGGAATGTGAGTAAGAGACGATACCCGATGCTACACTACCTAGCACTAATTTACTGAGTCCGGTCCTACCTCTTGTCCCAATGACGATCAGATCGATACCTTCTTTTTCTGCATATTCTAGTATTACATAATCAATAGGCCTTTTACTATTGAGGAGTTCAGTTCTTAGTTGAATGTTATTCTGTCTTGCTCTTTGAGTAAATGATTCGAACCATGTCTTTGCTTTTTCCATTTCAGAAAGTCCGGCCGCTACTTCTATCGCTTCTTGTTGAGAAACTTGGGATTTTGCTGCCATATAAGTGACAGTAACCGCAATCAACTTTGCCATATATCTACTCGAAATTTCCATTGCGCATTCAGCAGCCCTGAATGAATGGTTTGAGCCGTCTATGCCAACAAGTACCTTGGAAACTCGCACTTTCATTGTTGTCCTCCGGACAACAGATATTTATTTAAACTTGACTCATGACAAGACGATCACATCGTTACCTACAAGAATTCAAGTAATTGGCCAGTACAACACACATTCATGGGTCACATGTTGTTACGAAGTTCTCCGCTAAGACAACCAGTACGCAACGATGGACACTTTCTGCCTCGTGCACATTGGATTCATTAGCGGTATTCTGAGTTTAGGGCAGGTTCGATTACACTAATCCATTTGCCTTGGTAGTTAAGTCCATTCATCTAACCCATAATCACAGCTACTTTATAATTACCTTCAAATTACACGAGACAACTTCAATGCCACGAATTTAGTGGCCTTAGAATCCGTGCGTCAATGAAAATACACTTATCACCAGTGTCACTTAGCCCGGCTGTTCAAAAGTGAACACATCAGTTCGAAGCACTTGTTTTTTAACTTTACATTGTAGTGTACATTTCTCCATAATAAACACTTATTGCACAGGAGATAATCGGTGTAGTTATCTTGATCTAGAATTAGCATTTATCTTATTGCTCCTGCACTTCATGTCATTGCGTAAAATAAGCAATTGTCTCATGATCCTGACAACTCCTGTGGAAAGTATTTAGAACGTGCGAATTGCAATTTGCCATGTTAGCTCGTTACTTTTTATAATATCGATTTATCAAGCATTTATCCTGTAATTGGAGTCATACATGTTCTGATCATCCTTTTGAAAATTGAATTTCATTGCGATAGGCAAGTCGAAGTTAAGATTGGAGAGCCTCACAGTTCCTTTTTTAGCAAATTAATTATAGTAGATTGGCTGCTATTAGGTCATGAAAACTTTGGCATGTCGAGAGGCAGGTTTTGATTGTGACTACATAGTTACTGGAGAAACAGAAGAAGAAATATTTCGGAAAGGAGGGGAACACGCTACTAAGGACCATGGAATGAAAGAGGAAGATATTACTCCAGAATTTAAAGAAAAGCTCAGAGGACTAATTCGCACTGCTGGATAAATGACTATTACTTAGGTGATGTATTCATTTTGGTCCTCTGTGCGTTGATAATATGATACAGTAAGAACTCACGATGGTTGACAAAATCAAATGCTCACACATCCTCGTAAAGAAGCATAGTGAAGCTCTTCAAATCCTTGAAAGGATAAAGAAAGGAGAAAGCTTTGCCGATTTGGCAAGGGAACTGTCCATAGATAGGGGGAGCGGAAAGCGTGGCGGAGATTTAGGGTTTTTCGGCAGGGGACAGATGGTAAAACCGTTTGAAGAGGGAGCATTCAAGCTTAAGAAAGGAGAATTGACCAATGAGCCAGTGCGGACTCAATTCGGTTACCATATTATAAAAAGAGCTGGAAACTAGAAAACAAAAACCAATCATACGCCAACAGAAAGCTATCATTAGAAAAGACCGGCTAAAGTGGAACTGCAATAGGGGAGAAGGCTGTTCGACGTTGGAAGGACGACGTATGTAGTATTTGCTATTGCCCTAGCTGCCACGGTAGTCATGGCCTGCCTACAGTCTATTTTTTCGAAATGGCATCCGTCACAGAAATTAAGTATGCAACGCTCCGCCAGATTCCACATCTTTAATTTGAGTAAGGATGGCAGATACCAGATGGTTAGTTGACACATTTGAACTAATTAGGAGTGCAATAACAGGCACTAATACTGCTATCATTACATAACTGTAACATACTTTTACAATATTCATTCCAGTGAATAGATATATATTTATGGGCTATCAGAGCTGAGTCTTAAAACCTTAGATCACAATACCCTAGGACTGACATTAGTGGCGCATGAGAGCATTTGCAAGAAATATATTTCGAGTTACACAACAAGAGATGGCATGACAGAGGTAAATTCATACGATATATCCAGCGAGCCAATTCAAAAGTTCTTTGCAGACAGAAATTTTGCATTCATATCCACAATTAATAAAGATGGCTCGCCGCAGGTGACTCCAACATGGATAGATATGGATGAAGCGAATGGGCTCATCCTGATAAATACGGCAGTTGGAAGATTGAAGCAAAAAAATGTGTCGAGAGATCCTCGGGTATCAATATCAATGATTAATGGGGACAATCCTTATAGTATGGTTACCATTAAAGGGAAAGTGATAGAACAATCAGAGAGTGGAGTTAACGAACATATTGATATACTTGCGAGAAAATATCTCAATACCGACACATATCCGGCTCACTCTCCCAAAGTAACTAGGATAATCTTGAAAATTAAACCTGAAAAGATTTCATATCTACCACCTAGATATACCCAGTACCTTAAGAGCGATTAAACGATTTAATCAGCTGCACAAAAAAAATGCAGCCATGAATAACTTTTAATTAAGATCTCTACAGCCAATCCCTTCAAACCCCGATCTCCTTGGTTAGATGAATAATGTAAGGCAAATAGAGTAGATTTTATCGAGAGTTCAGCAATGTACCGCATTTGGGTAAGCAAGTTCAAGTACTGTATTGACACAATATCGCGCACTTGACCGTCAGCGTAAAACGTTTGATATTGTTTCATATCGATGTAAGTGTGATCGCATCGCGTTAATTCCTGTGAGGCCCCGCAAAAATATAGAAAATCCAGTTGGCAGGCCTTCGACACGGGACCACGTTAAGTCGATTGAAAAAAACAAAGTAATTCCATTACGAGAAATTTGAATTCTTTAGCGATACGAAAAGTGGTTGAGAGCACTCATCAGATTTTACTCTTTTGGCCTACAAAAATTGAATTAGGATATGAAAAATATATATCGTTTCCTTCAAAACGACTTTCTAGTCCAAGTGTGTTATTCTTTGTATCTTCAATAAACAATCTGCGAATTTTATCAATATTTGTAGGATCGGGGAAAGAAGTCTGAAGCTCGATCTTCAAGTCCAATTTCCATCCTATAAAACCCCCGTTTTAGAATTGGTATTCCTACTCTTAGAAACAGATCTTCAAATTCGGAAATGGTTAGAGCTTTTACATGTGAGGGATCCCGGAGCTGCTCTAATTTATTATACTGAATTGATTTCTCGGGAGGTGGTGTTGGATCGACTACTACAATTTTTCCTCCGATAGTGCAAACTCGATTCATTTCGATTAGGACTGAAAGGGGATTCAACAAATGATGAAAACTAAACTTGGTAATGACGATAGAAAATGAATTTGATGGGTACGGGAATGGTTTTGTTACATCCCCCATATCCCACCTTATGTTTTCAAGATTGTTCAATTTTTGCAGGTTCTTGGCCTGCTCAATCATTGCCGGAGTTATATCAATTCCAGTCACTTGTCTACATATCTTCGCAAATTCAACAGTCAGTGAACCCGTGCCAGAAGCCACGTCTAGTACGATATCATTCTCAGTTGGGTGAACAAGAATTTGGATTTTCCCAAACACTTCGGCGATATATTGACTTGATTTTTTAGCGAATGGCACAGTTTGCTTAGTGAATTGATCGATAATCAAATATCTATGATCGGAGACAGGATTGTCCATAATGCGATCCCTTAAACCAGAGATATAAGCACTTGTATTGTTACTAAACTCAAACAATATGGGATGGGGAGAGCAATGTTGCATACGTTACTCCCCGACATCAGGAGGAAGGCAATAATTATCATACTTTCTGTCAAATACGCATTCGCATAAGTGATCTATGCATGTCTTAAAAGCGTCCTCAATCTTAGATAGATGTATGGGTATCAAGCGTTTAGACTTACCCCAATTAAGGTATTGCCCGTTCAAAAATTGTTACAATTATTGATACTTTTCCAAATCATATTACCGGAGAACCTATTTTGAACAAGAGACGTATCTAACTTTGCATTTATTTTCATCCGACTAGGCGATTCAATATTTCTGTAAGCTCAAGTTCTTATACCTAATTTTCGATCAGGGATGTGAGGGTATTGTAAGACCCTGAACTGACTGATGATTTAATAGTACTGACGGTGCTGAAGCCAGGACAGATTTGAAGACTAGGGCTAGTGGACAGATTTCCCAAACAAGAGAAGGTTCGGGTCAGGTTTTCTGACCAATATCTGACCATCTACAGTAACACTTTAAATGACCCTCATGTCTAGGACAGACGCCAAATGGATTTGACTGGTGTGTATGGTAAATAGTTAGATTATTTAAAGCGTGTATCATAACTGGGTCTGAATGTCTTCAAACCGCCACAAGAATCCTATTCCGACTGTTGACATTATCATTGAACAGAATTCAAGAATTCTAATGATAAGAAGAAAGAACGAACCCTACAAGGGGTGCCTAGCGCTCCCAGGAGGATTCGTAAACGAAGGGGAAAGAATAGAAGATGCTGCGAGGAGAGAGGCAAATGAAGAGACGTCGTTAAACATTGGCTTAAGTGAGATTCTTGGAGTTTATTCTGATCCAAAAAGGGATCCAAGAGGACATTTAATGTCAACCGTATTTATTGCAGTAATTCCCGTTGGTAACGATACTGAAGCGGCGCGCGCCTCAGCTCAGGACGATGCAGCAGAGATACAATGGATTAATTTAGACGATCTAGACAATAGTACTATAGCCTTTGATCACAAGAAGATTCTTTTTGATTATGAAGTTTGGAAACAATCTAACGGCACATTCTGGTCGTCAAAAAACGTGTCTAGCACTATAGTTGATTGAGCGACCTAAACTAACCTATATTGAAGACTTTTGGATAAGATACTAAAAAAATGACCGATATTACAATAAGCATTACTAATATTGGGATGCTGCTATCATTCACGGCATAAGAAGAGCTCTGTGATAGCTAATAATATTATTTTTGTGCATATAGTTGTAAAGCGTTTCTATTTGGGCTTTCATATATCCGAATATCCTTGAAACATTTGTAGGCAGCCAATGAACAGGTGAACTTAAATAGAGGGAGGAAAAGGTGTATTTGATACTGAGGCGAGCGGAAAGTCTCTTCAACTGAATAAGGGGCGTTTGTGAAAGTCATTTGATTATCGATGGATTCCATAGCTTCCAGCATTATAACGTAAGCGAAGGTGTCTGAATAAAATTTCTCGGATTGAAAATTAAAGTCTAAGAAAATTGCTCTACCGAGATTACTGAGAAATTGTCGATAACACTAAGGAAGACATATTTCCAGTCAGAAATATCACATAGCATATGGGTACTACCTTAAGATAATATAGCAGCTCAAATAACTAACTGATTGCTGGTAATGTAAGCATAGTCACTCTAATTGAAATTCGCAATTAGATATTGTTCAAATTTGATTATTTCATCTCTTCCTAACAATATATCATCATGGAATATTGTCTTTTTCCCTTTCGATACGTAAATCTTGAGAACGGACGAATCCGTCAGCAATTTCGCAACCAAGTCAGGTCCCTTTGCTAACATCCCCTTCTCACCTAGAGCATACAACGAATAATTATTATCTCCATCTTTTTCCAGCTTCGGATTTTCAAACACCAGGTTATATCTATTGATTCTATCTTCAATAACCAGTCTCAATTTTCCAATCTTGTCATCATTTTCCACTTTCAAAACATACTTTTCTAGACTTTCTATTTCGATACTACTCCCAATTTGTGCTCCTGCATTATCGTTAACGATTTGTTGAGAAATCCCATCCGGTTTTCTAGTCCATATCATCCCTTCCTCTGCCACAACCATTCTGAACTTGCCCTGCCCCCCAGATATCTTTAGATGTGAATCAATTGTGCTCTGAAGTTCTGCCGAAGACATTGGTTTTGTGGGTCCTCTGAACCACTGATTCGACCCTTCATCAAAATCTTCAAGGCCGCTGTAATGTACTATGTAACATTCCTTGGCATTCCACCTCCTGACAAGATCATATGCTTCGGTAACTGAGATCATGCCCGTTTCGGGGTGCTGGTTGTAAGTTTCAGTTCCAAGAATTAGTAGATCGGGGTTCCAAAGTACACTTTCGTTGGCTTCTGGGAGGGACAAAAAATCCCATCCTATTATAATCTTTGTATTTAGAATGTTTACAACGTAGATAACAGCGTCATCAGAAGACTCATTGCCGTGGTATGCTTGAATTGCAATTATTGAAAATGGTCCCACTTTGAAATATTCGTTGGGAGTTACTACTTGGAAGTCTATGCACTTTTCAATAGTATTCTTTGTTATAGAAGTGTGCGATAACAAATCATTAACTATGTGTTCCTCGCATGCACGAGTACAAAAGACTCTAATTTTATTTTTCACTATATTATTATCTGCGATTGAGGATTGTCGTTGAATAAGATTCGGAAGGTCGCCTATATGATCCGTGTGTGCATGAGAAATTAATAAAGCATCAAACAGACGAGCATCTTCTTCACGTAGAGCAGGATCCTGCGTCTGAGAGTTAATTGAAGAGAGTAGCAATGGGGAACCTATCGCGGGCCTCGAACTTAGGCTCTGCTGACTTTGATTTCTCTCCGATCGATATTTCTCTATCCTTAGGTCTGAAAGTCCTTTTTCAACACTACTAATTACACCTTCGCCGAGATCGAAGAGGATATGAAAGATTGAATCCAAAGTATTCTGTTCGGTATCTCGCATAATTATTGAACAGGACGTATTTGTGTCCATCCTAGATTGTGCTATCTCTGCATACCTTTCAGAAGTTTCTTGAGTACCCAAACGTCTCTTATCAGGTAACACTCCATTAATCCTAACGATTACCTCTTTTTGACCTGATTGATTATCATTGGAAGATTGAGCAAGATTTTTAATTTTTTTGTCATACGATGGGATCACATACTATATTTGCAATCTATAATTTATAACTATTTCAAGTTGTCACTGACGAAAATTAGATATTCAGATCAGGCTCCAAAGTAACTCAAATACCGATACTGATCTGAACGATCGTTATGAGTTCAAAAGCTTGCCGAAATCTCAACGGAAAATAACTAGATTTTTGATAAACAATTTGTCATTAGACTTAGTTATAATATTCAAATATGGAAATGGGTGAAATCTGATATTTCCTAGACAGTGATACGCGAAAAAAAGTGCATCTTTGTTTTATGATTAGTTCTGGATCTTTATGTTGTCCACAGAAAGCCAATAGTAGCACGGTTCAGTCGCGCTCCTGATGCAGATATACGCGAAATTGCCCAAAGAGCATACTAGTCTTGTTCGTCTTCAGGCTTTTTTCACGCTTCCAACTTAGCAATATCTGTAATATCAGTAAACTTAAACTTCTCAAAAGGCAGAATCATAGTAGAGGGAAAGTCGACTTGTGCTTTCATACTTTGAGCGCGTCACTCCCGGCCGTATAATTCCTTGTCAAATGCCAAAATTGCAAGAATCAGCGCCGTAATAGCGAAAATTCCTGCAATAGTGTAAAATTGCCATGGCACATTAGGCGCGGACGCAGGTAGAGCGTAAGAGAATACAAACGCAACAAAAAAGAGCACAGCGACAACGATACCATTAATAAGTCTCCAAATTGAGCGGTCGAACCTTTTTGGGAATCTAATCTTAGAATAAATATTCATTCATTTACCTCAAACCTATTCACGAGTAAAAGCTAAAATTTAATGTTGAGGTCACGAAATTAAAAATCCTCACCTCCAAATTGACTACTGATAAACTAGACTAATAGTGGTTTGCTAGTAGCACGAGCTCTTAACATAGACGACGGTCTCAATTCAACCATTAGAGCATTATTACTTCAATCTTTGATTTCCAGACATAAACCCTTTTCAGATATTTAATCAATACCATTGAAATTTAGATATGTTACAAGCTAACTTGTTACAAAATTCTTTGCCTTTACTAATTCACTCTGCCCAGTTTACACTTGATGAAAGTTTTTATAAGCCCCATCTGACTTGGTAATATTGGTAAACCTGGGACTGTTTTTTGTTATTGCTGCGAGTATTGTGACTTCATTTCTGTCATATTCAACAAGTCAATTTCATAATCCTCTTTTTTCTACTGAAACCTTGTCAGTAAACCAGGCCCTGGCACAACAGGATGGAGATGTTTTGTCCGAACCAAATGGCTTGGGATCTGAAAACCAGCAGGTTGGAAATGAGGATGGTCCTGAAGTTGCTGGCGAGTCGGGGGTATCCTCGTCTGAAGGTCTGGTCGTTCCCCCTAGTAACGGGTGCCCTGCAGATTTTGTATTGGACCCAACGACGGGAGAGTGCGATTCGACCTTAGGTCCATGCCCTGAAGGCGAGACTAGGGGAGAGTCGGGATATTGTGCAGTAATGCCTGAAAATTGCCCTCCTGGAATGTATGTCAGTGAAGATCCTCTTTGCGAGCCCTGCCCAACAGAAGGTGATGTTCCCAGCGAGTGTACTGCTTCAGAACCAGAACCAGAACCAGAACCAGAACCAGAACCAGAACCAGAACCAGAACCAGAACCTCTAGCCAATGTAAATAATACTACGAGCCCTGGTAATGCTACTTTCATTACTATTAATAATGCTATAGCACAAGCATTTTCTAGTACGACTTATAACACCAATATTCTACAACAATTGGCAGAGAACACCCTCCTCGTGGGTGAAGAAACAATCCCTCTCCAAGGCATGATTAAGGCAAATGATTCAAGAATACTTTCTACATTTGATCCGTTTCGACTAATAGGTGGCAGTGCAATAGTTTACCTTCCAACTAGCAACCTTTCTTCCTCATCTTCATCTTTACTTACCAGTACTTCATTTGTAACGACTCCTAGTAACCTTCAGCTGATAGCACTCGATGGCGATACTCAGCAGTATGTTACTCTCCCGTCTGTAAAGATGTCCGTCCTGGACAACTCGTATAAAACTGTTCTAGGAGGTGCGTTTCAAGGTACCAATCCATTTACTGGAGAGCAAGTTACCGTAGACAATATCAAAGCACTCTATTTGCTTAATGAATCTAATCAAACAATCTCTTTTGGATATGGTAGTAGCGTTGCTCTATTGACGATAATAAGGTAGATAGTCGACAAGAAATCTAATTCATTTTCTCTTCCAGTGAAATAGCAGCAGCACACGTTCGCCGTACACATGAAAGACACAACGGAGAAATTTGCAATCATTCTTAGATTATCTGATATAATTTCTTCTAGTGATCGTATCGATCCTTCTCCTTACCAAACGAACGGAACAACATCCCACTAAAGACCAATATTGCTGTTAATGCAGACCCTACAATAGCCCTCTCAAGGGGAATTGCAGCAAGTAAGGATATCAATAAGAAGGAGATTACACCTGCCGCAAGGCTTAGCGGTAGCCAAGTCTTAATCGCAGATGTGGACCTGATCACCCTATCTCTTGGGTTATTTAGTTCCCTATCCCAATATATTGATTGCACTTGATGTGCTATGACCTAAATTTCATCAAATGTTTTTATGATAATACATAATTAAAGTACCATTGTCAATTGGACCTCAGATCGAAATTCGTACCATAAAGAAAGTAAATCTTAAAGGAGGTACCCTTATTGATGGTTTCCCAAGCGGCGGACTAACAAATTCAATTGCCTCAATGTGTTTTATGAAATCGGTACTGAATGACCTTGTATCGGTAATGGATTCACCGGGTTTTCCACCGATATCTATGATATATGAAGGGATCGCAAATTTTCCTACTAGGATTTACGCAAACGAGGATCTCAAAGTTGCCTTTCTCATCTCTGAACTGAACGTAGATCCGTCATTCTATTATTATGTTTCAAGAACGATATTACAATGGGCTAGAGAAAATGGCTGCGAACTAGTAATTAGCGCAGGGACAGTACGAGAAGAAGAACCAAACGATCCGCAAAAGGGACGTGGAATTGACAGTGTATACGGAGTGGCAAGTACGAAAAGGGCTAGAGACCGAATTAGGGACACCGAGATGGTGCGAGAGTTACCGAGCGGGTCGGTAAGTGGAATACCTGCCTTGCTGTTGAATGAAGGAACGGTCAAGAATTTTGATGTCATCGTTTTGTTAGGGAAAACTATTCAAGACACTTCGGAATTTGTGCCTGCCGCATCAGTTTCAGAAGCCATCATGAGACTGGTCCCGGGGCTTTCTTGTGATACTACATCTTTACTTACCCATGCAAAAGCACTTGAGCAAAATTTAAGAAGGGTTAGGTCTGAACGTAAAGATTCTGCTATAAACCTGTATCGATAGAATCGTGGCAATGAAGAGGCAAAAGCGAAGGAGAGGAAATGTGGAACCTCATAGTTCTCTCAATGGGTCTTGGCGAAAAGAGGAGGCCAGGACTTGGGTCTCGTATTGATAATTCCTCGTATCAACATATATAGCAGAAGTACCAGATATTTGAATCAAATTCTTTATAATTGTTTAATATTTCTTCGTATTATCCAAATCTTTTGAAAACCTGAGTAATGTCATCCCTTACTACCCCATTCCATCGGGAATACATTTTTAGAATCTTTTCTAGAAATTATAACAAATTCATTCATGCTTATCGGAATGAACGCGATAGTTACCTACATTAATCTCATCCAAAAAACAATATTTTGCAACTCACGTCAGTCGCTATCACGCGGTCCGTTCGCTATTTCTTTGTCCAACCTTCTATTTGGATTGTAGAAACCCTCGTTAGTATGTATCCCTCGGAACAAACTACCGCAATCATTATAAGATCTGAACAATACGAAGAAATTTGTTAACTTGGTGAATCGGGGTAACAGCGTAAGAGGAGTAAGGTTATCATTGCTTATTCCAACAATAATCGCATTTGGTTTTGCAATTGTATTGTCATTTTCAGCTTTGCAAGGCTCTAGTATCCTTCGAATATCTCACCCATTCCCGTTGCAGCCTGGGTTCGTTTTTGCTCAGACCTCTGATGGACCTGTACTTAGATACTCTGATGATGTTGGTAATCCTGTATTCAATCAACCGGGTTTTACTGCCGAAGTAGTAGCCGATGGCCTATCCTTACCCACTACCATGGCCTTCCTATCACAAAATGACATCCTAGTCTTGGAAAAAGATAAGGGGACTGTCATGCGTGTTATAGATGGGGAAGTACAACCTCAGCCTTTGTTGGATGTCAACGTCGCGACAGAAGTCGAAAGATGCATGTGTGGAATTGCCATTTCACAAAATAATGAGACAGGAAAGACGTACGTCTTCTTGTACTACACTGAGGCTCAGGGTGAGGACGGAGGTGCTCCAATAGGAAATCGATTATATAGATACGAACTTGAAAATGGGCAGCCAGGAGGCTCGATAGGAGCTGACAATATTGACTCCAGTCCTGCGGCATCAGCGAGTTCTCCGTCGTCAGCCCAACTGGTTAATCCTACACTGCTACTTGATCTACCCGCAGTTCCTGGACCTCGACACAATGGAGGCGCAATCACAATTGGCCCTGATAATAACTTGTATATCCCAATTGGAGATACAGACAAGGTGACAGGAGGAACAACACAAACACAGAACAATGATGAACTTCCCGCTGACGGAGCAGGAGGTATATTGAGAGTGACTCAGGAGGGTGAACCCGTTTTAGACCCAGGTACTGGAAGTTACATTTTGGGAGATGATTATCCTCTTAACTTGTATTATGCGTACGGCATACGTAACAGTTTCGGAATTGGTTTTGACCCTGTTACAGGAAATCTTTGGGATTCAGAAAATGGTCCAGGATATGGTGATGAGATAAACCTAATATACCCAGGCTTTAATAGCGGTTGGAATCAAATACAAGGAGTTTGGCAACGTGGGGATGGAGACCCTCGAGAAGGTCAGAGCACCATTGCTTCTGTCCAACCTGAAGGACTTGTTGATTTCGATGGTAATGGACAATATCAACCACCAAAACTGGCTTTCCTTTACACTATTGGACCGACCGCACTCAATTTCCTAGATTCAACTAAATATGGTGCTGGGTATCAGAACGATCTTTTTCTGGGAGATATTCATGCGGGAAATCTATATCATTTCAGCCTAAATGAGGATAGGACAGAACTCTTGCTTCCTCAACCTCTAATTGACAGAATAGCAGATACAGACACCGAATCTAATTCGGAAGCCATAGTTTTTGCGACCGGTTTTGCAGGCATATCAGATATTGAAGTAAGTCCTTATGATGGATATATGTACGTGGTGTCCTTGGGACAGGGCAAGATTTTCAGGATATTACCTACCGCAGATTTGGATATGTCTGCATCTGGGGATTCTGTACCAACGTTTTCTTTTACCTCTCCAGAGACACCTTTGCCTCCTGCAGAAGATGAGACAGTTGAAGATGTCGATGAAGATAGCGTTGATCAAATCCCCGAAGACGAATCAGAAGATGAAGATGAAGAAGATGAAGATGAAGGCAACGGCAAGGCAGCAATGATAACGAAAATGGAAATGGTGCCGACGATAATTGAGAATAAGGCAAAGAATCACGGAAAGTTGCTTTTGAGACTTTGAAGGCAAAAAGTGATGGATCCATTAGAATAAAGAATTTACAACTCGTTAACCTGCACTTGACTAGGCGAGAACCTCAACGAAATTGAAATGTAATTTTTTGGTGGGTACCTAAATAATGACGTCAGGAGGGCTCGTCAGAAATCCTTTTCGATCCCAACTAATTCAAATGTGAACCGGCTGATTATTAAATAGACTCTATAATATATCCAATCCGTCTAAGGAAAACCGCATGGATCCCAACTTAGAGAAATCCTTTGCAGACCTTGGTCAATATTCGCTCTCTGTCACCTTCAAATGAACAATTTGGTCTTATATTGAGAGTGCTATTTAATCAGGATTCTAAAGTTGTGATATCATTGACCGAGGTCAAAGCGTTGTCCGATTATTATTATTGGTAATATCAATCCAAATACGTTGGATACTAGAGTTAGTCGAGAAGTCTGAACGATTTTTAACCTCCTTCAGAATAGGCCTACTAACGCTTCTTCAAGACATGAATAACAAAACCTCGACCCACCTCACGGTTAATGGATTTTTATCAAGAGGTTGTACAACTGGTTTCACCTGTCAATGAATATCGCAGAAAGTTTTTATTAATCACTTTCTTGCTATTGATATGATCCAGTCATTTTTCCTAGGCAGACTCTTGATCTTTGGTATTTCCACTTCTTTATTTGCATATTCTTTCAGTCTCGCAATTTCTTCTAACCCACTATTTCTAACCGAAGCCATTGCACAGCAAGATGCAGGATCGCCAATCTCTGTAAGTCAGGAATCGAGGTCGGAAGAGCAACAGGGACAAGGAACTGAAATAGGCGGCTCTCCTGAGCAATGTCCTCAGAATCAACATAATGTAGGATCCACTAATCAATGTGAATGGGACAACTGTGGATCAGCTACACCCCCGATGTATCGAAATACTCAAACCGGGAGATGCGTCTCTGATTGTAGTGAAGTAGGTCAGAACTCGGTGAATCAAGGTAATATTTGTGTACCTGGCAAGGCAACTAACGCGACATCAACTCAAAGTCCCCCAACCGTCAGCTCTGTATCGCCGCAAGGAAATGGTAGCGAAAGGGTCCAGAGTGAATCTGATAACGATCTTCCTTCAAGGAATGTCACTGAGAGTGCTCCATCGTCTAATGCTACTTCCGGACCTTCCACTATTTCGCAATCAATTGCTAGCCTATCCGGTGAACCTTCGTTACCCTATGCTTGTTTCTCAAGCTCATTTACTTGTTATTGTGATGGGACTGAGGACTGCAAGCAGCTCACTTCTTCGGGGGAATGCAAGGCAGAGGTTAGAACTGTCGAGGGTAAGCCAGGTTTAGGTGAGTGTAATTGGAATGCGAATCCATGACCCGTAATTGATCCCTGCAGCTTGTGTGAATTGCTATTTCGGTCTGGGTTTTAATGATGAATGCAGTTACATGGGCTATTCTTGACAAGAAGAATGTCATGGCCGGATGGAAGGCCAAAGCTGTGTGAAAAAGGTGAGATGTATGATTGACCCAAGGATAAGACTGGGTTACATACTAGTGAAGATAATCCGTCAGGACAAAAGCATCGACCATCTAAGAGATACAAGAATAACGAGCCTCATGTGTACTAAAGGGTTAGTGAGGCAATTAGTTACAAGATAGAATGATCAATTGATTCGGTTTATGTAATGAGCTTTCAAATTAGCGGTCAATTAGGATGGGGATAATTTAGCAGAAATTAGACGATTAGATAAAGTCTATGTTAATATTATAAAACAATTTAACTGGTCGCTTCTAGATTGAGCGAAATATGTAGGTCGCGTCGGTGGATGTGTATATTACAATTATGTTTGTCCCGACTCCCTGACTCAATCAATGACCACCCCTTATTTATAGAGCATGAATCTTCAATTAACTGAGGATTAATTGAGGGAAAAACCACCAGACAATACAGTTAGTAGTTTCCTTGTCCAACAACTGTACAATCTCGGAGTGCGACACGTGTTTGGGGTTCCTGGAGACTACGTGTTAGGATTTTATCAATACCTGAATGAATCAAAAAAATTGAAGATTATTAACACCTGTGACGAGCAAAGTGCTGGTTTTGCGGCTGATGCCTACGCAAGAATTAAAGGATTGGGAGTCGTCTGCATTACATACTGTGTTGGAGGTCTAAAAGTAGTCAACGCTACTGCCCAAGCATTCGCAGAAAAGTCTCCCCTTGTCATAATTTCTGGATCACCTGGAATGGCAGAACGGAGAAAAAATCCGCTACTTCACCACAAAGTTCGAGACTTTGATACTCAATTAGAAATTTTTAAACATATAACTGTCGATTCTACTGTCATCACCGATTCTTCAAATGCAACTAAGGACATTAATAGGGTCTTGTTCTCGGCAATCCGGTACAAGAGACCTGTATACATAGAACTGCCAAGAGACATGGTTCTCGCTCCATTGGCTCTTAGCGTCCTGAAAGAAGAAGCACTCACGAAAACTCGAAAGTTAGCAAAGAAGACTTCAGTGTTCAAGAATACTTCGTTTGAATCTGATCCTGACAGTCTGAGGGAATCCGTTACCGAAGGCAGGAAAATGATAAAGTTATCCAAGAAGCCGATAATTGTGGCAGGGGTAGAAATACATAGATTTGGATTGCAAAATTTCATTTTAAGATTAATAGATAAAACAGGAATTCCTGTTGTATCTACCGTATTGAGCAAGTCAGTAATTTCAGAAGATAATCCACTTTACTTGGGTGTTTATGAAGGAGCAATGGGTCATGAATTGGTAAGAAAATATGTTGAGTCAAGCGACTGTCTTGTATTGCTGGGAGCACCCATGACTGACATTGATTTTAGTATCACTCCCACCCCTATTGACCAAACTAAAGTCATTTATGCTTCATCAGAAAGGTTATCAATTAAGCATCATACTTTTGAAAATGTTTATTGGAAAGACTTTTTGAACGGTCTAATTAATGATGCCAACTATTCAGCGAACACTGGCGCCACAGTGAACGCAACACTTGTTAAGAAAATTAAGCTCCAACAAAAGACTAGTCATGAATTGAATAGGCGAAAATTGGCAAGACGAAAAAATGATATTGATCGAAGAAAGAAAATAACGGTAAAATATCTATTTGAAAAATTAAACTCTTCTGTGAATAGTAGTACTGTTGTCATAGCTGACACGGGTGACTCTTTATTTGGATCGCTTGATTTGACTATTCACGATCAAACAGAGTTTTTGTGCCCTGCGTACTACCTTTCTATGGGGTTCGCAGTTCCCGCGGCAATTGGGGCTCAATTACTAATGCAAAACTAAGACCACTTGTGATAGTGGGAGATGGTGCATTCCAGATGACAGGTATGGAGGTATCTACTATTGCAAGATTTGGCCTGAGCCCGATCGTTGTAATTCTAAACAATGACGGATACGGCACGGAACGACCCATTATTGATGGGCCATTCAACGATTTGCTCTCATGGAATTATAGCAGGATTCCTGAAGTCATAAACTATGGCAAGGGATTTGTAGTTAAATCAGAAGAGGATCTTAATGTAGCATTATTTGAATCGGAAAGAACCTATAACCGAGAGCTTTGTTTGCTGGATGTCCGGTTGGACAAGTATGACGGATCAGCTGCTTTACAACGTATCACTGAAGTCCTGCACCGCAGGGCTAGTTAGACCTTGATTCCTGGCATGTAACACCCAAGGTGAGTGAAGGTAAAATGCCAATCTTTTCTTGGAGTAAAACGATGAACTAACAATTGGGAAGAGGGAACTTACAACCAGGTAGACGGATAATCAGGTTGTAATAAACATCCGTTTTAGATTCATGAGACTTCAAATGAAATGGAATGTACGGTTGAGTAGGTTATCGAATATGCTGGTAAACCACCACATCTGAATAATCAACTCGCAGATTCCAAAAATGAATAACAGATGTATTTTATTTTCTTAATTGTTGTACTATAGATACTATTAGTTACATCGGCGGTAGTTCAAACAAAATAATAATAATAATATTATCAAGACACGCACAACCGTGGCAAAGAATTAGGTGAGGGCAGACTAATCGGCCGAATCACCCAACGGTCAGATCCATATTCCATTATTATTGGGCTAATTCTCAGTAGAAAATAAGGAAAAAACCTAAGTCGATTTTCAAACTACATAGGCTTTTATCATTCAATGCCTAATTCATTCCGAATCTTAGCTTCAAGTTGCCCAGCCTCTGCTCGTTTCTCAACAAAGGATTGTTGTCTACTGATTTCTAATACTTTACCTACCGAATAACTGATCACATAGTTCCTTACCGGCATCCTCGACACATTGATTGTACATGTCACCAAAAAGATCACCGCCGAAGGGAGCTTCCTGTGAAAACGGCAATTGTGGCAGCTGTTCTAGTGGTACCTGCTCGCGAAGTGTCTCCTCACTTTGGAGCTTCCCCAATTTCAATGGAACGGTGATTTCTTGGCCGTCCCTAATCACCTGAATTTGAACATTATCTCCGACTTTTTTAGTGCCCAGGTATGACTGAATATCCTGGATTGTGTTGACGACCGTTTCGTCTATCCCGACAACAATATCTCCTCCAAGCCTTAATGTCACTACCGTTGATGTTGGCCACCTTGTATCCCCCTCTAATCCCGGCCAAATCAGCTGGTCCACCTGAGATTATATCTTCTACTAGGAAGCCCTCCTGTGATTGTGTTAGATTCATTCTTTCGGCCAATTCCGCTGTCATATCAATGCCGTTTATTCCCAAAGAAGGTCTTTGTTGTTGCTGTTCTGGTACTTGGTTTGGTGGGGGCAAGTCTTCACCTCCCTGACTAGGTCTAGCAGCTAGTATCAAATCGATATGTTCGGTCTTTCCGTCTCTAATAACTGATAATTCAATATTGTCACCAACAGCTTTTTGTTCTTCTAAGTAAGAAAGGAGGTCTTCCATGACTCTAATAGTTTGGTTGTCGACTGCCACAATTACATCCCCTCCTAGTCTAATGTCCTGTCCATCTACAGAGCTAAGCACATCTCCTCCTCGTATTCCGGCTTTATCGGCAGGACTATCAGCTGTGATGTCTACAACGAGAATTCCCTTTGTATCATTCAACTGTGATGCATTTGAGATTTCAGGAGATAGGGAAATACCAGAGATACCCATATAGGGATGCTCGTATGAGCCGTTTTTTAACAGGGATGATACTACTTTTTGAACCATATTCGACGGGATTGCAAATCCTACTCCTGAGTAAACTCCCGTATTTGAGAAAATCGCCGTATTCATACCTACCAATTCTCCCTTAGAATTGAGCAATGGTCCACCTGAATTACCTGGATTTATTGCTGCATCAGTCTGAATTATGTTCGATATTGAATATCCGGTAATGTCATTTGGCAAAACTCGTCCCATCTGGCTTATGACGCCAGAGGTCAAGGTCCCACTGAGACCGAATGGATTGCCAATTGCAATAACTTGCTCTCCCACCTGTAAGGCTGATGAATTTGCAGCCTTTAGCGGCGGAATTTGTTTTTGAAAGTCATCCTCAGTTATTTCTAATACGGCAATATCCGAATAGGGATCCTTTCCGATTATTTTAGCGGTATAGGAATCTCCATCTACAAACGTAACTTCAACACTATTAGGATCAGATATCACATGATAGTTGGTGATTATGTGTCCGTCATCATCATAGACAAACCCTGAACCTAAAGCAACATCATCATGAGGAATCTGTTCTCCATTTTGGAGTACAAGGCTATTGCTGACAGGACTCGTACTAGTTATTTGTACGACAGAATTTTCTGTCTTGTTAAAGATTTCTGGCAATGTTATCGCTTCTGACGTTGGTCCTGAGGACAATAACGAATTAGAGATAACAGGGTTACTCGTGTTATCATTAAGCTGCTGGGCTATCGCTTCTGTTGAGGCTATCCCTAAAAACAATGAGGTCGCCAAAATGGCCACTACGAAAATCCAAGAATGGTTAAGCATGGGACGTAGTAACGCATCCTGTTATTTATATGTTGACAATTATGTCATAAAATACGCGTCTGAATGTCAATTAAAATGATAGCGGCATTATAGTTTTTTGAACATGAAAGGCTATAGTTTTCCTACACCCTTTGATCTATGAATTGAGGTTGGATCTCCTACGTATTAGGATGAAAGATGACACTTGGGTTAGAAATAAGCATGTAGATGGAATTCAATTAAAACAGTACATGTTGTGGATTTTATTATTTCACGGATCTATGCAGAGTAATGACGAAGACGACCATCGCGATTACTGTAAGCCAGCCAGAAAGCCCAAACGAAAGAATCAATATTTTTAACGTGAGTAAGGATCAAAATTGGGAAACAAAATTGGGCACAGAATTCGATTGAGCGAGAATGACGTCCCTTAATGCACGTAAGCCTAACGATAAGACGATTAGTAATAGTGGTATTTTGTTAAGATTAGTAACTTGGACCGTTTTCCCGATGATTGGAGGAAGCATAAGGGGCAGATATAATGATATAGTAATTCCGATGAACCCTATTGCAATTGTATGTATTGCAATGTCGTATAAGGCGAATCGATATACTTCGTAATGTTGTCCATGGTTAATACCAAAAAGTATCGCTACAAAAATACCCAACAGGAGCAGAAGAAATGATATCTTTATGTGCAGAACTGTAAGATTGTATCTTACCTTTTTTTCTCCTTGGATAGTACGGATGATGTGTGAATTATTGAATCTGCCGAATGCATAAATTGATAGCATAAAGGTAACAACCGACGCGAAAAATAGCATGTTAAAGACCAAGTGAAGTATCAATAATTCAGCATCAAACAGTATGGAAAGTACACCTGTCATAACACAGTCTTGAAATTAGGATAACAGATGAAAGACCTAAGATACTTCGAGGTCGAATGAATCTAAGAAAAGATGGAAGGGTCTTGTACCTCAATTCCAAATATCATAATAATAGGAAATAGTAACCAGATTTCGACGTGAATTAAGGGGTAGGCAATTGTTAGGCTTGGCTTTGTTATATCTTCGAGTAAATGAGACCAGACATCTGTACAAGCTCAATCATATTCATAGTCAGCAATGTCACGATAGATAACGCAATGAAATAATCAGATAGTCTTACCAGTTTTGGCCTAATCTTCAGCAACAAGAAAATTATTGTTACAAAGACCGATATCCCAACAAATCTCAGAGTAATGATTACTATCATTATAAAAAAAACTTGTCAGACAGTATCGAAAGTTGTAGCAGTGCTACTACCTGAGCGATTAGCGAGATAAGCACAAGGAAAAAGGAAAGGTACGCATATTTTACAAATGGGAGTGAGACGTTTCTAAATCTAGGAACTATCATATATCCAACACCCATTATGAGTAAGGTCAGAAACCCGTCGATTGAAGTATTCTATGTTGTTGGAATAATTGACCAAACCAATGCGGAACGCCGATATTAAATATTGTCATCATCCATGCTACTCCGATGAGCGAACTTACAAAGAAGCTGATCACCGCTGAGACAATGAAAGGCTTACTCACATAGCTAATTCTGATGGTGTTGGTGTCTGCCAAAAACTATGGTACGTATTTGTTGTTTCTGGGACTATTTAATATTACACGAACTTAATGCAATTCGATATTCATGTAGAACTTAAGTTTCAACGCGGGTAGGGCTCTAAATTTCTGTCCACCTGCCATTTCCTAGGTGGATAGTACAATCTGAATGATGTATTTTAGAATGGTGCTATATAATAAGGGCAACACAAAAAATAATGGAACTATGTCTGATGGTCTAATTTAAGCTGGAAACAGTTCAAACGAATTGATCTTATTACAATACAACAAATTTAAGAATTACTGATGTTCGACAAAGGAAGCAAAAAAAGCAATTTTGGTCTGAATCCTAACTATTTTCTTCATATCTAAAGTCCACACATTTATGCTTTTGAACTAGCTGCCCTACTCCTCCACTAGAAACCAACAATCTTCCTATACTTGCAGTCATCCACCAGATGTTAGTTTCACACCATAGCTTTGCTACAGCCCACAATTAGACGATTGCTCTTTTCTAAGTAAAGTAACAAGATATTAAGCATGTACCTGATCAAGAAACATTTGTAAGTTTGATTAAAGTCAGCTAGACCTTTACTTTAATCAGGAGTCTTGCTGGTGATAGAGATTTCTTGCTCTTCATCTGGTTCATTAACTTGTTTTGCGCGTTTTCGCCGCCTCTTCCTTACCTCATTGAGGACCTCGCGAATGGTTTCTTCAGACACCTTAGCAATTTTTGCGTCACACTCTATTCCCTTTGCATCCAATACCTCTTCGGTGATGGAAATCATTTCCGACTTGCTGACTTTTTCCTCTTGTGTTAGTAGATTAAGGCTCATAAACCGGAAGAATGCAAATTCACTCATTATCTTGTTTGACCCAATTGTAATATAGTGGACTTCGGCCTTTTATGGTTTTCCTGAAGAATATTTATTCAAGCATTTTGTACATATAAAGCATTACAAATTGGAGTCCTAGTCGTAAATCAGACTAGTCTAAAACCAGGAGTTATGAATTCTCTCCATATGATAAAAAATTCTAAAGGTTAGAAAGGAATAGAATATCCGGTCTTAACCGGCCTCTCGCTAAATTTATCTCTACTCGTACTCAGGGCGTTATTGTTACTGGACTGGACATTTCTGCCTTTCCTTCGCCAATTTCGGCTGTTTTTTCTCTAATAAAATCCCAAAAGTGCTTCTCGAACGCATGTGCCCTGTAAATTTCAGCCAGAGCAACCGGAACTGTAGCTAGTCCTGCTGTCGCGATTCCCCATATGGCCGTTGGCACAATTATATCTTTACCCCATGCGCCAGTTCTCAGAACTAGGTCGTAGTTACCCTTGGTTCCGCTTATCATTACTTCTACATCTCTTATATTACCCACAACTATACTACCTTTGCTACCTTTATGCGCCTTCAAGTTCCAATAGCCGGAAGCAGTGGAAGCAGTGGAAGGCTCCGTCTCTTCATGAATAATATCTAGTCTTTATTTCCTGCAAATGTTTCTTTATGAGTTCCCAAAGTCGTTCGACTTCTACGTTTTTCAAAGTTACGTGTTCTTGTCTCATAACCACCTCTCTCGAAAGGCCCTATTATACCTTTATACGGTCCAGTTAACTCTGAAATTTAAAAACTGATACAACAAATTTAAAAATTATCAAGTGACTAGTTATGCCATCTGATATCGGAAAAAGTAATACTCAACTTTCTGAATGGATGGTATTAAATGATAGGTAGAAAGCAGTATGTTCTCAAATGAAGTCGATTCCACCGAGATCCAAGATCACTTGATCTAGTCAATCACACATTTCGCCGCATTGGTTGTCTGACTGGGCCACATCCTCTGAAGTCATATATTTAGGATCTCCCAAGCCCGTGTCATAAATCTTACCTAGACTCAGGGAAAACACTAATAAACCAAATATCAAAGCTACAGCAAGCATAACGATCCCAGCAACCAATGTCAGTTTTTTCTTCATTATCGTTTCAGCTCCTTCTGTGGTCTAAAGCATATTTTAAGATATCGATATCTGGATTCAGTGGTACGGTATTCAATACTATCCCATCATATCTCATCATATCTCAAACTAAGCCTTTAAAGGTCTGCAGAGTGCTCATCCACACGCCTAAAACTTACATTCGCAGCTTTCATTAGCTTCGTTTTAGTAAAGCTATTTAATGATTCATCAAATAATAACAAATCATATTTTGCTTGCAGATAAGGACTAATATGATCCTAAATAAGATATCCTGACTAACATGAAAAAGAATCATTTTCTGGATTAAGATTGCTTTCACCCTAAGTACATCTTCGATCGAAAAAATTGGGTGAGATGTCAGCATTTACGAGGGTATTCATTTAAGATCAATAGGGAGCAGCGCCTTGTGAAGGGGAATTGAGTTCTCTTAATAATAAATTTACTTTAACTTGTACCTGACAGAGTGATACCTAGTCCGCGACTTTGGCCGCCTAAATTAGTCAGTTGATCTTTCATTGGTAAACACAGAAATCAAAAATTCCATCCAAAGGGATTGAATCTATAATTATCAGGGCTTACTGCTGGTGTGTTCATTCTGAATGCAACATACTTCATGGATCAGTCATAGTTCATTTTAACCTATTCAGTTTCTTGTTATAGGGCGAAAACAAATAAGTTGCTCTGTGTGTAGACTCGATTTTTTAACTGTGAATATTGCATAAAATCATGTGGTTAAATTTTTCAATAATGAATACTGAAGATATTTAGCTGACGTGCATACTAATCTTTTGTAAAGGGCTGAGGAAATTACACCACTTAGGTAGATTACAAAGGAAGATAATAACGATAAGTTAGAAGAATCAGAAGAAGATGATTAGAGGAACAAGTGATGTAAAATCGTTGCAGAAAGGTTAAGAATACCGAATGCTACCACAATAACACTTCATTCACATCTGTCTGTATACATGAAGATTTCACAAAAAAATAGAGCCACGTGGCTCTATAGTTTACATCCTAATACTTTCTTCTCCTGGCGTAAAATATTCAGATTCGAGTGACAATAATGTATATCATGAGTTATCACACTATCACTGGGATTCCCAGTGCTATGTTGCACTACCTGAGCAGACCGGTAATAAGTTCAATTCCATGTAATGGTAGAGAACAAGATAACCACAGATAATCAGTCTTCTTCATCACTTCTACCTTAGATTCTTCTGAATAACTAAAGCCCTCTGAAGGTTGATATGCTTGATGAACTAAATCTAAGGGAGAGTACAGGCTGGATCTTGGAGCCTTATTTATGAGCGCTATTTACTTTGGCTTCTATTGTATGTACAAAGCAAGCATAACTATCGACCAAATAGGCTTTTTTACTTACCTGGCCGAACAGATAACTAGTAAATAGCGCATACGCAGCTTTTTAGATTTACATCTCAAATACCTTGACAGTGACCACTTGGTTTTGTATGGTATACCAGACTTAACGAGTATTACTTGTGTCCGTTTTGACGAATCTATTTAAGAAATAGGGAACAGTAGTAAAAGAGTCCAGTATGACAGTACATATACGGACAGATATTGTGCGATGGTAGTGCAGTAAGATAAAAGGAAATTGAGTGGAGCTATCACAATTCATAGACGTTAAATAAGAGAATTGAAGAGAATAGTAAATGGGTGCAAAACGGCAACAAGAGCCACAAGCCAATCCAAAAATTTTACCGCTTCATAATGGACCTTATTATCTAATAAATGATATGAAGCCTAAAGTTGTGGAAAACTTTCGAACATAAGGGGAGCAGCATTATGTAGATGTGGAGCCTCAAAGAATAAACCTTTTTGCGATGGCACCCATAGCATACTCGGCTTTTCAAGTAGTAACAGGATGATCTCAGATGAAAGTAAAATATCCAAAGACAAGAAGAAAAGACTACGCTAGTAAAAATATAACAATCCATGATAATAGAAAGATCTGTTCCCATGCTCGCTGAGTGCGTAAATAATCTATCATCAGTCTTCAGGTTTGATGCAAGGCCATGGATAGACCCTAATGGTGCCAGTATAGAAGATATAATACAAACTATAAAAAAATGTCCCTCTGGTGCACTGAGTTATTCCATTGATGATGATGAACATAAGAACCTAATTGAAAGAGATCCTATGGTTACTGTTTCAAAGAATGGTCCATATCTAATAATAGGAGGCATTGATTTAATAGGAGACAATATACAATGGGCGGATGGATCTTCGAGAGAACATTATACTCTTTGCAGATGTGGTGCCTCTAAGAATAAACCATTTTGTGACGGTATGCACAAGTCGATTAATTTTATGGACGATAATAAATAAAAAATAAAGGAAGTTGCTTTTTTCTCACCTGTAGCTCATTAAGACCATTTGATCAGATGCCACTC
Organism: uncultured Nitrososphaerales archaeon; assembly: GCA_963788755.1. GTDB lineage: Archaea > Thermoproteota > Nitrososphaeria > Nitrososphaerales > Nitrososphaeraceae > TH5896. The sequence continues at coordinate 281,082 of CAWBHQ010000025.1, forward strand.
TTGGAATGAGAACCCATAATAGTGTCTTTTCCTATATTCAATTATGGCTAGCAACAACATTTTTGGTTTTTTATAGGTTCAAAAGTATGAAAAGTGACGAGGCTACTAAAGCTAAAATTGAGTGGAAAGAATTTAGAAGTGATTTACCATCCGGAATAGAACTAATTGGTGAATATGATCATGCTTGGGGAACAGAGTATAACGGATTTCTACTATTTGAATCGGAGAGTAGCGACGCATTTCTTGATTGGTGGTCAGGCTTTAAGGATAAAGTTAGATGGTATGTTGAGCAAACACATACGATAGTCTGCTAGAAGGCGATAGCTGCTTCTAAAACAATGAACTTTGGAACTCAACAACCCTCAGACCCGCAGACGATATTTTTCAGGACTAGAGGATTTTAAACGTCCTATCTTTTAACCTGCTAGCAATTAAATAAGAAAATTTGCGACGTCAATACACACTGAATTCGAGTAAACTCATCATATTTTCACAGTGGCATACTTTCAATTTAGGGTCCCAGCTACCGGGGCACAAAAGAATCTATTTGAGTCTTAGCAAGAAGAAATCATCCACACTTTCACTCAACATAGTGTACCCTAGCAATAGCATATTGGAATATACCCAATGTGGTAAGTTAGAAAGAAACATAGGAGCTCTTAGAGTAATCAACATTGATTGCAACAAAAATCCTTATTATCACATCTACAATCTATAGGCTCTTTCAAACAAGAGCTGCAGATAACTACGCCACAACCACTACATGTATTTTCCTTTAGAGAACAACCCCAATGTTTGCAGCTATCCACATAAACTATAATTACCAAAGATATAAAAAGCATAGCTATCATGCAATGAAGTATACGAAGTCTTTTTAAGCGGCAAAAACCATTGTAGTAGTAGTAATGTGTTTCGACTATGAATTTCCAGAACTAGAAAAGAATCTAATGAAGCCAATTAAGCAAAAGAAAACTACTGAAACAGAGAGATTGGAAGAAATACCATTAAGTGTGACTCATTAGGCTCAATCATTGCAGTACTAACTAATTTCTAGAACTTTGTGTCAGCTTGCAGAGTATTCATAGATTCTACCGCTAGCCTGTATACTTACATAAGATCCTAATAACTATTGAAATAGTCAATTAAATGGGACTTCTTTTATACACTGAAAACCGGTATTAGATCACTTTGGTTAGACTGCATAGTCTGAGCTAAGAAATTGTTACTAATTGAATAAAAAGTTCTTAAATAAGAAAAAATTAGGTTCAGTGTATTTGAAGATAAAGTCCCACTCTCAAACTTGAATAAATATCACTAGTGACAAGGATATGGAACACACTTTATTATCCATAGTCACGCCATATAAGCGTCTTAACCATTATTAGTCTAATTCGGTGTGAATGGATAGCGTAAGGATATGGTTTGGTTATCGTATGATAGAGGGACAATTCTAATAAAGGGATTAATGCACATCCCATTCGCTACGCTAGACCCTCGAACCAATTCTCTTAGAGCGCAAGCATTGAACTACTATGATATTATACGCTATCTGCGTGAGAGTGATATAGAGTACACTGACCAGGTTCTCGAACTAATACCATCCCCCCATTTCACAGTAAAAGATGTTTCGTTGAGGGACTATCAGCAAAAGGCCCTGAATAGATGGAAAAGGGTGGGTATGAGGGGCTGTATAGTTCTTCCAACAGGTGCGGGCAAGACGATATTAGGAATCAAATCTATTGAGACAGTGAACTCTGCAGTGTTGGTAGTAGTGCCTACATTGGATCTAATGCATCAATGGACTGAAGTATTATCAAGCTACATAACAAGTACGTCGATCGGAAATCTAGGTGGCGGTTCTGAAGAAATAGAGGCAATAACTGTTGCTACCTATGATTCTGCGTACATCAGAGCACCAAGTCTTGGCAACAGATTCTCTTTTGTAATATTTGATGAAGTGCATCATCTGGCCGCGCCTGGCTATAAATCGATAACTGAACAATTGGCAGCCCCATATAGGTTAGGTCTTACCGCGACGATTGAACGGGAAGATAAATTACATTTGGACTTTCCAAAATTAGTTGGAGGTGGGGTAGTATTCGAGATCCATCCAACCGAACTTGCCAAAAGCAGACATCTCGCTTCCTATGAAATCAAGAGGATGCAAGTCGAGTTGACACCGAACGAACAGAACGAATATCAGAAGAACTTTGGAACATACCAGCTCTGCCTTAAGAAGCTAGGAATTCGGATGAACTATCATGGCTCGTTCAGGAGGTTGATTATGATGTCGACCAAGAACAAGATAGCGCGAGAGGCCTTGCTTGCTAGAAATAAGGCAATGGATATCGCCTTAAACAGTCAATCGAAGTTGAAGCTATTGGGGAATATTCTAGCAGAGAATAGTAGGGTAAAGACTATAATTTTTACTCAACACAACAGCTTGGTTTACTCAATTGCTAACGAGTTTTTGATTCCTGCAATAACTCATCGAACTGACAAATTTGAAAGAAAGGATGTATTAACAGGGTTCAAAGAGGGACGTTATTTGGCAATAGTTACATCGAAGGTATTGGATGAAGGAGTAGATGTTCCTGATGCGAAATTAGGCATTATAGTTAGCGGGACTGGGAGTGGAAGAGAATATATTCAAAGACTAGGTAGGCTTTTGAGACCAAAGCTGGTCAGTACTGACGGTCCCGATCAAAAAGCTACACTGATTGAAATCATATCTTCAAATACTCGTGAAACAGGTACAAGCGAAAGAAGGAAAAAAGCTCTAAACAGAATTAATCAAAAAAGAAGGAAAGCACAGGATAGTGAAGACGACGCTAGCTGATGTATGAGATAGTAGTGTAAGCGAGAAGGTAGGCGTTAAGAGTGACCATGTTGGTAAAGCCTTGTTGATAGATTGATTAAGAATTAGATTCACCGATTGTTATTTCTAGGAAATGCAATATCAATTTTCAAACTCCTCTCTTAATTGCTCAACTTAAAGTAAGAGTATTGGCCCGATGGCGTCTTCCTGGGGGGAGCTCTTACATGCAGAAATAGTGCGAATACTATATACCTCTTTCATTAGCTATTTATCTATGCACATTCTTTGAGGATGATCCTACCAAGTATGACATACCCGTTATACTATCATCTTGTTTTGGAAAATGTGAGATAATCCATCTTATTGGGAAGAAATAGCAGAATCCATACTAGATGGTTAGTAAAGAGGTGCTTGGGATTATCTGAAGCTTAGAATTCAAGCCGATACTATGGATCATCTTATTCAAATTGAAGCTGTGGATTGGTTGCGCTCTTTTGGCTTTCCAGAATGCAATCTTCGTTGAAGTATTAGAATGCGTCAATTGCAGTTACAATGGATCAGAACCATTGAGGTTAGCCGAACAGCAAGCATAAAATGACGGCCAACCCCTTGTAGAGTCAATTGCCAGCCTTCGCTAGCGACAACAGTTCTGTGCAATAAAATGATTATTGGCTGGAAAGATTTTTAGTTGCATATTGAGATATAATCGTGCGGATTAATAATTGAGTCAAATTTGGCCAGGGTTTGTGAAGGCGGGAGCGAAGATAACAGTGGAATCTGCATCGATGGTAATATTGGTGAGTATCATCTTGCTCCCGGATACATTTGTTGTTATTACATTCAATTTCGCAGATTTTTATACCGATCAGGCAAGAACGTACAACTACGCATTTGCAACTTTAGACAGCGAAACAAATTCATTGACATCTTCGACTTCGGCTAATCTGGATACTGGTCCTGAAAGTATAGAATATAACGCCAGATATTTTTGTGGAACAATTGTTGGGCAGGACGGTCCTCTTAGGCCTGGACGCTATAATTCTGACATAAATATATTCAATCGGCAATTGTATCCAATCTCTTTTCTCTGGAATGCAGTTCCCTCTTCAACACTACAACCGACCAATGAAGCTGGTGGATCTTCCAATGAACCTAAATCTTTTACCGCCGACACAAGTTACAAGTTACAAACATTAGCGACTGGGGATTCGATTAGCCTAAGTTGCAAGGATTTTGTTCCTTCTTTTCCGTTATATTCCAATATTACAGACGGAAGCGATAGATTCATTGAAGGAGTTTCCACTATAAGCGTTGATCTAGATCCATCGATTCAAGCTGCAATATCCTCTTCGTCTACTGGGGTGGTCGTACCTCAACCTTCAGGAGAAGAAGCACCTGAACCGAGTACGAATGTATTGAGTGTGGATGCTATCTACACCGTAAATGCTCTAGAGGTACCCAGTAGAGAGCTTGTATTACAACTAGTAAGAGTACACCATAAATGGAAAGGATGCAAATGGAAAATTGCCCGCAGAAATAATTTCCACACCTCTTAGTATAACGGTACCTGTAAGGACAAATGAGACCGTGAATCCTGATACTCAAGTAAAAGACATTCTTGCAAGAGAATATTCCTTAAATGCTACAGAACGACAAAGCCTTGACATCACTATAAGAAATCTTAGTCTTGGCGTCGGGGCATTGGATGATAATCATGCTATTTCTTTACAGCGAATAAATGCATATCAACCTGTTTATCCTAGTGATAATAATAGCACTGAGACTCCTTGACAGTCATGGTTGTGGGGGTGTTGCTGTTTCTACGGGTGGACCAGGACCGAATAGGTATGATAGTACAATGACAATAGCAATCCCACCCCAAAGCATTCCCATGTTTTTTAAGAACTGCTTACTACCTTTCATTGTATCTCGGGTCCTACCTGAGTGCCGTTAGTTATGTTTCGGTATAGTCCTTCTATCTCGACTGTGGTTAGTCTATCATTTGATTTGTTGCTTTGTTGATGTTTGTATATCTCTGCAGCTACTTGGTCGTTGCTCATGTTAGTGGGTGTCTGGCTCTCTAAGTCCAATATTGTCATTTGAATAGCAGTAAATCTCATCCTATCTAAGGTTGTTAAGTTATCAGGGTTTATTGTTTCGTTGTTATTCCCTTGCCCCATTACCGTGTTATAACTATAGAAGTAGAAGAATACTCCTAGTGCGATTGATATGATTGCTATGGCTATCATTGCTTTGAGACTCATCCTTTTTTCTTTCTGTCCCCTTGCTTATAGTATAGCATAAGTTTGACTATGATATTCTCATAACTTTCGCCTTTCTTTCCTAACTCCTTTAACTCCTCCCGGTAGGCCGGTGCAAGCGCAATAGTAGACCTCTTTTTCTTTTTTTCTCCTGACATATCTAAGTGTATAGAATGCATTCGTGTATATAAACATGCATTGCCGTTATGTGTATTACACTGTGTGCATAACGCTTATAGCTAAGATTGCCACATAAAAGAATATGGAAAAAATCGAGATATGGGCGTGGCTGGGTACTAGCCGCCAGCGCCCATATACGTATGGTAACACCGCGAACCACCAAGGCTCACCTTTGGAAGGTTGAATCTCAGCGACTCGAAGGTAGATACTACAGCCTATGGAAGATCTGAACACTTGCATCGAACATTATAATCTTTCTGATCTCATATTCAAGTACTCCATATTTGAGAATACGACGATTAAATCTCTGTCGTGGTATTTACCGCGTTGCTCGTGACTTGAGATTCTAATCATTTCGGCTGGCAGCAAAATAAGGTAGGCAATGAGTGTGCCCGCATTTTCAACTTTCTTCTCTTTGATTAAATCTCTCAACTGGAATACGCTTATTGTTTCTATGTCAGTGATTACCTCCGTAGGTTCGTAACTTGGCTTGCCCTTGGTTAGGTCTGTTGCCTTGAAAAGGTGAACCAGTTGCATTGATTTGCTTACTGAAGGGTGGTAACTATATACGTGCTCCATCACGTTTGCAAAGTATCCAGTTTCTTCTAACAATTCTCGTTTTGCCGTCGTTGTCATATTCTCTCCAGGGTCTATATGTCCTGCTGGGAATTCTAGTAGAATCTTTTGTAGAGGATATCTAAATTGCTTAATCATGACCAAAGTATTATCATCAAGGAATGGCACAATTACGACTACATCGGGAGATTTGTACCAGGTATACTCTATCGTATTTCCACTACTCGTTACTTGAACTTTGTCCTGGTACAGCGTTATCCATCGATTCTCAAAGATTCGATTATTTTCGAGTGTTTTCCAGTCATTCGATATATTCAAGTCTACATTATCTTTCCGTTAGCATGTTTAAATATACCACTGAAAGTTGGGCAAGTGGGGGGGATTCAGTTATCTGCACTTTCCATGACTCGTGGCATAAGGACCGCATTTGATTGGTTGTTACTAAGTAGATAGTTTCGACCCTTGGAGAATAACAGATTATCACTACGCTACCGTAATGTTAATCGTGAGACTTATCAGATTATTTATAACCCCGCATAGCTTGGTCAAATCATTCCCAAAGAAGGAAATCCAAATTTAACTAGCTGTGGTCGTATCACATTTACCTAAGTCTATTGACTTATCTTACTTGTTTACCAGTACTTTCGAGTATGCATCTATGAATTTTTTTGCGTACATGTTAGCATTCCTCTCTGAACCTCGGTGCACCCCGCCTCTAGATCTCAGATGATGGTAGAACTCATGAAGTACAACAAAAGGATTATAAAATATGTCCGAATTCCTTGTATAAATCCTATTTTCATTTTGAACATATACAGCATATACAGTCTTCCTCTTTCCCTTAATAGTGCCTACAACAATTTCTGGAGGACGGATATTATAGAGGTTGCTCAGTTCTAATAGCGCTTGTTCAGTGTCTCTGTTAAGAATCTTTTGTACAATTCTTACCATATTCTCTTCGTCTAACATAGCACTCGATGAAGGAGTATTGGGCATAATCATGCTATATGATTTCGTCAGTATTTTAACATGCTATAATATTTGAAGAGTAAATATGAATGATATCAATCATTCGTAATTACTAGTAGATTTCATCAAAAATAGGTAGATAACTGGAATCCTTGACTATTATTGGAGCTACTCCTAGTACAGCCAACTCCACGACTTCAATTCTTTAACCAATTTTAATTCTATCTTTTGAAGTAATTGAAAATTAAGTATTTAAACCAAGAACCTTTTTCCTGATTGCAAGTTTGAGTAACTTGAAGATAGATTAGTTGCTACCGATTTGATCGGAGATATCTTACTATCATTTTAGCTATTACTTATGAAAAAAGCAATACTATGATCTTGTTACTATCTTTAGGTTTTAGCAGAAGGTCTGAGAATCAGAGCTTTAAATCCATTAGTATTAGTTACTCTAGATAAGGTATTACGCTCGAAGGAGGTATTATTAGGTTGTAATAATTGATTGCAAACTAAAATGCTAGCAAATTAGAAATGTAGAACGTAAAAGACCATGAGCATAACCATGCATAGCTCAATTGATAGATTTCACATAAGCAATAACATTGTAAGTAGACAAATAAACTAACCTTAGCCGCAACCTCTGAATTGCTCAACATATTAGATTCTAAGATTGCCTTTGTAGTGGTTCCCCAATCGTATTTTAAATTGCTATATTCCAGATGGTAATATCGTCTCACTGGGACTGAAATGGTGAAAGGTGAAGTAAAACAGTCTATCAACAAGAGACTTTTATATGACCCCATTAATTATGCAGGATGTGAACAAACATCTCATATTAGGGTTCATTGCCCTCTTAGCTTCTATCATACTCTTCACGACTACCATTGACAAATCTTATGCACAAGACTGATATTAATGGCAATAATTCGATCGAGTCACCATTGGAATCGACTAATAGTACTTTTGCATCAGCATTGGATCTTTTTGTAGTACCAGACAGTATTGGAGGTTATGGTGTGTATGAAGAGCATCTATCTAATATTTTTTCGCCTGGCGAAGATATCGTGCTATACGTGGAACCAATTGGATTTTCACATGAACCTGTAGGACCAAACTCGCTAGATAATGAAACCCTTTACTTGATGAATTTTACGGCAGACGTAGTAATTTCAGATGTGGAGGGAAACATTCTTGGAGGCTTTGAAGATCTCCCAATCTCTCAGATAGTTTCTCATCATCAAAACAAGGAGATAAATCTAGTAATTACACTATCTCAATCTCAGCCCTTTCCACCAGGTGACTACAGGTTATTGTACGCAATACATGATGAACCGTCTGGTAGTACCTTTGATCTTGCAAAAGATGTGAAGATCTCTCCGGAGAATGGGTAAGGAGGTCTAGACCCATTCGAGAGGGAACAATTATTCTACCTTAGATACATCGAAACGGATTGCATACTTATACATAAAGACTTGCCTCCTAGATAGCCTATGTAATCCTCATTAGAAATTCAGAGTTATTAGTTGTATGACCAGTTACTCTATTGGGGATCCATTGGGAATTCAAGTTTAGGGTTGACGTACTTTATTTATATGTCTAGATAGAACACATTTCCCGCTTATGCTTGGGTGATAAGTGTGACAACTGATATTATGAATACCTTCGCAACTCGTATTTGTTCACTGTTGCTTCTGATTCTTACATAAATGTCGGAAATATCTCCACTGGATCAGTTTTTTCCTAACAAACCCCAGCCGTTCACGTATATGGAAGAATCCTATCATTAATTTTCAATACTTGTTGCCTCATCTAATTGTCTCAGGCGGGTTCGCTCAACCCGTGGAACAATTGATTCAATTGAAAGCTTCTCCTGATAGATGATCCAAGTTATATTTCTCGATGTGGTATGATCAAACTAGGGTATGTCTGACAATCAATACATTTCAGAAAAAGAGGAAGAAATACCTCTTCCAACTGAACTGCTAGCAGAACAGGTTGTTACACAAGAAATGACTCCGGTAGAAAAAATGATCCCGCTTGAGGCAAGCATTGAGTCAACAGTTACCGAGGAAAAGCTTCCGAAACCACATCCTGAATTCACACAAGAGAAGCATCGCGCTAGAAAAATGACTCGGATGCGACAAACAAGCGCAAAGTTAGGCCAATTATTGAAGCAAGCCAAGAGAAATGAAGTTGAGATTTATGAAATGAGGAAGTCGATAGAATCCTTAGGTCATGTGGAGAAGATAGCTGCAAGAAGCAACTTACAGATATTGAAACAACTTCGATCGCAGCTTGCCCAATTGCGCAATCAAGTAACGCGAATTCAGAAGGACTCTCGCAGAAAAAGGACATCTACTACGTCCAGGACCAGAACCAGAAAAATAAAGGAGTCAGGTGGTAAAACTATTGTCAAAGCGAGATCTAAAAAAGGCAGATCAACTCTTCTGGCTAAAACTAGAAGAAGGAGGAGAACCAGATAGCAATAATTAGCAGATTCGATTTGTTGTATTCGCAGATTGATGCTACACAAAAGTCTAGATCAGGTACTCTCATATAGTAACTTTACTATGACAATGAACAGGTGGGGGGGTCGAGATGTAGATAAACTCGGATGCTAAATTGTAAGCAATTTAGTCCTCCAACATCACATGCTTGTGGATTTTCTCGTACTAAATATACGGACGTCGCTTTAAAATCAGTCACAAAATGAGATCCTTTGATAGGTAGATGACCTGATGACCTGAGTCCGTCTGATGGATCAGCTCTATAGAGCCAGTGAAGGTAGGCCAAATGTTCTTCACGCTTTAAGAATATGGTACCAGCGCAATAGCGTTGACTACTGACACAATTTCTTTAAAATTTAGGTAGCCTCAAACCTATTGAAGAAACTAAAAAATTGATACATAAATGTAAGAATTATTCAAACGGCAGGAATTGGCCTGCCCCCGGGTCATGGTTCATCTAGCCAGAATAATCCCAATAACCGGGGACAAAATACGCAATATCAAATAAAAGAGTTACATATTTAAGCATAAACCATACTGGGGTTCCTTACCTCAGGAAGATTAGCGATGTGGAATCCTGGAAATGATAAAGAGTGCCTTGCTGAAATCTTACTTTCGACAAATCCTTGAAATGAGCGCGAACCTGCTCTAACATTAAACAAAGACATGACAAACTATGCATATTGTTTGTCAGCGTTACGATGGGGAAGCGGAGTTTTCAATGAGGTGGACGAGTATAAGGTTTGCGACCACATTCTTGGGAATTGCTCCAAATAATACATCGTTCGTTGAGATAATGTCCTCTTGTTTGATTTCTGGGTTCGGATTGATGAAGTCTGCATTACTGCCTTGATATTCTGGCTGGGACAGGGACTTATTGAGTCCAACCTCCTGCTATTCGGACTTTCTAGACCTCAGTTCATTAATGTTATGAAGGAGCTCGTCTTCTCTCTTTTTCAGGTACTAAAGTTCGGTCACAGAAATCTTGACAGAATAGTACTGTATTACTTATTTAGCTTTCAATGAGTGTAATTCAGTTTCGAGTCGATCATACTCCAGCCTAATCCTTGGAAGATGCCCTTTTGTGGTCCCTCTTTTCATCATCAGAGTCATGATGAGTCCCATGAGTTTTTATGAATCTTAATAAATCACTGGAATGATGGTCTTCAACCATGTAGTAGTTCTTTAGATTTTCAATTGTCTGGTCATCGTAATGACTTTTACTATCCGCTTTTTTCTTCTCCGTTCCCAATGTATTACTATGAAACCAGACAAAATAAAAAACTATCGGAAAATATTCTATCTGTTATTCTATGTATTTATCTACATGATTTTGAATTTAGTCAGAAAGTGGCTTAACTCTGCTGTCATAAATGTCTGATAATTTATTCTTATGAATATAGTTCTTTGCAAGAATTATGGAGGTATATTGTCATCATTAATCAAGGCCAAGAGGGAGCCACTATGGGAAAGAGCCGCTCCATGGAAGATTGTGGTGATGAGCAAAAGTAAAGAACTAATTCTAAAAGGGATGTTGATAGTACCCCTTTCTACCATTACCTCATTTAGTTTTTCAGTTATTTCTCCTATCTTGTCACCAAGTTAAGGACTATACTGAGATTCAGAATCAAACGTCTCACTACGTATTTAACTTATGAAATGAGTAATTATGAAAAGACAATCATACCCTAACAAGATTGTACAACTGCTAAAGTAAAATAGCTCATAACTCCTACCAAATTTTTAATTGTCTAAACGATTTAGAATCTCTATTTTAGATAATTCAGTCAAAGGACCTGCATATTCGTAAACAATTTGATCGCTACTTATTTTCCTTATTATACCCCTTATTTCCGTGACTTCTATTTGTTTTTTTACTCTTTGAAACCGCCACATGGACTGACCTATCACAATTTTGAATCTCAAATTTCCAGATTCGTAATCCTCCTTTTCTAGGGAAAAGTGGTCAAATTCTTGAGTGTTTTCGTCAATTTTTGGTTTTTGATTAAGAAAATGTGCTACCAATTTTTCAGATTTATCATCGTATTCAATCAAAAATATCCTCCTATCATTAACAAACTCCAGACGTATGCTGTCAGCCATAAAACTTTCCTCACCCGTGTATTGAATTTCTACTTTCGGGTTTAGTTGGGTCTCTTTATTTTGGTTCATTATTGATCGGCTATCAGCCACCTAAAGAATGACTATCCTATTAAAAAAAGTATCCAGGAAAGTGATTCAAGTGGGCTAGAAGATTTATCAATAAATCATATTCTTTTATACAGCCAGAGTGAAGAACCAGGGAGGCTAAATTAATATAATGTTACCAAATTTTCTCAATTCAGAAGGTCATAATAATGCAAAAGATTGACGAAGGTATAGTCAGAAGACAAAGGTGGCTCGCCATGCTGTATGATTTGTGCCCTACAAACCCTCTAGTTTGGCCTAATTTGTTATCATCAATGCATTTATCTCTGCATTTTAGCGGATATCCTTAACTGACAGTTAATCGAAAAGGGTACTATGGTACAAGACAAGCAAAGACAAAAAAATGATAAAATTTTACATAGTTCAAACAATACACAGGCAAAAAGAAAGGCTCTCAAGGATATAATCTTTATTGGAGGCGTAATCTTGTTGGCATGGTACCTCACAGCATATGTCTTTTCGTCAATAATACCTCAATGGGCAATGACATACATAAAAATTGCAGAGATTTTGATTATAGGTTATTTTTTTGTGGAAATTGTAAGCAATTTAGTATTTCGCCTGACTTCCACTTATTTTGGAGATACTGCACATTCTATCAAAGTTTTCATAAGAATTGCTAGTGCTATCGTAATTGCCGCAGTCGTTATTTCATACCTCAGTAAAGACCCACTAGTTGCAGCTTCCATAACTACAATCACAGGGTTAGTGATAGGGTTCGCCTCGCAATCGCTTATCGGAAACCTAATAGCTGGTTTGTATTTGGCCAGCACAAGACCATTCAAAGTTGGTGACAACATAACGGTATTTGGAAACACGGGCCTGATATATGAGATAGGTCTCCTGTACAGCAGACTCTTGTCAGACACAGGCGATATAATCATTGCATCTAATAATTCATTGGTATCCGCTACGATTAAAGTTCACAAGAAAGAAATTTGAATAGAACATCCATCTGCGACTAGAATAGAGTGGTAGTAGTAGAGTTTTGGATTATACTAACCTACTTCCATTATAACTGTGAATATTGATTGAGCTGCTACCTCAAGTTGTAAAAGTTCTTGTAGATGGGGGTATTCACGGCTAGCATAAGTACATCGTCTAGATTACGTTCAGAAATTATATCTCGTAGAAGATGCATAAATTCTTGAAATGACTAACGTCCTCAAGAGGCTTGGATTGTTAGGGTTGCTCCCATACCATTTCTTCAAGCATATATTTCCAGTATCTCAAAAGCTTCTTTCAAAACCAGATGAATCTTGGACTCTCATGACAACCATTTATGTCACGTTTTGTGTTCGTCGTTCAGGAATTACTCAGCTCGAGTTATAATAAAGAAACTCGACAGTAAAGAATTAAGAAGAATTATGATTCTGAAAATTTAGAGTTCTTATTATAGTTTATAGGCTCATATGCGAGTCATCGCTGGAAAAGGCAATGTAAATGAAGGTGGACGTGATCGTTTGAAGCTTATCTTTAAGAGATTGCCTAAAAGTAGTCCGATTGGCAAACATCCGTACTTGGATTACGTCTGCAGTCCCATCTTTGAAAGAATTCGATTTAGAGGAGGAGCGGTTCGGTGACTTGGCAGCAAAACTCTCAGATTTACTAAAAGACATTGCAAATCAAGTTTCAATTTATTTGTGGATCAATCTGCCATGGTATGCGAGATGATCTTCAATACTCTTATTGGACCTAAGGGAATGATCGTGACCTATCATTATATGATGACAGACCGAATCCCCACTATATTGTAGTATCACTCCAGTTTTCTTATCCCTGATGGTGTACAGGTTACCCACATATTCCAAACATCCAGGTCTATAGAATAGTTTGGGTAAATTTTGAACGTCACCATCAACATCTAAGATATTCTCTTCATTCTTATCAAGATTGCGTCTTATAGTGGGGAGGCAATACACTTGCGCTTCCTTAGCACTAGTATTAATCTTGTGAAGAAGATCCAAATGGAACAAATCCCAATTTGTAGTGTGGGTAAAATGTATTCATCAGAATCTAAGGTGATTAGAACATCGATACCAAGCTTGCTGCATTCATCAAAATACTTTTGTCGCTTCTCCATTTCCTCTAATCCAATTGTTGCTAGATATCTTACGGGATGTTGGAAGCTCCTGATCAGGTCTAGGCATTGTTGATCTGAAATCTCCCCTTCCGCTGGGTATTCTTTAAACTTACCATCTATCGCTATTAGATAATCTAATGGATAAGACTGGAGTGAGTAAAGACAGCGAGTTAATGAATGGAGATCTTGATAAAAACAGAGTCCTATCCCTAAAGATAAATTATTCATATGTCGAGTGCCACCTACGAATTGAGAAACTTTCCATTCACAACGGAATGATATAAGTGTTTGTAGTACTTAAATGGATCCAGATGAACTGTTCTCCAAATCATTGAATGATAGTAGAGGTAGACTTTCACGTCATGCAACCAGGCCACTTAGGTCAGGCTAATTTTTAACCAATTATATTGATTCATACTAATGAGTGAATGAGTTATTCTGTCGGATTGTCTATCCTGTCTTATATTTTCCATTTGTCTGTCCACTAGAGATATTTTAGCGAAGACATGTTATTCTATTATCAGTAATTGTCTATCAATAAATGAGTAGTTCTACATATTAATTGATGAACCGCTTATGGTTCAGGTCAACTTCTCTTCATTGGATATATTGTGAAGCCTCGTAAATGCAAGACCAATAATAATAAAAGTTATCGTGCCACAGTACGGCTATGACAGTGAAGGCAAATTTGGTTTTTTAAGAATACTTGATATTTCAAAGAATGATATCGATCCTATCTGAAATCGAGCGATTTCTTGATTAGTATATAGAGAGTAAATTCACTAATCCAAACTCCCGTCTGTAAATTAGCTTTTGCTCTCGAGTGTATTTACTAGACACACGCTACTAGGTTGTACTAGATGGAGCATTAGCCAATGCAGGATACAATAGTGAATCGCAACAGTACCTATGGTATTGTTAGAAAGACTCAAATAATATGGCATGAAAGCCAGAAATTGAAGATGACATCAAGTTCAATTCATACCCTTAATCTCGACGACACAATGCCTCAAGCTGTTTGCAAAGGCGGTAACAGAACTATAATCAGTAGTAATAACTTCCCAATTCTCAAGGGGATGGCATTGTATTTATTGCGTTTAGAAAGAGGTGGTATACGTGTGCCTCACTGGCATCCTGATGGAGCAGAATTAAATTACTGTGTCAGAGGGAAGGCTATTATGACAATATTTGGTCCCGATGCTTCCCTTGACACTTTTACTGTAGATCAAGGTGAGATAGCATTTGTGCCACAAGACTATATTCACCATATTGAAAATATAGGAATGGAGGAAGCAAAGTTCGTGCTTGCATTTAACCACGAAAAACCAGAAGATCTAGGGATTACCGGTTCTCTTGGCTCGATGCCCAATCGGATCCTTGATGAGACGTTTAACCAAAGTTCAAGTTTCTTTAGTCAGCTCAATAAAGGATCCGCCGAGGATATCTTGATCGGATCTAGACAGGATTTACAGTCGTCGTCTGAGGCCAGGGATGAACTTAGTCGAAGGATACCAAACAGGCATAAATTTAATCTCGATGGAATTCCACCTCAAATTCAGAACGTAGGCGGTACGGTATCTTTGGGCAATGCTAACAATTTTCCGGTCCTAGGCGGCCTTGCTTGCTATTCTCTTTTTCTTAGACCCGGCGGGATAAGGGAACCACATTGGCACCCTAATGCTGCTGAATTAGACTATGTGGTTGAGGGTACAGCAAAAATGATAATTCTAAGCCCAGGCGGTATTGTTGATTCATTTAAAGTAAAGGCTGGGAAGATCGTGTTTATCCCTTCAGGATACCTTCATTATATTGAAAGCGTTGATGCAGAAAAAACAACTCATTTTGTCGTATTCTTTGGGCATGAACGACCAGAAGACATAGGAATCTCCGGATCCTTGAGTGCGTATTCAAATCAGGTTTTAGCCGCCCTTTTCGGCACTGATCAAAAAATTTTTGATTCACTTACTAGGTATGATGAAGACGCTTTTATCGTATCAGGGGGAGCATAATGAACATGTATGTTTTTTTAGAACAATCATTGTAAAAACGAGTAAATTATTACAGTACAAACCCTCCTTTAATAGACCCTTGAACAGATCAAGCGAACTCAATTGCTTGACCTTATAGCATTACTTTTCAGTTAATACCAAACGTCCAATAGAAATAATCATAAAGTATGGAAAGCAGTTTATTCAGAAGAGAACGTTATCTAATAGTTTTGCATTAGTGCTAGTGAAATTATACCGATCAAGCTCTAAATAATATGAAGGATGTAATGTGGGCCTTAGCCAATTAATGGCCTTGTATAATCACATTTTATATCTATATCTAGTAACTGACGCCAGCTTATTTACAAGTAAGTCTGAGATAAATTATTGGGGGATACTCTATGGAATTCTGGCTGAACACCGGCTGGTAACATGTGATTGATTCGGTATAATCTTAATATCTATGTTATTACTGAATAGGAATGAATCGTATCAGTTCACTACTCGGTACTAGAGATTATTCAGAATCTTTTGAATTTGATTAGTGATAATACGAATATTCTGGAAGGTATAAAGCAGATAGACGCATGCAATAGTGCTGAAGATGAAGGGAAGGCGGTATTACGGCTGTCATGATACTATAGGCAGCGTTGTAGTTCCATTCTTAATGCCTTCCCTTCATGTTTTGCAAAGAGAACTGGCGAGCATTTTACTTGAGTTAAATACGTTCCTTGCCAATTCATCTATCAATTTTACTAGCAGTCAGTTCCATTCATTATTTTATCAAAATAGTGGAGGTAAAATGCACCAATTGTTGGGCTCAGTACAATGAATACATCCATATATATAATACGGATACTACAGATATTTTGATTTCGGAATGGAACTAGAAAGGAAACGAGGTATTCTATCCATAGCAGGAAGCGGGCTAGCATTGCTAACTTTATTGACTTTGAGTAGTGTGACGATGGGCATTATGTCCGCAATGGCACAGCAACAAGAGCAAGGCAACATGGCTGCTGGAACTGATGAGACGTCATTTACTTCATTGTCTGAGCAACAGGCAGTAGCTTCACAGACACAGGCAGCATCAACAAACTGCAGCATGTGGACAAGTCGTAAGCGGAGTAGTAAATCTAACTTCAAATCTTAACTGCAGTGGAGATGGTATCATAGTAGGTGGTCCAAACACAGTAATTAACATGAATGGATTCTCAATCACAGGACCTGGACAGGACAGGCTCTAAAGTTGGAATTATGGTACCAAATGTTGATAATGTAGTAGTAAATGGACCTGGTTCACTAAGCAACTTCCAAGCAGGAGTGACTTCTTACTGGAGCAACTGGATTTGCGATTAATTCTGTCATACTATCTAACAACCAGATAGGTACATTTATGACAGGAGCTGAAAATGCGCAAGTACAACAAAACATCATACAAGGTAATAGTATAGGTGTAGCATCTCACTCAAGTACAGGTGCTGCTATAGACTCAAACCTTATGAATGGAAACTTGCTAGCAGGAATAACATTTGTCAACTCACAACAATCCAATATAGGAATGAACAATGTAGTTGGAAGTCAGAATGGAGTATTTCTAGATGGACAGAGCAAACAGAATACAATATCAGCAAATAACGTACTTGAGAATGTAATTGACCTTAACAATGCAAACGGACTACCAACAAACATCAACGCAAATCAGTTTGTAGACAACAGCTGTGAGACAAGTAATCCAAGTGGTATGTGTATAGGAAGATAGTAAAGTACAGGTGAATAAAGAGCCTCCACTTCATTAATTTTTTTTGATCAAAAAATAGGATCTGATACTAAAAAGGTCAGGGATTGAAGAGAATCTACAGATCATCATTAGATTGAATAATTTATCTAATACCCATGTGAAAATAATCATTGGATAGAAAAGCACTGTGGATCAAATAATCCTGGGCTTTAAATTGTAACGTTTTTGTTTTATTGTCATTGTCCAAAGGTGAATGTTTGAAAATGATATCTGCCTCATGAACGAAGTAAGTGATAGAAATACTATCTTACGACTAAAATGTTTTGACTCTTATAGATGTGACCGTATGATAGTAAATAGTTGATTGTTCAAAAGAATCCCTCGCCTCATCCGATAGTAAATGGTGTTAAACTAATTGAATGTCGAAAATAGGAAGTAACATGAATAGTGAATAAATTGAAGCAAGAATATATTTTTGGTAACCAGGTAGAATCAACATTTGTTCAATAGATGAATAGCTTTCCCCGAAGCAGTAAGCCCTAGTTACATAAGATGTTAGGAGCCTCAACTACCATGCCATACTTCTTATCAACAAGTCGAGCTAACTTTTGTGGAAAGTTTTGTTTATGTCGTGAATTCGAATTGTGCGAGCCGTTGAATCCATTTAGCATCATTTCGAAGCCGCCAACAATAATTAGCTTTTCCTTGGAACGAGAAATTGCTACGTTCAAGTCTTGTAGCGAACCTAGCGCGCCGACTAATCTTTCTGGGTTGTTTCGGACTAAGGAAAAAATTACAACATCTGCTTGTGTGCCCAGCGCACCAGTTGTTGTCAAGACTCTGGTCTCGATGTCAAGATGCTGAAGATACTTTGATATCGTTCGTCTTTGTTCTGTATATCTCGTTACAATAGAGATGGACTTGGAGGGAGCCACTCTTTTGATTTCACAGCAGATCCGAACACATGCTTTCGCTTCTACCTCATTGTACCATGAGCTAGGACCTCCCATCTCCTCGTTGCCATTCAGGTTAACCCAAGTAACAACTTCTTCTGGCTTAAGAATTTCCTTAAAATTCTTATCAATAGCATATTTCGCTCCAAACCTTCTACTTGCTATTTCAGGGGCTGAATTCAAACCACCATAATCCGCAAACTCATCCACCAACATTGCTAGCCTATCAGGTAGTCGATGAGTAGTAAAGAGCGTATCATACTTCGCACATTTAAATACCCATTCCATAGCACTAAGATCATGATCTGCTAGCCCTATGGGTCTTGACTGCTTAGGATCACCCACAACAGTTGCTACAATTCCACACTTCGATGCAAGTTCGATTATATTGTTGGTTTCATAAGAAATATTTTCTTTCATAAGATGAATACCAAACTGATTGATTCCAAGAGCAAAAGGAGATAAAAGATGTTCCAGCCTTTCAATACCTGCTTCATCAATGATCATATTTTCAAATTTTATCGAGGTAGATAATCGTTTAAGTGATTGTGTTGTGCAAATCACGATTTTCTTTGCTCTTACGAATTCGATGTTATTGCTAAAAGGTATAGGGAGTCTAGGATCAGCTCCAGGTGCGTATCCACTTCTGACACATAAGAATTTCGATCCTTCCGGGCCTAAAACCATACTCAATTCCCTTGCGAATTCGTTGGCAGCAGAATTGGTAAAAGCAACCAGGAGGACATTCTTGGCATATCCTTCACAAATCATCTTAACTGCAAGAAAGCTACCAGTAGTTGTCTTTCCACATCCTGCAGGTCCAATAACGCCAGCCACTCCTCCTGATTTCACGCGCCAGTTTAATATTCTAGATTGATCTGGATTGAGATTTATTATCGTCATACCAATAGCTCAGGTGGAATAAGCATGTCAGCGGCTAATTTGTGAAATTGATGGATAGGTCGAAGCATGCTCCGGGTAAGGTTGAGCTCATCCCTAAGCAAGATTAAAGGCAAATGAAATAATTGTCTCTTAGCCCTTTGTACAGCGATCTTAGATCTAAAGCTAAGAGTGATTTTATCATTTCTGACTTCCATTACACTAGCCTGTTCGTTGATACAAGAAAGAAGTGACCTGCCCGGTTCCATTCCTATTATTCTTATGATCCTACGAGGCTCAAGCGGGATATTATCGTCACAACTCGAAAGAATTACTTTTTCATCAACATTAAAATCATAAGAGTACCCTCTACACAGTATACCGATTTTTTCGAGCCTACGTAAGGCTTCCTCCTCTCCAAGCTTGCGTATCAGAGCATAGACCACGTGTTTGTGTAAGTGTGTTTCGGCTCTCTCCTTTAGGATCGCGTAGCGTTTGGCAAAGAATTGCTTTGTCATTTTTTCGTATTGTGCAGGTAATTTGCCTTCGTACGCCAATCTGGCATCACGTTGGTAGAAAAGACATTCTTTGCTTCCCTCTAATCCTTTATCGCAGACAGGGCAAAATTTTGGTCTTTGAACACGGACTCTTTCCCCACAAAGGACCATGTGAGCAAATTGTCTATTGGTTTTAATTCTTTCTACTTCCTTCATGGTTGTTTCTGTTTTAGGGAAGTACACCCCGCCGTTGTGTACTATGCATGAAAAATTGTGTGCCGCCCAATCATCTTCGTTGCGACGGTATCTGAAATTTGCAAGTAAAGTGTTTGCAATGAGTTGCCATTTCTCTCGGCCACTAATTGCATGGCTAAGATCGTAACTTTTCCAATCTAGCAAACCGTATCCACTAGAATACTCTAAAAGTGCGTCGATCCTACCTTCATGATGGTCCTTGATATTTGTAATTGTAACCTCTGTTAGGACCCTTGAAGGCCTTTCATGCTTCTTCATTAACCTCCTGGTCATCCCTAGGACAAGGCCACTGTAGATATCATTGACTTGGATTTCAAAATCGTCTTGGACGAACCTATTTTCCTGGTGTGTGCCTTCTAAAGTATCCTTGATTACAGTATTTATTATTTCGGATGATTCATCTACTATTTTCTTGCCAATTTGTTCATAGCTCTGCAACCCATTATACCAATTTTCAAGAATTGGGCCGCTCATACACAAGCTCATTATATCATGAACAGTATTGGCAACTAGGTAATCTTTGTCACTTCTAGTCGCTCCAAATGGGTAATCAAGTTTGAAGAGATTTTGACAGACACATGCGGTTGCGATTTCTGAAGACTGTACAAGATGGGTCTGACATCTTCTCAAATAGTCATACGTTCTTCTGACATCAATGATATCACTATTCATGTTTATGTTCCCACCTTCTCTCCCTCTCCATATTCATTAGGATCGTAGACCGTAAATGATTGGATGCGACAGGAGGCGATTGTCCATCTTTAGATGCATAAGTCGTCAATATTTAAATGGAAGATCCCGTGATCGGGAGGGAGGGAGGGTTGAGTCCTTGTGCTGGTTAGCCAGGGGTGGTGGCATTAAGGAGAACCAACTCAGTTCATTCGCTTGCAACAATTTCAGGCACGGGAACTTTTGTGAAGCAAACCAAGGGGTTCCAATGATTTTTTCCAATTGCGTTATAAATAATAAATTCGAATACTATTCCCTTTGTATACGATGCAACACACTGAAAACTAATTGTAAATATACATGATGAAACTAAAGTTTTTCTAGATGATGGAAATAGAACTGGAATTAACATCTAACTCTAAGGATATTACAGAAATCTTAGAAAAGGTATCTCAGTTAGTAAAGAGATCACAGGAATTAGGATTTGAAATAAAGGAGTTAGAAATCGAGTCGGAAAATGATAAAAAAGATTACAAAGGAGCAGAGATAGAATAGTCTGACTTTCACCTCAATCTCTAATCCTGAGAATTTGAGATGAACTGGCTAAAAGATTAATACCAGTCGATTTTATTTATTTAAATCTATTTAACTATTGCATCTCCTGCCTGGTGTACCACTATAGCACTATAATATGACATAAAATAATTATACGGCCAGTATTATTAAGGAGATTAACACAACTATGAAATTACTTACCTAAATGATAGGTAATAAGTAGTCTGATGAGAAAATATTGTATTTAAGAGGTTCATTTGTCTCAATTAGGCGATCCTGGGTAAATGAATAATAAGCACATCTTTTTCAAATAAGCTGTCCAATATCTAAATCACCCCAGTTTGATCATGATATCCTTCTATCTGGATTGTGGCATGAGCTATTCTAAACTTCTTCTCAAGCAATGAATTTATTTCCTGTAACACCTCCATAGACTTACTTGGATCTATCACTACGACATGAGCAGACAATGCGTTCAGACCTGAGGTAATGGTCCAGATGTGCAACTCAAAGACACCAGTCACACCCTTAACTTGAAGGAATGCATTTTTGACCTCTTCATGTGATATGTTGGCAGGTACACCCTCCATGAGAATATGGAGTGATTTGTTAAGTAGCCTCCAAGTCCTTGGGAAGATGAATAAGGCAAGAAGGATGCTTATTATGGGGTCCGCCAAATAGAAGCCGGTTAAATATATGATAATCCCCGCAATGATGATCCCAACTGATCCCAGTGTATCGCTAAGGACTTCAAGATAGGCTCCATGCATATTCAAGTCAATTTCTCTCTTTTCGTTTCCAGAATGATCCTTATCTATATCGAATGCATGCTCATCTCTTTCGACTGAATTGAGAGGGATATTATGCGAGTGACCCTTGAGAAGCAGTATCCCTACGACATTCACGACAAGTCCAATGCTTGCCACTGCTATCATCGGCAGCACATCGATTTGATGGGGTTCTACTATCCGCCAATACGCTTCATAGAGAATGTAAAAGGAAATCAATATCAATACCACTCCGTTGGCTAGCGCGGCAAGTATCTCCAATCTATAAAATCCAAATGTTCTCTGGGGGGTGGGAGGCTTGCGGGAATAAGAAATCGCGAATAGGGCTAGGGCCAGCCCCCCGACATCTGCTACCATATGTCCGGCATCTGCAAGTAACGCTAAGCTACCCGTCACGATGCCAGAAACAACCTCTACAGCCAGAAACCCAGCAACAATAGAGAATACGATCTTGAGCCTTATTATCCGATGCTTCGTTATTTCATCTCTAGTTGTGGACAATTATTTTTCCTTCGGTCCGATTACAGTCTATTGTTGCCTATTATATTGATATTCTCTATACATACGTAATGGAAATTCCGCTCCGAAGTTTAAACTTCCTTACTGTATAGGCTGGGAGGTTTGGGACTAATGGGAAATCGTAACTGTCTTAGGTATTTACGCTACAATTCCATACGAGTGTTAGATGTAGTGAGAGACGAGAGTAATAATTAGCCCCTTGGATCAGATAAATGATATAGGTATACGGTAACGAGTATTACCGTGGTAATGGCACCCATTCGAATCTCATTTCGCTTCCCACCATATTATTTCTGAATGACATTAGTTCAAGCAAGCCACTGCATTCGATTTAAACATTGGCTATATAATTTATAGAGCTAAACGAAAATATCGATTTGCTTGGCTTCAATAGAAAACCTTATTGAATTTGATTTTGTTATTAACTGTTTTCCGAAATAGTTAGTGTTATTACATCAAATGCAATATCTTATGTGAATGATATGTTCCAAACGAATGAGTTAACAGCTTATGCTTATAATTATTCGTTTTTACATAGTGGCATATTCTACAAAAGAATCGTCTTTAAATAGTTTTGTAGTACTTCTCTTTATAGGATATGATTTAGCATGAGGACAACATTGTATCAGTCAAAGCAGGCTCAACGAATAATTATTGATTTAAAATCACATAAGCGAACAGACCCAAATTCCACTCGGACGCTGATGGAAAATACTGATGGATGATAACGATGGAGACGTATACTGAGTGAAATTGGACATATTCAACCTGTCTTATTGTTACTCTCTGTTATTTCGTCTGCACGATCCTTGAATATGTTCCGTAGAATGTATCTAGTTTGGTCATCTTGGAGACGGCTCAAACTCGGCCATAAGTCGTTCGGTTCTGATTCCAGGTAAAACTCTGTATTGGGAGTGTAGTTATTTGATATAGAATCACTCTCAGTTGATCTCTTTAATTGATGTGGTTTAGGCAATGAAGGTGGACGAAGTCGAATGCGTGAACGTACCTTCTGGTCATGCGAAACAACTAGATCATTCTTAATTTTCTTCTCTTTGGATCCACTTATTGAGGCTGAATCGAACTGTACTTCAGGTTTGCTTCTCGGATTTTCTTGAGTACGCTTCTCTCTCCACTATTTGGTCCTCATACGCTATTTCATGCGAATCGTCCCCTTCCTGAACCTCCTCGTAAGAAGGGGGAGTCTCAGAGGTTGTATCAGATCGGGGTTCAACATTTGGTCCTTGAGCTGAAGTCATATTATTTTTGTCAACAGGCTTTGCCTTCTTTTCGCTTCCATTAACTTCTGCATTTGGCTTGTATTTGGGATTAGACTCTGTCGAGCCCTTCGAACTCGGTTTGAGAAAATTCTGAAACATACTAGTAAAGTAACTCGTAGAGTCTACGGCGCTTCAACTGGGCTTTTTCAGCCCTGAGTTCGGAAACGCTCTTTCTCAGCCGCACGTATTCATAATAATGTTTCTGAAAATCTTCAAAAAAATACTTTACAGCCTCATTACCGAATCAGGCCTCTCTCTTCTCCGACCTCGGTGATGATATCACGGAGCATTCTGAACTCGGCAAGTCCAAAACCTATCGCTTTAAGTGAAATAAGGTCATCGAAGCTTCAGCGAGTTTCGAGATATTTGGACCTCAAGATCCCGGTTTTCCATTAAGAGTTGATCATGTCTTAGGCCTGCGTCGACTTCCTTGCGCTCAACAGACACACAGGCAGCCTCAATCTCCTCAAATTTAGAGAATCGCTCCATTATCTCAAAAATATTGTAGCCTCGTTCTTTCATTAACAATACAGCATCTACAAATCTGGGGACGTCTTCTTTCTTGAATCCATTTTTGTTGAGCTTTTCCTTAAGTTCGGAATCCCAATACAGCTCTGCTTCAGCCGTTTCCTTCTGAGTGCGTAATTCCCGGTTCATCTTCTCCAAACTCTGCTTCTTTGATTCCAGGTCTTCGATCGCATCCAGTTTTGATTTAATTGTTTCAAGGATTTGGGAAAGTGAGGTTGTAATCCCTGTGTGGTTCTGGTTATTTTCAAGGAAGAAGTACAGTTGATTGATTTGTTCTACCAGAGTATCTGGACCCAAACCAGAGGCTACGTATCGTTTCCAAAGATTGGAGATAAAAGATTCATACTCATCTTCAGCTACCCCTATATTCTTCATAATCATAGCAACTCTGTGTCCTTCAGCACAATCTTGGACTGAAAGCCCAGTTTTTGATATGGCAACAGCTAGGGCTCTAAGACGTTCGTACTGCCCCCCTGGCCCATGCTGGAACTTCCATTCCTTTACGAAGTTGTCGACGGAACCTTCGCTGACATTGTGCTTTATTGCATTTGGACGACGTGAGAGACCACAAAGCGAGTATTGGACCACACTATTCTTTATTTCCGTAGGAACTGCTGCAGGCATTTTCAGTGATATGTACCCAGTCTAATTATTTGTGAGTATAGAAGAACAAGAAAAGACAAATAGGACAAAAAAATAGACAGAAAGGACATAAAAATGGACAAATAACCAAAAACGACCTCTTACTAGGGGGTGTCTGATTGGATTCTAATCCTTCTAATCGGGGGTCAATGGGAAGTTTGGAAAAAGATCAGCTGCGTACAAGTCTAAACGTGTTGAGAAAGTAACTAGCAAAAGTGTAATTTCTTTATTCTACTCAAACATTATTGTTGATGTTTTTATTAGAAAATCATAATGAAAAGCGATCAACTTTCAATTCTGTAAAGTGAACACTTCTGTATAAATAATTTGTTCGCCAGTGAATTTTTGAATGAGAATGGACAATCTAAATAAGTGTATTAATCACAATAGTCTTACAAATGTGTTTGTCACATCGGTAACGATTACATTATTTACATTTGGTGCTTTAACAATAGATCCATTATTAGTAGTGGCGACTGGAGAAGTTGAAGACAATGAGGAGAATCGAAATGTTGATAGTAGTATTAGTGATGGCAATGACCTTTTGTCATCATCACCATTACCAAGTCCTTCATCACAACGGAGTATGAATACTGATATTTCAGGGAGCAGTACAAGTGGCGATACGGATCTATCTACTCAATCTTCGTTGCAGGATCAAGAGTTAGGGTCACTTATAGAAGGAACTACAACAGATGCTGCCTGTGGACAAGTCGTAAGCGGAGTAGTAAACCTAACTGCAAATCTTAACTGCAGTGGAGATGGTATAATAGTAGTTGGTCCAAACACAGTAATTAACATGAATGGATTCTCAATCACAGGACCTGGACAGGACAGCTCTAAAGTTGGAATAATGGTTTCTAACGTAGACAATATAGTAGTAAATGGACCTGGTACGATTAGCAACTTCCAAGCAGGAGTACTTCTTACTGGCTCAAATGGGTTCAAGTTAGATTCTACAATATTAGAAAATAATCAAATCGCAGTGTCCATGACAGGATCTGATAATGCAGAAGTACAACAGAACATGATCAAAAATAATCACCTTGGCATAGCTTCACATTCAAACAGCGAATCAAAAATAACATCAAATCTTATTAGCGGTAACCAATTGGCAGGCATTACGTTTGTTAATACAAAGAGTTCTAGTATGGATATGAACAATATACATGGAAGTCAAGATGGGGTGTTCCTAGATGAACAGAGTTCTGATAATACAATAAATGCCAACAATGTATTACAGAATGCAGTAGATATCAATAATGCCAACGGACTACCGCTAAACATTAACTCTAACCAATATGCTGAAAATAACTGCGGTGTAAGTAATCCAAGCGGCCTCTGTGTCGGCAGATAAAATAGGAATAGTAAGAATCCAGAATATAAGAATAAATTCCCACTACGCCTTTTTTACTGTAGATATACAGATCTAAACTATGGTTCAGATGCCAAAATTAAAATACCTTGTTTCAGTATCGAATGTATCTTTATCTATTAATGCGTGGAGCAATACCTCTTTATTCTTTATCCTGATCTCTGAATCATCTTTCTTCGCTTTTGCAAATGAGATATCAACTGCAAATGCCAGTTTGTGTACCTTCAATAAGATGAAGGATGGCGCTATAGCACACCTTTCCAATCAATTAATGGCTTTGACAGTTATAATGCAAGATCTCGAAAGAAGACGACGGTAACACTGAGCTTTCTTTTTTGTTTTCCAAGCTCCTCTGAAAAAAGCATATAAAAAAGAAGTAAATAACAATATATAAAAACATGCGTGAACAGATCTACGAAGATGGGGTAGATATCTCTTATGAAAATTGGGATCATAGGCTCTGGAAATATAGGTGGAACTGCGGCGAAACTCTTTCTCAATGCTGGTCATGAAATAGCGGTCAGTAATTCAAAGGGACCTCAATCACTTCAACTATTTGTAGAATCTCTTGGTCCCGGTGCTAAAGCTATGACGGTAGAAGATACAATAGCATTTGGTGATGTTATACTCCTTGCTTTGCCGTGGAGAAAGAGAGACGTGTTACGATCATTACCATCAGAGCTATTTAAGAACAAAATTGTAATCGATGCTACAAATCCATACTCTGAAAACTTTGAAGTAATAGATCTAGGAAATAGAACCTCAAGTGAAGAGGTAGCAAAACAAGTTCCTGGTATTCATCTTGTAAAGGCATTTAACACCATGTATTATGAAACTCTACGTGATGGTAGTCGTCCATCTGGAGAAGATCGCCTTGTGCTTTTCATCGCAGGTGATGATGCCGATGCAAAAGCTGTAGTATCAAAACTGATAGAGGATATAGGTTTTGTAGCATGTAGATACAGGTTCACTTAGAGAAGGGGGTCGTAAACAACAACCAGGCTCACCAATCTATAATAATTCTATGACTGTAGAGACAGCACGCAGACGACTAGGTGAAATTGCTTAGCATAGCACATATGAAGTAAGTGAAGATATTAAAAGTTATTTGAGAGAAAACCGGACCTATATACTTGATTACTTCATGAGGAATAAGGATCTAGTGAACGCCGAAGAATTGAGGTTTTACTGAAGACAATGAAATGTTTGGAAGATCATAAAGACCTAGGGGTTTATTTCAATATCTAACCTCTGTCACACAATGAAAAGATCTTACGGCCACTATTGTGGCCTTTCAATTAGTATCTAAAGGGGAGTTGGTCTATTCCCTCTTGGGCCAGTATGTTTCGCACTTTCTCACTAATGAATCAATAGGGACACCGAAACACAACTTGTCCAAGTTTTTTGCCCCCAAAGGGATGACTCGACTTTGGCTTACAATCGACTTGACTGAGGCTATTAGTATTTCTTAAATGTATCTATACATAGCATTATGCTAACATAGATACCGTTTTAGTTTGAAAAGAATGGTGGAAGCATCTAGCTAAATTCATTCATATAAAATAGCAGACCAAACAGTCGAAATCAAATGGCAACAAGAAGAAACAAAAGATAACAATGTTTTTGAGCAAGAATCTTTGAAGTTATTCTAGTAATTCACTCTATCTATGTCAGAAATTGTACTATTAAATAAACATCAGAAAAAAGCACTTGTGATTGAACTTTACAAGCAAGGTAAGACACGACGCCAGATAGCAGAAACAGTTCACATGTCATTCAAAGACATAGCTGATATCATCAATGAATACACTGGTGAAGATAAACAAGTCAATAAACCTGAGAAATCAAAAGATGCTCGTGCTTTTGAGCTATTTCTGCAAGGTAAACAATCAGTTGAAGTTGCAATAGAGTTAGATATGCCTGCAGATAAGGTGGAAGAGCTACATGTTCAGTACTGGAGACTTTCAAAATTAGATAACTTGGAAATACTGTATCATGAAGCGGAATATTCTTTGTCATTGCTATTGCGGCTTCATAACATACTAAAAGACAAGAGAATTACAAAAGATAAAGATATTTCTGATTTAATAGAACTCGCAAATGATGGTTTACCAAATCTTAGAGCTAGATTTGAAATGTTATTAAATCAGGTAACTGCTTTGGAAAATGAGAAAAATTCATTGAGTACTGAAATCCTGGGATTGAGAAATTCAATTTATACAAATAATGAAATCATCAGGAAACAGAATGTACAATTGCGATCACTAGACAGAAAACTGAGTCAATTACAAATCATGCTTCGAAAGGCTGGCAAAGACCCAAACTATCACAAGATAACGGAAATAGTTGATCAAAGACTAAACGATAAAAGATCACTACTAGTGGCTGCTCTTATAGCTGTTTTTAAAACACTCAAAGCTAATCCATACGGATTAAATCTATTATCTAGTTCATCCTCTTGACATCGAAGATTATCTTGCTATTAACATCGATGGAAAAAACCTATTGCATTTTGCAGAATCATGTTATAATTCACTATTGAAGAGTTACGCGAAGACTATTGCGTAATCAATTTATGATCAACTGGATATTGTTAACTCAATAATTAAGCCTTCATTCCAGCCGTACTTTGTCTTCATTAACTTTTGAACTTCACTTGCCAATTCTGGAGCGTTGTCTTTACTAATTATTCGAGCATTACCCTCAGATATAATATTATTTAAAGAGAATTTGATCTTTTGATTGTGTAGAATATTTTGAACCCAATGTGCTTTGTACCTACGTTCTGACATTACATAATACCTTTGCAGATATCCAACAAACCAGATTTCTATTGTATGTTGTTTGCCTGTCTTCCATCCTCTTGTTGTAAGATATAAGAATTGAGACTCATTTGGCAAATTCAAATAAATGTTCTTATCGTCTATATTAATTATTTATCACATGCATACAGCTTTTGCAGCATAACCCCATCCACTCGCTCGAACAGTTGATTAATTACATAATATATTCGTATAACGGTCAATAAGAATAGTTGACGTCTCATTATACCCAATCATGATATTCCATCCCAAAATCAAGTCCGCCATTATTTACCTTTCTAAGTTCCATAATTCTTGAGTTTTCATCATATTGTTTCTCTCTTACGATCTCGTATACCTCTGATTTATCAGGTCCTCGGTTGATGCTATTTTTGGTCTTTGCAATAAATGTCAGAATCTCGATTTTCTCATGACTTGGAAGCTTGATTATGTTACCATGTCGATAGTTCGACGATATGCGCTGTTGAATTTCAAGATTCTTTGGCTTCCATGCTTCACTTACCATTACATAGTAATCAGGATCGTATTTAGAAATAGAAATCTTGATCTTTTCATCCATTTGGAATACGTCATTTTCGAACTTGTTCAGAGGAATTATAAATGTGGTCGTATTCAGTCTATTAAATATAATCAGGCTATTGTGACAAGACTCTCCTCTGAGATGAAGCCGTATTCTTTTCCCCTCTATGACCTGTTGTATAAATCATATCTAAATATTGACCTCCTCCCAATCCCCGTCGGTATAATGAACTATGACTGAGTATTTAGAAAATATTGATAAATTTTTAGCGATTAGACATGGATCTGTTATGCTTGCTAATATGAAATCATTAGTATCATTAGCATATTTTTTAGTTCTGGGGTTAGTAAACACTTTGCAGAATAATACAGCTTTAGTAGATAAAGCATCACTGACATAACTATTAACACCATAATGTTTTTTCATCCAATATGTCAGCTCTCGATCATTTGGGATTATTCTATTTTCGTCTGCGATAAAATCTGTTCTTAATTCTTGCAATAACTTGTTTGCATAATCATTTCTCCAACCAAGAACCGATATGTCATAATCTGGAATAAGTGCCATCTCTAGATGGTTTACGAAAGCGCCCCACTCTTCGGTAATAACCATACCAGCGTCGGTCTCGTTATCATTAAACTACTTATATTAGTTCCGGAATAGACATTGCGCACATTGCTTCGATCTGGTAGAGATATATAGTATTTCTTATAATCAGACATGGTAGATTCAATTGGAGTATGTCGTCTTTGATATTCTTGAACCGCAAAACACACTCCGGATATATTGACATCATCAAAATGTAGATTATCTGACTCAATTCTACTCGCGTAACGTGGATAATTTGACTCAAAATATCTCTTGTATTCTTTATGACAACCGAAACATAATCTG
Organism: uncultured Nitrososphaerales archaeon; assembly: GCA_963788755.1. Classification (GTDB taxonomy): domain Archaea; phylum Thermoproteota; class Nitrososphaeria; order Nitrososphaerales; family Nitrososphaeraceae; genus TH5896. The sequence goes on from CAWBHQ010000025.1 coordinate 311,589, forward strand.
GTTATCGAATTCATTATATTTTGTTCGGAAAAGATCCATTGATATTTATCTTCAATTTCGAATTCTTTACATCCGGCTTTTGCAATAGTTATAAAGTCTTCTATTCTTTCTTTTTCTCGGTTAAAGTCATCACATTTATACGTCCCAATAATACGGTTAATGGGAAATATAGATAATAATAGATAGTGTGGGGATTCCAAATATTTTCCACATTTTCCACATTTGGATAAACTCTCTTCATCTAGCTCGGGTGTAGCAACTTTTTGTTCAAGATCTATGTCCGGGGGTATACATTTTACCCCCTTGAATAAGCTATACATCAATCTCGTCCCAATCTCCGTCAATATAATGCAATACAACTATGTCTTATGGTCATATTCATCGGTTTTGGGATTCGCAAACACTTTACATGAGTCTATAGCTTTAACATAACCACGTTCTTCATGATCAGTAAAATGTTTTTTCATCCATCTTCCCAGTTCTTGATCATTGGGTATCTTTCTATCTTTGTCTTGAATGAAATCTGTTCTCAATTCTTGTAGTATTGAACGCGAGTACTCGGGAGTCAGCATCGAACTCTTGTCTTCCAAATCGTGATTTGAAAAAAGCGCAATACGTAGAAATTCTGCAATAGAACCAAAATGCATCGTAGTATTACAATTCTCATCGAGAGCCCATCCCCACGCATAGAATGCGGGTCCAACCCAATGGACATCACTTCGATCTGGTAGAGAAATGATATATCTTTCAAGATCTGACATGGTGGAATTAATTGGAGTATGACGCCGTTGATATTCTTTAACTGCAAAAAACACATAATGAGTAAACACAGATCTGCTATGATCATCAAATTCCCAAAGAGATGGTAATTTATGTTCAGTAAAACAATCCACACACACGTGTTTTTGAACTCGCTATATTCTGTTCAGAGAAGATCCACTGATATTCATCTTTGATAGAGTCACTTGTATTTAGCTCTGATAACATAGATCGTATATCTGACATGTGTCGCTCTACACTATGATTTTCATTATTTGAACTCTTACATGGAAAACTGTCTACTATTAACTGGCTTGGGGGAATTCCGATTAAAATATAATATTCGGAGTTCAAAGCTTTACCGCAACCATCACAATTGAATGGGCCTTCACTATTCTCTTTATCGGGCTTTGTAACAATATTCTGTGTAAGCTCGATATGTGGGGCTAAGACATATGTTGGGTTTCCTTGTAATAATAGCTCATTCCTGATCATTACATTTTGAGTATGTTATCAAACCATTATTAGCTGTTTCGAATTAGCAGCTACTAACAAGTTGAGTAATAGTTACTGACTGGAAGACTGACCACATATGGCCAATAATACTATTTGTGTTTAAGTATTCTTTAAGAGATCAAATAAGTCAATGTTCTCAGTCTTGAGCTGATTCCAGCCAATAGGATAGAATCCTCTCTTCCTCACGCTTTGAATGTCATACCTGATTCTAGATGTAACATCAAAAGAAATTCTCTTTACTGAATTGCATTTTTTCAGCCATTCCCTTATAATATAACTGCTGTCGTCTGGAAGTTTTCTGACGTTAATCAGATATGGTGCAAGAATACGCCAGATACAATATTTTCGATAATCAGGTAATGGTATGGTCAGTAGTTTCTCAATCCAGGGTATAATTGCTGGTGCTACTCCTAGTTGCGTCATACTTTTGATATCGTCGTCTTTTGTCTCTTTGATTCTGCCTTATCTTCTGGTCTACAAGATGAGCATGAAAGCTACCAATCAATAGCATCATAGTAGGTCTAGTGTCATTCCATTGCTGCATTATTTTTACTGTTGTCTTGTCAGAGTCTAACACGCCATTATTTGCGTTAACACATTTAGAATTATGTGAACCAGGTACTCTTAACATACAGTTACCAAATGATAAAGTCTTATTATGCATCGGATCTGACTTTCCGTTGGATAGATATTTTTCAGCCCATCTGAGAAACTTAACTGATGGTTGATCTGTGCCAGTAACGGCGGGACTGAATAAATCTAGCTCTTCCAACACAATTGCATCAATTGGCTGAATTATGTGACATCCGTTGCCAGACCAAATCACAGTCGGGTTACCATTTAGCTCCACTTTTATAATCTTGAGAGTCTTTGATATTGCCAGTTCATATGCCTGCTCAGTAGTGAACTTCGATTTGTCAATATCGATCATAATTAAATTGGGGGCATTAATCCATTATTCAGATACCTAACATCAACTGTCGTCGAAGAAGATGGCGGATAAGCACTAATTCTACAGTCCAAGAATTCAGATTCCCTGTAATATCGCATCGTCTCTTCTATATTATGAACTAAGATTTGTCGCCCAAGTCTGTACGTCATTATATTTCTCGGGAAATGCGGTGGAGATAGATGACTTAGTATAAATTCTAACCCGTTTTGTACATCACTATTGGTTTTATCGATAGTGCCCGGCTTGGTAGTAGTGGTATTAGCCATACATCAAGCTCGCTTTAAGAAAAAATACCCCCAACTACTACCATTTTTTTTATTGTTGGATCTATCTTCGCTTTAAGAAGAAATACGTACGAGGTGTATATTTTTTTTAGATCTATTAGATAATAATTAACTTTACAGATTGTTGATGTATGTATGTTAAAAAAATGCATGTGAGTAGGGGGAAAATTTTCTTTAAGCGACTTGGCATAATTTGAAGATGATTCGAATCATAAAAAATATGCGCGGGTAGGGGAGAAATTTTCTTTAAGCGACTTGTTACGGCTTCGATAAGTGCTAGCATATATGAGACCTCATCATGTAAATATCACCTTTCATGCGCACTTTTCAGCAGTGCAACGCCACCAATCACTACCTTTGAAGCATCTGACAATTGTTTTTCCAGTTCTTAAAGTCTCAGTATCTCCAGTCGGGACATCATATATTGAGGAAACGGGGGATGGACCGCTATTATTTTTTATTCCAGTAGCCGTAAAGTTATCTGCCTCTTGTTGAGATTGGCCACCGTCAGAGCCATTATTGTCACCGTTTACAATGTCATTATTGGCACCCCTAGCGCTGTTATCATGTTCAGTCTCCGTATATTTCTGAGGTTTGTAGTTATCCCTCAAATCCCGAAATTCTGTTGTCAAGAACCAATTGAATTCTGGCTTTAATGTTATCTCATTAACATGCGACGAGCCAACATTTTCAGTATCTACTAATCCGATGGCCTTGAATTCTGTCATGGTACGATTTGCAGTAGGCGAGGTAACATTCAATGAATCTATGATAGTAGGTGTTTGTAGTTTACCGCCGTGAGCCAGGAGCAGGTCAAAGACAGCCACTCTTTCTATTGACGCAGTAGATAATACAACTTTGATGACGACTGTCACATCTTCATTCGTAATGAAATTCCGACCTTGTGAAAGTGCATGCCCTTTGGCTAAATTCATAAGTTGAGTAATAGCTCTTGATGGCTCTTCAATCGTCGCAATGCCGTAGGCATACTCAGAACCTTGTGAATGAGAGGTATCCCAGGTTGGTACTGACCCGCGAAGGTGAGCTAGGAGCCTTCCAAGTCTTATAATATATTTGATAGATTCCTCACTGTCTTTATCTGGATTCCATGCAATTTTTGGCAAGCTACTACTTTTTTCTACTTCGGCAAATGGACATAATTCAAACCATTTCAAATAATCAAATAGTGCATCATGTACAGTACTGACTTTTCGACCGAAATCCACACCTTTAATCTGTTTCAAATACTCTTCTTCTGGATTGTCGTAGACCTCTTTTGGGAGTCTCAGGAAATACAGCTTTGGTCCCAATGTAGCAAGATATTTATGGACTTTTCGTGGAATGTCAACGGCGGCGCCTATCCAAACAAACATCATTTGACCCGTATAGCCCCTGCCACCATGCGCTCCACTATTGCTAAAGTACCCATGTCCATCAACAACTCGGGTTATTATTCCAAGAATCTGCACTAAATCATCGTCTTTTGATGCAAATGTTGGGGCTAGCTCAGGAGTAAGAAATATCTTGTTTTTTATCTTTGGTAACAAATCAATTTCTTTAAGCTGTTCTCGAGTAACAGAAGTGTTATGAGAAACAAATGATCTCGCACTAAAATTATCAGTATAATATGTATAGGGCCATTTTCTAAGTAGCTCAATGCCTTGGGTCTTTAATGAGCTCGGTGCTCCCAGGACAATAACTGCTAGAGGTAACGTACAATCTTTAATATTTAAAATGGACTTTACTGATAATTGAAGTTCTATCTGGAGTCGGAGTTGGGGCAAATTCTCATGAATCACTTTCATAAGATTATCATATTTTTCATTTAGAGTAGTTCTCCATTTATCTGGAGATACGTCTCCGTTAGCCAGCTTTATCTTTTTTTATTTCATCATATAATGCATTAGCATTAACATTTCTTGATGAATATTCATGATCATCATCATTGTCGTTGATTAGTTCATTCCACTTCGTTGATATAATCATAATTATTTCTTGTATTACGAGATTATCATGGATGTATGGGGAACATGCCCTCTTTAGTGCACGAATTGATCTGTCGAAGTCTGTTTTGGAGATTGTGGACCTAACTATCTTATTATTGTCCGATAATATGATGGCAATAGTCTCTCCCTGTTTCTCTATTTTTCTGATCCCTTTCTGTCTTAAGACTTCTGTAACCTCAAAATCATACATTTCGTTAGACAATATCTAAACCCTCCGTACCGGTTTTGCGATAGTAACTATGTGACAATCTTACGCTACGTGTTCTGAAGAGTTCACAGTTACAGCTCTCTTCATTGCCATGACAATGAATAATTATTACACTACCATTATGGTCACGAACAGTACAATGTTGTACAACATGATGTGTACAAATGCAATACACTGACTCTCCTGTCCAGAGCCGCCCTTCATCCAATAATTTCTTGATCTTTTCTAAAGTCGTCTTCGTGTTACCATAAAACAGCATATTGCATAGCTTGTTATTCCCGGCATAACACTTAATTTTGGGTTTAGGTGATATAGAAATAGTATCAGTCATCTCGCTGTTGCACTCCATACTGTTATGATGACTGGCTCAGGGTGTTAGAACATGCTGGCTCCACAACCTGTTGTTCTAACATTTTTTTATTGTGACATCTACATTCACATTCAAGTTTATAGCCAGTTAGTTTGTTAACATATGAACCAGAACAATTTATACAACTATTCGTAAGATTCTGGATAATATTATATGGAGGATTTTTTCATTTTTTAATGGAAATTGTCTTGAAAAGTGAAAGAAGCGAAAGAGTTAAAAAGAATGACTATTCCAGACGAGCGATCAATAAAAATTCTATTTGTAAAGTTCTATTTCTAAGATCAATTCATAGAGAGGGTATGACAGAAAAAGAGATCCATGAAAGATTGAATTTCTTGTCAGATAAGACTATATTCAATTTACTAAGCGAGCTAATATCCGAAAAGAAAGTATTCAAATCAAAGACGAAGTATTATCTTGATTTATTTATCGAAGATGGTTGGTCAATATTTGCTGAATATTTGAATGAGTTTCAAAGACAAAGTCTTCTAAACAGGATTTCGTCATTGAAGATCTATTCAAATAAAAATGCTTTTCATGACGAGCTTGAGAATACGATCTTAAATTTTGGGAATGTCATCGGAGCATTTGTCACGTATATTCTAGTTGAATCGCTTAGACCGAACGAAAGAATGATTCCAATATTTGAGAGAACACAAATTTTCTATAATTTCTTACAACGTGCGTTCAATCTTCAATTTATCTTACCCTCTCTCTTAAGAATACTTCCAGGAAATGCGGATCGAATGATTATGGGATCAGATGATGAATCACTTAAGAGAATAGTAAATGTATATGACCACGTATATCCAGGTTTTCGCGAATTATTGGATGACAGCTTCAGAAAATATATTAGCTTTGATAGGGATAAATCTTGTGACCATGAGTGGCGTAAAATCAATATTCATAAGATAGGAAAACGCTTTGAGTGCCGTAAATGTTTAGGGTTAACAGAAGAACAAGATCTGGAGTCATAGATCACTTGGCTGCTATCACATTCTCATTATTTACTTCCAATATCCCAGATTGATATAGTTCTCTTGCAAAGCTAATCTTCTTATTCCCATTCATGTTCCCAAGTGCAGAGATCAAATTTTGCAACTGTGATTGCATAAAGTTAACCTGTTTTTCCATATTATTAAAGCTCTCTTCTTTTTGCTTTTGTATTTCCAGAGTCTCTCTATATGCATCATAGGTTAATACCATATTGCATTTAGCACAGAACCTGCTTTCAGGTTTATTTGGTTCATTACAGCCAGGACATTGTCTATATTGTAATGCATTAATCTGTTTGTGATCTCTGGTAACTACTCCATATGCTTCTAAGAGACTCTCGCTTGCTTCATTGCCAAAATAATGTATGTACTTCAGGTTCATTTGTGAGCGTGCTGACCACCCAGCATATTGTCGCAACTGGTGCTCATGTATTATCTTGCTTTTTTCAGTTAATCCCGTGTGACGTCTGATGTATGGATTCCATGGTTTCTTTAACAGCTCTCTAATCTTGTTTTTGTCCTCCAACGGTACATTCTCATCATTTAATAAATATGGAAATCTTTTTGTTCGATATTCCCGATAAATTCCATTAAGTGATAGTGGAGATAATTTTCGACCAAATGTAGCTGCGTTCATACTTGGTATAAGAAGTGCATTGGGATTGCCCGGTTGTGGATGATTATTTAACCAATCTTTTATGTATGGGATAGAGTTGAAAAGCGGAATTATTCGCGAGCCAGTTTTTCCATTAACAGATATTTGTGCATAAGTTTTATCACCAGCAAGCTTAAAATTAATTTCTTTAACTCGGAGTTTTAATATCTCGCTTGGTCTTGCTGATGTATCTCGAGAAATGGCATGATAACATTGAATTCGTTTATCCGGACAATATTTCAAAAATATTTGATCATCTTCTTGGCTCCACAAATCATCGGGTTTATAGATTGACTGTTCTTTTCTCTTCAATTTTGGAATATCTCGCATAACTTCTGGAATGTGTCTTTTTTTAGCTTCTTCAATTGGATCATATAGCCATTTGAAAAATTTTAAAAATAACTGTCTTCTAAGATTGTAAGTTCCAATCCATTTATGTGCTGGATCAGCTTCTTCAGATTTTCGGAAGCTATCAAGATAATTTATGATATCAGCTCTTGTGAGTTTCCTGAACTTCTTATTTTTAAAATATCGTACGAGTGTAATCAAAGATGTAATTACTAGAAGTCTGTATGTATCCGATAAATTGATCTCTGTTTTCTGGTATTGTATGTATTTAACAATGATGTCGGCATTTTCTGTTGATATTTGCGTTGTTAACTGCTTATAGACAAATTTATGAAGACCGCTAGTAATATTCTCAATACTTTCGAATAGACTGGTCCGGTCGTTGTCTCTATCTTGCAACATAGATTATGTAGTATTAGCCGCATATATTCTATTTCATAGTATTATCATACTCCCAAATATTGTATTATGCCTAAAGTCGCAAGTGATGAAATATTGTCCTTGATCCATGATGGACACTATTAATGTAGTCAAATAACCATAATTGTGCCAAATGAATGTATATAATCTATTAATAGTCTATGCTGTTCATCGATCAATTATTAAGTTGTAATAGCTGTAAGGCATATGCATTAAAAGAAGGTACTTTGTACTCAGCTATAACTGAGATCAGTATTACTCTTTATGTTTTTATAGAACCGATCATTAAACTCCAATAATAACGCATTTGTACTATCGTCATTTTTTCTCATATAATAATAAAGTTCTTCAGTCGCTGCATGATAATCGATACCAATATTCTGTGCAATCTCCAAAGCAATCGCAGAAATCATCAGTTTGCGAAGAACAAGATCATGTCCATAGTTTATGACGTCATATAATAACTCTTCTAGAAAGTTCTTAAAGTTTGATTCAATGTGACGATCTTTTGCATTACGATTCTTTAATGCAAATTGGATAGCCATATTCCTTTGTTTCATATGAATATTTTCTACCATTTCAATAAAAGAATCATTCAACTGTTGATCTTGAAAGAGGATCTGGGATAACAGGTCAGAAGCGTGTGATTCACTTATTTGCATCTTATTAACTAACGTGAATAACACATGACATGCGGCACAACCATCTTGTCTAACTTCTGAAGGATTATTATGTACATTTTGTACTTCTCTCAGAATTATTTCTTTAGCCTCTATTTCATTTCCATTTTCGGATCCATTATTATTCGATCTTCTCATACCAACTAATTAATAGATGGTACATAGAAATATATTGTTAAGGTACCATCTTTCTGTGTTATACTATAACCGAAATATAAGATGGAGTCTAATTGAAAGTGCCCACCTTTTTTATGGTATTCTAGATTAGATTGAACTACTCTAACTGTTTGAGGTGGAGAATAACTTAAGAAATGAAAGAAAACCTGGAACCGATGCATTCCCATTTATACGGAGCAGATTCACTATGAGAACGTCTTATGACATGATATCCATATTAGATTGTGGAACATAAATTTTATACTCAAATTTGATAAGGATTTATGGTTAAAGAGATAAAATCATTGGATGTAAGTGACTAGAATTAAAGAAATAAGAGAATCACAACTAAAAAATGTGCCATAAATAATCATCTGATAAACTATTTCAATCTATAAAGTTAGAATCATTTTGTCAGAAGGCAATACGAATTTCAAATTACCTTCTTTATGATTTATCTACAAGCTCAGTAGATCATTTGCAGTTCCTGGACCAACGTCTAATACAATGTCAGTTAAGACCATGATGACTATATTATATTGGACGGACACATTTTATGACTTCCTCAAGTAGTCAGAACTACAAAGATATCAATATATTGAGTAAAATGAGCAAAATATTTTTTTGCTGCTAAGTAATCGTACTTTTAAGTTGCCGCATATGCAACACTACTCAAAATTAACATTATCATTTTTACTATTATCATCTTGTTCAAGTAACACGGTTTCAAATGCTACTACCTTATTTGGTTCTGATGCATAAATAACATAGTGATGATTTCTCAAAAGTGAAATAATCCATTCATGTTTTTTTGTAGGCTCTATTTTAGAGATATCATAATAACATATTTGAGAACCATTAAATTCATCAAAATGCTGGTGCCCAGTTTTTTCTAGTAAAATGCTGAATTTCATTCCATCTTTTGTTTCTATATCCATTATTGTTCCACCAACGAATCTGTATGGGGGTTTCATGCTTTTTTTGGATTCTTCTCGTATCTGATTAAGAGTATGAAGTATATCATGCTTATTATCATCTGATCTTTTTATCTCATAAATCCGTAATAGGTTCTTCTGTTTGGATAAGTGCACGTCAATTCCCCCAGCAGATAGCTGTTTTTCAATTATTTCAGGTCTGTCAGCCGTATAGAAAATACATGATTCCCCTTTTGCAAACCCGTTGTAAAAATATCTACTTATTATCCAGTATGCATCTTGTTGCCCCGAGACCGGGAAAAGCAGATTTTGAACAGAAATAGTTATTCATCAGTTTGATAAACTCATATTATGCATATGAGAGTGGACAAGAGAAATATTGAGATAGATATCACTGATGGTCATAATAATCCAAAAGAGCTCAATAAAGAAAAACAAAATCTATAAGAATATGAAGTAGAGAATAATACTATGGCCCCTGAAATATGGAGATGGATCCAGTAACAAGATATGGGACCATCACCTAGGTATGCATCTATAGCATACGATTCGGCTTCAAAAAAAGTAACTCTTTTTGGTGGAGCATCATTAGATGGAGGAATTTTTAATGATACCTGGGAATGGAACGACCAATTATGGACTCAAGTTGCAGATACTGGACCATCACCAAGAGCTTTTCATAAGATGGTGTATGATTCCAAAAACTCAACTGATCATAAATGAGTTCGGTGGATTTTGATGATAACTTGATGATCAATGGGGAAGTATCTATTATGTATCGAGATGTCTTCATGAATATGCTTATACCTCTTGGCACTATAAGCCATTTATAATAAGATGAGTAAGATTGTCTAGAAAAAAATGGCTAAGTTAAAGAAAGATGCTGAAAATGTTGGGCACGACATAAAAAAAGTTATAGAGAATATTGGACATGAGATTAAAGAAAATACCGAATTAGCCGAGCACGAGGCAGGCATAGATGACGTAAAAAAAGATGCAAAGTCTGTATATGATAAAATGAAAGATGCCCTATAGAAACAGTAGTCGATAGAAAGTCAAATTCTCATCAACAGAGTTGATGGCATGTCTAGTGTCTGATTTGATATTGTACAACATTAAATTATATATTATAGCAGATGTTTATTCGGCTGCACCAATTGTTCCATTAGCTGCTAACTTCAATATTGGTCCAAATATTTCACCATTGTCGACACTAACTCTAGCTACTGGTTCGTCACTTGTAGCATTTCGTTCCCACCATGTAACGACTACGTTATCACCATCTGCAGCTATTTGTACATCTTGTGATTCTGCATCGGGACTGTTGCTTAAATTGATCTTGTCTGTGAATGTAGTCCCACCATCCGTAGAAGCTCTGATCATTACTTCGTAATTAGCCGTTTTGTTAGTCGACCATGCTACGTAAATATTATCACCAGATATGGCAATTGGTACCAAAAGTACTGGATTAAGTGCTATTGCAGCGGTGGCGTCATCAGCTGGCTGTAATGGTAACGAAGTTACTGCCGCAAGAGCTATCACTACAATAACATGTACACTAAAATGCCTATTCATGATACTTTCACCTGATTCGTAATATTTAAGTTATCAGATGATATGTGTTGAACGTGATAGCATATTCGAATTACGACATCTCGTCTTATTGTCGTAATTATAGCACTCATAATAATAATGGTAGTTGTTTACGAGACATACAAAAATCAATACAAAGCCCAAATTCTTCTCAGACCCTAAAGCGCGTACTTTATCACCATATTTCAGATCCGAAAGACGACCTAGGACGCTCTCAAGCGTGTCTATTTCATTAATTAGGATGTCTGACCCTCGAAGATTGTTTGATTCTTTTAATTTTAAATTTGGCTCTTCAATTCTTTTATTGAGTATATTTTAGACCTCGACGGTATCAGCTAACTCCAACCGCATTTTGGTAGTTCCAAGTTGGACTTGTTTTCGATCAATGTCCCGACTTAAAATTGAGTTGATAATAGTTGCTGTCCAACGTAAGAATTCAATCTCATCTTTACGATCAGCAATGTACAATGGATTCAATTTCACATTAGTCGCGATCTCTACTTCTTCGGTCAACGATCCGATTCTTTCTTCGATTATATTTCTGAGTTCAATTAGCTTGTGTTTAGTCATTAATCAACAATTATCAATTTGCGATATAATCAATGAAATCCGACGAGAGCTGGGGGAGAGTATAGAGCTATTGATAGTTATAATTTGATGCGGGCGCTCTACTCATCTGCGTCTTTTTAGAATGTATCTCCTGACGATATAATTTGCAGCAACAGAGGCGACGGCGATAGCAATTCTTCTTTTGATAGACAATTATCGAATATTGTATAGAATTGAATTTAACATTATCACTACAAACGCTAATTCATTCACCATATCTCATTCTAACTACTTAGTTAAGCACCAAGATTACATCGCCAAATAGTCGACCATTAGTTGTTATGAAAGACGAAATATATTTAGAACAGTTTCATGGAAGCGGTTAGGAAATCTGTAATTATTCAGCTCCCTAAGTTTTATCTCAAAGTTTTGCACGAAAGGGTTAGAATATCACTAGTGACTTAACTACTTTTTTCCAATTAACTATAAGTAAAGCATTGTATAACTGGACATTTGCTATAAGGAAAGGATCCAGCAATATGATTATTCATAGCCAGCATCCAGATTCTGATTACATTGTTCAACCGCTTATTTATGAGGAATCCATCGAGTCTAGAACATACCAAAAAAATATTGTTGAGTCTGCTCACGATAAGAACACCCTTGTAGTTCTTCCAACTGCGCTTGGCAAGACCATCATAGCAATAATGTTAACTGCGCATACACTCTATATTTATAGACGTAAAAGAGTTATGGTAGTAGCTCCCACCAGACCACTCGTATTGCAACATATGAAATCTTTCTTTTCAGTATTAAAAATATCACAAGACAAAATAGCCGAAATTACAGGTAAAACACCTCCGTTACCCAGGACTGCCATATGGAATAATAAAGATATTAGACTTGTATTCGCCACTCCAGAAGTAATAAGAAATGATTTACAGGATAATAGATTGAGTTTGAATGACTTTAGTTTATTAATCATTGATGAGGCACACAGAGCTGTTAAAGATTATGCATATACTACAATAGCTAACCAGTACATGAGTCAGTCAGAACATCCAGTGATCTTGGCTATGACTGCTAGTCCAGGTTCTGACACGAAAAGAATACATGATGTATGTAAAAATCTATTCATTGAACATATAGAATATAGAACAGAAGAGGACATAGATGTAAAACCATACATCAATTCTATAAACGTTAACTGGCAATGGGTCAATTTGAGTTCAGAATATAATTACATACGTTCGATTCTCAAAAATATGCTTGATGATAAGCTGAGATGGCTCTTTCAACATGGATTGCTTAGGAAAAGAGGGGGCATTCAATGGATATTTAAACGAGATCTGATTGATACAGGCGCTGAAATTCGATATAATTTAGAATTGTCTCCAGAGGAGACAAGGGCTTCACTCTATTTTGCTTTAATGCAACAATCATTAGCTCTTACTCTTTTGTATTGTGTGGAGCTTATAGAGAGTCAAGGATCTGTTTCATTAAAGGCCTTTCTAGATAGAATTGAAAAAGATAATAATACTTTTAGCAATAGCATTGTAAGAGGGGGAGGAAGTAGTAAGGCTCAAAAATCATTAATAAATGATCCGAGAGTAAAGGAAATTAGGACGCTTCTTAGTATTTTAAAAATAGAGCATCCGAAAGTCAAATGTTTAGTAGAAATCCTAAGAGGAAAAATGGCTGAGCGATTTGTGACCCAACAACCTCTTGTCCAAACCGATAATAATAATAGTAATAATAATAACGACAACAATAACAAGAACCATAAAGCCAAGAGTTTTAGTTATAATAGTCCCAATATCGATACTACTATTCTTACTAAGAATAGTGATACTATGAGGTCTATTGTTTTTACTCAATATCGTGATACTGCAAGGCACATAGTTGATATTCTAAATAGTAATAATATAACAGCAGCAAGATTTGTTGGTCAAGCAAAGAAAGAAGGCGATGTAGGAATGAAACAGGAAGAACAAGCTCAAATGTTGGAAGCCTTTAGAAGAGGCGAGTTCTCCGTGCTAGTAGCAACTTCAATAGCTGAAGAAGGCCTTGACATTCCGGAAGTAGATCTTGTTATATTTTATGAGCCTATACCTAGCGAAATTAGGTATATTCAAAGAAGAGGAAGAACTGGAAGGCGATCCTCTGGTTCAGTAATTATTCTTGCAGCTAAAGATACTATAGATGAACGCTATCTTGATGCCAGCAAGAGACGCATAGAAAAGATGAATCAAACATTAAGTACTATCGACTCTGCTCTTAAATCCATAAATCGAATAACTTCATCTACTCCTCTGATTCTAGATGTTATGACAAACGAGGAGATATCCGCTATGGAAGCTGATAGAGCAAAATCGGAAGTAAAAACGGAAAAGGCTATAGAAATACAGGCGACCTCTACACACACTAAAGATGTACCCAAATGGATAACATTGTTAGAGAGAGGCTATACAATACAATTTGTAAGGGACGTCAACAATGCTGCAAGAAAGATTCATTCATTGTTAGTAAAAAAAGGGCGGTCTGGAGAGGATGTCGATATCATCAGAGATACGTTGGGTTTTGATAACAACATACTGGTTGAAGCATTAAAGAAACTTGAGAAACTGAAAAGAATAAAATGGTTAGATGACGTAACAATAACGCTCTCCGATAATCTGAAACTTATACCTGGAGAAGTACATGACATATACATCGAAAATATACTATCTGGAATTGCATTGGTTATGATAGATGGAAAATGGCATGCCAGATTAAACCATTATGATTATGAGGGACCAAGACATCTTCTCAAGAAGGGAATGGAGTTTAAAGCGGTATCAGAATTATATCATGATGGAAAGACATTTTGTGTAAGGATAAAGCAAATAGTGTAAGGCTTAGATCGTTGTATGTGGCAAATGTCATGGCTCCGGGAGAGCAAGCTATTTCCATTCATCCTATTTATCCAATAAGCACCGAGTCAATGTAAATAACTGAATCGATTCTGTCT